>JAGOOA010000042.1:0-1603 GCA_017992765.1 Syntrophorhabdaceae bacterium
CGTGCTTCGATATTAGGATTTCTTAAAGTCATTGCAATACCCCCAGCGGGGGCAGCAATCTCATCAAACAGGTTCCCGAAAAAGCGGTTGACAAAGATGGATATTCGTTATACAATTATAATAATTGTTTAACGTAATGGCAAGGAGGTTAAACGTATGTATACCTTGAAGACATTGTCCAAAGGCCAGATCGTGATACCTGCGGAGATACGCAAGAAATATAAGATAGAGCCAGGTAAGGAGATCCTACTGATGGAATACGGAGGGATCCTGTACCTTGTGCCGCCCGTAAAAGATGTAATAGGATCGGCATGCGGCATCCTGCCTTCAAAGCCTTCCTTGGCGGACATCCTTTTGAGAGAGAGAAAAGGCGAGTTTGCGGCATGAAGAACAGACCTTTCGTATTTGACAGCTATGCGCTTTTGAGGCTGTTCCAGCGGGAAAAAGGGTTCGAAAAGATAGCAAAACTTCTTGAGGACATACGAAAAAGAGATATTGCCAGGTTCATTAATGCCATTAATGTAGGCGAGATCATCTATATTACCAAGCGGGAATTCGGCGATCAAAAAAAGATTGAGGTCCTTGCCAATATTGAGAGGATGGGTTTTACTATTTTACCTGCGCCGGATACCTTGATATTCCAGGCTGCCGAATATAAGGCGATCTACAGCATCTCCTATGCCGACTGCTTTGTCCTGGCCTCAGCAGTTGAACGCCAGGCGACAATAGTGACCGGCGACCCGGAATTTAAAAAGGTCGGCGACCTTGTGGATATTTATTGGATATGAGAGAAAAACAGCTCATAGTTCATAGCTCATAGCTCATGGCAAACCAGATGCTGGATTAGATATTGGTAAAGACCACGTAAAGCGTAAAGGAAATGAACCTCTGTGAAAGGTAAAAGGTGAAAGGTTAAGAACCTTGTACGAGCTACTATATACGATATACTATATACGATGCGCTAAGAGCTGTCAGCTATGAGCCATCAACCAAGAGCTAAATCTGTTACCCGCGGATACGGCCTCCTTGAGGTATTCCTGGCGAAAAAGCGCGCCGGGATGGCGAACAACCTCATCCCGCCCGGGCTTCGCACCGGGAGGATCCTCGACATCGGCTGCGGAACGACGCCCTATTTCCTTCTCAACACGTCCTTTGTCGAAAGATACGGCCTCGACAAAGTAGCGCAGAGCGGCGAGAGGACGGCCGCCGTTGGCGAGGCAGCCTTCCCTGGCGGCGACAACATCACCCTCGCAAACTTTGATATTGAGAGAGAAGAAAAGTTCCCCTTTGATGACAATCACTTCGATGTGGTGACAATGCTTGCGGTATTTGAGCATATCCTGCCGGAGCGTCTTCCCGGGGTCGTAAAAGAGGTCCGCCGCATCCTGCGGCTGGGCGGCGTCTACATACTGACCACCCCGGCATGGTGGACCGACGGGCTCCTGCATTTCATGGCCCGCCTGCGGCTCGTTAGCCCCGCCGAGATCGAAGAGCACAAGGACAGGTATTCTCCCGGGAAGATCTCTTCTGTCCTGCAGCAGGGCGGCTTCGCAGCGCAAGATATCCGGACAGGATACTTCGAGTTGGGGATGAACATATGGGC
>JAGOOA010000042.1:1703-10519 GCA_017992765.1 Syntrophorhabdaceae bacterium
AGCTCATAGTTCATGACAAACCGTATATCGTAGTTCGTATATCGTATATCGAGCTTCCCAGGAAAACGTCCTGCGCCAAGCATTCAGTGTTCGGCGAGAAATACCGCTTACGGCAAAACACACGTAATTTGTGAATCTTAAGTCGTGAGGGGAAAGAGAAAATCTGTTCAATAAGAAGGAGAACTTATAGCGATAAGAGCATCTTTTGGGTTTTGATATTGTTTCTCTATAGAAACTGCTATATACGATATACTATATACTATATACGATTCGTTGCGGGCTAATTTCGCTTGACACTTCATATGCTTAGGGGTATAAATGGTTTAAATCATCAGCGTTTTTTCGGAGTTCAGAGGTATTTTTACATGGGTATGCCGGCATTGAGGGGTTTTATTGAGTGGGCAGGTAATAGTAAGTTTTGAGAATGAGGTCATAAAGGTCATCCATGCAAATGTCAGGCATGGCGATCTTTCCGTAGACAAGTCATTTAGTTTTTCCGGCGAAGAATTCGATCACTATCTGGCGACCACGACAGACAACGAATTTGTTGTGATCAACGATTTCCACGAGATGTACCAGGACGTCATTTCGCTCCCGCCGGCGAAGGAAAAATACCTCCGCTCCCTCGTCGACATCGAGATAAAGAAAAGGGTTACCGATTGGAAAGAGTTTTCCTTTTTTTATATGACGATAAGGCAGACGCAGCGCGAGGGCAAATGGTTCAAGGATATATTCTTTTTCGTGGTCAACAAAGACGACATCAACGATCTGATCTCGCGGTTCAACAGGCACAACAAGATCATCACGCACCTGTACCCGGACATCCTCGTCCTCTCAAACACCATAGAGGCCGAGGATGCAGAGCCCGACCAGCCGTTGCTCGGCGTCATTGACCTGGCAACCCACAAGACGATGTTCCTCGTGAAGGACAAAAAGCTCCTCTTTGTAAGGGTCGCCCAGTCAGACCAGAAAGGCTTGAACGACGCGGACATTGACAGCATCAATATGACGATCGCGCACTGCCGGCAGACGCTTCGCGTGAACCCGGCACGGGTTGTCTTTCGGGACAGGCCGGAGGCCCGCGAGTCCACGGTCAATCCGATTATTCCTCGGGCGGCGATGAAATACCCCTCGCATGTTACCGCCTTCAAGGAAACGATAGAAGAATACATTACGCCCATAGCGGCTGCACTGCACGAAAAGACGCTCCCTTCCTGCGACCTGCTGCCCGAAGGGTACCGCGGCATCTTTACGCAGCGGAAGATCCTTGCCTATGCCACGGCTGTTTTGCTGGTATTTTCCCTGATAGGCGTAGGCTATATCGGTATAAAGCTTTATGATATAATGCTGACAAAAAAGGAGATCAGCGCGTTGCGGCAGACCATCGGTGTGAGGCAGCCCATCATCGGCGATTTTACGAGGACCTCAAAGGAGCTGCAGAAGGTAATGCCGCCCATTACCTTTATGAACCAGATCAATACCTCTCCCGACATACAGCAGGTCCTTATTTCGCTGCAGACGCTGAGCATACCGGGAGTGAACATCGGCGCCATTACCATAAGCAACGGCAAGGAGGCCTGCCTCATATCCATCGAGGGCAATATTAAGGCGAAGACGTTTACCGATCTTCAGCTCAATTATCAGAACGTTATCGACGGCCTTAAGAAGACAAAAGAGTTTGAAACCGTATCGCAATCGCTTGATCTTGCGATGCAAAATTTTAAAATAGAGCTGAAATGGAAAACCCAATAATAAAAAAGATGCAGGTGACGGACGGCAGGTTAAAGAAGCTGCTCACATACTACCTGTACGCAGCATCTATTTTCATTGTTATCCTGCTGCTCGGCTTAATAACAGGAGAATACGCGCGATCGCTGGATGAGACGCTGAACAGCCTCACAAAGCTGAGAAACAGCCTTATAAAGATAAGCGACTTTACCGGGGATATGAAAAAGACGATCGCGGCATCGGGCAAGGTCATTCCGGCAAATTACTTTGTTGATGCGCCCGAGAAATCTTTGCTGGTGAGCCTCGATACCCTTAAGGCCACCATGCCGAGCACCGTGTTGGCCGTGTCCGGGTTTGCCGCGAAGGAGGGCGAAGTGAATCTGCCCGTAACAATGAAGGGATTTGTCGACGACTTCACGACGTTTGTAAACAACATCGGCAAATTGCAGGCCATGAAGTTCCCCTTCTTCAGCATAAACGGCCTCGCCATGAGGAAAACGGCCGTTGCGACGTCCGACAAAAAGAGCGAACAGCAGCGCGTTGCCTATGAGATCGCCGGAGAGCTGAGATTGCCGAAAGAGGCACAGGCGGCAGGGGGCCCTACGCCGCCCGGAAATCCTCCTGCAAGAAAAATGGTGGGCAGGTAGACATGGGAACGTTTAAAGATATTATCCGCCTTATAGCTGTTACGGTCGTTGCCGTTATTGTGGTAATATTCGGGATGTCCCTGCTGAAGATGAAGCCTTCGTTGCTGCCCCATGAGAGGCAGCTTGTGCAATTCAATTATGAAAAGGTCGGGATAGTTGAGAGAGACCCCGCAATAGTGAGCGGAATAAGCAGCCCCTTTTCAGGGGCACAGGATGCCCAGAGGGATTTCCCTAATGTAGGCCTTGCGGAGCTTGCCCCTCCGGGCGGGGAAAAAGGCGAGGGCCAGAGAATCTCCATGGTTCTCATTAAAGACCGCACGAAGATCGCTATCGTAGACGGAATGGTTGTAAAGGAGGGCGATACGTTTAAAAGCGGCATGATCAAAAAGATCGATAAAAATGGTATATTGCTTAAAGATAATGAGGGGGAGCGATGGATAACAATAAAGTAACAAAGATAGGGGCCTTTATCTGTTTTTGCATATGTTGTGCCCTTCTGTCGTGCGGCCTGTCAAAGCCGGGCATAAAAAGGGAGGTGAAGATCCCCGAAGAGCTGAAGCAGACCAGGGTGGAAAGGCCGTCTCCAGCGCCTCCGAAAACGCCCGAATTTATCCCTGTGGCTGAAGACCTCTCTCCTCTGAAAACGAGGATCGTCGATATCGCGGCAAGAAAGACGCCCCTCAGGGATGTCCTCCATGTTATCGCAGAGGCGACGAGCCTCAACCTTGTCATGGAGAGTGGCGTTGATCCCGAGACCGAGGTGAACCTCACACTCAAAAACGTAACCGCAGAAAATGCCCTGAACACGATCTTCACGGCAGTTGATTATTTTTATAAGGTCCAGGAGAATCTCCTTGTCGTGAAGGCGGTTGATACGAAGATGTTCGAGCTTGGACACCCTGCCATGACGCAGGCCTACGGAGTTGATGTAGGGGGAGATATATTCGGCGGTGTTATGAATATAGCGCCCGGAGGCACCAGCGGCGGAGGCGGGGGTGGAGGCGGCAGCACATCTATCAAGGGAAGCGTAACGCAGAATATAAAAAGCGACGAAACAGCCTTTAAATTCTGGGATGCCATAGAAAGATCCATCGAGAACATATTGGGGGCGCGGGCAGGCGCGGCCGGCGCAGGCGCAGGCGGCTCCGCTGCGGGGGCACAGCAGGGGTATACCGTCAACAGGCTTACCGGCATGATCTATGTTACTGCCTCGAAGAAGAACCTCCAGAGGGTTGAAGACTACATCAAGTCGGTGAAGAGGACGATCAGCAGGCAGGTCATGATCGAGGCGAGGATAATAGAGGTTGTCCTCTCCGACGTATTTCAGTTCGGCATCGACTGGAGATTGGTGGACCGGTTCATGACGAATGCGGGGAGGACGACAAGCAGCTTTACCTTCGGTACGACGCGTTTCAATACCGTAGTGCCGAACACCGGCCCTGTTTTTACCATTACCGGCGTCCCGAGCTTCGGGGGCGCCGAAGGAGATCTGAATTTTACAATGCAGGCCCTGGAAGAACAGGGCGAGGTCAGGACGCTTTCAAACCCGAAGATAAACATCATGAACGGGCAGACGGCGCTTTTGACCGTAGGGAGAAACGAGGCGTATATCTCAAAGGTAGAGACTACGACCACTGCCGGGACCGCAACGGTTACGACGTTTACCGTTGATACGAACAGCGTGCTCTCGGGCATCCTCATCGGCATCCTGCCTTACATCAACGAGAGCGGGGAGATATCCCTCACGGTTACGCCCATTGTCTCCGACCTGGTGAAATTTACCCAGAAGAATATAGGGACCCCAACGGTCGTCGAGCTGTCGCTGCCGACCGTTGACCTGCGGCAGTTGAGCACAACCGTGAAGGTGAGGCATGGAGACGTCATCGTCATCGGGGGGCTGATACAGCAGAAAGAGTCGCTGACCGACGACCAGATCCCTTTTCTCGGCAATATCCCGCTTCTCGGGTACCTGTTCAAGAGCCGCAACAAGCTGGATCGAAAGGTCGAGCTTGTGATAGTGCTCCAGCCGGCGCTGGTGAATATGTAGGAGGGGTTTTAATATGGCGGCACCTGTCAAGATAGGCGATATCCTCAAGGCAAAGGGGCTCATTAACGATAAGAAGCTCGATATCGCCCTTATCCAGAGCAAGATCACCGGGGATCTCCTCGGAGACGTTCTCGTCAAGCTCGGATTTCTATCGGCGAAAGAGAGGGGGCAGATCCTCGCCGAGCAATCGGGCATAGAATTTGTCGACCTCGACGAGTACGTCATCTCAGAGGACGCCCTCAGGCTTGTCCCGAAAGACGTCGCGGAAAAGAACCAGTTCATCCCCCTCGACCTGGAGGACGGGAAGGTGAGCATCGGCATCACGGAGCCCGGCAACATAAAGGCCATCGACACGGTAACGCGCATCACGAAGAAGCAGGCAAAGACCTATATCGTTGACAGGGACGCCTACTATGACGCCATGGAAAAGGCCTACTATTTCCTCGAGAATCCCATCTATCAGCAGATGGAAAAGATCGTCAGGGACATTCAGACGACAGGCTCCCCGACAGGCAACGACATCGTGTCCATGACGGATATGCTGGTCGTAGAGGGGATACGGAACAACGCTACCGATATCCATTTCGCGCCGACCGCCGACGTGACGCAGGTCTTCTACCGCATCGACGGAGTTCTGCAGTTCGGGCACTGCCTGCCGAAATCGATCCACATCGGCATCGTGTCAAGGATCAAGATCCTCTCCCATCTGGACATAGCAGAGACGAGGCTGCCGCAGGACGGCGCCTTTACCTTCGTCTTTCTGAATAAAGGGTATGATATCCGCGTATCTACTATCCCTACAATATACGGAGAGAATGTCGTTATGAGGGTCCTGTCAGGCAAGGGGACATTGCTCAGGATGGAGGCGCTCGGATTTGATCCCGGAGATACCCAGAACATCAGGTCTCTCTTTCAGAAGCCCTTCGGCGTTATCCTTATCACCGGGCCGACGGGCAGCGGGAAAACAACGACGCTCTACTCTGCCTTGAGGGAGGTAAATATCCTTGAAAGGAACGTGCTTACCGTCGAGGACCCCGTTGAGTACAAGCTCAGCTTCATACGGCAGACGCAGGTCCTGGAGCGGGCGGGATATGACTTTGCCCTTGCGGGGAGGAATTTCATGAGGCAGGACCCCGATGTGATCCTTCTCGGCGAGATAAGGGACGAAGAAACGGCGAAGATCGCGATCAGGGCATCCATCACCGGCCACCTTGTGATCACAACGCTTCACACGAACGACGCGGTGACGTCGATACCGAGGCTTATCGACCTGAACGTTGACAAGTACCTCATGTCCTCGTCGCTGCTTGCCATCGTGGCGCAGAGACTGTTGAGGAAGATATGCAGCTTCTGCAAAGTTGAGTATGAGCTGGACGACCAGGAGGCGGCGATCCTCAGGGAATACGGCGTTACCGCAACCAAAGTGTTCAAAGGCACCGGCTGCGCCAAGTGCAACAATACGGGATACGCGGGAAGGACCGTCATAGGAGAGATACTTGTGATAGATGACGAGATAAAGCAGATGATCTACGAAGGCGCCTCAGCGCCCGCGATCAAAGAGAGGGCGATCCAGAAAGGGATGAGGCCGCTGAAGAACCACGCGATCAAAAAGGTCGTCGAAGGGATCACGACAATCGAGGAAGTGCTGAGGGTGGCAGGATAAACCAGCTCATAGCTCGTGGTTCATGGCTCATGGCAAAAGCTTTAAGATCTTGATTCGCTATCAGCTATGAGCTATCAGCTATGAGCTATCAGCTATGAGCTAAATTATGGGTACTTTTTCATATAAAGCGATCGACCAGGACGGCGTTTTAAAGAGCGGCACCGCTGACGCGGATACCATTGAGACGGCATACAGCGACCTCGCTGCACGCGGCCTGAATGTGCTGGACGTTGCGAAGGCCGGCCGTCTTGCCACGGGCATTGCCAGGGGCTTTTCTTCCTGGAAGGTGAAGAGGAGCGAGATCGCGGAGTTTGCAGCGAACCTTTCCGTGATCATGAAGGCGGGCGTCCCTATCCTTGATGCCCTCGGTGACATCAGCCACACGCTGGACAATAAATACCTCATGCGGGTCGTGGATGATATCCGGGAAAGGATACAGTCGGGCACGAGCTTCTCCAACGCCCTTGCCCAGCACCCCGGCGTATTTCCTGATATCTTTATACGGCTCGCCACCATCGGCGAGGAAACGGGGCGGCTTGAAGGAAGCATAGCAGAGGTGGCGGAACACCTGCAAAAGATGGAAGACCTCGCAGGCATGGTGAAGCGGGCCCTCATCTACCCGATCTTTGCCCTGGTTGTGACCGGGGGTGCGCTGGCGTTCTGGATAATCTATGTCCTGCCGAAGATCATGGTGATCATCAAGGATATGGGCATCCCGTTATCGTTCATCACGAAGCTTTTGTTCACCGCCAGCAACCTGATGCAGTCCTACTGGTACGTCGTGCTTGCAGTGCCGGTGGCAATATTCATCATCCTGAAGGCCCTGAAGCAGAAAGAGGGCACGAGGTTTTACGTAGATTTCCTGAAGATCAAGCTGCCGATCGTCAAGCAGTTTGTTTACAATAAGCTCCTTGCGATGTTTTCCGAGCAGTTAAGGATCCTTGTCGTTGCGGGCATAACGATCGACAGATCGCTTGTCATCGTGGGGAACGCGATAGGGTCGGAGGTCTTCAAGAGGGTCCTCTTAAAGGTGAGAGACCAGATCATGACCGGCAGCAGGATATCGGATTCCATGAGGCAGCAGAGCATTTTCCCTCCCCTGGTGACGAGGATGGTGGATATCGGCGAAACGAGCGGCAACCTTGACAGCCAGTTCGGGTTCCTCTCCAACTATTACTATAAAAGATTGAGCGACATCTCCGAGAAGCTGGGGAAGATGATAGAGCCCTTGCTTATCGCGGTGGTTGGCGTGATATTTGCGGTCATTATTATCGGGCTTTTGCTGCCCATTTACGATGTTGTTGTCAAATTCGACAAGGGGTGATAAGGATGGATTATTTGAAGTTTTTTCAACTAACGGACGATCCCTTCAGGCTGACGCCAGACCCCCTGTATTTTTATCCATCCCAGGAACACAACGAGATTCTTACCTCCTTGAATTATGCCATAGAGCAAAAAGAGGGGTTCTCGCTTGTTGTGGGGGAGCCCGGCACGGGAAAGACAACGATCCTGAGGATACTTATCGACAACTGGAAGGACAGGGCAGAGATCGCCTTGATCATGACGCCGCGCCTTTCGCCGGAAGAGTTTCTCCAGGCCGTGCTGGAAGACATCAATGTGAAATTGCCGTCGGTCAATAAGAACGAGATGATCAAGGCATTCAGGGACGTCCTTGTCAAACACGCGGAGACGGGCAGGAGGATCATCATCATCGTCGATGAGGCCCAGAACGTGCCCGATGAAACGCTTGAGGAACTGAGGCTTCTTTCAAACCTCGAAACAGAGAAGGAAAAGCTTTTGCAGATCATCCTTATGGGCCAGCCTGAACTGCGAAAAAAGCTCCAGGCAGCCCACCTGAAGCAGCTCGACCAGAGGATAACCATAAAAGCGACCCTGAATCCTTTAACGAAGAGCGAAACGTCCGATTACGTCAATTTCAGGCTTATCAAGGCGGGGCGAGGGGCGGTGAATTTTGACGATGACGCGAAAAAGGCGATCTATGCCATGTCAAAAGGCATACCGAGATTGATAAACATAATTGCCTCGAGGGCGCTCATGGCTGCCTTTGTCTCGGGCAGCGGGGTGATCAAGAAGAGTCATGTGCGGTACGCCATTGAGCATCTTGCCGACGCAAGGACGCCAAGGGGATATCTAAGGCTTGCGGGATATGGGGCGTTGGGCGTTATTCTGATCGTCGCCATTATTTTCGGCGCCTTTAAATACGTGAACCGCCGGCAGCCTGCTATTGTCCAGGCAACCGCCGCACATGCAGGCGCTCAGGAAGCGCCCGTTGCGAAAGCCGCCCAGGGCGGACAGCAGAAGATCCTTACGGTCAGCGTGGAAGTAGCGAACCTGAGAAAAGGCCCGTCGATCGGAACAGAAAAGGTTTCATCGGCAGAAAAAGGGTCTGTATTCAGGGTTGCCGATGAGAAAAAGGACGATACGGGCAGAAGATGGTACAAGATACTTTATGGCGAAGGAAAAGAATGCTGGATATCCGAGAGAGTCGCCATAGTTGGAACAATGGCAGGAAAACAGTAAAACAGCTCTTGGCGAATCGTATATAGTAGTTCGTATCTCAAAACTCAAACATCAAATGTTCAGCACAAATGTATGCTCATGGCTGATAGCTCATGACAAGTCTAAATCCACATATCGAAGCGATCCCCGCTCCCCCCGCGGGAGCCGGTCAGGGCACAGGTCGTACGCAGTATCTTTGTCCCCTCTCCCC
>JAGOOA010000042.1:10619-16118 GCA_017992765.1 Syntrophorhabdaceae bacterium
GCGGGAGCCGGTCAGGGCACAGGTCGTACGCAGTATCTTTGTCCCCTCTCCCCTTGCGGGAGAGGGTCAGGGAGAGGGGGGAAACGATTCCGGTTGTATTTGGAACATTTGATATTTGGATTTTGAGATTGTTTAGGATTTAGAAATTAGGATTTAGGATTTTACTTGTCGCCTATCGCCAGAATACGTTCGTTGGCGAACTGCCTTGTTTGAGGGTCCGCATCATCCATTGTGAGTATATTCCTGTAAAGCCTCGCCGCCTCGGCGCGCTTGCCCTGTTTTTCAAGAACTCTTGCCATTCCAAGGTTGCCCCGGATGTCTTTCATCTCCGATAGTTTCTGGAAATGCGCCAGGGACTCCTGGTAATTAGGAAGCCTCTCGTAGAGCAGAGCGAGGTTCAGGAGGACCGCCTTGTTCGTCGGCTCGACCGTCCGCGCCCTTGTCAGGTATGTTTCTCCTTCCGTCATATTGCCGCTCTGCACGTGCGCTATGCCGAGGTTGATAAGGGCCGGTATGTAATTTTTCTGATAATTGAGGGCGTCCTTTGAATATCCGATCGATTCTTCGTATGCGCCTGTCTTTATCAAGGCGCTTGCGAGGCTGTTCATGATAAGGTAGTTCCTGGGGTCTTTCTCCAGGGCCTTCTTGTAGTCGGCGATGGCAAGGCTGTAGCTCTTGTTCTGCTCATAGGACCGCGCCGAGTATATAAGGACGTCCCGTTCAGCCTTGAGCCGCTCGATCACTTCAGAGGATCTTTTTGATGGTTGTGATATGCGGGAGACGGCAGGCTGCGGTGTTTTTTCTGTCTTAGGTTTTGCGGCCTCGGCGGAAGGGGCTTTTGCCTCGGGCTGAGATGCGAGCGGCGCTGTTTGCGGTACTTGCTGGGTTGCGGGGGCCTCCTGGGCTGCAGGCTGCGGCGGCGGGGCCGGAGCCACGTTTTTTTGTGTATCCCTCAGGGCAAGACCCTGCCGGGCAACAAGGCTTTTTGAGGGTGACGCGAGATAGGATTCGAAAAAGTAGACGGCTCCGAAGCCTACAATAACGAAGAGCAGGACGACCACAAGGAGGATGACAAACTTTCGCTCCGTTTTATTCTTTTGCGATGACCTCTGGATGATGTTGGCCAGGTTGGGCGGGACGGAGCTTTGCTGATCCTGGTGCTTGACTTTGGAAAGGAGGTCGGCGAGAAGGCTCACGGTGTGTTTTTCCCTGTCTCAGTGATATCCCTGACGTGAAAAACAAGCGATGACGTTGTGCTCGTTTTCTGGCGCCTCATGCCTGCTTCCACATTTTCCCGTTTTCCCGTTTTCCCGTTTGCCTCCATCTGCTCTTTCTGCAATTTTCTGAAGACCTTCCAGGCGTAGCCAACCTTCTTGTCCCTGCTCGTCGCATTGTAACAGCCGATCGCCTCCCAGTTCAGGCCGTAACGGTCGATGCACTGCCGCAGTATCTGCGCGCCGACCCTGGTATTAAGGCAGGCGTCGTCGAGGAGGTCCTTCTGGCTCACGTTAAGCGTCTTTAACCACCCGGAATTGATCTGCATGAGGCCGATGTCGACGGAGCCGTCCCTGTTCCTGTTGATGGCCTTGGGATTGAGGTTCGACTCGACCCTTGCGATGCTTTCAAGGATTATGGGGGTGATGCCGTGCTCATTGCCCGCGTATTCGAAACAAAAGGCAAAAAGGGTTGTAGGAAGCAGGATCGCGCATAGGATCGCCCATCTCATCGATGCTTCCATTATATAAAAAATGCTATGAAAAGCAAACCTTTTTATGCATAATATAGAAATAGTTGACAGCTCACAGCCGACAGCAGACAGCGTAAAGATGTAAGGAGTGAAATGGAAAATGTTTAAAACCTTTAACCTTTCACATTTCACCTTTAACTTTATGGGTTAACTTATGGAGAATGTTCTTATAGTAGAAGACGATAAGGCGCTGCGCTCGCAGGTGCGGTTCGCCCTGGAGGAATACTACAATGTCTTCGAGGCGGGCAACCGGGAGGAGGCGATGGATTGCCTCGGGAAGGAGGACATTGGTGTCGTCGTGCTCGATCTGGGGCTGCCGCCCAACGAGAACACCCCGGAGGAAGGCATAAAGCTTCTGCAGCATATCCTTGAGAACCTGACCGCCAAGGTGATCATCCTCACCGGCCAGAAGACGGAAGGGATCGCAATGGATGCGATCAAAGAGGGCGCCTTCGATTATATCATGAAGCCGGTTAACATGGAGAAGATCCTTTTTTCCATAGAGAGGGCGATACTCTTCCGCGACGCAGAGGAGAAGCTGGAGAAGCGGGGCGTTAAAAAGATCTCCTTCAATGTCGAGATAGGGCAGGGCCTGCAGCCTGTGCGTGAAGAGGCAGAGAAGAACTTTGTCCTGAAGGTGCTGCGGGACACGAACTTCAACATATACAAGGCGGCCAAACTCCTGAACGTGAAAAGGGAGAGCATCTACTATTTTATGAAAAAATTCGGTTTCAAACGGGAAGAGGAAGATGGTAACGATTAAGCTCCTTGAGTACATGTACCTCTTCTTTGTCGTTGCCGGCGCGGTGGCGATACTCATCCTCCTTTACTTGCGCTATCTTACGAACCGGGCATTCAAAGTGATGCTCCGGATGGTCGATGCGAACCGGGACTGCAACTACGATGTCACCCGTTTTCTTCCGAACGTGCAGGGGCTTGTGAAGGTCGTTGAGATAGACGAAGTTTTTTACCATATCACCTATGGCGAGAGCACCCTGTCGAGACCGTATACAGGGAAGAGGCAGACGGTTGTCAGAGAGGTCTCGCGGCCCGATTACTCGATACGTCTCGGCATAATACCTTTAAGCCCAAGGGGCTACCAGAAATACATCTATATGATCATCTTTGAGGCCCTGTTCCTGCTAATCGAAATGGATATCCTTATGAGAATAAAGGTGACCAACGATGCATTCATTAACTTCTCAAAGCTCCAGGCGTTCTTGCTCCACGATGTGAAGAACGTTACCCAGTTCATCAGGAGCCTCCTCTTTAATATCAACAAAATAGAAGGGGCGGAGCGGGAGCATAGATTTATAGAATCGCTGAGAGAATCGACGCCTGCGCTGAAGGTGAGGACCGATAAGATACTGGGGACCCTTGAGGTAGGCGTCGCAAAGAAAGGCGATGAAGAAGACAAACAGGAGATAGATATCGCCGGGCTTATCCGCGAGCTCATTGATCTGCACGGGATCAAAGGGGAGGTCACGGGGAACGGTTCCTTTGTAGAGGAAAAACATCTGGTAGTAACGGTAATTGACAATATTATCAAAAATATACGTGACAAGGCCTCCAGCGAGCCCGGGCTGCGGTGCTTCGCTGCCGTCCATGAAAAAGACGAGGCCTTGCAGGTCACGATCGGCGATACGGGGAGCCCCGTGAAGGAGATAGAGCGTATGTTCGAGCCCTTTTACACCACGAAGGGCTCAGGCCTCGGCGTCGGCCTCTTCCAGGCGCGCCATATCGTAAAGAACCTGGGCGGCGCCATGACAGTAGCAAACACCGAGCGCGGCGTAGAGTTCACCATCTCCTTCATGAAGGCCGGGCGTATGGCCGATCCTGCCGGTGGGGTGGCAGCCTGACCAGCCAATACATCCCTCGAAGCCCTTTTTCCGGTAATATCGTTCCCACTTTCCTCGCGGGACGCAGCAACATCCCCGCTCCCCTTGCGGGAGAGTGTCAGTGCACAGGCAGCACTTGCAGTATCATTATTCCCGCTCCCCTTGCGGGAGAGCCACGACAATCCCCTCTCCCCTGGCGGGAGAGCCACGACAATCCCCTCTCCCCTTGCGGGAGAGTGTCAGTGCACGGGCAGCACTTGCAGGATCATTATTCCCTCTCCCCTGGCGGGAGAGGGTCAGGGAGAGGGGGTATCAGGTGGCACAATTGACATTTGAAAAGTTGACCCCAAAGGGTTCTGTAAAACCGTATTATCTGTATATTTATTTTACATATTGTAATGTTTTCCGATAATAAATATAGTGTTGTAGATATAATGAAAAAGGAGGGAAAAAGGATGTTAAAAACAATACGGAACGCGAAAGGATTTACGCTCGTTGAGCTGGCAATCGTGCTGGTCATCATCGGTATCATTCTCGGCGCGGTTCTGAAGGGCCAGGAACTTATAAACAATGCGAAGATCAAAAGGCTCTATAACCAGTACCGGGAGATCTCCGCGGCTGTGTATACCTATTACGACAGGTACCAGTTTTATCCGGGCGATGATCGTAACGTAACGACCAGAGGGGGGATATGGACAGGCCTTACCGACGGCAACGGCAACGGTTTGATCACTGTAGCTGCGGCTGCGGCTGCGGCTAACTTTGCATGCACTGCCACGGGTACGGAACAGTGCGACCTCTGGAGAGAGCTAAGGTTGGCCGGTATAATAGGTGGTGACAACACCTCGTTCAGAAATGCAACCCATGCATACGGTGGCGCTATTGCAGTGGCCTATTCTACGATCAGCGGCCTTACCGCGCATCTTGTCCAGTTCCAGAACATACCGTCAGGGGTTTGCCAGATCATTGATATCCAGTATGACGACGGGGTGTGGAACACTGGCGACATCAGGGGAAGCGCGACCTATGCAACAGCGACACCGGATGTGCTCATCCCTACGTTCGTGATCAAGTTCTAAGATGATCGCAGCGGGGCAGGATCTGTTTAAGCGATATAAGTGAAACGACGGCAGGGAGCTTTGCCTCCCTGCCTTTTTGTGAAATGCAAGCGACGCAGGGTTGGGTGCACCGGGATGCGTGAAGAAAACAAAGCAAGATACTTCTGTTTTGCTATGAACTATGAGCCATCAGCCATGAGCAAACAGAGAGGCTTTACGCTCATCGAGCTCGCCGTCGTGATCGTGATCATCGGCATACTCATCGGGGTTGTCCTGAAAGGGGCGACGATGATGGAGAACGCAAAGATGAAGGCCGTCATCAGCCAGGCAAGCGACCTGGCGACCGCCGTCTATTCTTACCAGGACAAATACAGCAAGCTGCCGGGCGATGACAATACTGCGACAAACCGCTGGACGACGACGAACGGGAACAACAACGGAAGGATCGATCTCGCCGAACCGTACCTGGCGAACCAGCACCTTGCCCTGGCAGGCTTTATAGCGGGCACGTATGACGGCACAAGCCAGGCGATACGCGCTGCACGGTATGATGGGAGCAGTGTCTACATCATGTCTGCCTTCGGCGCAACAGGGTTGCCCGCAATACCTGCGGGCCTTCAATCCCTGTGCAGCAACGTGATAAAATTTACCGCCCTGCCTGCCGAGGTGGCCCAGGCGCTGGATACGGCGCTCGATGACGGGGTGTGGAATTCGGGAAAGGTACAGGCAAGCGCTGTCTATACGCCGAATACAACGATCGCAAACACCGCGCTTTGCCTGTGAAAAGCGATATTGATATGAGCCATGAGCTGTCAGCCATGAACCGGAAAGGTTTTACCATCGTCGAACTGGCTAT
>JAGOOA010000011.1 GCA_017992765.1 Syntrophorhabdaceae bacterium
ATTGCACGTTCACCTTTTTCTGAATAAAAGAAAATATGAGAGCACGTATCTCATCATTATAAACTATAGGCTTGCCGTTCTCATCTGTTATTTTCAGTGAAAGGCTCACGGGGCTTATGACCTGGCCTCTCACAGACCTCCATGCCGAGAGGTCAAGCGAAAGGAAGTGCCCGTAAACTCTGGAAAACTTTGTTGAGAACCTGTACAGCTCCGGGTCATCCTCCCTTTCAAGATATTGCGGCAGGTCATGGAGGAATTTCCCGCTGTCGATAGATATCCTCATATGCTCCTCGTCGATGACGGCGCCCGGGAACATCTCCATAGCCTGTACATACATGTCTTCGTAGTATGACAGCTTGGGCAGCTGCGGCCAGAAGGGGATATCCATTTGGAGCGCAGCGTCCAACGCCTCCAGGACGTCCTCGTGGGGCATGATCCCCATGGCCGTTGTGGAAAGGTCACCTCTGAAATTCAGCCTGTCATGCATAGTAAATCCTTAACAGAAGCGATATAAATTGTCAATCATGGCGAAAGAACCGTGAGTCGTGAGGCAAAAAAGAGCAGTAAATAGTATATCGTATATAGTATATAGTGAACTGCAAAAACTTTTTGCGATATACGATATACGAATGACGATATACGGTTATCTCCGGCAAGGTAAAAATAGTTTGACTCCCGTGCCCGTTTATAGTATTGAA
Source organism: Syntrophorhabdaceae bacterium (assembly GCA_017992765.1). GTDB lineage: Bacteria > Desulfobacterota > Syntrophorhabdia > Syntrophorhabdales > Syntrophorhabdaceae > UBA5609. The sequence goes on from JAGOOA010000011.1 coordinate 699, forward strand.
ATATGCCATGCTGTCTTTTAAAGGAATGAAAAACATCTTCCTTCCCGCTTTTCTGGTTATTTTCTCTCTCATGGCCTTTCTTCCCGCTACGCTTGCCGCTGAAGAGGACAGCGACCAGAAAGGGCTGATCGTTGCAAAAACATTCGAGTATCTGAAAGATAAAAAGGTCAGGGGGAGCGACGAAAAGCTCATGACCATTGCCAACAGCGTCTACGAAGAGTCGCAAAAATTTGATATAGACTACAGGCTCATACTTGCCGTCATGAAGGTCGAGAGCAATTTCAGGAACGACGCGGTCTCCAGAAAGGGTGCGCGCGGACTCCTCCAGATAAAGCCGTCCCTCGCGAGGCATATCTCCAGAACCTCTGACATATCCGTAAAGAGCGTCAAATGCCTCTATGAGCCTGAAAAGAATATCAAGATCGGCGTCAACTATCTCTCAAGGCTTATAGAGAGATTCGAGAATATCTATACAGCCCTCCATGCATACAATGTCGGACCGAGAAAGGTAAAACGCAACACCTCCGGTGATGAGGACGGGGCGCCGAACAGCCGTTTTACAAAGAAGGTTATGAAGGAATACCGGCAGATCGCCGGTATCCTGCCCGAACCTGAAGCAGAGTAGATTCCCGCAAACAAATCCGTAATTCATATAAGAGGCTAAATCGCCGAACTTTTAGTATATCGTATGTCGTATGTCGTATGTCGTAAAAGACCTTAGAGTGTTCTTCTGTAGTTCACTATATACGATATACTATCTACGGCTCTTCTTGCCGTTTACGATATACGAACTACGATATACGGTCTGTTTATTCCGGGAAGATCTTTCCGGGATTGAGGATGTTGTTGGGGTCGAAAAGCTCTTTGATCCTCTTCATCGTCGCGATCACCTCCGGGGAAAGCTCCATTCCGAGATAGGCCGACTTTGAGGTCCCTATGCCGTGTTCGCCGGAGAGCGTACCTCCGAGCCTTATCGTCTCTGCGAACAGGGCCTCCACCGCCCTTTCCGCCTTTTCCCTGTCCTCCTGCGTGTCCTTTATCATAATGCTCACGTGAAAATTGCCATCCCCCGCATGGCCAAAGCTCAGGATAGGCACTCCGAACCTCTTCTCCATCTCTTCAAGCGCCCTGATGAGCGTCGGTATGTGAGACCTTGGGACTACAACGTCCTCTGCGATCTTGACCGGATTAAGATTGTACGTCGCCTGGGAAAGGACCCGTCTTGCCTGCCAGAGTCTGTCGGCCTCCTGCGGGTCTTCGGTCACGTCGCACCGGATCGCCTTTTTATCGAGGACGATCTTTCTGACCTTCTCTACCTGCGGCTGGATCGACTCCCTGTCGCCGTCGACCTCGATGAGCAGCAGCCCGCCTATGCCTTCAGGCAGGCCCATCGGAGATGCCTGCTCGCTGCATTGTATCGATGCCTTATCCATGAACTCGATCGTCGAAGGCACGACCTTTGCGGCTATGATCGCCGAAACTGCCGAGGCAGCGTCTTCGACCTCCTGGAAAAGGGCAAGGATCGTGGCCTTTGCCTCCGGCAGCGGGATAAGCTTCAAAACGATCTTCGTGACGATACCGAGCGTCCCTTCGCTCCCCACAAAAAGGCGCGTCAGGTCATACCCGACGACGCCTTTCATGGTCCTTACCCCTGTTTTGATGATCTCTCCCGTTGGCTTCACCACCTCAAGGCCGAGGACATAATCCCTCGTGACGCCGTATTTCAACGAATTGGGGCCGCCTGCGCACTCAGCAACATTCCCGCCTATGCTCGAATATTTGAATGAGGCCGGGTCGGGCGGATAAAAGAGTCCCTGCTTCGCCATCTCCTGCTGCAGATCAAAGGTGATGACGCCCGGCTCTACGGTAACGGTAAGGTTTTCCGTATCGACCTCAAGAATGCGGTTCATTCTTGTAAAGACCAGCACAACCCCTCCATGGACCGGTATGGAGCCGCCGGTCAGTCCCGATCCCTGGCCGCGCGGTATCACGGGAAAACGATGCCGGTTCGCAAGCTTTAATATCTTCGATACATCTTCCGCAGAGGACGGGAAGACCACAAGGTCAGGGATTACCCCTTCGTTCCTTGCGTCATAGGAGTAGCATTTTCTCTCCTCCAGAGATGCCAATACATTTTCCTTACCAACAGCTCGTACGATCTCATCTACAATCTTGTCTTCCATATAAATCCTTTAACAAAGCAGGCTAAGGTTTAGGCTAAGGTTAAGCAAATCCTATTTTTTCTTAACCTTGACCTTAACCTCAGCCTGATCTTTTATTCTTTAAACACCGCCCCCGTCGCCGCCGAGGTCACGAGCTTCGCGTAACGCGCCATGTAGCCCTCTTTGATCTTCGGCTCAGGGCGCCTCCACGCCTTCCTGCGTTTCGCCAGTTCGCTCTTATCGACACGGAGGCGTATGCTCTTTTTCACCAGGTCTATCTCGACGGCATCCCCGTTCTTCACGAACGCGATGGGGCCTCCTTCCGCCGCCTCAGGCGACACGTGCCCTATGCAAAGGCCTCTTGTCCCTCCGGAGAATCTCCCGTCGGTGATCAGGGCGCACACCGTGTCAAGCCCCCTGCCGGCAAGGATGCTCGTGGGGGTGAGCATCTCGCGCATTCCGGGCCCGCCCTTCGGCCCTTCGTAGCGGATTATGACCGCGTCGCCCGCCCGTATCTTCCCTTCCATGATGGCGCGTCCCGCCTCCTCCTCGCTCTCGAAGACCTTTGCCTTCCCCTCAAAATGCCACAGGCTCTCCGACACCCCGATCCTCTTAACTATTGAACCCTGGGGCGCAAGGCTCCCCGTCAATACGGCGAGGCCGCCTTTTTCGTGATAAGGCGCGTCGATGCGGTGGATAACCTCATGGCCGGCGACATTGACGCTCTTAAGGATATCGCCAACCCTGCCGCCGGTCACGGTTAAGCATTTCTTGTTGATCAGGTTCTTTTTTGTCAGTTCCTTCATGATCCCATAAACACCGCCTGCCTCAAAAAGGTCTTCAAGGTGGTGCGGTCCGGCCGGGCTCATATTGCAGACGTGCGGAACCTTCTCCGACAACTCGTCGAAAAGCGTCAAGGGCAGCTTGATGCCCCCTTCATTCGCAATCGCAGGGAGGTGGAGCGCCGTGTTCGATGAACCGCCGAAGGCCATATCGACCGTGATGGCATTTTTAAAGGCTTCAAGGGTCATAACATCCCGCGGCTTTATATCCTTCTTTACAAGCTCAACGACCTTCTGCCCTGCCAGCTTGGCAAGCCTTATCCGGGCAGCGTGGACCGCCGGTATCGTGCCGTTTCCGGGCAGGCCTATGCCAAGCGCCTCTGAAAGGCAGTTCATTGAGTTCGCCGTGAACATGCCGGAGCATGAACCGGCGCCCGGGCATGCGCACTCCTCGAGCATTGAAAGCTCAACTTCGGTCATAAGGCCGCCTGCGACCTTGCCTACGCCTTCGAAGACAGAGATAAGGTCTACGGCCTTCCCTTGAAAACGGCCTGCGAGCATGGGCCCCCCGCTTACCATGATGGCCGGAATATTAAGCCGCATGGCTGCCATCATCATTCCCGGTATGATCTTGTCGCAGTTCGGCACCAGCACGATACCGTCAAAGGGGTATGCCTTCGCCATTACCTCAACGGAATCACAGATAAGCTCCCTTGATCCGAGAGAGTATTTCATCCCCTCATGGTTCATGGCGATCCCATCGCATACGCCGATCGTCGAAAACTCCATCGGTGTCCCACCCGCCATCCTGATGCCGTCCTTGACGGCCTGAGAGACCCTGTTAAGGTGAATATGCCCCGGTATCAGCTCGTTCGCAGAGTTTGCTACGCCGATGATCGGCCTTTCTATCTCCTGGGATGTATACCCCATGGCGCCGAAAAGGCTCCGGTGCGGCGCCTTCTCAACCCCTTTTTTCATTCTGTCGGACCTCATTGCCATACCTCCTCCTTGAAAAAAAATACCTTCCTTAATTAAAAATTAACAATCTACCGCTAAGTTATACAAGATTATTATACGGGGGCTCACTTTGCAACAGAATATTACGGGGCATAACGTATTGGCCCAGAAAAGGCTTTTCAAAAATCGGGCAATGGAGTAATCTGGTCGTATGGGCAGCCAATTGATAGCCATCGTAGATGACGAGCCCGACATCCTTGAGCTCGTCGGGATCAATCTAAAAAAATCAGGATTTAAAGTAAGCGGATTTTCCGACGTGGAAGGTTTTTACAGATCCCTCCATGCCTCCTCTCCAGACCTGATAATCCTTGACCTTATGCTCCCCGGCATCGACGGTTTCGAGGTTTGCAAATATTTGAAAAATAACGAAAGATATGCATCCATCCCAATTATTATGCTTACCGCAAAGACCGCGGAGGCCGAAAAGGTCCTCGGCCTGGAGCTGGGAGCCGACGATTATGTCACCAAGCCTTTTTCACCCATGGAGCTCACAGCAAGGGTCAAGGCAGTCCTGAGAAGGCATGAACACAAGATAGGATCGAAGATGATCGAGGTCAAGGATATCCTCAGGATCGACCTGGAAAAATACGAAGTAGAGGTGGAAGGCAGAAAGGTTGATCTTACTCCCGCAGAATTCAAGATCTTGAACCTTCTTGCTGCAAGGTCCGGCAGAACATATTCCCGTGATCAGATCCTCGATCACCTTTGGGGAAAAGAAAAATTTGTCATCGACAGGACCGTGGACGTCCATATCAGGCACCTCAGGGAAAAGCTCGGCAGCGCCGGCCGGTTCATTAAAAATATTCGGAGCATAGGATATAAATTCGAAGCATGAAGAGAACACTGTTCTTTAAGATATTTGGCGGGTATTTTGTTCTAACGATAGCGCTCTCAGCCTTGATACTCGCATTTTCATTCACCGTGATACGCCACTATCACATAGAAACCATTGCGGGCGGCCTGAGAGACCTCGCCACCGTGATCAGGGCGCAAATCTCTCAACCCCTTATTGACGGCAATTTCCAGAAGCTCGATGCCATTGCAAAATCCTCAGGAAAAGATACCGGTACGCGGATAACCATCATAGCGCTTAACGGAGCCGTTCTTGCCGATTCTGAAGAAGACCCTAAAAAGATGGAGAACCACCGGACAAGGGCCGAGGTCGCTTCCGCCCTCGAGGGGTCTCCGGGGAGGTTCGTAAGGTTCAGCGACACCCTGAAAAGGGAGATGCTCTATGTTGCCGTTCCCGTCTATCAAGACAAAAAGGTAATGGGCGCCCTCAGGCTGAGCCGGTATTTAAAAAATATTGATACTATTGCCGGCCGGATCAGATTGTCAATCGTTCAGATCACCCTCTTTATCATTGGCGCATCCCTCGTTGCAGCCTTTATCTTTTCGAACAGCCTCTCGAAGCCGATCCACGAGCTGATCGCCGCTTCACAGAGGGTCGCAAAGAACGATTTCAATGTGAAGGTCTTCCTTAAGAACAGGGATGAGCTCAGAGACCTTGCCGATAATTTTAATGACATGGTCAGCCGCATAAAAATGCTTTTCTCCGAGCTGTCCAGGCAGAAGGAAGAATGGAACAGCGTCATACTGTCACTGCGGGAAGGGTTCCTTATACTCGACAAAGAGGAAAAGGTCGTTTTCTTCAATGAAAGCTTCAGATCGATCATAAACGCAAACCCCGACAAAGGGAAGTTCTACTGGGAAGTAATCAGGGAGCCGAAGCTGAGCGAATTGATAAAGAATGTCCGCGAAACAAAGCATAACCACATTAAAGAGATCGAGTTTAACAACAGGATATTCTCTTGCAGCGCTACGTACTTGAATGTGCAGGAAGAGATCGCAATTGTGTTCCATGATATTACAGATATAAAAAACCTGGAAAAGATCAAGACCGACTTCGTCCAGAATGTATCCCATGAATTACGGACGCCTTTGACGTCAATTCAAGGCTTCATCGAAACCCTTGGAGAGGCGGTAAGCAGCACAGAACAAAAACATTACATCGACATCGTGAAACGGAACACTAACAGACTGATCAATATAATCAACGACCTTCTCCTTTTATCTGAGCTTGAAGAAAAACACATGGAACCCGAGCGTGAAAAGGTTGACCTGAAGGTCTTGATGGAAAACTCGGTAAAGATCTTCGGGCAGCAGCTTGCCGAAAAGGGTTTGGACCTCGCATTCGCGATCAATCCCAGCGCGCCTATCGTGAAAGGCGACGCCTTCAAGCTTGAGCAGATGATCATCAACCTTCTCGATAACGCCGTCAAATACACGGAAAAAGGCGTGATCGCCCTATCCCTCGAGCCCGGGAAAAATACGGTAATATTCACCATACAGGATACGGGCATCGGAATCCCGGGCGACCATCTTTCAAGGATATTTGAAAGGTTCTATGTCGTTGACAAATCACGGTCAAAGAGGCTCGGCGGAACCGGCCTGGGCCTCTCTATCGTGAAGCATATTGTCTTGCTCCATAACGGGAAGATAGACGTGCAAAGCACCCCGGGGGTGGGGACCAAAGTTACCGTTGCGCTGCCGCTTGACCCTGCTTTGCCACTATGAGCGGCAAGAATGCTTTTTTCTCACTTGATCGAACCCGGATAGCATAAAAGCGCTTTTTATGGTAGCATAGTATAAAATTGCATAAAGGGGGCAGCAATGAAAAAGAAAGAAGCCAAAAAACGGGTAACCTTCAAATTGGAAAATCCTTCCGCCGGAGAGGTCTTTCTTGCCGGCTCCTTTAACGCCTGGAGCCCTACGGCAAAAGCCCTCAAGAAGGATGCCAGGGGCATCTGGAAAACGACGATGATGCTGTCTCAGGGCGTCTATGAATACCGGTTCATTGTCGATGGCGTGTGGCAGGACGACCCTGCAAATCCGGAAAAAAGCATGAACGAGTTCGGCTCGCATAATTCTGTTTTGAAGGTATAATATCGAAAAATCCTAAAAAGCCCGTCAGGCCCTTTTTGGCCTGTCAAGCTTCACTTTGGTGATCCTTCTCCCTTCGACACCCACCACAGTAAACCTGTGAATACCATGGATGATGATTTCTCCACCTTTAGGCATTTCCTGAAGCTGTGTGAGTATAAAACCTCCAAGGGTTTCGTAATCAGGAGATTCCGACAGCTCGAGATTAAATCGATTGTTCAGGTCTCTTATTGAATATGAAGCGTCTATAATAACAGAGCCGTCCTTCAACCTTTCTATGCGGTCATCTACATCAGTCTCATCCATTATTTCGCCGAATATCTCTTCCATAATATCTTCGAGCGTGACGATCCCCACCGTTGTCCCGTACTCATCGACTACGATAGCAAGGTGCTGGCGTCTTTTCTGCATTTCCTTCAGCAGAACGCTTATCCCCATTGTTTCCGGAACAAAATAGGGCTTTTTGAGCAGCTTGTCCAGGTTGAAGGGGGACTGAAGCCATATCTGTTTTGTTATGTCCTTCTGGTAAACAACGCCGATGACCTTATCAAGGTTTTCCCTGTAGACGGGATATCGGGAAAACTCATTTTCCACGATATATTGCACTATCTCATCTTTGCCATCATCGATATTGATGCTATAAACATTAGGCCTTGGGACCATGATCTCTTTCACTGACCTGTCCGCAAATTCAAAAACACCGTGGATCAGCTTCTCTTCTGTCTCGTCAAAGACCCCTTTGCGCCTTCCCTCCTCAAGAAGCACTTTTATTTCTCCCTCACCTATATGCTCCTCTCCCTTTTTGAGATTCAACGCCCTAACAACGATCGAGGTGGAAAAGGAGAGAAAATCAACAAAAACAAAAAATACCTTTGCGATGAAGTGCAGGAAAGGGGCGATCCACAGGGCAACTCTTTCTTTATAATTGATCCCTATGTACTTCGGAACCAGTTCGCCGAGCACAAGGAAGAGGTAAGTCAGTATTACGACTATGATGACAACCGACAGGGTTTCATCAAGGGCGCCGATATAAGGGATCCGGCTGATATAAGGTTTAATGTAATGTACAGAAATAATGCCTCCGATAGCAGACGCGAGGGTCCCGCAAAGGGTGATGCCTATCTGAACGGCGGACAGAAATCTTTCCGGGTTCTCTTTCATTTCGAGAAGCATATCCGCCCTGCGCTCTTTGTCCTTTTTCGCGATCTCCTTTATCTTGCTTTTTCTCGAAGAAACGATCGCAAACTCACCGGCAGAAAAAATACCATTCAGAATTATTAGTGCTAAAATAAAAAAGAACGCTAAGAGAGCTTTATCCATATATCTTCTCACCCCTCCGCAAAATAATTAACATTATTCTTTATTATATCATGAGTGGCATATTCATTATTAACCAAATCTTAACAAAATATTCACCGAACAATAACATACATTTCGTATTGTTATCTCTGAGCAGCAAATATTTTCATGAGGAGGAAAGCATGTTAAAAAGGTTCGGTATGTTGTTAATGCCTGGATTGATCTTCTGTCTGGTCTTTTTCGGAACCGGCTCGGCCGCCGCAGACCAGGAGCTCCTTGGTGCCGGAGCCACGTTCCCACAGCCGCTTTACTCAAAGATGTTCGATGTTTACAACCAGCAGCATAAAGTAAAGATCAACTACCAGGGGATCGGCTCTGGCGGCGGGATCAACCAGCTTATCAAAAAAACCGTCGATTTCGGGGGAACAGACGCGTTCATGACAGAAAAAGAGCTGAGGGAGGCAGCCGCCACGGTACTCCATATCCCCACCTGCCTTGGCGCTGTCGTCGTTACCTACAATCTTCCGGGAAACCCCAAGCTTAACTTTACCCCTGATGTGATCGCCGGGATCTTCACGGGCAAGATCAAAAAATGGAACGACCCGCAGATCGCCTCCGTCAATCCCAACGTTACATTGCCCGATCTCCCCATCAGCGCTGTACACCGCGCCGACGGCAGCGGCACAACCTATATCTTCAGCGAATATCTGACAAGGGCGAACAAGGAGTGGAAAGAGAGCATGGGTACGGGAAAATCCCTTAAATGGCCTGCAGGGATGATCGGCCAAAAGGGCAACCCCGGCGTGGCCGGGTACGTAAAGCAGACGCCGGGCGCAGCAGGATATGTTGAGCTTCTCTATGCCCTTCATAACAAGATGGCTTTTGGGAATGTCAGGAACAAGTCCGGCAGGGTCATTGAACCTACTATCAGGGCGGTCAGCGCCGCCGCAAATGTGAAGATACCGGACGATACGAACGTATCCCTTACCGACACCGGTGCGGCAGACGGCTACCCCATAAGCGGCTTTACGTGGCTGATATTCTACAAAGAGCAGAACTATGGCGGAAGAAGCCTTGAAAGAGCCGAGGCCCTTGCCAGGATGCTTCTATGGATGGTAAGCGACGGCCAGAAATACGTGGAGCCTCTCCAGTATGCGCCTCTTTCAAAGGAAGCTGCAGCCAAATCATTGAAGCTCGTCCGCTCTATGACCTACAATGGAAAACCGGTCCTGAAATGAATTCATGGTCAGCGCCCATAAACCCGTAGATAATTTTTCGTCATGGATATAAATAGAAAAGATAAACAGCGAAGCGGGGCCGACCGCACCGAAAGAAGATTTACAAGGGCCCTGATGATCTCCGCGGTGTTCATAGCGTGCCTCCTCCTTGCAATTGCGCTGACGCTTTTTATTCAGGCCATGCCCTCAATAAAAACCTTCGGTTTTGGCTTTTTCGTATCAAAGACCTGGAATACAGCAGCAGAGCAGTTCGGCGCCCTTCCGTTTCTTGTTGGAACGCTTTTAACATCATTCCTTGCCTTGATCATCTCCATCCCCTTTTCCATCTCCATTTCGATCTTTCTCGGCGAGTATTTCAAGGAAAGTGTTGTTTCAACATTCCTCAGGAGCTCGGTCGAGGTCCTCGCCGGGATCCCCTCCGTCATATACGGCCTGTGGGGCCTTTTCTTCCTCATGCCCATGGTGCGCGTTATCGAGACAAGGCTCGGCGTCCCCCCTCACGGCGTCGGCATCTTCACATCCGCCCTCATACTGGCGATCATGATCATACCATTCTCGGCCTCAATTGGCAGGGAAGTCATCACGCTCGTGCCTTCCGATCTGAAAGAGGCGGCATATTCGCTCGGGGCCACACGTTTTGAGGTCCTGAAGAACATCATCATCCCCTATGCCCGTTCAGGCATCATCGCGGGAATACTGCTTGCGCTGGGAAGGGCTATAGGCGAAACAATGGCCGTTACCATGCTGATCGGCAACAGCAGCTTTCTGCCCACGAGCATCTTCAGCCCTGCTAACACCATGGCAAGCGTCATAGCGAATGAGTTCGCAGAGGCAACGGGGCTCGTTTCCTCTTCCCTTATCTATATCGCCTTGGTGCTTTTCATTGTCACAATGCTCGTGAACATTATCGGCAATTATGTCATCCAGAAGATCAGCGTCGAAGCATCGAAAGAGGTCACGTGATGGAAGGTCATGTGCGTGCAAGGCTTATAAAAAATCATATATTCAAAGGGGCGGTCATGCTCTTTGCATTTATCTCCCTGCTCCCGCTTTTGCTCATCCTCTATTACATAACAAAGAACGGCATCTCCGTTATCAACTGGGATTTTCTGTCTCAGCTTCCCCGCCCTATAGGAGAGGCGGGAGGCGGGGTCGTGAACGCCATCACGGGAACGGTCATGCTCATCGTTCTTTCCTGCGTCCTTTCGGTACCCTTCGGAATAGCCGCCGGCATATACCTTGCTGAAAATAAAGAAGGCAGGCTGAGCAGCATCGTAAGGCTCTGCGTCGTCGTCCTTCAGGGGACGCCCTCTATCGTGATCGGGATCATAGCATATGTCTGGATCGTTGCGCCTCTTAGAACATTTTCAGCACTCTCCGGGGGCATTGCGCTGAGCATCATGATGCTGCCCGTGATCATTAAAACGACCGAGGAGACACTCAAATTGATACCTTATCATCTCAAGGAAGCCTCACTTGCCCTTGGTGTGCCCTACTACAAGACGATCCTGAAAGTTATCCTGCCTTCAGGGCTAAGCGGCATTCTTACGGGCATTCTCCTCAGCGTTGCAAGGATCACCGGTGAAACCGCCCCCCTGCTCTTCACTGCCTTCGGGAACCAGTTCATGAACTGGAGCATATTCAAGCCTATCGACTCGCTCCCTTACCGGATCTTCTACTACGCTATGAGCCCCTACCCTGAATGGCACACATTCGCATGGGGGGCATCGTTTATCCTTGTGGTACTTACATTGGCCTTCAACCTTGTTGCAAGAGGGGTTTCGATCAAATGGAAAATTCGGTTCTGACGGTAGATGCCTTTTCCGCCTTCTTCGGCGATCACCAGGTCTTGAAAGATGTTAATTTTTCAGTGCCGAAAAATGTCGTTGCGGCCCTTATGGGCCCTTCGGGGTGCGGCAAGACCACGCTCATACGCTGTGTGAACCGGATGCACGAACTCCTCCCCGACACAAAGGTTGCGGGCAGGATGTTTCTCAATGAAAAGGATATCTACACCATGGAACCGATCGTCCTTAGAAGAAAGGTCGGCATGGTCTTTCAGAAGCCAAATCCCTTCCCTACGATGAGCATTTACGATAACGTCATCGCCGGGTATAAACTGAATGGCATAGGACGTTCAAGGGAAGACTTCAATAATATCGTCGAACAATCTCTTCGGAGCGCAGCCCTTTGGGATGAGGTCAAGGATTTCCTCCACAGGAAGGGCACTTTTCTTTCGGGCGGGCAGCAGCAGAGGCTTTGCATAGCCCGGGCGCTTGCAATGAACCCCGAAATACTTCTTCTTGATGAGCCGACGTCTGCCCTTGACCCCAAATCTACCTCTCAGATCGAGGAGCTCTTCGTTGAGCTGAAAAAGAACGTCACGATGCTCCTCGTAACGCACAACATCGGCCAGGCCGCCCGCGTTTCGGATTTTACCGCTTTCATTTATATCGGCGAGCTGATTGAATACGGCCCCACGGAAAAGATGTTCACTGTCCCGAAAGACAAAAGAACTGAAGAGTACCTCACCGGCAAATTTGGCTGACCCAAAATCTCATTGTAATCAACGGCAAAAATTACTATACTCTGTTTACCTGCTATAAGGAGGATGTATGCTTGAAGGACACATTTACAAGGCCTTTGATCTGGAATTAAAAGAATTAAAAGAAAAACTCCTTTATGAAGGCGGCCTCGTCGAAAAGGCCATTCAGAACGCAATAAGGTCGCTCCTCGAAAGAGATTCAGACCGCGCAAAGGGCGTCATCGACAATGACGATATTGTCAACAGCATCGAGATCGAGGTGGATGAGCTTTGCTTAAAGCTTTTGGCGCTCCGCCAGCCGGCCGCGAGAGACCTCAGATTTATAACAACGGCCATTAAGATCAATTACGACTTAGAGCGGATAGGCGACATGGCGGTCAACATCTGCGAAAGGGTCCAGGAATTAAACCAGGAGCCCCAGCTAAAACCCTATATTGATCTGCCGAAGATGGCCGAGATCGTACAGATCATGGTAAAGGAAAGCCTCGACGCCTTTGTAAGGGAAGATGTGCAGCTCGCCCTGAAGGTGACAAGGGACGACGAGCAGGTGGACCAATTGCTCGACCAGATATTCCGGGAACTGCTCACTTATATGATGCAGGACATGCGGACGATCTCCAGGGCGACAAGGCTCCTTTTTATATCAAAATACCTTGAAAGAATGGCTGACCACGCGGTAAATATTGCCGAGCTGGTAATATTTATGGTAGAGGGGAAGATCATACGGCACCTGAAAGACCCCGAGGAATAACAAATGGTCAGAAAATTTGGTATTATCGTTGTTGCGCTTGCAACACTGTTAATCTCCTGCAGCGGCAAGCCTGCCGACAGGACAAAAAAGGACAAGCACACAATTACCATTGCAGGGTCTACATCGGTAATGCCTTTTACTGAAAAGCTCGCGGAACACTTTATGATCGACAACAGAAAATTTGTTATTGATGTTCAGGGAGGAGGGTCCACAGCGGGGATCCAGGCGTGCCTTAACAACACCGTCAGCATAGGAATGTCATCGAGGGAATTAAAAGAAGAAGAGAAGATGCTCAACACGATCATAATCTGCTATGACGGCATTGCCATTGTGGTAAACCCGAAAAATCCCCTGAAGGCCCTGACGCTGCAACAGGCAAGCAGAATATTCAGCGGCGAGATCACGAACTGGAACCAGCTGGGGTGGATCAACAGGAAGATAGACGCGGTGACGCGCGAGGAAGGTTCCGGCACGAGGGGCTCCTTTGAAGAGCTTGTGATGAAAGGAAGCGAAATAGACGACGGCATCATGGTACAGGATTCAAACGGATCGGTAAAGGAAGTAGTCGCCACCGATCCCTATGCGATCGGATATATATCTCTCGGACTGATCGACCAGAGGGTAAGGCCATTGACCATCAACGGCGTTATTCCCAGTATCAGAAGCATCAAGGTGGGAAGATACAAGATCGTAAGGCCGTTCATCTATGTAACAAACGGCGAGCTTGACGAAGATGGCAGGAAATTTGTCAACTTTGTACTTTCAAAGGACGGACAGAATATCCTGAAGAAGGAGGGCCTGGTCGGTTTTTATGACTAAAAATCCTGCCAAAAAGGAGCAATTCGTAAAGTGGGTGCTGGTAGCCTTCGCCCTTTCGTCGCTTTTGTTTCTCTTTCTCATCTTTATCTTCATCCTCTTTGAGGGATTGCCCCTCTTCCACAAGGTCGGCTTGAAGAATATTATTATGGGCTCCAAGTGGGCCCCGACAAAAGGCTTCTTCGGCATATATCCAATGATCGTGTCTTCCTTTCTCGTTACATTCGGCGCTCTCGTCATTGGCGCCCCCATGGGTCTTTCCTGCGCCATATACCTCTCGGAATATTCCGGCAAAAGGATGAAGATGTTCCTCAAGCCGGCCCTCGAGCTCCTTGCCGGCATCCCTTCCGTTGTATACGGGTTTCTCGGCGTCATTTACATCGTGCCGCTTATAAGGAACTACATCGGGGGGTCAGGGTTCTCGCTCCTTGCCACCTCCATCATCCTCGGGATCATGATCCTGCCCACCATCATCAGCATCTCCTTCGATTCCCTGATGAGCGTTCCGAAAACATACCGGGAGGGCTCCTTTGCAATGGGAGCGACAAAATGGCAAACGATCTACAAGGTCGTTATCCCTGCGGCAAGATCGGGCATCCTCGCAAGTTTTATACTCGGCATGGGGAGGGCCATCGGGGAAACAATGGCCGTCATCATGATCGCCGGGAATGCCCTCAGGATACCCACGAGCATCCTCGATCCCCTGCGGACCCTTACGGGCAACATTGCCCTGGAGCTCGCATATGCAACAGGGGATCACCGGCTCGGGCTCTTTTCCACCGGCGTCGTTCTGCTCGTTATCATTATGATACTCAACTATATAGCCAATTTCGGGATCAAGAGAAAGATGTGACATGAGGATAAATCCAAGGTTCACCAACAAACTCGTACAGCTCGGCCTGAATTTCCAGGCCTTCTTCACCGTAGGCATCCTGGTCATCATCGTCGCCATTATCTGCTTCAAAGGGTTCCCCTACGTAAATTTCGAGTTCATCTTTGCTTATCCTGAAGACATGGGGAGGCTCGGCGGCATCTTCCCGTCCATAGCCGGCACAATACTGCTCGCTCTCCTTTCTATTCTCTTCGCCACTCCCCTTGGCGTGGGAACCGCCATATTCCTCACAGAATATACAAAAGAATCTGTCTTTACCAAGATCATACGCTTCGGCGTTGAATCTCTTGCCGGGATACCGTCTATCCTGTATGGCCTTTTCGGCTTCATATTCTTCGTCATTAAGCTCAAGATGGGCTGGTCCTTGCTTGCAGGGGTGCTGACCATAACGATCATGATACTGCCGACAATAATAAGGACCAGCGAAGAGGCTATCAAGGCCGTACCGAGAAATCTGAGGATCGTGAGCTACTCGCTGAGCGCTACAAAATGGGAAACGGTGACAAAGGTCGTGCTGCCCTCGGCGATCCCGGGGATACTTACAGGCATCATGCTAAGCGTTGGGAGGGCCGTCGGTGAGACTGCGGCGGTAATATTTACCATGGGCAGCTCGCTGAGGCTGCCAACTTCCCTCATGGACTCGGGCAGGACCATGGCAGTCCATTTTTACATACTGGCCCGCGAGGGCATCTCCATGGAAAAGGCCTATGGCACTGCATTGGTGCTTGTCGTGAGCATATTATTGATCAATGTTGTGGCGTACTACCTTATGAATAAGGCAATATCGAAATATTCCTGATGATTATGAACGTAAAGATCGCGATCAAAAAACTCCGCGTCGCTTTTGCAAAAAATGAGATCCTGAAGAGCGTCTCAGTCGATGTCTACAAAAATACCATCACCGGATTCATGGGGCCTTCCGGCAGTGGCAAGTCTTCGCTTATCTCGGTCATCAACCGTATGATCGATTTTGAAGAGGGCGCCCATATAGAAGGCGAAGTGCATATAGACGGCCAAAACATCCTGGACGGAGGGCACGATGCCGTCGAACTGAGAAGGCGCATCGGTACCGTCTTTGCCGTTCCCATCCCCCTCCCCCGTTCCATATACGAGAACATCGCCTATGGCCCGAGGCTGAGAGGGATAAGAGACCGCATCATGCTTCACTACATCGTGGAGGACGGCCTCAAAAAGGCATTCCTCTGGGATGAGGTAAAAGACAGGCTCAGCATGTCCGCGCTTAAATTGTCGGGGGGGCAGCAGCAAAGGCTCTGCCTTGCGAGGACGCTTGCCCTGAAGCCCGAGATCATTCTTCTCGATGAGCCCTGCTCGGGGCTTGACCCCATCTCGACGGCAAAGATCGAGGACGCTTTGAGCGAACTGAAAAAGGACATTACGATAATACTTGTCTCCAACAATACAAAACAGATCGCCCGCATTACAGACTTCTCGGCCTTTTTCTACCTGGGGGAGCTTATCGAATACGGAACGACGGAAAAGCTTTTCACTACGCCGTCAATGAAGAAAACAGAGGATTACATCCAGGGGAAATTCGGATAATGAATGATTTTGTACTGAAAACAAGCGACCTCAATCTTTACTACGGTACATTTCACGCGTTGAAGAACATCAACTTCAACGTCCATAAGAACTCGATCACGGCGCTGATCGGCCCTTCCGGGTGCGGAAAATCCACCCTTTTGCGCTGTTTTAACCGGATGAACGATCTCATCGACGACATCCGGATATCGGGCGACATCTTCGTGCATGATCAAAGGATCGAGGACGTTGATATTATCGAGCTCCGCAAGAAGGTGGGCATGGTGTTTCAAAGGCCCAACCCTTTCCCCTTCACCGTCTACGGGAACATGGTCTACGGGCTGAAGATACACGGCCTGGGAAACAAGAAGAAGAAAAGGAATATGGCGGAAAACTGCCTCCGGGCCGTCGGCCTCTGGGAGGAGCTGAAAGATAAGCTCTCCACGCCTGCGCTCGATCTCTCCGAGGAGATAAAGCAAAGGCTCTGCATTGCGCGCCTTTTAACCGTCGAGCCCGAGATCATCCTTCTCGATGAACCCTGCTCTGCGCTGGACCCCATCGCCACCATGAGGGTCGAAGAGCTTATGATGGAGCTGAAACAAAAGTACACGATACTGATCGTAACTCACAACATGCAGCAGGCCGCAAGGGTATCAGACTATACCGGCTTCATGCTCCTCGGCGACCTCGTGGAGTTCGGCGAAACCTCCCAGATCTTTACATCGCCCTCGGATGAAAGGACCGAAGGATACATAACGGGACGCTTCGGATAAATCCGCAGTATTATAGTATATAGTATATCGTATATAGTATATCGTGAAAAACCTTAGTATGTTTGTGTAGTCCACGATATACGATATACGAACTGCGATATACTGATTTTAAAGAACCAGGATCCAAGGGAAAAAAGGGGGGGTGGGGGGGTTGGTTGATAAAAACCCTTGAACCCTGGCAAGAATGTCATTTAAAGAAGGACATGGTAGATCTCGTAGGCCTTTTTCGTCAGATCTTCCCTGAGCTTCGGGTCCGCAATATTAATGAGCGCCTTCATTCTTTCGCGTACCGTTTTGCCTTTTAACGCAGCGATACCGTAGTCGGTAACGACATAGTCGACGTCGTTCCGCGATGTCGTGACGGCAGCGCCCGCCTTCAATACGGGCACTATCCTCGATACTCCGCCCTTAGCAGAGCTTGGCAGGGCGATGATCGCCTTTCCTTCATGCGACATGCGCGCGCCTCTTACAAAATCAACCTGGCCCCCGACGCCGCTGAACTGTTTCGGGCCCAGGGTATCGGCGCATACCTGCCCCAGCAGATCGATCTCAAGGGCGGAGTTGATGGCGACCATCTTTTTATTTTGCGCCACTATGTAAGGATTATTTGTGTAATCAACGGTTCTCATCTCAATGATAGGGTTATCGTCCACCCAGTCGTAAAATTCGCGGGAGCCCATGAGGAAGTTGACGATGATCTTTCCTTTATGAAGCGTCTTTTGCCTTCCCGTTATGACCCCTTTTTCGACCAGGTGCTTTACGCCGTCCGACACCATTTCCGAGTGTATGCCGAGGTCTTTGAAGTTGGTAAGGTTTTTGAGAACCGCATCGGGTATCCCGCCGATGCCGAGCTGGAGGGTGCAGCCGTCTTCGATAAGCTCGGCGGCGTGCCTTCCGATATTTTCCTCGACCTCTGTCAGCTTCCCGTTCTTCAGTTCGTGGATAGGCATGTTCACTTCCACAAAGCAGTCGATCTGCGAGACATGGATAAATGAATCGCCGTGCGTCCTCGGCATGGTCGGGTTCACCTCAGCTATGACCGTTCGCGCACACTCTACCGCCTTTTTTGTATAATCCACAGAAACGCCGAGGCTGCAGAACCCTTTCTTATCGGGAGGCGATACGGTCACCATGGCTACGTCTACCGGCAGAACGGTCTCAAAAAGAAAGGGTATCTCACTAAAAAAGTACGGAATATAATCGGCCCTGTTTTCCCAGATCGCTTCCCTTGTGGGCCCTCCTGTAAAAAGCGCGACATGGCGGAAGCTCCCCGCATATTCAGGCTTGCAATACAAGGCTTCCCCCATGGGGACCATATGGACGATCTCAACTCCCTTGAGCTCATCCACCCTCTGCATGAGCGCACCGGGAAGGACCAGGGGCTCTCCGGCCGCATGTGAAAATACAATTCTATCCCCTGATTTTACTCTTTTGACCGCCTCTTCGGCAGTGCAGTTCTTCCCGCCATAATGTTCCATTACTTTCCTCCTCTGTCAACACGACGATTCTCTTGCTCAAACACCTGGCGTACAAACAGATCTAATCTCTTTTGTGAGCTGTCAGATCTCGTCTTCTTTGTCATGCACATCCTGGAGCACCCGTTGACGCATATAAGCACATCGTCATCTGTATCGTTTGCAATTCTTTCAATAGCCTTTCTTATCTTTCTCGGGTCTACCTCGGGGTTGCAATTGCCGCAATATCTTACACGTCCCACGGATCGGCCCGGACGGTCAGTCTCTCTTTATCCCTGCCAGCTCTTCTGCCAGCCCCGCCTTGTAATCGAAGTTCGCCAGCCTCCCTATCATGATCTTCTGCGCCTGGGGAGAGCCTGCTCCGTGCAGCGACTCCGTAAGATAGCCCACGGCACCCATCCCGAGGGTAAGGTTCTCTACCAGCCTCTGCATCCTGCATCTGTCCTCTGTGCTGTATGCCGTTGCGCTTCTGAAATACTTTTCAAGGTACCCGCCTATTTCAGGGCTCTTGAAGTCCTGCTCTCCGGGCAGGGTCACGACAAGCCCTCCTGCTATATCCTGGGCCAGCCTGGAGATCAGGTACGGCAGGTGAGTTACATGCAGCTTGCATACGTTCGCGAGCATCAGATCGATAAGGTACGTCCCTGAATTTGTCGGCCTTCCTTCCGCTGAACATGCTACGCCGCAGGCATAGATCGTCTCGTTCAGGTGTGTCATTTCTACCAGCTTATCTTTCACGTGCGAGGCCTTTTCGGTGCCCTGTATCTTTGCAATGGCCTGAGCAGCCCCTATCAGGACGTCTCCTACCCCGCTTTTGCATCCTCCGTAGCTCTGTCTGTGGTATCCGGCAAAGCGTTCTACGAGCGCCCCTGAGTACTGGTATTCGCCGCACATAAAAACCCTTTCCCAGGGCACGAATACGTCGTTAAAGACGATAAGCGCTTCCTGGCCGCCGAACATCGCATTTCCCACATCGATAGTGCCTTCTTCGAGCCTCCTTGTATCGCAGGACTGCCTTCCGTATATGTAGAGTATCCCCTGGGCGTCGGCAGGAACTGCGAAAGAAACGGCATAGTCCTTGTCCGCCTCGCGCATCGTCTGGGTAGGCATAACGAGTATCTCGTGGGAATTTACCGCCCCTGTCTGGTGCGCCTTCGCGCCCCTGACCACGATCCCATTAGGCTTTCTTTCTGCAACGTGGACAAACTGATCAGGGTCTTTCTGCTCTGAAGGGGCGAGCTTTCTGTCGCCTTTCGTGTCTGTCATCGCGCCGTCCACAACAAGATCGTTTTCCTGCACATACTCAAGGTATGCCCGGAACCTTTTATTATAGTCTGTCCCAAACTCCTGGTCCATCTCGTACGTTACAGAGTCAACTGCATTAAAACCGTCAAAACCGACGCAGCGCTGGAAACAGCAGCCGGTCTTCTGGCCCAGCACCCTCTGCATCTTCACCTTTTTTATAAGGTCTTCGGCGCTCTGGTGGAGATGCGTAAAGCGGTTGATCTTTTTTCCCGTAAGGCTTGATGTTGCTGTAAGAAGCTCCTCATATTCGGGATAGCCGCTCAGCTCATAGGTCATTGCGCAGGAATTTATCGAAGGCCTTATTATGGGGTGGTCAATATAATTATCTATCAGCTTGCCGCCAAGGTATACGCGCTTTTTTACCTTTTTCAGGCTTTCGACATATTCTTCAGAAGAAGTCATCCGTGCCATAATTTCCTCCTTGCGTGATTTTCTTATAATGAATATAGCAATTTATGTGCCACCGTAAAGACCGTGAGGAGTGAGGCGTTAGGCGTAAAGGGAATATAATATAAAATGATATAACGTCATGAATTAACACGATATTTTTGTCAATAAGCATCTGAATGTATTTCTTTTTTTCTTGACAACTGCCATCATCTATTACATTTCGTCCACGCTGTCATGCAAAGATGAATTATGCCGATGCATTATTGCATCAGCTTAACTTTCAGTAGAAGTACTTTCCCGTTCTATGTTGCGATATTCGATATACAAAGTACGATATACGATTAATAAACCAGCAATGTATTTTCATTGCCGGTTTATTTATACTGCGAGATACTGCTTCTTGATCGCGTCATCCCCTTTAAAGGTCTCTATATCGGACTCGTACCTGATATATCCCTTATCGATGATTGCAACGCGGTCTGAAACGGCCATGGCGAACTTGATGTTCTGTTCTGACAGGAGGATCGTCGTTCCGACATCTTTCAGTTTGAGGACAAGGTCTTTCAGGGTCTTTACCATAACGGGGCTCAAGCCCTCGGTAGGCTCGTCAAGGAGAAGCACAAGCGGATTTCCCATAAGGGTCCTCGCTATGGTAAGCATCTGCTGCTCGCCTCCGGACAGGGTCCCGCCCGGCCGTGCCTGGAAATCCTTCAAAACAGGGAAGAACTCGTACACAAGGTCAAGGTTCCAGATGCCTTTTCTTTCCTTGCCCATTGCCGTACCAAGGATCAGATTCTCCTTCACCGTGAGAGGCCCGAATATCTTGCGGTCCTCAGGTACAAGGCCGAGGCCAAGACGTGCGGTCCTGTAAGGTTTCATTCCGGTGATATCTTTACCCTTGAAATACACCCTCCCCTTTTTCGGCACAATATCCATAACGAGGGTTTTGAAGGTTGTGCTCTTGCCGGCGCCGTTCCGCCCCATAAGGCAAAGCGTCTCTCCTTCACGCACCGCAAAGCTTACGTCGAACAAAATGTGGCTTTTGCCGTAATAGGAATTTATTTTTTCCGCAACAAGGATATCGGCCATTTTATAGCACCTCTTTTCCAAGATAGGCTTCGATTACCGTCTCGTGATTGCGTATGTAATCCGGCGGGCCTTCAGCGATAAGTTGGCCCTGCACGAGTACCCTGATGATCTCCGCGATGCCGAAGACCATATCCATGTCGTGCTCTATAAAGATCGTCGTCAGCTGAAAAAACTCGTGGAGCTCTTTCAGGAGGCCCATCATCTTTATCCTTTCATCAGGGGCCATCCCGGCAGTCGGTTCATCGAGAAGCAGTATCTTTGGCTGCAGCGTCAGGGCTATCGCTATATCGAGGACCTTCATATCGCCGTGTGATAATTCCGAGGCCTTCAGGTCCTTGCAATTATAAAGCCCTATCTTGTTCAGTATAAATTCTGAGTGTTCGCGGGCGTCCTTAAAGGCCATCCTGTTTATAAAGATCTTTGCATTCTCCTGAAAGTGAGCGAGGGATGCCAGGTATATATTGTCGTAAACTGACTCTTCCAGGAAAACACTTGCCACCTGGAAGGCCCTTACCATCCCGAGTTTAACAATGGTCTCGGGCTTCGCCTTTGTTATGTCCTGGCCTTCATAGAGCACTGCCCCGTCATCGGAAGGTATGAAGCCCGATATGAGGTTAAAAAGGGTCGTCTTCCCTGCCCCGTTAGGCCCGATGATCGCTGACATCTCGCCCTTTTTGAAGCCGATATTGACGCGGTTGGTCACATGGATACCGCCAAAATGTTTGTCAAGGTTTTTAATTTCCAGAATTGCAGGCAACCTCGGTCTCCTTTTCCTCGTTGTTTTTTCCGGCCCCTGTCTTTTTGATCCCTAAAACGCCGTTCGGGAACAAAAGGACAACGATAAGCACAACAACACCGATATAGAACGACCAGTATTCGGTGTATTTTCCTACTATCTCTTCCAGCCCCGTAAGTATCCCGGCGCCCACTACAGGCCCGAAGAACGTGCCCATTCCGCCTATGGTCGCCATAAGGATCGCGTTTCCCGATGTCGGCCAGTGGAGCATGTCAGGATGGATGCTCCCGTCAAGCCCTGCATAGAGCCCGCCGGCTATGCCTGCAAAGAAGGCCGATATGACAAAAGCCTTGAGCTGGTTCTTATACACGTTCAAGCCGAGGAATGTGATCCTCTGCGGATTCTGCCTGATGCTGTTGAGGACAGCCCCGAAAGGGGACCTCCTGATCCTCCACAGTATGTATATGCAGATGGTTACCACTGCGAAGCTGAAGAGGTAGTATTTTGTTACGCCTCCTGCGAGGATCTCAGGCTTTGCGATCGCCTGGATGCCATCATCCCCGCCGGTAAAGTGGTAGAGCTTGAAGGTCAGGCCCCATACCAGCTGTGCAAAGGCAAGGGTCAGCATGGTGAAATATATACCCGTCAGCCTTAACGTTAAAAGTCCGATGAAGAAAGAGACGAATGCCGCGCCTACGGCCCCCAGCAAGATATAAAGGAGGAACAATTCCGGGCTCGTTGCCTTGACGAGCATGCCGGTGATATATGCCCCGACCCCATAAAAGAGCGCGTGCCCGAAGGATACAAGCCCCGTCGTGCCATATAAAAGATTGAAAGCGACGGCATAAAGGCTGAAGATAATGACTCTGGACACAAGATGGATGTAGTGAGAGCCGGGGTTGACGACAAGTATCCCGAGAAAGAACACGAAATAAACGATCCAGGGCAGATATTCTTTTATCTTCTTCAACGTGCTATTTCCTCCCCACCGCTTTTTTTGCAAGAAGCCCTTCGGGCTTTACGATCAACACGATGATCATAACGATAAAGGTCAGGACCGTGGCCAGCTCAGGCATCCATAAGATCCCGAAAGAAAGGACCTCGCCTATTATGAGCGCGCCCAGCAAGGCGCCCCAGAAATTACCGAAGCCCCCGATCACCACCACGATCATCGAGTCGATAATGAATTCAACGCCCGCGCCGGGAGTAACGGTTCTTAACGGCGCCGCCAGCACGCCGGCAAGGCCGCCCATTGCCGTAGCAACGCCAAATACAACCGTCATGATCATGGGGACATTCGTCCCCAGAAGGCCGAGCATGATCCTGTCGAGGGATGACGCCCTGACCATCTTGCCCGTGTCGGTCCTTGTGAGAAAATACCATGCGAAGAGGACAACGAGCAATCCTACGATAATAATGAATATGTTATAGATCGGAACTGTTACCGTTCCTATATTCAGAGAACCTGCAAGGGAAGCCGGCTTAGGTATGGTCTTGTATTCAGTGCCCCAGATGAATTTTACCACGTCGTCAAGGATGAGGATGAACGCGAAGGTCATAAGCAACTGGAAAGCGCCTTCCTGCGCCCGGCCGTAAATGCGCCTGAGGAATAAGAATTCGATCACCATCCCCACTATCCCCGCACCGACAGCGCCGACAAGCAGCCCTACCCAGAAGTTGTTGAACAACTGCATGAGCTGATAGGCAAAGTAGGTACCGAGAAGATAAAAAGACCCGTGGGCGAAGTTCAGGACGTTCACTACCCCGAAGATCAGCGTTAGACCGCTGGAGATGAGAAAAAGCAACATGGCAGTTGAAAGCCCGCTTAAAAACTGCGCGATGAAAGTATTTATATCCATACCTAAGCCCTGCTCCCTTTGCTAAATTTATTTACCTTTTACTTTTGTCATATAGTCAATATATTCAAAGCTCGGCCACAGCTTGTCTGCCGGATATACTTTGAAATTGCCGAGCATGTATTTTGCCGGCGGGAACTTGTCGTTCTTTACCGTTGTGCCGATGGCCTGGACCTGGACTATCTGGTGCGTCTTCGGGTCGATATAGGAGGTAAATCCCGGCGGATCTTCGGGACATTGGATCTTCATGCCTTCCAGGGCCTTGACAAGCGCCTCTGTGTCGTTGGCGTTGCCGACCTTCCTTATCGCCTCGGCGATCATGTGGACGCCCACATAGGCGCCTTCCGCTGCATATGATGGATACCTTCCGGCGGCTTTGTAGAATTTCTGCACATATGTCTTGTTTGCCGGTGTTTCAGGCCAGTTGTTGTGGTGCCGCGCAGACATGATGATCCCTGCGGGCATATCGGCGCCAAGCCCTGCAAGCGCTTCATAGTTGCCGCCGGCATCGACGTGGAAATATTTCATCTTGCTGAAAAGGCCATAGGGCTTAGCCTGTTTGATAAAGGCGACGGTGTCTCCGCCCCACATGCCGTTCACGAGGATATCCGGCGCTGCCTTTATGATAGCGGTGATATATGACGTATAGTCGGGCTCATAGAGCTTCGGCCAGTATTCTCCTACAACCTCATACTTGACACCCAGTTTGTCGAGGCCCCATTTCAGCTCCATCCACTGGTCTCTTCCGTACGCATAGTCAGGGCCGATGTAGGCGATCTTTTTCCAGTTCTTTACATCGTCTTTCAGGTAGTACGCCCCTGCCATCATAGACTGGAACGTGTTGTTGCTGCTTCGGAAATAATATTTCTGGAATTTGTTCGCAGTGAGGTCGGTCCCGGCGTGGTCAGTGCCTATAAAGATAACCTTATGCTCTTTGCTCACCTCTGTGACCGCAAGGCCTATCGCTGTAGAGATGATGCCAAAAAGGAACTTGCATTTTTCATCGGTGATGTACCGCTTTGCCACGCTGACCGCATACTGCGGGTTCTTATCGTCAGTGATAATGACGTCCAGCTTTGCCCCGCCCGGCAGCCCTTTGGCGTTGACCTCGTCAAGGGCGATCTTGATGGCAACCTCTGAATCCTTTCCATACTGGCCTCCGCGGCCGGTCATGGTGTAGAGCGCGCCGACCTTGATCGTTTCAGCGGCCTGCACGATCGTAAAGGGGATCAGGATAGCTGCGATGATGAATAACAAAATAATTTTGTGTCTCATACAAACCTCCTTAAGGTTTTTGATATATGTCCACACATAAAGCAATTTATATGCCATAGTCCAATAATGATATAAAACCTGCCAAATCAGATGCTTACGGCGATCTCTCCATCAAAAACATAACAAATAGACAAGCATCTGATGCATATTTGCATCATTTTGATGCAATAAGAAATCGTAAAGGTCACTCGTTGTTGCGAATCTTGATGTTCAATCTCTTCATTTTTCTTACAATGGTGCTCTGGCTTATCTTTAAATTCTTTGCAGCCTTGTGGGTACTGCCGTATTTCTCGACAGCATTTTTGATTATTTTATACTCCATGAGGTCCACGATCTCGCTGTATGTCTTATTGCCGCTTTCAAACATCAGGCTGTGTGAGTCAACGATGTCTCGTACCTGGATCGGCAATTCATCAGCTTCTACCGTGTCCCTCTTGCTTATAAGAAATGCCTGCTCGACAATGTTCGACAGCTCCCTCACGTTGCCGGGGAAATTATAGGACATAAGAAGTTGGGCCGCCCCGGAGCTAAAATGTTTCTTCATGCCATAGCGCTCATTGATCCGCTGCGTGAAGTGCTGGACCAGCGGTATCACGTCCTCCGTTCTCTCCCTTAATGGAGGGATAACGATCGAGATGGTATTGATACGAAAAAAGAGGTCCTGCCTGAATTTTTTGCTTTCGATAAGGGCATCGATATCCTGGTTTGTGGCCGCTATGATCCTTACGTTGAGCTTGATCGTCTTTGTCGACCCCAGCCTGTTCATCTCTTTTTCCTCGATGACACGGAGCAGCTTTGCCTGCAGCCGCAAGCTCATATCGCCTATCTCGTCGAGAAACACCGTTCCTTTATCGGCAACCTCAAGGAGGCCCTTTTTCCCTTTTATGCTGGCGCCCGAAAAGGCGCCCGGCTCGTATCCGAAGAGCTCGCTTTCAAAAAGGTCCTCCGGTATCCCCGCGCAGTTGATAATGATGAACGGCTGGTCCTTCCTGCCGCTTGACTCGTGTATCAATTTTGCCATAAGCCCTTTGCCGACACCCGATTCACCGGTTATCAGGATGTTCGAATCGAACTGGGATGCCTTTATTGCCGTTTCGAGGATCTCTATCATCTTTTTGCTCTTCGTCGCAAACTTCGTCTGCTGCTGCTGCAGCCTTTTTATCTTGTCGAGCTCCGCCAGGTAGCGGTTCACCTCCAGCGTTGTCTCGTGGAGCTTGTCCTTCAGCTCAATAAGTTCGGTAATATCCCTCACATTCGTTACGACAAGGGTGATCTCCATCTTTGCCATATCAAAAACCGGGGTCCCCGTGACCAGCACCTTTTTGCCGCCTCTTAACTCCTGCATGATCGTTACGGGCGAGCGCTTCTCGATAACTTCAAGGCTCACCGAACGGTCTATAGCGCCTGAGGCAACAAGCTCCCGCATGTTCTTGCCAAGGACCTCTTCCCGCTTGATGCCTGTTATCCGCTCATATGCCTTGTTGATCATTATGGTGTTCGCATCACCGTCGGTTATATAAAGCCCGTCATAGGCATGTTCGATGATCGCTTCAAGGTCCTTCATTGAATGCATCGATGGATCCATTGTGTTACGACAACCTCCCTTTTTAGGGTAAATTACCGGAAATATCTATTTTTATCAACGTAAATCGACATGGATGCCCGCAGCATCACCTTCGACATCGGTCGCTGTTGACTTTACAGCCGTGAACATAGTATTGTGTTTGCAACAATATACGGGGGTCAAGATGGGAAAAAACAACGTTATCTTTTTAGAGGTCATCGAGTGGTTTGACGACACGGGAAGAGAGATAGCCCACAGGATTCCCGAGGGCGGCTCCGGCGAAATAAAGTACGGCGCCCAATTAATCGTCCGGGAGAGCCAGTCAGCGGTATTTTTCTATCAGGGCAAGGCCTACGACGCCGTCGGCGCGGGAAGGCACACCCTGACAACCCTCAATATCCCGGTCATTACAAAGATATTGAGCCTGCCCTGGGGTTTTACGAGCCCCCTCAGGGCAGAGGTTTACTTCACCAACATGAAGGTATTCCCGAACCTGGCATGGGGCACAAGGGACCCTGTTGCGTTCAAGGACTCCAGCCTTGGGCTCATCAGGCTGAGGGCCTTCGGCGTCTTCAACATACAGGTCGTCCAGCCGACCCTTTTTATCAATACCATTGTCGGGACGAAAAATACCTATACCGTTTCTGATATAGAAGAATATCTCAGCAGCGTCATTGTCTCCCGCTTTAATGACTACCTCGGGGAGAAGCTCGACACGGTCTTTGATCTTCCCGGCCAGTATGATGCTATATCAGAGGGCTTGAAAAAGGTCCTTGAAGAAGATTTTTCCCGCTTCGGCCTCATGCTTTCCAATCTCTACATCAACTCCATCACTCCTCCCCTTGAAGTACAGAAGGCGATCGACGACAAGAGCAGGCTTGGCATTTTTGATGATCTAAATAAGCTCCTGCAGATGAAGGCCGCCATGGCCATTGAAAGCGCTTCTCAAAATCAGGGCGGGGCCGGTGCCGGCCTCGGCATGGGCCTTGGCTTTATGATGCCCGCCATGTTCGCAGAATCTCTTAAAAAGACAGGGCTGGCGGTCCAGGATTCATTGAAATGTCCTGACTGCGGGAACCCGATCAGCGAAGATGCGAAGTTCTGCCCTTCCTGCGGGCACCAGCTGCTCGTATATCAGCAGTGCGTCAGATGCGGCAAGAACCTCCCGCCCCATGCGAAGTTCTGCCCTTCCTGCGGGCACCAGGCCTCAGAAAAGCCGCTTCCTGCAAAATGCCCCCATTGCAATGCCGAGAACCTCGCCGGTTCGGTTTACTGCAATCAGTGTGGGGAGAAGATATAAAAACGGCTCATGGCTCATAGCAAGAAGAATCAGGTTAAGGTTAAGGCTGAGGTTAAGGAAAAACAGTATTTGCTCAACCTTAGCCTCAACCTTAGCCTGCTTTTTACTAACCGGGTTTAGCGTTGAAGATCGAACATGAATGCCCTCAGTGCGGAGCGCCTGTCGTCCTTGAGGAAACGGACAGGCTTTTATCATGCAATTTCTGCCGCACAAGGCTTTCAATCCAGGCCAGAGGCTGCTTTCAGTATTATTTTCCCCCCGCAGACAACATAAAGGAAGACGTCTTTTTTATTCCTTACTGGCGTTTTCGCGGAATGCATTTTCTCTGTATAACGGACCGGATAGAACAGGGCCTGCTCGACAAAACGATCCCTGCGGTAAACAGTCCATCCGTGCAGCCTTCGATGGGCCTGCGGCCGCAAACCCTGAAGCCGAGGTTTGTCCGGCCTTCGGACAAGAGGATATTCCTGAAGCCGCAGTTGTCATTCGAAGAATCCTATGTAATGACAGAACAGAAAATATCTTTCGAGCAGGTGACCGTCCGTAAAAAACTCACTCTGTTCGAATCGTTCGATATCCCCATTACCGAAACGATCATCAAAGAGGATGTGCTCTTTTATGAATCCTTTATCGGCGAAACGTTAAGCCTTCTGTATACTCCCGTATACATGCGGAACAATGCGGTCTATGACGCCATAGTAAACGAGCCTGCATCACACCATCCCTGCGATGGCAGCTTTGACCTTCGGGACGCCGGGAAAAACTTTGAAACCGTGTTTCTTCCCACTATCTGTCCGAACTGCGGCCGGGATATGATCGCGGAAAGGGACAGCTGTATCCTTGCTTGTTCCCATTGCAGCTCACTCTGGGAAACAGGCGCGGAAGGCTTCTCGGCGACAGATTTTGCGGTTATGATGGCGGCAAAGGATAGCGCGGCAGATCTCATGTACCTGCCGTTCTGGAGAATGAAGGCAGATGTCCGGGGGATCGACCTGAGATCATATGCCGACCTGGTTCGATACGCCAATCTGCCAAAGTCGATCAGGCGGGAATGGGAAGAATCTGTACTATATTTCTGGGCGCCGGCCTTTAAAGTTCCACCGTCAACATTCCTGATGCTTTCAAGGCAGCTGACATTGCTGCAGCCGAACAAAAAGATCGATAATAATCTTCAGGGACTACGGGTGTCTCCTGTCAATCTGACAAGACGGGAGGCTATAGAAAGCGTAAAAATAACCATTGCCAACATGTCCGCCAGAAAAAAGATCCTCTTCCCCCAGTTGAACCATATCGACGCTGAGTGCTCTGAATCTCTGCTTGTCTATTATCCCTTCACAGAAACAAAGAATGAATTTATTCAAAAAGAACTGCGGTTGGGGATACAGAAGAATGCGCTCGCGCTGGGGCAGAGGATATAAAATCAGCAGTCAGCTATCAGCTTGCAGCACACAGCAAAATCTGTTCAACGTTCAAGGTTCTACGTTCAACGTTAAAACGGAGCGGACAAAACAGACCCGATAGACCAAACAGACATCTTTGTATTGGTTATAGCTGATTGCTGTTCTTTAATCTTCCGCTTGACTAATGCTGTATTCGCACTATAATGAAAAATATAGAGTGGAATGTAAACTGCCCACAGAATAAAAAGGGGGTCATCATGGCGGTAAAAAAACAAAAAACTGCTCCAAATGCAAAAAAGGCACCTTCCAAAAAGAACAAGGGTAAAAATTTCGACGCTGCGTTAGCGGCTTTCGCCCTTCTGGCGATGGAGCGGGTACGTAATGCCAAGGATCCATTCGCAACGGGCATAAAGATCGCAGAGCAGATAAGAAAGATAGCGGAACAGGTAGAATATGAGGTGCGCGCCGAATCCATGGCGCTCACAGAGGCCGGGTACGTTTCCGGAGATATTGTCGGCGTCGGTATAGGTGTTTTCTAAGCCACTATCGCTATACAGCGTGAGCACCGGGGTTAGCTGAAGCGGATGTGGAGTATATCCCCGTCCTTCACGATATAGTCGCGGCCTTCAAGCCGCAGCAATCCCTTCTCTTTCGCAGCATGTTCGGATCCGCACCGGATAAAATCATCGGCATTCATAACGTCGGCCTTTATAAAACCCTTTTCCATGTCTGTATGGATCTTGCCGGCCGCCTTTACGCATGCGGTGTTTGCCGGGATCGTCCACGCCCTCATCTCTTTGCCCACAACAGTATAGAACGTGATGAGGTTCAGCGCCTCGTAGCCGACCCGGATGACATTCTCAATGGACATCTTTTCCATGTTGTAAAGTTCCATATATGAAACCTTTTCCTGGTCAGGCAATGCGGAAAGGTCTTCCTCGAGCTTTCCGCAGATATAGACGGCCCTTCTTCTGTTTTTTTTCACAAGCTCTTCGATCATCGGGAGGGGCAGGTTGTTCCATGCCTCTTCATCAACATTTGCTATGTAGAAAAGGGGCTTCGTTGCGATCAGATTGAACGACCGGATCAGCTGCCTTTCATTTTCGTCGTATTGCTCCATATCCACAAAGGCGCCTCTTTCAAGCGCCTCCCTGATCTTAAGGAGCAGGCCGTGCTCTGCTTCGCCTTTTTCTTTTGAGACCTTCGCAAGCCTTTCGATCTTCCGCAACCTGTCCTCGACGATCTCGAGGTCAGAGATGAGGATCTCGGTTTCAACGATCTCCGCATCCCTTTTCGGGTCTATACCGCTGTATACATGGGGGATGTTCTCTGTTCCGAAACACCTTACCACGTGGGCTATCGCGTCAACGTTCCTGATATGGGAAAGAAATTTGTTGCCAAGCCCCTCGCCTTTATGGGCATCTTTTATAAGTCCTGCAATATCCACAAACTCTATCGTCGTCGGCGTTACCTTCTCCGGCTTCAGCACCCGTGCCAGCCCCGTCAGCCGCTCATCCGGTACCGGGATAACGCCGACGTTGGGCTCGATGGTGCAAAAGGGATAAGGATGGCAGGGAACGGACAAAGTTGTCAGGGCATTAAATATCGTTGACTTGCCGGAGTTCGGCAATCCGATCATTCCGCAGGAAAAACTCACTAAGCAACCCCTTTCAGCGGACGGCTATCAGCTCTCAGCCAAAAGCCTTTTTTTGTTTTCGCTGACAACTAGTTTGGCTATATATGATATGCCTTTCATTTCGTCCTTCGTCCTAGCGAAGCGGACGTCCTTCGTCCTTCGGCAATCAGCTACCTTCTATTATACATGCTCATCGCTTTTGACTTGCTCTCGAAGATAAAGACCCTTGCCGCCTCAACAGCGTTCTCTATCGTTTCGTCGAGCAGTTTCTTCTCATGGTCCCCGAAATTGGACAGCACGTAATCTTCAGGCTGGATAACAGGGTCCCTGCCGATGCCCAGTTTCAACCTGTAGAATTGCGAAGATCCCAGGGTCTCTATAACGGACCTTACCCCTTTATGTCCGCCATCGCTCCCGCCCAGCCTTATCCTTATCCTGCCCAGCTCCATGTCAAGGTCATCGTGGATCAGCAGAAAATCATCAACGGCTATGTCCATCTTTTTCATGAGGGAAAAAACCGGCCCGCCGGAGAGGTTCATGTATGTAACCGGTTTTGCAAGGATCAGGCTTTCGGTATAGCCGATCCTGCAGCCGGATAATTTTTTGCTGAAGGGGATGTTCAATACCCTGGAGAAGCGATCTATAACAAGGTATCCGGCATTATGCCTCGTACCTTCATACTCAGAGCCTTTATTGCCAAGTCCGCATAGAAGGAACAATAATACCTCTATTCCTCTTTTTCTTTCTTATCCTCTTTCTTGTCCTTCTCCGGTTCCGCAGCAACTGCAGCCTCTTCCGCCACTACAGGCTTTTCTTCCACTGTCGGCGGGATGATCGTGATCACCGCAACGTTTGCGTTCTCAAGCAATTTAACACCGGGAATGGATATCTGGCTTATATGGTAGGAATCGCCGATGTCAAGGTCCGTTATGTCTATTTCGATCTTCTCGGGTATCTGGGTTGGGAGACACTCCACCTTGATCGATCTCAGGTGCTGATCGATAATACCGTCCTTTGTTTCACCTTTTGAGCGCCCGACAAGGTGGACGGGTATCTCCACCTCTACGGTTCTTTCCATCGATACCTGCAGAAAATCTATGTGAAGGATCTCGTTCTTGAGAACGCCCTTTTGAATATGCTTTATCATGACCGGCCTGTTCTCTGCCTTTTTCTTAAGGCCATGCACTTCCATATCAAGGATCACGTTGCTCTTTAATTGTTTGCCCAGTTTCTCCCAATCTCTCGAAGAAACGGCTATGGATATCGGATCTACCTCTCTGCCATATAATACTGCCGGTATTTTGCCTTCCTTTCTCAGCCGCCTCGCTACGCTTTTCCCTTTCTCCGCCCTTATATCTGCCTTTATTAATATCTTTTCCATTACAAACCTCCTCGCGTGCCTGTATGTGCCTATATGAATAACGAACTCACCGATTCATAATTATGGATCCTCTTGATCGCCTCTCCCAGTGTCGGCGAAACATCGAGTACTTTTATCTTCTTTGATCTTCTGGCGCTCTCTGTAAGCGGTATGGTATTCGTTGCCACCATCTCCTTGAGGGGAGAGCCATCGATCTTCTCCACGGCGTTCCCCGAGAGCACAGGGTGCGAACAGCAGGCATAGACCTCCCTGGCGCCGTTGTCCATGATCGCTTCGGCAGCCTTTACGATCGTACCGCCCGTATCTATCATATCGTCAAGGAGGATCGCTACCTTGTTCTTTACGTCCCCTATGACATGCATGACCTTGGCGACGTTCGCCTTTTCACGCCGCTTGTCTATGATCGCGATTGAGGCGTTCAGCCGCTTGCCGAGCTCCCTTGCCCTTTCTACGCCTCCTGCATCGGGCGATACGACGACTATCTCGCCCTTGATCTTTTTGAGGTAGGCAAGCTGTACCGGCAGCGCGTAAAGGTGGTCTACCGGTATATCGAAGAAACCCTGTATCTGCCCTGCGTGAAGGTCCATGGCCAGTATCCTTGACGCCCCCGCCACCGTGATCAGGTTTGCCACAAGCCTTGCCGATATCGATGTCCTTGGGACAACCTTTCTGTCCTGCCGCGCATAGCCGTAATAAGGAATAACGACCGTTATCCTGTCCGCAGACGCCCTTTTCAAGGCATCGAGCATGACAAGGAGCTCCATCAGGTTCTGGTTGACCGGCGGACATGTCGGCTGGACGACAAACGTATCCATTCCCCTCACGCTTTCATCGATCTCCACCTGTATCTCGCCGTCGCTAAAATGGCTGACCCCCGCCTTGCCCAGGCCTACTCCCAGAAATTTGCATATCTTCTGCGCAAGCTCGGGATTCGCGTTTCCCGTAAATATTCTTAACCTGTCCAACAAGGTCCTCCTTAAAAAATTCTGGGGCGGGAGGATTCGAACCTCCGAATGCAGGCTCCAAAGGCCTGTGTCTTACCGCTTGACGACACCCCAATATAATATTTATTGAGATGGCTGTTTGCTTATCTCTTTTTCGTACGCTTCGAGAACGCTCGATTCTATCTTCTGCCTGGTGGCATTGTTCAGGGGATGTACGGTGTCCCTGTATGAGCCGTCTTTCATCTTCTTGCTCGGCATGGCCACGAAAAGCTTACTGTCGCCATGAATAACCTTCAGGTCCCTAACGATAAAACAATCATCGAAAACTATTGATGCATAGGCTTTAACACGTTTTTCGTTTACCGGGAATATTTTGACGTCAGTAATTTCCATATACCCATCCCTCCTATAAACTATGCGCTAAAAAAACTTCTCCCAGGTCTTTCGCATGGGCCAAGGCCTTCTCTGCATCGTTTTCGCTTTTAAAAATACCAAACACGGAGGAACCGCTTCCGCTCATCAAGGAACCAACCGCTCCACTTTGTTCTAATATCCTTTTTATGGTCTTAATTTGTGGGCACATTATGGTTCCGACTCTTTCCAGATCATTCTCTAAGATATTCGCTACATCATATAAGGTCTTGAATTTTCCCAACAATCTAATATCATTTTCGGTATTTGTCAACACGATTTTTAGGCGGCCGTAGACCTCTTTCGTCGGTATTTCCACGCCCGGATACACGACAAGGTACCATATGCGGGGCAGCTCTACGGGGGAGATGATGTCGCCTATTCCGCGCATCACGCAGGGCCTGCCATAGAGAAAGAGCGGAACGTCGGCCCCAACCGTCCTGCCGATATCAAATATCTCGTCCTCCCTGACATCAAGCCCCCATATCCGGACGAGTTCCCTGAGCACCGTCGCAGCGTTGCTGCTTGGCCCCCCGAGACCGCTTCCGATGGGTATGTTCTTTTCTACGAAGATCTCTATCCCCTGTCTGACGCTGTGGCGCTCCCGCAAAAGTTCGACTGCCCTGAATATTGTATTGCCCCTGCCTTCGGGCAAGATGCCCTTATCGTCCCTTACGGCTATTCCGCCGTTCCTTGCTTCTCTTATATGTATTACGTCATAGATAGATATGGGGTCAACAATACTTTCAATATTATGGTAACCGTCCGGTCTTTTCGAAAGCACTTTGAGGTAAAGATTAACCTTGGCAGGAGATAGGGCCGTATGTTCCATATCGAATGGCTAATAGATCCCTTCCACATGAAATTTATCGATACTGAAGCCGGCGTTTGCGATAAGGTTTATCTTTGTTTTATGCGTATTTTCGATGAACTCGATCGAGCTTTTTTCTTCTTCATAAAGCAGGCTCGCCACCTCCGGGGCGACATAGACGTTAAATATTCTGCCTTCGCCCTTTTTGCATGAACTTCTGAGCTCTCGCAAAACCTCATAGCATACGGTATGCCTTGACTTGATGTAGCCCGAGCCGTCGCAGTTCGGGCATGTCTCCGTGAGGAGGTTGGTGATGTTGTGCCGCGTTCTCTTTCTCGTGATCTGCACGAGGCCTATCTCGCTGATGGGATAGACAAAGGTCTTTATCCTGTCCTTTTTCAGCACTTCGACGAGGGCCTGGAAAACGGTCTCCCTCGATTCCTTCCTCTCCATATCGATAAAATCCACGATAATAATGCCGCCGATGTTCCTCAGCCGTATCTGGTAGGCGATCTCTTTCACCGCTTCGAGGTTTGTCCGGAGTATGGTGTCTTCAAGGTCCTTTTTTCCGAGGTACCTCCCTGTATTGACGTCGATAACCGTGAGCGCCTCGGTATAATCAAGGACGATATAGCCTCCCGATTTTAACCAGATCTTTTTCTGCAGCAGCTTCGCGATCTCCATCTCGATGCCGAACACCTCAAATATGGGGTCTTTTTCTTCGAAGTATTCAACATCGCACCTTTCTTCAGGGAGATATTCCTTGATGAAGACCTCGACGTTCTTATATACAAAGGGGTCGTCAACGATGATCTTCTTCAGGTTATGGGAATGGAGGTCCCTGATAACCCTGAAGATGATGCCAAGGTCCTGGTGGAGTATCGATGGCGCCCTGACGTCTTTTGCCTTTTCCTGGATGCTTTCCCATATCCTCCGCAGAAAGCTCAGGTCGCTCTGGATCTCGTCGCTCGACTTGCCCTCGGATGCGGTCCGCGCGATCAGCCCATAGCCCTTCGGGCATATCTCCTTCAGCAGCGCTGCAAGCCGTTTCCGCTCGTCTTCCTGTTCGATCCGGCGCGATACCCCGATGTGGTCGGTTGCGGGCATCAGCACCAGGAGCCTTCCGGGCAGCGTTATCTTTGACGTGACCCGCGTTCCTTTCTGACCTATCGGTTCCCTCGAAACCTGGACGATCAGCTCCTGCCCGTCTTCCAGAACGCCCTCGATCCTCTCCCCCAGCTCCACGGGAAATCCCGAATCTTCGTACTCTTCGTACATCAGCCTGTCAAGGATGATGTCCCCGACATACAGGAAGGCGGACTTTTCAAGACCGATGTCAATAAACGCCGCATCCATTCCGGGAACGATCCTCACCACCTTGCCTTTATAGATGCTCCCGACCATGCTGTTGTCGTTCTTCTTCTCGATAAAAAACTCAACAAGAACGCCGTTTTCCAGAAATGCGATCCTCTTCTCGTTAAACGTCACATTTATTATTAGTTCAGATGCCATGCACTCTCCCGGTTGGTACCTTTACTATCCTTATAAACTGTCCCTGCAGCCAAAGCTGCTTGATGCCCTTGCCCTGCCAGAGAAAAAAAGACCTTTTCCCATATTCTCTCCATTTCAAGGCTTCTCTGTTAGTATACCCTTCTGCCACTAAAATGTAAGAAAAATCTTTTGTCCTGTCATCCAGGCTTCCTTCAACATAACCGTAGATCTTCATCCCTTCCGGCAGCAGCCTGTTCATTCTTCCCATGATCGCTTCATCGATCCCGGCGCCGCCCTCCGTTTCTATCTCAATAAATTCCCAGGTGCTTTCAATGCCGACCGGCAGGGCTTCCGTTAATCTGATCCTCGGGAGAGGGTGGTATCTGCCGTGCATCCTGATCGCGACCCCCGACGCCCTGAAGGCGCGCAAGAGGATATTCATCGCGTCGATGTGCCCGATATAGCGGGAATCCCCATACTTCCCGTAGCGGAAGGTGAACTTCTTGGTATTTCGTATATCGTATATCGTAGATCGCGGTTCGGCCTTCGGCGTTCGGAGATCTTCACACTCTTCTCCTCTCACCTTCTGCTTCTCTGCTCTTCTCACCCTCTGCTCTTCTGATCTTATGTCCGTAACGCATTCCATCCCGCACCCGGCGCAGCCGTTGTAGCAATCGACGCTTCTCTCGCTCTCAAGGGCCTTCTCATATTCATCCTTCAGAAAACCGCCGTTTATCCCCGTATCGATAATATCCCACGGCAATGACGCATCCCGCTCTCTCCCGCCGGTGTAATCCGTCATCTGCAGCCCGTTATCGCCAAACCATCTTTCATAAATGTCGAAATGAAAATATTCACGCCACGCTTCAAGTTTGGCCCCTTCCCGGAAGAGATATTCGAAAAGCCCGGAGAGTTTCCCGTCCCCCCTCGACAACACCCCCTCAATGATGCTGAGCTTAATGTCCCTGTATTTTATCCTCGCCCCCTTTCCTTTGAGCAGCCCCTTAAGAAGCTTCATCTTCTCATACAAGACATGCTCGTCGTCCATAGGCAGCCACTGGAAAGGGGTATGCGGCTTCGGAACAAAGGGAGAAACCGAAAGGTTCACTTCGATCCCCTCCTTCTTGAATGGGAGAAGGATCTCAGCGACATTTCTGAGATCTTCTTCTTTTTCCCATGGGAAGCCGAGCATAAGATAAAGTTTTATCCTCTTCCAGCCATATCTCTTGAGAAGGGGCAGCTGGTTGAGGAGCATTTCTATATCGATGTTTTTGTTAAGCCTGCAGCGCATTTCCGCGGTAGCCGCCTCGAGGGCAAAGGTAAACCCCGTTCGCGCCACGCTGCCTATCACGCCGATCTCCTGTTCGCCTATGCTGCCGATCTTTAATGACGGCAACGAGATCGATATCCCCCTGTGCCTGTCCCTTACGTGCTCCATCACATCAAAAAGGCCGCTGTAATCTCCCGAGCTGAGTGAAAGAAGCGATACCTCTTCGTAGCCTGTCCTGCCTATCCCTTCGTCAATTATCCTGCACACATTTCCAACGGACCTCTCCCTGTAAGGCCTGTACCCGAACCCCGCAAGGCAGAACCTGCAGCCGTTTCCGCAGCCCCTTGATATCTCGACATTGAGCCTGTTATGGACGCTTCCGACAACGGGGATCGGGGGGCTTACGGGGTGGTAAGCGCCATCAAGGTCTTTCACGTAGAGGCGCTTTACTCTTTCCTTCGGGAACAACGGCGAATAGACGCCCTCAAGCTTAGATAGCTCTTGGATCAGATGTTCCCTTTTCATACCCTTTAAAGACCTTGTCACATCAAGAATGTCCGGCAGGACTTCGTCTGCCTCCCCTGCAACAACGAGGTCAAAAAACCTCTCGTAAGGTTTCGGGTTCAGCATCAGGGGGCCGCCGCCGATGACGACCGGCTCCTGCTCAGCCCTTTCGTCCGACCTGATCGTTATGCCGCCAAGATCCAGCATGTTGAGCACGTTCGTCATATTCAGCTCATAGGTCAACGAAAAACCGACAAGGTCCATCTTGCAAAGAGGCGTCTTTGATTCCAGGGTACGAAGATACAGCCTGTTTTCCCTGATGTGCCTGTCCATATCGCTCCATGGCGCAAAGCACCTTTCGCACCACACGCCCCGGACGTTGTTCGCCAGCTCATAGAGCAGAAAATGGCCGTAATAGGACATCCCGATCTCGTAGACATCGGGGTAGCAGAGGGCAAAGCGAACGCTTGCTTCGCTTCTGTCCTTCATGACCCTGCCCGGCTCATTCCCCGTGTACCGTGCAGGCCTCATTATCGTTTGCGGTATGCTCAGCATCTTAGATCCATAGTATTTCGTATATAGTATATCGTATGTCCTATATCGAGATTCTAAGAAATCCCTTTGGCTTCAGTCATTCGGATCCCGGTTCAAAGAAAAAATTAAGAATGGAGATACCCAACGAGTCCCCATTCTTAATGTGTAGATCAGTATTGAAACGCCTGCGCTAATTTCCTTTCATCATCCTATCCAGATCTTTCATGACCATGTCCTGGATACGCTTCATCGCTTCGGGAGTTTCTGCCTCAAAGCGCAGCACGAGAATCGGCCCCGTGTTCGACGGCCTCACGAGCCCCCACCCGTCGTTCATGACCACCCTTACCCCGTCTATGTCAATGACCTGGTAGCGCTCCCTGTAATATTCGGTCAGCCTTTTTACAACATCGAACTTCACTGTGTCAGGGCAGTCCATCCGTATCTCCGGCGTCGAATACATTTTCGGGATATCCTTCAAGAACTCCGATACGGGCCTTTCGTCCCTGCACATGATCTCGAGAAGCCGGAGCGATGCGTAGACGGCGTCATCGTAGCCGAAGAACTTGTCGGCAAAGAAGACGTGGCCGCTCATCTCGCCGCCGAGGAGCGCCCCCGTTTCCTTCATCTTCTGCTTGATAAGCGAATGGCCCGCCTTCCACATGATGGGAACGCCGCCGTGCTTCTCCACTTCCTCGTAAAGGTTCTTCGAGCACTTCACCTCCGAGACAAAGGCGGCACCTTTATGGTCCTTCAGGACATCCCTTGCGAATATGATCATGAGGTAGTCGCCCCATATGATGGTCCCTTCGTTGTCTATCACGCCGATCCTGTCCGCGTCGCCGTCGTAGCCTATTCCTATGTCGGCCTTATTCTCCAGCACCGTCTTTCTCAGCGCCTCTATGTTCTTCTCGACGGTGGGGTCGGGGAAATGGTTGGGGAAATGACCGTCCATGTCGCAAAAGAGGGGTATAACATCCTGCCCCATCTCCTGCATTATGGGAACCGCTATAACGCCGCCGGTCCCGTTGCCTGCGTCAATGACCACCTTGAGCCTCTTCGTAAGCCTGATATTGGACCTCAGGAAATTATAGTAATCCTCAACGAGGTTCTTGTACTCCCTGTACGACCCATTCCCTTTTACGAACCTCTTCTCTTCTATGATCTTCCGCACGTACTGGATCTGCTGCCCGTAGAGGGTCGCCTTGCCTACCGCCACTTTGAAACCGTTCTGGTCTGCCGGGTTGTGGCTGCCCGTGATCATTATTCCGCCTTCGACGTCGAGGTTGAAGAGCGAATAATAGAACAGGCCTGTCGGGAGCACGCCGAGATCGGTCACATCGAGGCCGCCCTCGACCATCCCCTGAACAAGCAGGTCCCTATAATGTTCCGAGCTTAACCGGCAGTCCCTGCACACCGAAGCCTTCCGCTTCCCCTCCTCGCTCATGAGCGTTGCGAAGCCTCTCGCTATGTCGGTGACCACATCGTCGGTGAGGTCCTTTTCGACTTTTCCGCGAATATCGTATTCCCGGAATATCGCTGGATTCATCAAATGCCCCCTCCTTATTTTGTTTCAGTTATGCGTCTCAGCTCAACTGTAACGCAGTTCATCTTGTCAATACAGTCTATCTCAACTACGTCCGGGTTGCCCCACTCAACGGGAAAACCGCCGCCGAACTGAAGCATGATCAAATAGGGGAAAACACTATGGTACAGATAGCCGCACATGCCTCCGGTGCTGCGCCCGCTCAGGTCCATCACGTCCCCTGCCCTATGCCCCGCGCTGCAGGTGCCTTTCACTGACTTTATCGTGCCCTTCACGCGGTATCCCGCCTCATTTGCCTCCGCCATGCATCTCACCTCCCCGTATTACTCTACAAAGGCAGCTCCGATGATCGCCGCCTCGTCGCCGAGCTTGCCTTTTTCCACGCTGAGCCCTTTCAGCGATGCCCTCATGGCCCTCTTCTCCATGGCCTTTTTTGCTTCATCAACAAGATATTTTGTGCCGTACACCACGCCTCCGCCCATTACGATAACCTCCGGGTTCAGCAGGTTCACAAGGCTCGCCATTCCTGCTCCCATATATTCTATAACCTCTCCCCATATTCTGCCACACAAATCATCTCCCATCATCCAGGCCTCTTCGATGTGCCCGGCGTGGAGCCCCTTTAGATCACCCCCGGAGATCTCCCAGATCTTCCCCCTGTAGCCCTCCCGCATAACGCGCCTTACCCTTTCAACAATATAAGAGCCTCCGCAATAGGCCTCAAAACAGCCATAGTTCCCGCAATTGCACCGGTAGCCGTAAGGGTTGAGGATGATATGTCCAACCTCGCCCCCGACATTTGCAAAGCCGCGGCAGAGCGCTCCGTTCGTTATGATGCCCCCTCCGATACCGGTTCCGGGGTATATCCCGATCATATCCTTCGGTCTGCCCTTCAACCCGAAGCGCCACTCTCCATATGTTGCGGCGTTCACGTCGTTCTCAACGAACACGCTGACCCTGAAGCGTTCTTCCATATCCCTTTTCAAGGGGGCGTCCTTCCATCTCAGGTTCGGCGAGAAAAGTATCTTTTGTGTGTCTTTCTCGATCTGGCCGGCGCAGGCTATCCCTATCTTGCTCATTGACCTTCCGCGAAGACCTTTCTCCCGCAGCATATCGTTCAGGAGATCGATGATGACTGCCCTGACTTTCTCATACCGCTTATCCCGGCCGACGGGAACCTTCCTTTTGCTTATCACTGACCCGCTGTCGTCGATAAGCCCCGCCAGTATCTTTGTCCCGCCTATATCGATGCCGACCCTCATATCCTCACCCAAAGCTTAATAGTATATCGTAGTTCGTATATCGTATATCGAAAAACCCGTGCTGGATACTCGATACTCGTCGCTGGATATTTGTCTCTCACTATCCACTATATACTATATACTATCGACCGCTCTTAAGCATTTCTATCAACATCATGGCGTTCTTCACCGCCTTGCCTGCGTGGCAATTGTTAAAGAAGACGAAGGTCGTCTTTGCCTGCCGGGATACATGCTGTATGGGGGCAACAAATTGTTCGATCTCCTTTTCTGAATAGAGGTAATCGTAACGGACGTCCACCGGCTCCCTGAACCAGGCCCTGTTTCTGCCGTGGAAGCGAAAATATCCCGTTGATGATGTCAATGCCGGCGTGAAAGGCAGGAGCCCTTTCAGCTTCGGTTCATCGACGATGCAGTATCCAAGCGACAGGCTTCTCATCATGTCGAGGTGCTCCCCGCCCGACCACTGCACGTTCCTGAACTCGACGACCGATTCATAATCCGCGAACCGCTCTCTCA
The DNA here is from genome assembly GCA_017992765.1 of Syntrophorhabdaceae bacterium. Taxonomy (GTDB): domain Bacteria; phylum Desulfobacterota; class Syntrophorhabdia; order Syntrophorhabdales; family Syntrophorhabdaceae; genus UBA5609. Next base: position 42,149 of record JAGOOA010000011.1, read on the forward strand.
GCTCCTTCAGGTAGTTGATGTTCTCATCGCTGGGAACGAACGAATAGGGGAACTGGAAAAGGACCGCCTTCAGATTACCGTCCAGCGGCGCTACTCCCTGTTGAAAAAGCCTGCACTGCGCCCTCAGGTCCCTGCCCTTCTCATGCGTCAGGCCCTTGTAAGCCTTCACGACAAAAGAAAATCCCTCCGACGTCCTCTTTGCAAAAGATTCCATGGTCCTGGCCGAAGGCATGGCGTAATAGGTATAGTTTACCTCGAGCGCCGTAAACCCAAGGTTCACCTCATAATACCGGAGCATATCCTGCTTCTTGATCCCCGGCGGGTATACCTCTCCTATCCAGTCGTCAAATGAAAAGCCGCTTGTCCCGACGAACATCTCGCCCATGAGTTTTAGTTTGACATCTCCTATCCATCTACATAATATATGTGAATACCTAAAATCTCAAGGTAAAAGGGGAATCGATGAGCAAACAATACGTATTAGATGACATGACCCTGAAGGAGTCCTGGAGGCTTTTTCACATTATGGCCGAGTTCGTTGAAGGCTTCGAAAACCTAACCGAAGTTCACCCTGCCGTTACCATATTCGGAAGCGCCCGGTGTAAGAAAGGCGACCCCCTGTATGAAAAGGCATACAACCTCACAAAGCTGCTTGCCGTGAACGGCTTCAACATCATTACCGGGGGCGGCCCCGGCGTCATGGAGGCCGCCAACAAGGGCGCCAAGGACGGTGGCACAAAGTCCGTGGGGATCAACATTGAGCTGCCCTATGAACAGAGGCCGAACCCTTACTCGAACGTAAGGCTCAGCTTCAGGTACTTCTTCATCAGAAAGGTCATGTTCCTTAAATACGGCATGGCCTATGTCGTCATGCCTGGGGGGTTCGGCACCCTCGACGAGTTCTTCGAGGCCATAACGCTCGTCCAGACAAAGAAGATGAAGCCCTTCCCGATCATCCTCGTCGATTCGTCGTACTGGAGCGGCCTCCTGGAATGGATGAAAATAAATCTTCTAAGCCAGCAGAAGATCAGCGAAGAGGACATGGACATCTTCAAGGTCATGGATGACCCGAAGGAGATCGTCGACTACATAAAAAAGTTCGTCATACTGTAAACGGAGCGAAAGATATGAGAACCGTGAAGCAACCGAAATGGGACAAGCAGGAAGGCGCGCCGATCATTCTGACAAACCCTGAAGGCCAAAATAGAAATCCTTCGCTTTTGGAAGCATTAACGGCAGGCCAGGAGGCGATAGGGACTATTGGAGGAGTAGAGATAGCCGTTCTGCTTACCGAGATCCTCACCCCTACCAGGGCCCAGGGCGAGATCGTGCGCATCCTGGACGGCCGCGACGACCTGGAGCGCCTGGGCGAACTGTCTATAGGCGATATCGTCCTTATCAGGCGAGAAGATATGTACAGTCTCGACGTTGATACGGGCAGCTAACCCTGCTTCGCTGCCTGATCCAGCTTCCTCGCGAAGACAAGGTATCCCGTGTGGGCGACCATGCGGTCCGTCGGGCGCACCCTTTCCGCTACGGTCTTGTATTTTCTGAGGAGTATCTCGATAACTTCGACCAGGCCGAACCCGGCCTCAAGCCCCTTTAAAAGCTCTGATATCTGGTTTGCCGTAGGCACGATCATGCCGATGGGCGCGCTGTCTTTTATGAGCCTCCCTGCCGTTTCAAGACAAAGCCACGGCTCTCTCACGTCTATGAACGCCGCATCGAAAGGCGATCCGCAGGCGTATTCTTCAACGTTCTCATTGCGCAGCTCCGCGTTGTTCCATTCCGCGAAACGCTCGATATTCTTCTTCGCATTCTTATAATGCCTCTCTTCCTGCTCAAAAGAGACCACCGCCCCGTCGGGACCAACCACCTTCGAAAAAAGGTAGGTCATGGCCCCGCTCCCCGTACCGATCTCCACGATCCTCGACCCGTTCCTGAGGCCAAGCTTGAGGCATATGAACGCGCTGTCCTTGGGGAAGACGATCTGCGTCTCACGCCTCAGGCCGTACATGATGATGTCCTCCATGGTCGGCTCGTATACCTCGTACTGGCCATATCTCGCGCCGTATCTCTTGCCTATCAGCGAGGCGTAGTCGAGGATCCCGCCTTTTCCGTGGAATGCCTGGCCTGCTATGATCTTCTTGAAATAGCTCTTATCCTTGTAAATGATCCTGATATAATCGTTCTCTTCGATCATCTTCATCGTCGATCCTTTTTAAGCTATCAGCATTCAGCTATCAGCTATCAGCCAGGAACTATGAACTGTATTTCTCGCCGAACGCCGAACGCATCACGACGAACGGTTTTTTGTAGTCCCTGCGATATACGAACTACGATATACAATCCCGATGAGCCATGCGCTTTACGCTATGCCGCAGTCCTCTCACCCTCCGCTCTTAGCCCTCAGCCCTCCGCTCTTAGCCGCCTTTACTCCAGCCTGTACTCAACAGGCAGGACCACGGCCATCCGGTAAGGTATCCTTTGGGAGAACCTGGTCTTCAAGACCGCTTCTTTTGCGTTCTCATCGAGGGCCCTGATGCCGGAGCTGTTGACGATCTTCAGCGCTTCTACCGTGCCGTTTTCCAGGACCACAAATGACAGGAGCACCTTTCCTTCCCACCCCATCCTTCTGGCGCGCTCCGGGTATGTAATATTCCTCATGATGTTCTCCCTGATGAAGGCAAAGCTCCGTTCCGCCGCGCCCCCGCGTCCGTAGTCAAGGGTTCCCCCCCACCCTCCTCCCACAGCGCCAGGCATCCCTTTTTCAGCCGAATCGCTTCCCTGCTTCCCTGTCCCGGCCCCAGGGGTTCCAATGTTTCCGCGCACAACCACCTGCCCCTCCGGGTCGGAATAATGACCTTCCGCTTTGTGTGTCTCAATCATTTTCGATGTTTGGACGCCAGCTTTCACTGCCGGCGGCTCTGTTTCTCCACGCCCAGGTTCCACCGTTCTTCCTCGTCCCTCGTCCCTCGTCCCTCGTCCCTCGGTCCGCCCTCTCCCGCGCCCTTCCTTTACGCCCGCCGCATCACCGCCGTAGGCCCCGGTCCTGCCGCTCTTTTCAAGGGTAAAATCGATCAGCATATTTTTTGGCTTGCTGTATTTTTCAACGGGCAGCATGAAAAAGGCGGCGACAATAAGGATGTGCACAGCTGCGGAGAAGGTAAAGCCTGTACAATGCTCTCTCATTGTAATGCTTCTTCTGTCTGGAGGCTGACCCTTCTGAAACCCATGGTCTTCACTACGTCGAGGACCTCAACGAAGCTCTGAAGGGGTATGTCCCTGTCAGCCCTTATGAGAAATGGCGTGTCCCTTGAAACATCGCTGAGCCGGCTCTTCAGGGAAATGAGGTCAACCGGCCTGCCCTGATAGTACACATCCCCTTTTCCATCGATCTCGATCATGCCCGTCTTCATCGCCTTTTCGTGCTTGCCGGCGACCTTCGGCAATTCAACGGGTATGATCCCGCTTGCCACGAAGGTGCTCGTCATCAGCACGATCGTGAGAAGGACGAGCATGACGTCGATGAAAGGTATCATGTTGATGTAATCAAACTCTCTTTCTTCCATTCTCTCTGTCCCATTCAAGGAGCTTGACCTTCACTTTGCGCACGAGAAGGTTGTAAAAGACTATTGACGGTATGGCGACGAGCAATCCAACGGCCGTCGCCTTCAGGGCAAGGGCGAGGCCCACCATTATCCTCGTGGCATCAACATACCCTTCAGCGCCTATCGTATAAAAGGTCAGCATGATGCCGAGGACCGTCCCAAGGAGGCCGATGTAGGGCGCGTTGCTCCCCACCGTCGCTATGAAGGATAATCTGCGCGTCATGTCTATTTCGAGAGACTTTCTGTCGTCTTCATAGTTGCGGATATCCAGCCTTTTCAGAAAAAGGACCCGCTCGATAAAGATGGCAAGGGCCACAAATGAAAGGATCACCAGTATGATGATAATTCCGTAATCTATTGAATATGCCAGCCAGTTCATTTCCATAATCTATTATAAATGCTGCGGCTTGTCAAAACTTCTCATTCTGTGGTATTATCAGGTCCGTGAACCATACAAAAGGAGCTGGAAATGGATACCACCGACAATAACGAATGCCGGGAAACCGGACTTTTAGAAAAGCCTGAGCTGGCAGAGATCAGCATTTCTCCTGGAATAGAGTTGAAAAGCCATATATTGCTCCTGTCTCCCGCGCCATGCTGCGCGCAGTCAGCCCTGCCTTTCTGGGGAAAGGTCCAGGGGAAGCTTCGCAGCAGCAAGCCTGAGGACGTCCTTGCGAGCGCCATTGTTACGCTCTACGACGACGGCGGTTCGAATATTATCCAATATTCAGATACCTTCGCGATCGAAGCAGGCGCAACAACAGAATTTGAGGTCAAGCTTTTGGACTTTCGCGACCTGACAAAAAGCTACAGCATCACCATTACAGAAAGAGGGTCCCTGTAAAGACAACACCGGTGGACAAAAAGAGGCCGGCATACCGGCCATTCTCAAACCTTCCCGAATTTATAAAAAAGACCATGATCCCTGTCGCCGAAGGCCAGGCGGATGGCAGCATGACGTTCTCCGAGGCAATGAAGGATGTTAAGGCCATTGACCGGCAGAAGAAAATGCGCATTGAAAAGCGGCAGCGCAAACAGGCAAAACCCCGCATCGAAGAGGATGCGAACAAGGTCCTCGAAAAGGCTGTCAACGGGGCTCAAGCCTTCAACGTCTCCAACATGCCTGAATATATGGAAGGCCACGTTGAAGGCTTGAGCCCCGTTGTCCTTGAGAAGCTCCGCAGCGGTGAGTTTTCCGTACAAAAGGTTCTCGACCTCCACGGCTGCGCGATCGACGAGGCAAGGCAGCGCTTCGAGTCGTTTATCAGGGAGATAATCCGTTCCGGCCACAACTGCGTGAAGGTCGTCCACGGCCGGGGGCTGAAATCAAAGAATGCACCGCTGCTAAAGGAAAATCTCAAGAAATGGATCGTGAAGGCAATGCACAGAAAATGGGTGGCCGCCTTTTCCAGCGCGACAATGCCCGACGGCGGCCCCGGCGCCACGTATATCCTTATCAGGAAAAGACCGGAAAAAAAGAAGATACATATCATCGGGTGATAAAAGCAGCTATCAGCTAACAGCACACAGCTATCAGCTAACAGCAACAACCAATAAAGCCTGTCTATTTTGTCTATCAGGCCTGTTTGGTTTACGCCGTTTTAACGCTGAACAGATTTTGCTGAAAGCTGACTGCTGATAGCTGATAGCTGAAAGCTCTCAGTAGAATTAGCTTTAAAATAATTCTCCTATTTGTTATAAGAAACAAGGAGGTCGGGGATGAAAACAATCGGCATCATCGGCGTCGGGAATATGGGCGAGTCCATAATCAAGGCGCTCCTGAAAAAGGGCGTTAAAAAAGAATCGATCATATTTTCTGAAATCAAAAAGGAAAGGGCACGCGCTGTCAAAAGAAGTTTTGGCATCAAGGAGTCCGGAAAGCTGAGCGGGCTTGTGTCGGGCGCCGATTATATCATCCTTGCCGTCAAGCCGCAGGATTCAAAAACGGTGCTCGCGGAGATCGCTCCTCTTATTGATCCCAGCAAGGTCATCATTACGATAATGGCCGGGGTAACGACCTCAAATATACTTTCAGCCATAGGGAAGCCCGTTAAGATCGTCAAGGTAATGCCGAACATCTGCGTCAAGGTCGGCGAAGGGGTGATCGGCATTGCGCACAATAAGGCCGTAAAAAAGGAAGAGCTGAAAAAGGTCAAAGACCTCTTCGAGCCTCTTGGAAAGGTCGTTGAGATCGGGGAGGAGCTTATGGACGCGATGACGGCGCTTGGCGCCAGCGGCCCCGCATTTTTTCTTCTCTTTCTCGAGGCGATGATCGACGCCGGCCTGAAGGTCGGCATCCCGAGGGAAAAGGCAAGGGTCATCGCCGCCCAGGTTGTTAAAGGCACCCTCAAGATGCTTGAAGAGGAAGGGATACACCCTGCGGTCATGAGGGACATGATCACATCGCCCGGCGGAACAACCATTTCCGGCATCGCCGTCCTCGAAGAAAAGGCCTTCAAGGGGATCGTTATTGAAGCGATAGAGAAGGCAAGCAAGAGGGCAAAAGAACTTTCATTATAATGCTGAACAACTTCCAGAGCAAAAGACAGCAGATGGTCGACGCCCAGCTTACCCCGCGGGGGATCCGGGATAAACGGGTAATAGATGCGATGAAGAAGGTGCCGCGCCATCTTTTTCTCGACGAGGCCCTCTGGCCGCAGGCCTATGAGGATCATCCCCTCCCTATCGGCGAAAAGCAGACGATCTCCCAACCTTACATAGTGGCGCTCATGACGGAACTTCTCCGGCTTACGGGCAGGGAAAAGGTCCTTGAGATAGGGAGCGGGTCAGGCTACCAGACAGCCGTCCTGGCCGAGCTCGCCGAACAGGTTTACACCATCGAGAGGATACCGTCGATCGCGAAACGAGCCAGGAAGCTTTTCGACGCCCTGAAATACCGCAATATAGTTATTACCATCGGGGACGGGACGCTGGGCTGGAAGGAGCACAGCCCCTATGACGGCATAATTGTGACTGCCGCCGCCCCCAATCCTCCTCAGCCCCTGCTCGAACAGCTAAGCATCGGGGGCAGGCTTGTGATCCCCATCGGGAATGAGTTCTCGCAGGACCTTATCGTGTATACCTGCGAAGAAACCAACCATTACAGCGAGGAAAATTACGGCGGTTGCAGGTTTGTAAAGCTGATAGGAGAGCGCGGTTGGAGAGATTGAACGGAGAAGGCCGCAGCGCATATTCCTCTGTAGATGAAGAGATGAAGGTTGAAAGGCTCTACATGAGGGATCTCAGGAAGCTTCCCATCATCTCCTTTGAGGAAGAAAAGGCCTATGCGACAAGGATAGCGCAGGGCGATCCCGAGGCCAGAAGAAAACTGATAGAGGCAAACCTGAGGCTCGTCGTCAAGATAGCGCGGAAATATACAAATCAGGGCATATCGATCCTTGACCTCATCGAAGAGGGGAATATCGGCCTCATCAGGGCAGTTGAAAAATTCGACCCCGCAAGGGAATGCAGGTTCTCTACCTATGCGACATGGTGGATAAAGCAGGCGGTAGAGAGGTCGATTGCGAACCACTCGCGGACGATACGCCTCCCCGTACACGTTTCTTCAAGGATCCATAAGATATCAAAGCTGACGAGCCATTACATGGAAAAGGAGGGAAGAGAGCCTTCGATAGAAGAGCTGGCAAGGGATACAGGCCTCAAAACAGAGTTCATAAAAAATCTCTTCTCCATGATAATCAAGACCTATTCCCTGGAGACGCTCATCGATGAAGAGGGCAAGCTCACCCTTGAAGAGGTGCTGGCAGACCCTTTCATCGAGGAGCCCCTTTCGGTCCTTGAGCACACAAAGAGGGCGGAAGAGGTAGCCTCCTGGCTCGATACCCTCACCACCGACGAAAAGAAGGTCGTAACCCTTAGGTACGGCCTCGATGGCGAAGAGCCCCAAACCCTCGAATCTATCGGCAAGACGTTCGGCGTCACAAGAGAGCGGATCCGCCAGATAGAGCAGAAGGCGCTCAACAAACTTCGCCGCACAGTTAAGAGAAAAAATATTGGAACAGAAAACATCTGAAACACGCTCCCCGGGCAACCCCGCCCGGGATATCGTCAAAAAAGGCTCCGTTATAACACTGGTAACGCTTATCAGCAGGCCGCTGGGCTACATCCGGGAGGCGATCCAGGCATATCTTTTCGGCGCCACCCTTCTCGTCGACGCATTCATCGTCGCCTTCAATTTCCCCGAGCTTGTTCAAACCCTCTTCTTTTCCGGGGCGACGAGCGCTTTTCTCATACCCGTCTGCACAAAGTACCTGCATGACAACGACGAGTATTCAAAGATCTATTCCACGTTCATCAACCTCTCCCTGCTGATCACCTTTTTTGTCTCGATCGTATTTTTTGTATTCAGCGCAGCCATCACGGGCATGATCGCACCGGGCTTCAGCCCCGAGGCAAAGGAGATCACGAAAAACCTCTTTGTCATCATGATACCCGTCATCTTGCTCCACACCCTGCTGTCGGTCATGAAGGCCTTCCTCAACGCAAAAGAGCACTTCGCCGCGCCGGAGATGTCGGGCATTCTCTGGAACATCGCCTTTATCGCTGCGGCGCTCACCCTGAAAGACAGGTTCGGCATATACAGCCTCGCTATCGGGGTCACCGCAGGCGCCTTTATGCAGATCATCATGCAGTACCCTTACCTCAGAAGGCTGGGCATCCGCTACAGCCTCTCCATGGATTTCAGCCACCCTTCCTTTCCGGAAGCCAGGAACCTCTTTCTGGGCGCGCTGATAGCTACGTCTATCGTCCCCATCAACAGCTTTATCGGCAGGATCATCGCCTCCTATCTTCCCCAGGGCGAGGTTGCCTCCCTATCCTACGCGTTCAGGATATTTATCCTGCCCTTCAGTCTTTTTGCGGTGCCTGTCTATACGGTCACGTTCTCGAAGATCTCCAGGTTTTACCACAACGGGGATTGGCGCGGCATAACCGCGCATATCGACAGCTCGATCATTCTCCTGTGCATCACGCTGATACCCTCGACCATACTGCTTTGTACGGTCGGGGACACCTGCACAAAGATCCTTTACGAGAGGGGCGCCTTCGGGGCGCATGAAACGTATATCACGAACCGCGCCCTTTTTGGCTACAGCATAGGGATCATCTTTTACGCCCTCTCTATTTCGCTGGTAAGGGTATTTAACGCCCTCCACGACATGAAGACCCCTGCCCTCGTGGGCATAACATCGATATTCCTCAATGCCTTGCTTGCGTCTCTCCTTATGGCCCCCCTTAAAAACCTCGGGATATCCCTTGCCACCTCGATCGTATCGCTTTACAACTTCGCATTCCTCTATGTCCTTCTCAGGAAAAAGATCCAATACCGCATGGCAAAAAGGACTGTCAGGGATATCATCAAGACGCTCCTCGCGGGCATAATCCTTGTGTTCGCCATCGCCCTTGCGCGATACATCTTCACCAACATTTATGCCGTACTCTTTTCCTCCGTACTTCTCACGGCAGTGGTCTACGGTCTATTCTTCAAAAGCTACTACCTCTCAATTCTTAAAAAATGACCGGTTGGTGATCACATTGTCAAGCCCCGCGCATTACTTTGCCTTGCGATATTTTTCCCTCAGTTCCTTTTTCAATATCTTCCCCTGAGGGTTCTTGGGCAGGGATTCGACAAACTCTACTGAACGCGGCGCCTTGTACCGCGCAAGGTTTTCTTTGCAAAAATCGGAGATCTCCTCTCCGGTGGCGGACTGTCCAGGTTTCAGGACAACCACGGCATGGACCCTTTCCACCCATTTCTCATCGGGGATGCCTATTACGGCGCACTCCATCACTGCCGGATGGCGGTAGAGCACTTCTTCCACTTCGCGCGGATAGATGTTCTCTCCCCCGGATATCACCAGGTCCTTCTTCCTGTCGACGATATACATATATCCCTGGTCGTCGTAGTACCCCATATCGCCGGTATGGAGCCATCCATCTACGATCGTTTCTCTGGTAAGGTCCGGTTTGCGCCAGTAGCCGACCATAACGGACTTGCTCTGAACGATGATCTCGCCCACAACGCCCGGCTCCACATCATTGTCGTTATCATCCACGATCCTCGCATGGACCCACAGACAGGGCTGTCCGCAGGAGGCAAGGACCTTTTGCTCCTCAGGGGATTTGTTGACGACGTCGTGCGATTCCATCGACAGGATCGAGATATCGGGACCCGACTCTGTCTGACCGTAGCCCTGGGCAAAGATGGGGCCGAACTTGTCCATCCCTTTGCGAAGCAGCTCCACGGGCATGGGGGAGGCCGCATACCATATCCGGTTCAGCCTTTTGAGGTCATAACGTTCCATCCCGGGCACGTTGAGCATGCTTACCAGGTGGGTGGGGACGATATGGATGTCCGTTGCCTGCTCGTCCGCGAGGGCCTGCATGGTGGCTGCGGCGTCGAAGGAACGCTGCGGCATGATCACGTTGCACGCTCCCGCGCTGAAAAAGGCCCAGAAGTGGGACCAGCCGCCGATGTGGAAGAGAGGGAGGATCATGACGTGCCTGTGCTCCGGCCGAACGCCTATCGTGAACACCTTTGTCCGGGCCTCTTCGAGCTTGCGGTAATGCGTGTAGATGGCGCCCCGCGGCACCCCGGTGGTGCCGCTCGTATAGAAGATGATGAAAGGGTCGTCTTCATCAACTACGGCAGGAGGCTCCTCCTGGGGGAAGCGGGCAAGAAGCTCATCGTGATCAAGCATGCCGCCGGCCTTCCCTTCCAACGAGATATAATGGAGGACCTGCGGTAAACGCGGACGTATGTTGTTGACGATCTCTACCAATTCGGGGCCGACGAACAATGCACGGACCCCGGAGTCGTTGATGATGTAAACAAGCTCATCAGCGCCCATCCTGGGATTGATGGGGCATACGACAAATCCTCCTTTCATTGCGGCCCCGGTCACATCGGTGCACTCGAGGCAGTTCCAGGAAAGAAGGCCGATCCCGTCTCCCTTTTTAAACTCCAACGACAAAAGGGCGTTTACAAGGCTGTTGACGCGGCCGTTATACTGAGAAAAGGTTACCCGCTTTTCGCCATACACAAAGACTTCGCGGTCTGCCCTGAGGAGGGCGTTCCGGTAAATGATATCTGCATAGGTGCCGATGTTGTAGCGGCTCAATTCTTTTAATATAAGTTTTTTAGACATCTCGCTCTCCTCAAAAAAAACGGTTTATCGCGCCTGGAAGGTCAAGCCTGCATCTTCTTCAATGATACCACCTAAAAATTATTCAGGTCAAGGACCGGCGTTTTGAACGCCGCCATGCTTGGGATGGTTTGCAACTTTCCTGCAAAAAATAGTATACTTTTTTTCAGCGTGCCCTTATGGATATTTCAGAAAAAAACGTCACTGGCAACCAAAAGAACGCTGCAGGACAGGAGCGGGGGTATATAGTCGTCCTGACCGGCAACGGGAAGGGAAAGACGACCTCTGCCCTGGGCATGGCAATGCGGGCCCTGGGGCACGGGGCCAGGGTTATCATGCTCCAGTTCCTCAAAGGCACGTGGCGATACGGCGAGCTGGAGACGGCAAAGAGGCTTTCGCCTGACTTTTCTATTCACCCGCTCGGCAAGGGATTTGTCCATGTGGATCCCGAGAACCCCGACCCCGCAGATATAGAGACCGCGCGGAAGGCATGGGAGGCCTGCAAAGTGGCCTTGTTTTCCGGAAAATACGGGATGATAATACTGGATGAGATAAACAATGCGATCTCCTATGGGCTGCTTCCCGTCGACGAGGTGCTGGACGCCCTTGTAAAACGCCCGCAAAACCTGCACGTTGTGCTTACCGGAAGGGACGCCCATCCCCGCCTGCTGGAAATGGCCGACCTTATAACAGAGGTCACCGAAGTGAGGCACCCTTACCGGAAGGGTGCGGCCGCGCGAAAAGGGATAGAGTACTAATTCCAAATATTTTTCTTTATTATTCCTTTTTTTTAATTTAGAATAATGCAAAGTATGACAATTTATCCGGAGGGAATCGCAGATGCCCCCAAACAGCGTCCTGACCCATGAGAACATCCTGGGAGAGATCAAGGCTATATGCAGGTCGAACTACAACGACGATGATGTCCGCCTCGTCGAACGCGTCTTCAAGGATTCCATAAGCCTGTTCGACGGAAAGACAGAGGGCTTTCTTAAATGCGATACCAGGTACCACAACATCATTCATACCCTCCAGACGATCCCGCCCTTCATAGAGATCATCGACGGCTGGAACAAAAGCAAGAGCGTTCCCTTCGTCTCCAAGGAATACTATATGCTCGGCATTATAGCGGTCATCCTTCACGATACGGGCTACATAAAATGCGATGACGATACAGAGGGAACGGGCGCAAAATATACCTTCACCCATGTTCAGCGAAGCATTGATTTTGCAGGGGACTACCTTCCCGGGATCGGCCTCGACAAGGACGGCATCGTCAGCGTCCAGAACGCCATCCGCTGCACCGGGGTCATCTTCGACAACAAGGTGCATTTTCATTCAGACGAGGAAAGGGTGATCGGATACGCCCTCGGCACCGCAGACCTCCTGGGGCAGATGTCGGCCTCGGACTACGTAGACAAACTCCCCGCCCTCTACCTTGAATTTGAAGAGGCATATAATTTTGAGGGGATGGAAAACCTGTACGGCAGGGGATCAACGCTGTTCAACGACAGCGGCCACCTCATCGTGAACACGCCCGTCTTTTTCGAAAAGATCGTCATGGAACGCTTCAAGATGATGGGGTCGGTCTATACGTATCTCACATATCATTTTAACAGCAATGATAACCCTTATATCAAAGAGATCGAAAAAAATCTTGAAAAGATCAAGAGCATCGCTGCCACACAATAGCCGGCACAGATGGTGACAACCCCCCGATGGAAAAACCTCCGAAGAACAGATATCCTTCCGTAAGACACATAAGCAGCGCAGAGCACAGGGGGATCGTCAAAGAAATATTTTCAACGATAACCGGGCGCTACGACCTCCTCAATCATGTGCTCAGCATGGGGATCGATATATACTGGCGCAGGTTTGCCGTAAAGAAGATGCGCTTTTTCAAAACCTTCCGCCTCCTTGACGTTGCCACAGGGACCGGCGACGTTGCCGTCTGCGCCTCGGCCGTACATCCCGATATCGGCATAACAGGCCTCGACTTTATACAGAACATGCTTAAGGCGGGCAAGGCGAAGATATCCCGCAAAGGACTTGGCCAAAAGATATCCCTCGTGCAGGGCGATGCCGAATCCCTTCCCTTTTCCGACAATACCTTTGACGTCGTTTCCATCGCCTTCGGCATCCGGAACATACCAGACAGGAAAGCAGCCATAGAAGAAATGATCCGGGTGCTGGTACCTGGCGGCAGGCTCATGGTTCTGGAGATGACATTCGCGAGGCGCTCCCTTTTCAGGAATGCTATCAGGCTCTATCTGAACCGCATCCTTCCATTTATTGCGGGAAGGATCACGGCAAACCCCGGCGCCTATCACTACCTCGCAGACTCGATCATGAACTTTCCCCCGCCTGCCGAATTCGCAGGATCCCTTGAAGGCCTCGGCCTCAAAGAGGTCGCTGTGCACTCCCTCACCTTCGGCACCACCTGCCTCTACATAGGCCTGAAGCCTTCATAGCACCCTTTGTGCAAAAGGCAGCCTTCTTATGATGAAACGGCATACGAGAAAGCAGAGCGCGCTGCCGGCAACAAAGGCCGTGATGAACTTTAAGAAAGGGTAGCCGTTGAGCGCATCCCTGGTAAGGTAGGTATACGCAACGATGACGGGCGCATGAAAGATAAAGACTGCGTATGCGTCTTTAGCCATCTCTTTTACGACCCCCGGCTGCTTGTTGAAGAATTTTCTGAAGATATACGAGAGGCTTATCGTGCTCCCAATGGCGATAACCGTTTCTACGTACGTTGCCAAAAGCGCCTTCAGCGAAACCCCTCCCCTGAGAAATGAAAGGTCCGCCTGTGACGACCATGCAACATAAACAATGATGCAATATGCTAAAGCCGCAGCCGCCGTGATGACCGTCCACCGCCTGCCTGTGGCCTCCGTGATCCCCTCGAGCCACCCGTTGCGATAGGCCATGATCCCGGCAGCAAAGAACGCTACGTATACCGCGTAGTTGCCTATGCGCAGGCGAAAGACCTGCCTTGCTGTCGGGAAATAGACGCGGATAACAAAGGTAGCGGCTGCGAGCATAATGATAAACAGCAGGATGGCCCTGTCTTTCGGGAATGACGTACTCTTTTTTTTGAGTGAGCCGGAAGGCCTTCGCCAAGAGCGCCACAAGGCATACACAACGGAAAAGACCAGGAGCACCTCCAGGAACCACGCCGGCCCCGGCGCAACGTTTTTCAAAAAGAATATATTTTCCCAGAAAGAATATTCGGCGGCGAGGGTCCCCCTGTTCATGAGGTATACGAGCGAAGGACGTACCAGGAACGCAAAGATCACAAGAGGTATGCCGAGCCGGATGAACCGGTCCTTCAGGAATGCGGAAGTGCCTTTACGGTCGTATGAGCCGGGAGTGAAGTATCCCGTTATCATGAAAAAACATCCCAGCACCCACGTCCTGTTCAATGCCATGAGGAGCGTAAGGACAAGGTTCGTGAACGCATCGTCGGTGTTCTCGTAATAATACCAGCCGCTGCGGGCGCCGTAGGTGAGGGCTACATGGTGGAGGATTACAAGCACCGTGAACAAAAGCCGCATGTTGTCGATATAGAACATCCTGGTCGGCGACGGCTCTTTTACCGGAGCACCCTTTATGATCAGTTCTGTTGACGAGGACATTCTTTCCTTATCTCCTGTTCTGCTTTATTCAACCCGGATGATACTCCGCATCGTGCCGCGGGCAACACCTTTCCCTCTCCCCTCGCGAAAGAGGGGTTCACAGATAGATTTCTCGCTGACAGTCTGCTCATTTCCCTCTCCCCTCGCGGGAAAGCCACGAAAGTCCCCTCTCCCCTCGCGGGAAAGCCACGAAAGTCCCCTCTCCCCTCGCGGGAAAGCCACGAAAGTCCCCTCTCCCCTCGCGGGAGAGGGCCAGGGAGAGGGGGCATGATCACGCCGTTTCTATCCTCTGATACCCCTCTGCTTGCGGCGGGGTAGTTCATTTGCATGCAATTGTAGTTAATTTGCGTCCTTTAAACAAGCAAATTCAAAAAACGGCTTGCAAAGGGGCAACAAAAATGAGAACCTTGTGCAGAAAATGATCACCAACAGGTCTCAGCAGTTCCTCATAGTCATAAGCGTCGCCTTCAGCTCCTTTATGGCAAGATTGAACAACTACACGGTCAACGTCTCTCTGCCGACCATCTCCCATGATTTTAACATCGGCACCGGCGAGGCCTCCCGCATTGTCATGTCGTACCTCCTTATAATAACCAGTTCCCTTCTGCTATTCGGAAAGCTGGCTGACAGGGTGGGATTAAAAAGGATATTCATCATCGGCTACATTGTTTTTGTTGCAGGCTCTTTCTTGTGCGGCATTTCCCATAGCATCGATACGCTGATCGTCTCCCGCTTCGTTCAGGGCATAGGAAGCGCCATGCTTCTCGCCACAAGCTTTGCGATCATCTCAAAGTTCATACCGCCCGACCGGACGGGGTGGGCCTTCGGCATCACATCCATGGCCTCCGCGCTTGGAGTTGCTACGGGAGCCCCTGTCGGCGGCTTGATAACAGGCTATCTCTCCTGGCACTGGGTCTTTCTCATCAACGTACCCATCGGCATCATCGCCTTTGTCGTTGCAAGCAAAAAGATACCGGACGAAAAGCCTCAAACAAGGACAGGCGAACCGGAGCGATTCGATCTCATCGGGGCCGCGTTGAGCTTTTCAGGCCTTGCGCTGCTCCTCTGGGCCCTTAACATGGGAAAGGAGCTGGGCTGGGTCTCCCCGCCCATCGTTTTAAGCTTTCTGGCATCATTTGTAGCTCTCTCGCTTTTCGTCGTCCGCGAAAAGAGATGCAGGGCCCCGCTGCTGGACTTAGCGCTTTTCAAGGATCTAAGGTTTACCCTCGTGCTGTCCGCAACATTCATGGCGTACCTGCTCATCGCGGGCAACGCCTTTCTGCTCCCCTTCTACCTGGAGATCATAAAAGGCCTGAACCCCCAGAAGACGGGCATGGTGCTCCTGGTGTATTCAATAATTTATGTCCTCATATCGCCATATGCAGGAAGGCTTTCCGACAAGATAAAACCGGGAACGCTATGTTCGATCGCCATGCTTTCCGCTACGGTGAACGCATTTGTATTTTCCTTCAGCCTTCAGTTCCAGGGCTTTTTGTTCGTCTTCATATTTCTCATCTGGCTTGCGCTGTCCTATGTCCTTTTTTTCTCCCCGAACAACAACCAGGTAATGAGCCTCGCGCCGGAGAACAAGCACGGCGTTGCCTCCGGGCTATTCAATACTACAACGAATTTAAGCTACGTCTTCGGGGTTGCCATATTCGAGACGGTCTTTTCCCATGCCATTCCGGGCGCCTCTTCGGCAAAAGCAAGCCTGCTCAATGTCAATATTCCCCACGGGGCATTATTAAAGGGATTTCAGGCCACATATATATTTGGTGGATTGTCTTGCCTCGCCGCCTTTGGACTTTCTCTTATGGCAGCTAAAAACGCGATAAAAAAATATTAACAGCGATGCCGGGGACAACAGGCCTCCTGCCGGGTATCCACTGCCTTTTACGGGGTCAAACGATGTTCGGGTCGTGCGACCTCACGTAATCAAGGATCTCCTGCGCTGCCCCGGGCGCGACCTGGATCTTCGAGTAATCGATATGAACATTGTTCAGATACTGCAGGATAAGCGTATCACCGATGTGGTAAAAGGGAAGAACGCCTGCTATAAAAAAACCCAGTTCCTCGAACCGCGAGCAGAGCGCCCCCGTATAAGGATCTTCAAGACACAGGTGGAGCAAGATCTCATCGATCTTCTTAATGCAAAGCTCTTTCAGTATAGCCCTGACATCTGACACAGAATTCTTTCCGTAGCGGTGTATTTCGATCGTCGCCCTGTTGTACCCGGGAAGGACGCTGACCGAAACGTTCGTCCGCTCCTCCATCCCCTCCGTCGATAAAGCCCCTTCCGACGCCTTAAAGATCCTGTCCAGCCCGATATCCTGGTAGACCTTCCTGATAAAAGAAGCATGATGTTCCGGAGGAAAGAGGGCTATCCCTGGCTGGTTTTCGATAGGGAGGAACCCGTATGCGACGGATTCTCTCTGGGTAAGAGCTTCCTGGATACCCTTGTAGGTCCTGTCCGCGGGAATGGCGCCGATGGCTATGGCACACCTCTTGAACCCTACTTTGAGGCCGGCTTTCTGCGCATAGATGTGATTTGTCGTGGCCTTGCTGAAAATGCCCATCAATCCTGCTTTGCGCGCCTCTTCCACGAGTTTCCCGATCATTATGTTCTGGCACCCCTGTCCCCGAAAATCAGGCTGCACCGCCGCCATGCCCGCCTCGGCAACCTTTTCCTCCAGATCGTCCCTGACGATGGCCACGTGGCCCACCACCTCGTCATCGTCCGTAACGGTCACGACCGATATGACCTTCCCTTCCCGGTAAAGCTGGGAAAATCTTTCAGGATAATAAATAGTGTCAATGCTGTAGGTGTAACCGTAGGCGCGGTAGAAGAGCTTTGAAACGGCATGCGCCTCAGAGGGCTTCATCAGGCGCACGGTAAACCTCTTTTTCTCAACCGCATACGATCCTGCCGCATCAGGGGCGGGGAAAAGCTCGAGTTCGCTCTTTTTGTGGTACTCCTCGATGCTTTTGTAATGAAGGTACTTTATGAGGTGGAGCTCCTTCCCCTCTCTCCCGAGGTTATAGAAGTCCAGTTCGTCAACGCTTTTTTTCATAAGGTACAAACCAAGGCCCGCACCGGGGATATCGTCAAGATCTGTTGGGACGCCATATTCAGGGACCAGGCTCGGGGCGTAGGGAAGGCCCTTGTCCTTAAGGATGATCTTCATCCCCGCCGAGATCGGTTCCAGGATGACCTGATAGGTAGCCTTTTCTGACGGCTCAAAGGCATGCTTTACGATATTGACTATGGCCTCTTCCAGCGCAAGGAGCATCATCTGAACATCCATCTTTTGGAAGCCAAGCTTCTCTGCTATTTCCCTCGTATACGCCTGAATTGCAGGCAGGTAAGAGATATCGTTGGGAACGGTAAGCGTGGAGGGTTGTGTCAGCATGAATTCTGCATAATGTAACAAATGAAACCGGTCCAGGCAAATAGAATCGACAAAAAATGTCCCTTTTATTCGTCTTGCTCTTTGGTCCTATACACCCGGTTGACTAACATCAACGCCCGTGTTATCATGTGAAATAACATCTCATGAAAGAAAATCCCCGAAAATCAGCGCACGGCACCCCTACAATGGAATTCCACGTCTCCCGGAGATCGCGGGACTTCTACCGTTTCAGCGAGGCCCTTTTTTCTCTCAGCGGCAACGTCATCTTCACGAACTTTTACGCTGCCCGCGTCTTTGCCCAGAAGATCAACGAAAAAAAAGACCTTATAAGCTTTCCCGAAGGAGCGGTCAAGGCAGGGCAGCTGATCGCCATGGGGCTCATCGACGAGATCCTCCACTACGTCGCCAGGCAGTACCGGAATGATATCAACAAAAAAACGATGGCGCAGGCGCTCTCGTCGCTGAATGAAAGGCTTGGCAGGGAAAACGTCGAGGGCGCAATGCATCATTTTGTTGACGCCTTTCCGCCGCTTCGGGTGTACAAGAACGAGGTCGGCATCGCAGATTACCTGAACGGCGACACGGAGGGGATCCCGAACAGGCAGATCATCCTTGAGGAGATGCTTCTTCTGTGGCTTGCGAATATGAATCCGGCCTTTTCTCCGTTCTTCGAGCTTTTCGACGATGTCAGCCTGAAAAAGGAAACGGCCTACCTCCAGATCATATCGGGGCTGATAGACCATTTTCATTCAGAACCTCCGTTCGGCCCCGACTACCAGAACCTCGTCGATATGCTGAGAAGCCCTGCCCTTGCCGTCCCCCATTCCCTTTCGGGGCAGCTTGCGTACATCATGGAGCGCTGGGGTTATATCCTTCGCAAATACCTGCCGCTTATCCTCAAGAGCCTCGACCTCTTCAAGGAAGAACAGAAGCTGCCCTTCATGGGCGCAGGGCCGTCAGAGGTTGCAAGGCTTAAAGAACTTGGGCTTGAGCTCGAACCAGAACACTTCACGCCGGACAGCGAGTGGATGCCGCGTCTCGTCCTCATCGCGAAGAACATCTACGTCTGGCTCGACCAGCTTTCTAAAAAATATCAGCGCCATATTACGAGGCTCGACGGGGTCCCCGACGAAGAGCTCGATACCCTGCAGCAAAGGGGCATCACAGGCCTATGGCTCATAGGCGTCTGGGAGCGAAGCCCCGCGTCGCAGAAGATCAAGCAGCTCTGCGGCAACCCCGAGGCCGTTCCGTCCGCCTATTCCCTCTACGACTACATCATCGCCTCTGACCTCGGGGGCGACGAGGCATTCAACGGCCTGAGGGAGCGGGCCTGGAAGCGCGGTATCAGGCTGGCGAGCGACATGGTTCCCAACCACGTGGGCATCTATTCCAGATGGATGATAGAGCACCCCGACTGGTTCATAGCCCTGGATCAGAACCCGTTCCCATGGTATTCCTACGGCGGCCTTGACCTCTCCCATGACGAGCGCGTCTCCATCTTTATCGAAGACCACTACTATGAGCGCACTGACGCGGCCGTGGTCTTTAAGCGGAAAGACAGGTGGACAGGGGATGAAAAATACGTCTACCACGGCAACGACGGGACGAGCATGCCCTGGAACGATACGGCACAGCTCAACTACCTCAACCCGGAAGTGCGTGAGGCAATGGTCAACACGATCATCGCCGTCGCAAAGCAATTCCCCATCATCCGCTTTGACGCCGCCATGACGCTCACGAAGCGCCACTACCAGCGCCTGTGGTTCCCCGAACCCGGAACGGGCGGGGCGATCCCCACGCGCGTCGAGCACGGCCTCACGAAACACCAGTTCAACTCCCTCATGCCCAACGAATTCTGGCGCGAGGTGGTGGACCGCGTTGCGCAGGAGGCGCCGGACACGCTGCTTCTCGCCGAGGCCTTCTGGCTGCTCGAAGGCTACTTCGTGAGGACCCTGGGAATGCACAGGGTCTACAACAGCGCCTTCATGAACATGCTCCGCGACGAAGAGAATGCCAAGTACCGCCAGGTAATGAAGAACACCCTCGAGTTCGACCCGGAGATCCTGAGGCGCTTTGTCAACTTTATGAACAACCCGGACGAGAGGACCGCCGTCGACCAGTTCGGCAAGGACAGTAAATATTTTGGCGTCTGCATCCTCATGATAACGCTGCCGGGCCTCCCCATGTTCGGCCACGGCCAGATCGAGGGCTTCACGGAAAAGTACGGCATGGAGTACAGGCGCGCATACTGGGAAGAAGAGCCTGACGGATATCTCATCGAAAGGCACGAGAGGGAGATATTCCCGCTGCTCCACAAACGATACCTCTTCGCGGGGGTCGAGCATTTCCTCCTCTACGACTTTTTCACCCCTGACGGCCATGTGAGCGAGGATGTCTTCGCCTATTCAAACCGGTACGGGAGCGAGGTGTCGCTTGTCGTCTACAATAACAAGAACGCGCCTCTCAGCGGCTGGATACGCACGTCTGTAGGTTTTGCCGTAAAGGGCGGCGATATGAGCCAGCCGGCCCTCGCCCGGAAGACGCTCTCCGAGGGCCTCGGGATAAGCGGAAAGCCGGGGCATTTCACCCTGTTCAGGGACCACGCAACAGGCCTCCAGTATATAAGGGAAAGCGGGGGGCTCGCGGAAAAAGGCCTCTATATAGAGCTTGGCCCTTACCAGCACCACGTCTTCCTCGACATAGCGGAGATCGAGGACAATGCATGGTCTCACTACGCCCAGCTGAACACATACCTGAACGGCCTCGGGGTCCCGAACATCGACGACGCGATACGCGAGATATTCCTCCAGCCCATCCACCAGAGCTTCAAGGAACTCATCAATGTCCATATGCTGAAAGGGATGCTCGACGCAAGGATAGCGATCGCCCTGGAGCAGATCGAAGACGTACCTGCCCCGTTCCTGGATGAGATCCGTTGGAAGACAACAAACCTTGTACGGGAGATCAGGCAGTTTGCCAATGGCACCGTGGACGAGGGCCTTGTCGTGGAAGATATTATGAGCGCACTGCATGCCGCCCTTCACGGACAAAGAACGCTCGACAGGATCGCAGGTGCAGGCGAAGAGGACGGGAACAAGTTTATCGGGTTCCTGCGGGCAGGCTTCTTCGGCGCTGACCACCATGCCCTGTGCCAGCTCAACTGGGTCTTTGTAAGGTCTATGGGCAAGGTCATCGACACCCATACAAACCCCGACGAACAGGGCAGGAGCTGGATCGACGAGTGGCTCCTCGGCCGCATCATGGGCGACGCCTTACAGGAGCTGGGGTTTACTCCAGATGATGCGTACCGCGGCGTAATGGCGGTAAAGATATTCACCGGCCACCAGCACTGGTTCGGCGCTGCGCAGCCGCCCAGCCCGTACCAGGCCCTTACGACCTTCCTCAATGACAGCGAGGTCCAGGGCTTCCTGCAGGTCAACCGCTACAAGGACATACTCTGGTTCAACAAGGACGCCTTCGAGCTTCTCCTTGCATGGATGGCATTCACCACAATGATATCCATCGCAAGCGATCCCGCCAGGACAGAAAAGGAACAGGATGA
>JAGOOA010000043.1 GCA_017992765.1 Syntrophorhabdaceae bacterium
AACCCAGTACGGCTCAATAAAAGATGAGATCAACGAAGCAGTCATGAGAACGCTCGACAGCGGCCAGTTTGTCCTGGGGAGCGAGGTCGCGGCCTTCGAGAAGGAGTTTGCCGCATTTTGCGGGACGGGCCATGCCGTTGCAGTAAACTCAGGCACGAGCGCCCTTCACCTTGCGTTGCTCGCGGCGGGGATAGGGCCGGGCGATGAGGTAATTACCGTGTCGTTCACGTTCGTGGCAACAACGGCTGCGATCCTGTATACGGGCGCAACACCGGTGTTCGTTGACGTTGACCCGCTGTCGTATACGATGGACGCAAGCCGGATCGAGGAAAGGATCACAGGAAGGACAAAGGCGATCCTGCCGGTCCACATCCATGGACAGCCGGCTGATATGGACGCCATCGTCGCTATCGCGGGAAGGCATGGCCTGATCGTGATCGAAGATGCCGCACAGGCGCACGGAGCGGAATATAAGGGACGAAGGGCCGGCGGGATAGGCGACATGGGCTGCTTCAGCTTCTATCCGGGAAAAAACCTCGGCGCGTACGGAGAAGGGGGGATCGTCGTAACGAGCAGCCCTGCTTACGACCGCACGATCAGGATGCTGCGCGATTGGGGGCAGGCCGAGAAGTACCACCACGTGCTGAGAGGGTTCAACTACCGCATGGAAGGGATACAGGGCGCCATACTGAGGGTTAAGCTAAGGTATCTTGAGAAATGGACGGCGCTCCGAAAGGAACGCGCCGCAGTGTATGGCCGCCTCCTTGAAGGGGCAGGCATGAAGATGCCGGCAGCGGTTCCCTCCACAGAGCATGTATACCATGTCTATGCAATAAGATCGGCAGACAGGGACGGCCTGCAGAGACACCTTCAGGAGAATCAGGTGCAGACAAATATCCATTACCCTATACCGGTGCATCTGCAGAAGGCTTACAGGATAAACGGATACCGTGAAGGCGACCTGCCGGTGACGGAACAGGTATCGCGGGAGACCCTTTCGCTGCCGATGTACCCTGAGCTGTCTCCTGAGCAGCAGGCGTTCGTGGCGGATAAGATAATATCATTTCAAAGGGGCGGTAAATAATGCGGCAGGGATCTCCTGAAAAAAAGATCAAGCAGTTCTGGGAGGAACGGGCACAGGAGGGAAGAGAGGAGAACGAGATTACCCACAGGGATATATGGCAGCGGTGGCTTGAGATCGAATACATAAAGGCCTTTCTGGACAGGGGGGCCAGGGTGATCGATATCGGCTGCGGAAACGGGTATACGACAGGACTGATAGCCCCTTTCGTAAAGGAGGTTACGGGTATTGACTACAGCGAGGCCATGATCGGGCGTGCCCGGGCTGCATCTCCCCGAATTGCCTTCGGGGTATGCGATGTTATGGATCTCGGCCCCTCCGGTTACGGGACATTCGACGTGGCGATCTCGGAGCGTTGCCTCATTAACCTCACGAGATGGGAGGATCAGAAAAAGGCCATAGGGAATATCGCTTCGGTGATAAGAAAGGGAGGCCTCTTTCTTCTTATCGAAGGGTCTCAAGACGGCAGAAGGCGTTTAAACGAGGTGAGGAGGTCCATCGGCCTCGACGCGATGCCGCCCGTGTGGCACAACCTGGATTTCGATGAGAAAAGGCTTACGGCCTATCTAAGAAAGTTCTTCACGATCGAGAAGAGGCTGCATTTCGGGATCTATGACCTTATTGCGCGCGTGGTCCATCCGCTGCTCGTTGCGCCGGAGGAGCCAAAATACGAGGCGAGGATAAACGAGATCGCCGCACAGATGGCATTAAAGAGGCAGGACTGCCAGGATATCAGCAGGACCATATTCCTGGCGCTGAGAAAGAAATAACAACGGAGGGACGTGGATGAAGCGAGGAAGCCGTTTTCTGATAACAGGGGGAGCGGGGCTGATCGGGTCTCACATCGCAGATCTGCTGGTACAAGAAAAGAGGAATTTCAACTGCCGGGAGATAGTGGTCTTTGATAATTTTGTAAGGGGGAGGCACGAGAACCTTGAGTGGGCCGTTGCCAACGGCCCTGTTACGATCATCGAAGGCGATATCAGGGATGGGGAGCGCCTTGTAAGGGCGATGGAAGGCATAGATGTTGTATTCCACCAGGCGGCGATCCGCATTACCCAGTGCGCCGAGGAGCCCCGGCTGGCCCTGGAGGTGATGGCGGACGGCACGTTCAATGTCCTTGAGGCCGCCGTGATGACCGGCGTAAAAAAGGTGGTCGCCGCATCGTCCGCATCGATATACGGGCTCGCGGAGACATTCCCCACCGGCGAAGGCCACCATCCCTATAACAACAGGACGTTGTACGGCGCTGCCAAGGCATTTAACGAGGGGCTGCTCAGAAGCTTCCGCGAGATGTACGGC
This sequence comes from Syntrophorhabdaceae bacterium, assembly GCA_017992765.1. Taxonomy (GTDB): domain Bacteria; phylum Desulfobacterota; class Syntrophorhabdia; order Syntrophorhabdales; family Syntrophorhabdaceae; genus UBA5609. The sequence goes on from JAGOOA010000043.1 coordinate 2,384, forward strand.
CTCGGCTATGTGGGCCTGCGATACTTCAATGTGTACGGGCCGAGGATGGACGTGTACGGCGTCTATACGGAGGTGCTGATACGGTGGATGGAGCGGATCGCATCCGGCTTGCCGCCGCTTATCCTCGGGGACGGCCTGCAGACGATGGATTTCGTATACGTGGAAGACGTTGCGCGGGCCAACATACTCGCAGCGCAGAGCGACGCAACAGACCTCGTGCTCAATATCGCCAGCGGCGTCGAGACGAGCCTTAACGAGCTTGCCCGCACGCTGCTTGACGTGATGGGTTCCCGGATGAGCCCGGAATACGGGCCGGAAAGAAGGGTGAACCCCGTATCGCGGAGGCTTGCCGATATCAGCAGGGCAAAGGAGATTCTCGGATACGAGCCCCGCGTCAACCTGAGAGAAGGCCTGGCTCAGCTTGTGGAGTGGTGGCAGAGGGAGACTTCCGGAAAAGAAGGCGCGGTTTTATAAGATGAGAGTGACCTTGATCAACCCTCCAAGCGGTTCCGTATATTCCAGGTTTCAAAGGGCGGTCATAAAGCGCCTCCCCCTGGGGCTCTCCTATATTGCGGCCTATCTTATCCTGAACGGACATGCCGTGAATGTGGTAGATGCTGAAGCCCTTGATATGAGCCCGGATGAGGCAGTGTCTGCGGCGCTCGCGGCAGACCCGGAGATAGTCGGGGTAACGGCTACGACGCCGATCATACACAGCGCACTGCATATTATAAGGCAGGTGAAGATGAACAGCGAAAGGACCTGCACGATCCTTGGAGGCCCGCATGCGAGCGCCATGCCGGAAGAGACGCTCCTGGCAAACAAGGGATGCCTTGATTACGTTATATTCGGCGAGGGGGAGAAGAGCGCCCTTGACGTGGCCGAGGCAACGGAGGAAGGCATCGCGCGCCATGGCAGCATCGACGGCGCCGCCTTTCTGGACAGGGAGGGCAATGTGGTCAGGGGGAATGACCGCCCTTTTGAGAAAGACCTCGACCGTTATCCCCTGCCTGCGAGATCGCTCTTTCCCATGGATCGCTACCTGGACAAGACGAAATTCGGCGAAGAGCCTTATACCATACTTACGACAAGCAGGGGGTGCCCGTTCGCATGCACGTTCTGCGGCTCCCAGACGACGTGGAAGAGAACGACCAGGTTCCGTTCGCCGGAGAATGTCATCCAGGAGATATGCGAATGCGTCGAGAAATACGGGATAAAGAATTTCGTCTTCGTAGACGACACCTTCACGCTCCAGAGGGAGAGGACGATCGAGATATGCCGGAGGATCAGCGAACTGCCCTACGAGATAAGGATCTTCTGCTCTTCGAGGGCCAACACGATCTCCGAGGACCGCTTATACTGGCTAAAAAAGGCAGGGTGCTACTGCCTTTCCTTCGGACTTGAATCAGGGAACGACATGGTGCTCAAGAAGATGCAGAAGGGGATAACGGTCAATTCGATCAGGAAGGCGCTCGCCATGACAAAAGCGGCGGGCATAGAGACGCACGGCAGCTTCATCATCGGATATGACGGCGAGACAGAGGGGACGATAGAGGAGACGATCCGATTCTCCATAGACCTTGAACTTGACCAGGTCCAGTACTCCATACTGGTGCCTTTCCCCGGCACCGAATGCTTTGATATCGCTAAAGAGAGAAATGCCTTTCGCTGCCCGCCTGATGATTTTACGTCGTTCTACTGGTACTACTCGGTGCCTGCGAACCTTACCCTTGTAAGCGATGAAAGGCTGCTGGCGCTGCAGAAAGAGGCCTACGAACGCTGGAACGCTTCAAAGAACGGGCGCGGGAGGCCGCATTGATACCCATAACGAAACCTTTCCTGTCGGAAGAGGAGGCAAGGGCAGCAAGCAGCGCCGTGCTCTCGGGGTGGGTAACCCAGGGCCCGAAGGTAAAGGAATTCGAGGATGACTTTGCGCGATACGTGGGGGCAGAGCATGCCTGCGCGGTATCGAACTGTACCGCGGCGCTTCACATGGCCCTGCTTGCCGTCGGCGTGCAGCCGGGAGACGTCGTGGTGACGGTGAGCCACTCGTTTATCGCCACCGCGAATGCGGTGCGCCACTGCTGCGCCGAGCCGGTTTTTATCGATATCGACCCATCGACGTATAATATGGACCCCGGGGCGTTAGAGAGGTTCCTCGCGGAAGAATGCGAGGTGCGTAACGGCATACCCTGTTATAGGCATATAGGTTCTCTGGCTAAAGGAAGCTCGCCGATCCGCTCCTTCTTTGGATCAGGAGAACAGGTATCGGACGGTATCGGCAGGGTGGCCGCTGTACTTGCCGTGCACCAGATGGGCATGCCCTGCGACCTGGAAAAGATCAACGGCATCGCAAAACGATTCGGCATCAAAGTGATAGAAGACGCGGCGTGCGCCATAGGCAGCGAGATCTCTCTTAACGGCGGGAAAAGCTGGGAGAAGATAGGCAGGCCGCACGGCGACGTCGCCTGCTTCAGCTTTCACCCGAGGAAGGTCATTACCACGGGTGAGGGAGGCATGATAACGACAAAGGACCCAGGGCTGGATGCTAAGTTCAGGCTTCTCAGGCATCATGGAATGACCGTCTCCGACACCGCACGCCACAATGCGGGCAGCATAATATTCGAAGAGTATGCGATGACCGCCTTTAACTACCGGATGACGGACATACAGGCGGCCATAGGGATAGAGCAGCTGAAAAAGATCGACGTGATCGTCGATGAGCGCCGAAGGCTTGCGGAAGAGTATAACAGGGCGCTGGGGCACCTCGATGGCTTCGTGATCCCCGTGGACAGGGAATATACGAGGACGAACAGGCAGAGTTACCCGCTGATGATCGAAGGGTGCAGCGGCGCGGAACAGGTGTCGTTCATGCAGAAGCTCTTGGACAGCGGCATAACGACGCGGAGGGGCATCATGAACGCCCACCAGGAACCGCCGTACAGCGATATAAGGCGGCGGCTTGAGGCAAGCGAGCGCGCGAGGGACGCCGTTGTGCTCCTGCCGCTTTACAACGGCCTCAAAAAGGACGAGCAGGACCATATCATCAAAACCGTAAAGGAGTGGGACAGGGAACGTGGAAGACAATGACATCCGGAATATCTCGGCAAACCGGTATGGCCTCGCCGGCATACCGGATATGTTCTCCGGCCTGCAGTCCCTGCCTTCTTTCGAGGAATGGCAGCGCGGCTCCCCCGGCATCTGTTTCTACGGATGGAACCAGTACGCGAGAAACCTCCAGCTCTATGGACTGGCAGACGCGTCGGCATCGCTCGGGATACCCTTTTTCATCGTCCACAAGGAAAGGGAACGGGAGATCGCGAAGCTGCTGAAGGACGTGGGAAGCCCGATAGTGATCACGATCGCCCCGTTCCTCAACGAGCTGGAACCATTGATCAGGTCAAAAAGGTGCAAAGTAGTGCTTATCGGCCAGTATTATGACGAAACGCCTGCGCCTGATCTCGCGAGGAAGGTGGACGAAAAGGAAAAAGCGATCCTGGAAAAATTTAAAAAATACATAGCGCTCGTGTTGTCCGAATTTTCCGCCGAAGGGAACAAGAGGTTCATGTCGGGATACGCGAGGGATTTCGGAATGCCCGTCATGACATTCCCGTGGGCGGCAAACTTAAAATATCATTTTCCCGTTAAGGCCGGCATCGACAGGGATGTCATATTCATCGGGACATATTGCGAGAAGGCCGCGAGGATAGAGGCCTACCTTGGAAAGGTGCTCAGGCATCACACCCATACGGTCATCGGCCCGGACTGGTCGAGATCGGGGATGCGCTGGATGGATAACGCCATTATCCCCGTTGATGAATTTAACGCACAGGCGCCATACCTCTATTCGTCGCATGCGGTGAGCCTGAACATACACCTCTCCTTTGAGGTAGACGGATTCAGCTGCAACGAGAGGGTATTCAATTCCATCGCCTGCGGGGGTTTCCAGGTATGCGACAATCCCAGGAGGGTGCGCGATTTCTTTGATGAGACGGAGCTTGTCACCGGCGGGTCTCCCGATGAATACATCGAACGGGTGAACCATTTCGTACGCAACCCGGAAGAACGGATCCCCTATATGGCAAAAGCCCTCAGGAAGATATATTCATGCCATACGTACCACCACCGCCTTTCTGACCTTTTGCACCAGCTTTTTGCCGGCAGGCCCCTGTCCGGGTTCTGCCCGGTCCTTATAAACTAAAGGAGATGGACGATGAAGATCCTGTTGTTCTTTCCGGAGACCGACACCCCGAACAAGGCAGGGAGCTACGGCTACTATAACATACGCGCGCCGCTTCTGAAGCTCGGGCACGAGATAATAGACTTCGAGTTCTGGGGAGAGACGAAACGGCTCGGGCGCGCAGGGATGCACGAAAAGCTGAAGGCCATGATCGAAAAGGAAAAGCCGGAGGTTTTCTTTCACGGGCTCGTTGAGGACGAGCTTGACAGGGAATTCGCCGACTACGTGCGAGACAGAACGGCAAGCACGTCCCTGATCCTTTTCAGCGACGACGACTGGAGGTTCGACCATTCCGTACAGTACGCCGGACACTACGATTTTGCGCTCACGACATGCGAGGAGGCATACCGGGAATTCAGAAGGCGCGGCTGCGACGGCGTGATACTCACCCAGTGGGGGTGCAACCCCGACATGTATTATCCCGTTGAGGAAAAAAAACGATACGATGTCACATTCGTAGGCCAGCCATACAGGGGCAGGCCGGAGCTTGTGACGTTTTTAAAGGAAGAGGGCGTCAACATCAGGGTGTGGGGCAGCGGGTGGGAGCAGTTCCCGCAGCTAAGGGACATAGCCCACGGCTTCCTCCCGCACCACAAGATCATCGACGTCTTCGGCGCTTCAAGGATAGTCCTCGCGATGGCGTGGTGTTCCGCGGACGGCAAGACCCCGCAGATAAAGGGGAGGACCTTTGAGTACGCCGCATGCAGGGCCTTTCAGCTCACGAACTACGACAAAAGGATCGGAAATTTTTTCAGGGCCGGAGAGGAGATCGTCTTTTACCATGGAAGGGAAGACCTGGCGGAAAAGATCGAATATTACCTGGAGCACGAACAGGAAAGGGAGAAAATAGCCGAAGCAGGATACAGGAGGGCCTTGCAGGATCACACGTGGGAGAAGAGGTTCGATCACATTTTTGAAGAGATGATAAGAAGGCGAAGGCCGGGCAAGCTGGAGCTTTCTTGCCGTTGTCAGCGCGCCGGGGAGGCTCCGGACATCCAGCTCGCGGGAAGAAGGCCCAGGGTGAGCATTATATCCTACGTCTATAATTACGGCAATTATCTTAAGGAGCTTATCCCATCGGTGCTGGACCAGAGCTTCAAAGACCTTGAATTTCTCATCCTCGATGACGGGTCCACGGATAATACCGGGGAAGTGGTAAGCGGATTTCTCGGCGACCGACGGCTCCGGTACGTCCGGCAGGAGAACATAGGCAAGGACAACAGGTTCGATGAGCTGATCCGGCGCTCCCTCGACCTGACGTGCGGGGAGCTGGTGAATTTTGTCGGAGGCGATGACGTCTTTATGCCAAACAAGATCGAAAGGCAGGCAAGGGAGTTCACGCATGACCCGTCAGTCGATATAGTATTCTCCGACCTCTATTTCATAGACGGCAGGGGGGGCGTCATCCCCGGGGATTTCAAATGCAAGGCGTCGACGACGTTCAACAGGCTGACCCTTCCTCGGACTTTATTCGGCGTCAACCTTATTGCGCATCCGACGGTATTGATGAAGCGGGACTGCATCGACCGTATGGGGGGATTCGAGCAGTGGTACTGCGGCGACTTTCATTTCTGGCTGAAATCGGCTCCTTTCTTAAATTTCAGGTTCGTCGATGAGAAGCTTATTAAATACCGCGTTCATGAAAAGGGGGCATCGACGGGGAGCTCCGGGGTTGACATTACGGTCTCCGAGACGAACAGGATGCTCCGGAAGATGCGGTCACAATATACCATCCTTGACCTATACCCGGAAATCCTCTTCTGCAGAGATAAAGGCCCGGCACTATACAGCGCTTATATCGATCTTGGCAATGCCCACATGATGGCAAAGGTCCCCCAGCCGCTTCTTGCCGCGATCGAGTACCAGAGGGCGCTTGAGCATAAGCCGAAGGGCATGGAGGCGATCAACAACATCGGGATAGCATTCTTCATGCTCGGCGACAGGGAGAAATGCGCCGAGTTTTTTCGTTACCTGCGGGAGCATGGCGGAGACATTGAAGGGATCAGGCATAACATCGGCCTGATGGAGCAGGTAGCGGCGGGAAGGGAGTGCACGCTGAATTTTATCCTGCTTAACGAACTGGCTCCGAATAATGAATTTGTTGCGGCGAGACACATCGTGGAGCATCAGCCTCTCCCTGTAAGCCTCTTTAACATGGAAACGACAGAGCGGAGCACAAGAAAGAAAGAACAAGAGAAAAAGATGGTGTACAAGGAGGCTGAAGGGCTTTCGGCGCAGGGCAGGCATGGGGAAGCGGCCCGCGCGCTTGAAGGGCTACTCGATCTCTATCCCGGCGACAGCATGATATTCAACGACATCGGCGTTCTCTACTATTACGCTGGTGAGGTCGGAAGCGCCGTCGGGTGCATCGAAAGATCGATCAGAATAGATCCTGAAAATATAGAGGCAAGGAGAAATCTTGCGAATATCTACCTTGAGACGGGCAGGACAGATAAGGCTATGTCCGTTTACGAAGAGATCATGAAGGACGATCCCGATGATATGGAGGTCCTTTTTACCCTGGGCGATCTATGCCGTGAGGCGGGCAGAACGGATGAGGCCGCTGCTTTTTACGGTCGGGTCCTCAAGCTTGAGCCGGGCAATGGCCGGGCGCAGGAAAGCATGGCGAGGATCAACGGAGGAGGCATCGTTCATTGATACATTGCATAGGCGACAGCCACGTTTTGGTCTTCACGGGCGTTGATGAGGTGAAAGAGAATTGCGATGCCCTTCCTTTTTTCAGGACACACTGGCTTGGGCCGCAGACGGCTTACAACGTCATGAAGAAGGCTGCGTTAATAGAGGGTATCGTAAAAGAGCAGGTGGACAAGGGCGATAGCATATTGCTCTGTTTTGGCGAGATCGACTGCCGGACCCACCTGGTGAGGCAGGCCGAGCTGCAGGGAAGGCCTCTTGCGGAGGTGGTGAAGGATTGTGTTGAGAACTATGTAAGGATCTTCGAACGTGTCGGAAGGTACGGACACCGGCTCATTGCCTGGAACGTCCCCCCCTCGAGCTTCGGGAACTGGTCTTACGGCGATTATCCCACCTATGGGAGCTGCGCGCAGAGGAATGAGGCGACAGCAATATTCAACAGCCTTCTCGGGAAATATTGCGAAAGAAGGGGGGCGACGTACATCTCTATCTACAGCAGGCTGCTTGATAAGGACGGCCTTCCGGATCCCCTTTTTTTCATGGACAATATTCATCTTTCGCAGAAGGTCATGCCTTTCATCCTGGAAGAACTTCAAAAGGCGGGGGTGTTAAGGGGGGTTGCGGCCGCTGCCCGTTGTGAACGTGAATATGGCTCCCCCGGCAACGGGAAAAAAGAATTGCAGCTTAGATACCTCAAGACCGGAGGCTCTATCCGCCCCGATTTTTTGAAAGAACTTCAGTTGATATGTAATGCGGAATGCTTCATTGAGACCGGGACCTATCTCGGCGATACGTCTGACGCGGCGGGGAGGATATTCAGCGAGGTCTGTACGGTAGAGCTGGGCAGGGAGTTATATGAAAAGGCGACAGAGCGATTTAGGGACAGAAAAAATATCCATCTATATCAGGGCGATTCGGCAAACGTGCTCCCGGACATGCTTAAACGAGCAAAAGGAAAGGCGGTCCTGTGGCTCGACGCCCATTACAGCAAGGGCGCAACGGTGGAGACAGGGAAGAACACGCCGATCATGGAAGAGCTTAAAGTTGTCAGGGACCTTTCAGTAAAAGATGCGGTCATTCTCATAGACGATGTGATCAACTTCCAGCACGTTGCCAGCGATCAGAGGGAATATTCCAGCCTGACCGGCTACCCCTCGCTGCAGGAGATATGCGAGATCATACGGGAAATCGATGAAGGATATAATTTTGCAGTGATGGGGAACATCTTTTTGGCCTATCCGGAAGGGGTCAATGTAGCCCAGTCGCCCATACTGCGGTCGTGCACGGCAAGCAGGCTGTTCAAAGGCACATCATCAGAGTTAAACGGGGTCTTTGAGGCGGAGAAGCTGATCGCTTCGGCAAGCGGGGAAGAGCTGTCAGCCATTCGACGATTCCGCGAAGACAGCCTTGCGATGGAAAATTACGGGCTTGGCGGACACTACAGGCTATGGTATGCCCTTACGCTTTCAACGAGGCAGGAATACGATGATGCCTGCAACGAGCTTGCAATGGCAATACGGCTTGGATGCGACCACTGGCGGGTGAGATGGTACCTGGCGCAATCAGCATATAGCGGAGGCAATTACCGGCTTGCACGCGAATCCCTGGAATCCGTCTTGTCGGCATCGCCCGGGTTTCAGGAGGCCTGCCGGATGAAAAGAGGGCTCAATGAGAAGCTTGAAGGGATTATGCCCGACAGCATGCTGGGCGCGAAGAGCTATCTCGCCCTGGCAAATCAGCTTCAAAATGACGGCAGGTACGCGGAGGCCATCGATGCGATAGCGCACGCTATTGCCTTAGGGGCAGACGATGCGGACACCCGCTATCAACTGGCGCAGCTCTGTATTGTGACCGGCCAATTAGAGAAGGCGGAGGCGGAGCTGAAAATGATCGTTCGATTACATCCGCGGCACACCTATGCCTATAATGACCTCGGCGTCATATCTTTTCAAAGAGAGGATTATTCTGCCGCCGCCGCATACTATAAATCTGCCGTTACCGCCCTCAATCAAAATTATACGGCTCTGCGCAACCTCCTCGTCCTCCTGATCAAGCTGAAGAACTATAACGAGGCGGTGGCGATCACGCAGGCGCTTATGAAGCATATGCCTTACGACAGGGAGCTGACGGAGCTCGTAAAGGAGTTCGGCCTCCCCTGTTGATTTAAGTATTTTCGCGATCCTTCGATAAAGGATAGAGGATGCGGGCAAAGGACGCACGTATAGAAGACAGATTCCGGGAACTGACAAAAAGGGCCCTTTCAGAAGAGGACAGGGATGCATTTATAGATAATTTGATGGAGAGAGAGGCCCTGCTGGAAGGCCTGAAAAGGGAGAACCTGTCTTTTGGGATCGAAGAGGCAAAGGATGACCTTCTACGGGAAACAAAGATCGCAGAAAGGCTTGAAGATGAGCGCAAAAGGCTGATAAAGGATTTCGAGGACCTTTCAAGGAACAAGAAGGCGATGAAAAGGTATTCCCCTCCATTCCCGCTCCCCTCGATGCCGGTCTTTTTCGATAAAAAGGCATAATCCGCAGAACAATTTACTTAAGTAAAGGCAGGATCGTCCGATAAGGTAATAAGGGAAAGCAATATGACCATATCGGACTACCAGATAAGCAACGTCATCAGGACCTACATGAAGAACATGAAGGTAAAGGTGAGGCAGGTTGACAACGAGCCTGATACGGTTGCCAGAAACGACGAAGTGGTCATCTCAAAAGAAGGGATGAAAAGGATGCTTTTCGAAAGAATAGAGGAGCAGATGACGGAAAAAATCAGAAAGTATGAATAAGAACAATGAGAACATACGAATCCTGATAGTAGACGACAATAAGGACCTGAGGGAGATACTCGAAGAATATCTCAAGGACGGGGGCGATGTAACAGAGGGCGCAGATAACGGGAAAGAGGCATTGCTGAGGCACAACAAGGACCCTTATGACCTTGTTATCACCGACCTGAATATGCCTGAGATGTCAGGCATAGAGTTGATGAAGACGATCCGGAAGGACACGGATATGACCGAGTTTATCATCATTACCGGCTACGCCTCTATCGACAGCGCCGTAGAGGCGATCAAAATAGGCGCATACGACTATATCGTGAAGCCGTTCAGGATGGAGGAGCTTAAGGTAGTCGTGAAAAATGCAAAGGACAAAATAAAGCTGAAGAACATCAACGCGCAGCTTTTCGACAAGCTGAAAAATTTTTACAATGAGATCGAACGGTACAAGCAACAGTCAGGCGAAGCGGAAACGTTCAGCGCGGAAGAAGAAAACCTTAATCACACCGAGAGGCTTGTAAACGAGATAAGGAACCTCGAAAAGCTCCGGAAAAGCAGGCTCTTTATCGATTAAGGGGTGCTGCAATATGTAAAGGTCAAAGATACAGGGAAGTATCTGCTGCATGATTGAAGGATCGAAAATACTTTTGGTTGATGACAGCCCCGAGATCATCGAGGTCCTCGGTGATTTTTTAACGCTCAACGGCTGCCGCGTCCACAAGGCCTATACCGGCCGCGAGGCCCTGGAAGCGCTTGGCAAAAAAGACATAGAAGTTGTTATCCTCGACGTGAACCTGCCCGATGTGAACGGCATTACGCTTCTGGACACGATCAAGATCAATACGCCCGCTACCGCGGTCATCATGGCTACCGGTTATTACGATCCCAACTTTATTGTCGATGCGATGAAGAAAGGCGCCTCCGATTTTCTTATCAAGCCCTTTGAGCTTGATAAGCTTATGCTGGTCATGATGAGAGTTTTGAGGGAGAGGAAGCTCCTGATAGAAAAAGAGAACATTCTCTCAAGCCTCGAAGACAAGAAGAAGATAGAGCTGCTGAACAGGGAATTGCAGAAAAAGATCAAAGAGCTTACGACAATGTACCACATATCGAACAAGTTCAATTCGATGAGCATCTTCGATGATATCTATGAAAAGATCATTATGATGGTGAAGGAGATCCTTGACGTAAGGTCATGCGGCTACTACATAGTGGACAGCGACAGCAAGGAGCTGATCTTATACAAAGGTTTTTCGGAAAACGGCGATGCCGTCGATGACCGGAAGGTTTTTATCACAGACGATTTTTTCAACGGCGCGAGGGCGTTCAGAAAACATGTGATAAAGGATGACAGGATATTTTTGCCTCTCATTATCAAGAACGAATGCATCGGCTTCATCATGGCCAACTGCAAAAACGGCAGGCATAGCGGCCATCTGATGGAAAGCAACGTCTTCTTCATGAAGCTCGTGGCCGACAAGGCGTCGACGCAGATAGAGAACAAGATGCTTTACGAAAGCCTCTTTGAGAACGTGATACATACCCTGAGGTCCCTTATCACCGCGATAAACAAGAGGGACCTGTACACGGAAGGCCACTGCAAGCGTGTTACCGAGATGAGCCTGCAGCTCGGAGAAAGGATCGGGCTGGCGGATTACGAAAAAGATGTCATACGGGTCGTCGGACCCATCCATGATCTTGGCAAGATCGGCATCCCCGACGCCATTTTGTTGAAGCCCGGCAGGCTGACCGACGAGGAATACGCGGTTATGAGAAGCCATTCAATGTTCGGCGAACAGATCATGAACCGGTTCGAGATACTCTCAAATGAAGCCAGGATCATACGGCACCACCACGAGCGGTATGACGGCAGGGGCTACCCCGACGCCCTGCACGGCGATGAGATACCCTTGTGTTCAAGGGTGCTGGCCGTCTGTGATACCTTCGATGCCATGGCAACGAACAGGCCATACAGGAACGCCCTCGTAACGGGCGAGATCCTCGGCGAGATCGATCGCTGCAAGGGCGGCCAGTTTGATCCGGAAATAGCAGACAGCTTTATCGGCATGATGAAAGACGGTGAATATGACAGATACTGAAAGAAGAGAATATTTCAGGATCCACGACCGCTTGCCTGTCGAGTTCAGGAAGATAAGCGCCGATGAGTTTTCAAGGCTGCAGGATTTCATAAGGTATAACGCAACGCAGGTTACGGACAAGATCAATGAGTCATATTTCCTGAAAGAGAGGATGATCCAGACAGAAAGCGACCAGACAAGCATCTTTATGGGCATAATCAACAAGAAGCTGGACATGATCGTAGACCTCCTTTACCAGGCCAGAAAGAGCGATACCCATCACAACAGGCTTGTTGATGTGGTCATAAGCGGTTCGGGCATCCAATTTGAGTCGGATGTCCCTATTGACGAGAATGACTATGTGGAATTAAAGGTGACGCTGCCCGTTTTCCCTTATCCGACCATTACGGCCCTGTGTAAGGCCGTAAGGAGTTTAGCCTCAGAGAGAGGCGGGCTTCGTCTGTATGATACGGCCATGAGGTTCCTTGTCATCAATGAGAAAGACAGGGACCTGCTGATAAATTACGTTTTCCTGAAAGACAGGGAGCGCCTGAGGCTCTTAAAAGAAACGGCGAGTTGATGAACCATGGACATAGCGACCATCTTAGGGCTTATATTGGGGATCGGTTCTGTAATTGTTTCCTTTCTCATGGAGGGAGGCCATCTCTCCGCCCTGATACAGATCCCTGCGATGCTGCTGGTCGTTGTAGGCACATTCGGAGCAGCTTCGATAACGACCTCTGTAAGGCAGCTTATTAACCTTCCAAATCTTATAAAGGTCGCCTTATTTGAGAAGAAGATGGACCCCCAGGAGCTCATAGAGCTCATATTCGATCTTGCCCAGAAGGCAAGGAAGAACGGGTTATTAAGCCTCGAAAAGGAGCTTGAGCAGATCGGCGAGCCCTTTCTCAGGAAGGCCGTGCAGCTCGCCATAGATGGGTTCGAGACGAACAAGATCAGGGAGATCCTTGAAATAGAGATGGCCTATATAAGCGAGAGGCACAGGTCGGGCGCGGCATTTTTCAGCAAGCTGGGAGGGTTCTCGCCGACGCTGGGCATTATGGGAACCGTCCTCGGGCTGATACACGCCCTCGGAAGCATGCAGGAAAGCTCCAATATGGCTTCGGCTATCGCAGGCGCGTTCATCGCTACACTCTGGGGCGTTGCGCTGGCAAACCTCATCTACCTGCCCATATCGGATAAATTGAAGAACAAGCATCAGGATGAGGCGCTCT
>JAGOOA010000044.1 GCA_017992765.1 Syntrophorhabdaceae bacterium
CTATACTCCGGCCAGATACTTTCATATCAAAAGATGATAGGCCAGCTTCAGGATGTGGGGAATACAACTACCCTTGCCCATTATCTTGATCTTCTTAAAGGCTCGGGGTTGGTCACGGGTTTGCAGAAGTATGCAGGTCAGGCGGTCCGTCAGCGTGCGTCGAGCCCGAAGCTCCTTGCCTTAAACAACGCCCTTATGACGGCGATGTCGCATCTGAGCTATGATGAGGCAAGGCAGAACAGCGAATTCCGGGGCAGGTTAGTAGAGACTGCCGTCGGGAACACGCTTGCCAACAACATAATCGGCAAGGATATGAAGCTGTATTACTGGGTAGAACGGAACCGCGAGGTTGATTTTATCCTTGCAAAAGGGAATGACATTATCGCGATAGAGGTGAAAAGCGGGAGAGCGAGAACGGCTTTGCCGGGATTAGAATCTTTCACCCGCACCTTTTATGTAAAAAAGAAACTCCTTGTCGGCACGGAGGGTATTCCGCTTGATGAGTTCCTGTCGATAGATGTTGAGATGCTAATGAGATAACGGTCATTACGGATTATGCAACGTATAATATTCTAAATGAGGGCGATTTACCGCAGTCAAATTTCACTATGAAAATTGATATGATACGGCATTTTCTTGTTGACATATCTCAGGAAACTATGCAAACATCTATAATGTAATGAAGAATCAGTAAAAATATAGTAGGCGGGAGGGTAAATAGAACACGATCCAAAAAATTGTAATGTTCGCATTTTGGCCGGCCATTATGCTATAATCAATACTTTTAGGAAGGGGTTGTGGATATACTCGGCGTAGACATAGGGACTGTCAGCGTAAAGTATGTAAAGGTTAGGGACGGGTCCGCAGTTTCGTCAGGGGTGTATTCCTATAAGGGCAGCTTCGATGACCTCGAGATGATACTCGGCGACATCAAGGTCAAAGAAGGGGACGATGTAGAAGTTGTCATGGGCATCAGCTCCCAGGAGATCACCAAGAAGACCTTCACCATCCCGATCCTTCCGAAAAAGGAACAAAAAGACGTCCTCAACTGGTCCACCACCAAGATACTGACCACGCCCCTTGACGATATGATCTACGAGCACATGATGCTCGGCGCGATTGACGAGAAAGGTGTCAACAAAGATGAGGTCCTCTTTGTAGGGGCGCCGAAGCATTATATCAACGGCCTCCTCTCCGTCTTTGAGCATGCCGGCTTCAACGACGTCGGCATCATTACCGATATCGCATTTGCCTATGTCAATGCCATAGGCGAGACCGGCGACACATCGTCGGCAATAGTCGATGTCGGCGGACGGCGCACAGGCCTCTACATCGCGAACGCGAAGAGGCTTATGTTCGCGCGGGAGATCCTCACCGCCTCGGAGAGCTTTTCCGACGCATTGATGAGCGGGCCGGGGCTTTCCTATGACCAGGCAGAGCAATATAAGCGCGAAAGGGGCTTCGACGAGGAGCTCGCGGAAGTGCTGCGCCTGCCCTTCGAGAGGCTTGAGGGAGAGATCCTCAGGACCTTAAGCGTCTATAATCAGCGGTACCCCGACAAACCGGTCTCGAAGGTGTTTATCGCGGGCCGGGGATCGAAGATCCCGAAGTTCCTCGAGAGGATGAAAGAGGCCCTCGTTGAAGAGGTAACATCTTTTGAGGACGTGCCCGGTATTGAAACTGAGTATATACCGGCGTATATGCTGGCAGTGAACAGGGCAGGGCTTCCCAACCTTTTGCCCGAGCGTTTGCTCCAAAAGGGCAAGGAGAGATCATACAAAAATCTTATAATGATGGGGACGGCCGGCGTTGTTGTCATCCTTCTCCTGCTGTCCTTCATGATGTGGGGCATGCTGAGCAACGCCAACCTGAAGCTCAACCTCGAAAAGGGCAACCTCGACAAGCTGAAGGAAGGGGTCAAAAAACTTACCGCGCCTGTCCAGGCCGGCATCAGCGATAACGAGATCCTGATGGTCAAAAGCGAGATCCAGAAAAAGGACCTCACCTTTGTGACGCTCCTGAAATTCCTTTCTGCGCAAACGCCGCGGGACGTTTACCTCAGGTCGATCGAATTCGGCGAAGATGCCCCCGCAGCGGCAGCCCAGACGCCTGCGCAGGTCCTCCCGCCCCCAATCCCCGTGGGGCAGGGAGTTCCGGTCCCAAAGACCACCCCGGGTTCTCCGGCACAGGCGGCGGCAAAGACGCCGGACTATCCGCTGTTATTAAAGGGCTACATCATGGGAGAGCCTGACAGCCTTGAATTGACATTGTTTAACCTCATGCTTAACCTGAAAAGATCGGGTTTTGTAAAGAATGTTGAGCTTGCAAAAAAGGAGATGAAGACTCTGAAAGGCAAACAGGTAATGGAGTTTACTATTACATCACGGTGTGTGAGATATGAACCTTAAGCCGATATATGTATGGTGCGCCATCCCCGTTGCCCTCATCGTGATCTGGGGATTGGCCGTATACCTGCCGTTTTCCTCCCAGATCAGGAACAGGGAAAAGTCCCTCGATTCCGTCAAGCAGGAGAGGAAGCAGGTGGAGGCGTCGATCGTAACGCTGTCCCGGCAGACGAAATCAGACGAGAGGTGGAAAGAATCCCTCATCGCGTTCAAGGCGCAGGCGCCCCTGATAGAAAAGATGCCCGATTTTATCAGGGAGATATCGAGATCGGCCCGGAACCGGGGGGTTATGATAGACAACGTGGTAAGCGTCCATTCGACGATAGATACAGAAAAGAGGTCTTATGTCGTCAACCCCGTCTTTGAGTTTGACATGAAGGGAGGGTTCCTTGAGACGGGGAGGTTCTTTGAGGACCTGGCAAACAGGGTCGCCTTCAAGGGCGTTCAGAAGGCGCAGATCTCCTACGACGAGAAACAGTACCCTCTGCTGGCCGGAAAATATACGATCGAGTTCAAGGCATTAAAGGGGAAGATATTTGAAGGTAAGTAAGCCGATTGTTATCATAGGGATCATTGGAATACTCCTTGCCGGGTACATACACTTTTTTACCGGCAAGAAGAAGACCCCGACGCCCGTGGCTCCAGCTCCCGCCGCTGCACCCGCAGCCCAGGCTCCCGCTCAGGCAGCGCCGGCGGGAACGCCGGCGAAACCAGGCGCAGCAGCGCCGGGCATCCCGGCCGGCGCCGGACAGGCAGCGGCGCCGCAGAGATTCGACAAGGCGCAGCTTGACAAGCTGGACGTCGGGTGGACGCGCGACCCCTTCCTCCTGCCGAAAGCCAAAGAGGAAAAAAGGCCGGGACGGTCGCAGGCACAGGAGGTCACCTTTAAGCTTGTCGCCATCATGGAGAAAGGGGGCGAAAGGGTTGCGGTCATTGACCACGAGGTTGTGAAGAAAGGTGATATAGTGGGCGGCGAAACGGTACAGGATATACAAAAAGACAAGGTGATACTCATCCGGGGCGGTTTGAAGAGGGTACTCAACCTGGTAAAGATAGAGGACATGGTGACCCAGGAAGAAGCGCCGAAAACAAAAGGTACGGAGAGGCCGAAATGAAAAAGGGACTTATTTTTGTTCTAATAATGTTTGTCCTGGCATCCTGCGCGTATGTCAACCAGGTGAAAGAAGAGGAGCGCAAGGAGCCCAAGGCAGCGACGAAGCCGGTTGATATCCCGAGCCCGGTATCCTTCCAGATGGAAAAGTCAAAAGCGACCGAGATCGCCAGGCCCCAGGACTACTTCTCCTTCTCGCTGCGGGAGGCTGACGTAAAGGATATCCTCAGGGCGATCGCGAAGCAGACAAACTATAATGTGGTGACAGAGCCTGACGTGAAGGGGATGACGACGGTCGACCTGAAGAACGTGACCCTTGAAAAGGCCCTGGAGTACATCCTTGAGCCCCTTGGATTCACGTATAAGATCGAAGGGCGAACGATCTATGCCTCGAAGCCGAAGATAGAGACGAAGATATTTACGATCAATTACCTTGCTTTGAAAAAGACCGCACGAAGCACCGTCGAATGGAAAAGCGGCGGCACCTCCAGCACATCGGGCACGGGAGGAACAACCAGCTCGGAAGAGAAGATCCTCGAAGTAAAAAGCGAGACCGAATCTGACCTGTGGAAAAGCCTCGAGGATAACCTGAAGGCGATAATCTCTGCCGATGGGAAGCTTGTTGTCAACAGGCAGACATTTACGATCATGATAACGGACTATCCGAAGAACCTGCAGCGCGTATCCATGTTCCTGGAGAGCCTTGAGGGGACCATCCACAGGCAGATCATGATCGAGGCAAAGATCGTCGAGGTGAGATTGTCTGATGGCTTCAGGGCAGGCGTGAACTGGGAGATGATCGCATCGAGGATCGGGAGCCTAGCGAGGATCAGCGCAAGGCAGAGTTTTCCGGCGCCCGCAACGTTCGCAGGAGACTATACCGAATATTTCAGGTTCTATGTCGGCTCCGAGGCCTCGGGAGAGCTGAACATCGCCAACACCTTTATCGATCTTTTAAAGGCGCAGGGCGAAACGAGGGTGCTTGCGACGCCGAAGATCGCGACCCTCAACAACCAGAGGGCGGTCATCAAATCGACCACCCAGGAGGTCTACTTCGAGGAGCAGCAATCGTCCACGGGCGGGGTCGCGGCCCTTGCAACCTACAGCCCGAGGTTCATGAACGTGGGCGTCGTTCTCGACGTGATCCCGCAGATAGACAACGATGGCAACATCATCCTCAGCCTGCACCCTATCTATTCGACCAAGGACGGCTCTGTCCGTTCGCCCAATCCCGCTTCCCAGGGAACGGTTCCCATCATATCCACACGGGAAACGGATACCATCGTACGGGTAAAGGACGGCGAGACGGTCATCATAGCCGGTATCCTATACGAGACAAAATATAATGATGAAAAGGGCATACCGCTTTTCGGCTCCATCCCCCTGTTCGGCTACCTCTTTAGGTCAACCGCGGAGCAGACCAAGACCTCAGAGCTCATCGTCTTCTTAACGCCTCGGATCGTATACGATAAGGGAGCTAAATGAGCATAATCCTCGACGCGCTGAAAAAGGCTCAGCAGCAGCGAAAGAAACCGGCTCCAGAGGTTCCTTTCAACCTGCCCGGCCCGAAGAAGAAGCCGAGGATGCTTGTTTACGGCATCCTGCTCGTGTGCGTCCTTGTTGTGCTTGGCTATCTTTTTATCCCGGCATTCCACAAACCCAGACAGTTTGCAGTGCCTGTTGCCCCGCCGGCCCCTGCGAAACAGGAGGCTGCAAAGGCCGCAGCGCCGCCCCAAAAGCCGGTTGCAGCAGCCGCGAAGGCCGCTGAGGACGTGAAGAAAGAGCCTGTGCCCGTGAAAGAGAAAAAGGAGATACCGGCGGCAAAGGCAATGCCGGTGAGGATGGCAGCCGCTGCGCAGCCCGCCAAAAAGATCCAGGCGCCTGCCGGGAGAACCGGCGAGGCAAGAGAAGACGAGGCGGCCGTTACAAAAGCCACAAATAGCGAAAAGGTCGATATATTATACAACGAAGCGCAGGGGGCCCTCCAGGCAGGGCGCATCGGTGAGGCAAAAAGGATATACCTTGCCATCCTTGCCGTAAGACCGGATCATGTCGAGGCGCTGAACAACCTCGGCGTCATTGCCATCCAGGAGGGGAATTCCAAAGGGGCGCTCTTTTATTTCAAAAAGATCCTCGAGTTCCAGAAGTCCTATCCAAAGGCATACAACA
Source organism: Syntrophorhabdaceae bacterium (assembly GCA_017992765.1). Classification (GTDB taxonomy): domain Bacteria; phylum Desulfobacterota; class Syntrophorhabdia; order Syntrophorhabdales; family Syntrophorhabdaceae; genus UBA5609. Next base: position 5,686 of record JAGOOA010000044.1, read on the forward strand.
ACATCGGCCTCCTTATGATGGGCGAGGGAGACAAAGGGCTTGCGGAGGAATATTTCAGGAAGGCCATTGTCATGGAACCGGACAGCATAGAGCCTTACTTAAATCTTTCAGCGCTCTTGAGGAGCGACGGAAGGTTGGACGAGGCCGCCAGGCTCCTTGATATCCCTATACAGAAAAAGGTTAAGAACCCGGCCCTCTTCCTGTCCTATGCGCTAATTCAGGACGCGGCGGGAAAGACCGAAGACGCGGTGAGATATTACAGGCGGTACCTCAGTACCGTCAAGTCCTCTGAAGCGAGAAAGGAAGTCATAGAGAGGTTGAGGCTCCTTGAAGAGAACCGGAATCCTGAACGTCGTTAAAAGAGGGGTCCATCAGGGAGTACAGAGCGTCTTTTTCTTTGAAGGATTTCCTCCCCTTGGCAGCAATGGCGGCATCACCCGCCTGAGCAGAGAACCTCTTACAAACAGCGAGATCCTTGAGCTGCTCCAGGGCACCACTACAGAGATGCAGTTTGAGCGTTTCACCCATGACAACGAGCTTGACTACACATACGAGATGGGTGGTTTCGGGCGGTTCAGGATGTGTGCGTTCATTAGGCGCGGTTCGCTCGGAATAGTCGTACGGCCCGTCTCTGACGCCCTGTCTTCTTTTGAAGAGCTTGGCCTCCCCGATTCCCTGAAAGAGTTTGCACAATACCGCAGCGGGCTGATACTGGTGACGGGCCCGTCGGCGAGCGGCAAATCAACGACCGTCGCCGCGCTCCTTGAGCTGATCAACAAGGAGCGGATGTGCCATATCGTTACCGTGGAAGAACCGATAGAATTTGTCTTCACGTCAAAGCGGTCCATCTTCAGCCAGAGAGAGATCGGCAGAGACACAAAATCGTTCTCCGGTGCGCTGAAGAGGATAGTCCGCGAGGACGCCGACGTTGTTTTTGTCGGAGAGATCAGGGAGAGGGAGTCCATGAAGGCGGCGCTGGAGATCGCCGAAACGGGGGCGCTCGTATTCTCAACCCTCCATACCCTGAATGTTGCGCAAACGATAAACAGGATAATAGACTTTTTTCCGGACCACGAAAAAAATACGGCGAGAACACAGGTCGCAAATGCCCTGAGAGCCGTAGTCTCCCAGAGGCTGTTGATGAAGGCCGACACAACCTGCTGCGTCTGCGCCTGCGAGGTTATGAAGGTAAACCCGGCGATCAAAAGCCTCATCAGGGAGGATAAGATCCACCAGATCGTAACGATCCTCGATACCGCAAAAAGCGAAGGGATGACATCCCTCGATGAATCATTGCGTATGCTCAGCAAGCAAGGCGCGATCGATGTCGCCCAGGCGATCGCCCATTCATCGAGGAGCAGCAAATTTATCGAGGATATTGCGGAGGTGAAGCCGACAAAGGACGGCATCTCCACGACGAAGGGCATCATGGCCCTGGAAAAGGACCTCGCTGTCTACCAGGCGGACCTGAGCGTTACGAACCTAAGCTCCTTCGACGCCTCGGGGAGGCTTTTCAGCACGCCCGTCGGCTTCCTCTTCAGGGATACGGGAGCGCTGAAAGGCCCCTACCATTTTGTCGCCGACTACACGATCCTCAACGGAAAGAAGGAGCCTTTCAGGCTCAAATCCTTTTTAAATATCTCCTACAAGATACTGGAGACAAAGATCGAGAAGCCTGCCTATGCCTTTAAGGTGAGGGTCTTTGAGGACAGCAAAAACGATTACGAGCTGACCGAAAAGCCGCTCGATTTGATTAAGGACGGCAACTGGCATACAATAACAATACAGATCCCGCAGATGTACACAGGCAGGACGGTGAAGTTCTATATGCTCCAGTTCGACGGGGACATAAAGGAGATCTCCTTTGATAATATCTTTTTCTTGTGAGGTGCCCTATTGAGTATCGTAAAAATGCTATATGCAATGGTTGAACAGGACGCATCCGACCTCCATCTCATTGATGGTATCCCGCCTGCCATAAGGGTCAACGGGGAGCTGACCTATCTGAAAAGGGAAGCTATATATCACAAGGATATGAGGGAATTCTTTGATGAGATCGTTGTTGACCAGGGGAAGAAAGAGCGTTTCCGCAAGGACCAGGAGCTTGATTTTTCCTATGAGCTTGAGAACGTCGGGCGCTTCAGGATCAATGTCTACCACCAGAAAGGCACTATAGCCTTTTCGGTCCGCCACGTGTCGATCACCGTTCCGAAGCTGGAAGACCTCAACCTGCCCGTTATCCTGAAAGAGCTTACCAGGAAGCCGAACGGCCTGGTCCTGGTGACGGGCCCGACGGGCAGCGGCAAATCAACAACGCTTGCAGCGATGATCGACCTCATTAACGAAGAAAGGCCGCTCCATATCATTACCGTGGAAGACCCGATCGAATATGTATATAGCGCGAAGAGGTCGGTCATTTCTCAGAGGGAGGTGGGCGACGATACCAAGTCCTTTTCCCTGGCGCTCCGGCACGTATTGAGGCAGGACCCCGACGTGATCCTCATCGGCGAGATGCGGGACCTGGAGACGATGCAGGCCGCCATAACCGCCGCGGAGACTGGCCACCTTGTCTTTTCCACGCTCCATACGACAAGCGCTTCTCAGACCATCGACAGGATCATTGACGTCTTCCCGCCCCATCAGCAGGCGCAGATACGGTCCCAGCTTTCGATCACCCTCCAGGCCGTGATCACGCAGAAGCTTTTGAGGCGCACCAACGCAAAAGGAAGGGTGCCGGCCACGGAGGTCCTCATAGCAACGCCGGCGCTCCGGAACCTGATACGGGAGGCGAAAGGCTACCAGCTATACGGGCAGATCGAGCTGGGCAAAGAATACGGCATGCATACGATGGAGCAGAGCCTGAGCGAGCTTTTGAAAAAAGGCGCCATCACCCGTGAAGACGCGCTCCTGAATGCAAACGTCAGCGAGTATGTTAAATAGCGCGTAAACCCGTAAGGCGTAAGGCGATTAGACCTTCGGCGACTGACGTAATTAGAGTTTAGTTACTGGTGACAAGATGTTGTATAATATGAAGAGAAAATACTAAAGGACAAAAAGAATGGTACAGAGAGTTCGTAAGCGTCTTGGTGAGCTTCTTCTGGAGGCGGGGAAGATAACTGACAAGGACCTTCTGAAGGCCCTTGCGGAGCAGAAGAAATACGGGGATAAGCTCGGAAAGGTTATTATCAAGCTTGGCTTCCTCTCAGAAAAAGAGATCATCGATACCGTCAGCAGGCAGCTCGGCATCCCTATTGTCAATCTTGACGAGATCGAGATCCCCGAAGACCTTGTGAGGCTGATCTCGCCTGATATGGCAAAAAATTCCATGATCATCCCGGTGGACAGGGTTTTCAACGTCCTGAAGCTCGCCATGGTAGACCCTCTTGACATAGACGCGATGGACGACGTCTCAAGGCTTGCCAACATGGAGATAGATCCGGTCATTGTCACTGAGGGCGAGCTGAAGCGCGCCCTTGAGAAATACTACGGGCTGAAGACCCTCGTCGAAGAGACCCTGGAAAAGATGAAGGAGCGCGACGAGGTCACGCTGCTCAAGGAGGAGGAGGAGGAAGACCTCGACGAGCGGATATCCGTTGACCTCATAGAAGACGAGCCCGTGGTGAGGTTTGTCAACAGCCTCCTCGCGCAGGCACTTGCAGACGGCGCAAGCGATATCCACGTGGAGCCGTCGAAGAAACAGATGAGGGTCAGGATGAGGGTCGACGGCAGGCTCCGCGACCTGCCGACGCCGGAAAAAAAGCTTTTCCTTCCCATCATTTCGAGGATCAAGATCCTCGCGGGCATCGATATCGCGAGGACAAGGACACCCCAGGACGGGAGGTTCAATATCCGAGAATCGACAAAAGAGGTCGGCGTCAGGGTCTCCACGTTTCCCACGATCCACGGCGAGAAGGTCGTCCTCAGGCTCCTTGACAAAAGCACGGCCCTTTACGGGATCGACAACCTGGGGCTGCTCCTCGACGACAAGGAAAAGATCAAGAATGTCCTGAGGAGGCCTTACGGGTTCATCCTCTCCACGGGCCCGACGGGCAGCGGAAAATCGACGACGCTCTACGCGATCCTGAACCACATAAACTCGCCGGAGAAGAACATCATCACCATTGAGGACCCTGTTGAGTATACCCTCGACGGCCTCGCGCAGGCGCAGGTCAACGTGAAGGCGGGCATGACCTTTGACACCGGCCTGCGGTCGATCCTGAGGCAGGACCCCGATGTCATCATGGTCGGCGAGATCCGCGACGGCGAAACGGCGAACATCGCGATCCATTCCGCCCTTACGGGACACCTTGTGCTGTCGACGCTGCACACGAACGACGCGGCGAGCGCCATCATGAGGCTTGTTGATATGGGCGTTGAACCCTTCCTGGTGACATCATCTGTTTCATGCGTGATAGCGCAGAGGCTTCTCCGGAGGATATGCCCCGACTGCAAGGAGTCCTATTACCCGGCGCCTTCGGTCCACAGGACCTTCCAGATAAAGGAGGACGTCCTGCTTTACAGGGGCAAGGGATGCCCGTCGTGCAAATACAAGGGGTATAAGGGCAGGACCGGCGTGTATGAGGTCCTTGTCATGGACGACGAATTAAGGGAGATGGTAATAGCAAAGGCAACGAGCGAGGTCATCAAGAAGAGGGCGCACGAAAAGGGAATGAGGGTGATGCGGGACGACGCGATCATGAAGGTCCTCTTCGGCCTCACGACGCTCGAGGAGGCCCTCAACGTGGTGCAGGAAGAATAAACAATGGGTACGTTCACTTACAGGGCGCGCGACGAAAAAGGATTGCTGGTGACAGGGAGCATGGAGGCGGTCAATCAGCGGGATGTCTATGCAGAGCTCGATGCCAAGGGGCTTTTCCCCATCTCTGCAAAAGAGACGAAGACCGCCGGTGCAGCCAGCATTGATAATTTTCTCCTGCGGTTCCAGAGGGTAAAAAGCGACGACCTGATATTCTTCACGAGGCAGCTCCAGACGATCATCAGGGCGGGCATACCGGTGGTTGCAGGCTTGAAGGCGCTGGAAGAGCAGACCACGAGCCCGAAGCTGAAGGCGGCGATCAAGACCATTGCGCAGGACATCGACAGGGGGCAGAGCCTCTCCGATGCCCTCGCGCAGCACAGGAGCATCTTTCCTGAGCTCTACGTCAGCATGGTAAGGGCCGGCGAGACAGGCGGCGGCTTGGAGGAGATCCTCGAGAGGCTTGCGGGCATCATCGAGTTCCAGATGAAGACGAAGGAGATGCTCAAGTCCGCCATGCGCTACCCGATGTTCGTCGTCGGCACCCTTATTATCGCCTTTGTCGTGCTCATAAAGATGGTGGTCCCGAAGTTCGTTCCCATGTTCAAGACGGCGAAGATCGCCCTTCCCCTCCCTACGCAGATATTGCTCATCATCAATGATCTTGCCGAGAAATATACGGTCTTTACCGTCGGGGCCATAGTGCTGATCATTGTGCTTTTCATACTTTATAAGAGGACGGCCGCCGGCGCCATGGCCATCGACAGGGTTAAGCTCCAGATACCCCTTATCGGGCAGATCATCTTAAAGATATGCATGGGCAGGTTCGCCTTTACCCTCGAGAACCTTGTGAGGGCAGGCATTCCCATCGTGAAGACCCTGGATATCGTGTCCAGGACCGTGGGCAACAACTACATCGCGCAAAAGGTTATTGAGATCGGCCAGAACATAGAGAAAGGACGGGGCATCTCAAAGCCCCTGAAGGAAGCCGGGATCTTCCCGCCCCTTGTGATACACCTTATCTCCACGGGCGAGGAGACCGGCGCCCTTGAAGAGATGCTGAAGGAGGTCTCCACGCACTACGACAGGGAGGTGGCGTACTCTGTCAGCAGGCTGTCGGCATGGGTGGAGCCTATCCTGACAGCGGGGCTTTCCGTTATGGTCCTGTTCCTCGCGCTCGCCATATTCATGCCCTGGTGGGACATGATGAGCGCAATGAAGGGGGGCGGTTGAAAGGTTTTTTCAAGGACCCGAGCAACCTCAAGTACAGCCTCAATACGATCGTCCCGCTCGTGGTCTTCCTTACAAGCCTCCTCTCCGTTGTCATAGGCGCCAACGTCCTGACCTCCGCGCGGACGTATGGGGCATGGATGTGGGTGGTCGTCGTCTGCCTTTTTTCCTCGCTATGCGCGTTCATCGTGGTCAGGGCCATGATCCAGCCCATCAGCGACCTCGTGAAACAGGCGGAGAAATTTGTAAAGTTCGAGGAGATGCGGAAAGAGCGGGGGCAGATGATCGAGGTATACAACCTTATAGAGCACCTCATGGAGTACGTAAAGGCGAAGGGCGATGCAGGTGAGGAAGGGACGCTGATGGAGAACATGGAGAAGCTCGACTACATCATCCCCCTCGGGTATATGTCCCTCATGGTTGCCCATGAGGTGAGGAACCCCCTTAACACGATAACGGGTATGAGCGAGCTTTTGCGGCAGAGGTCGATGGATGAATCGCAGAGGGCCTATCTTAACGCGCTCCTCGACGCGGCAAAGAAGATCGATAAATTCACCCATGACCTGCTTGACTTTACCGACAACGAGCTTGCCAGGGAAGAGTTTGACATAAACGATGTTCTTGGAGAGGCGATAAGCGGCCTTGCGCCGGAGCTGGAGGGCATCGAATGCCGGTTTAATAGAAAAGGCCCCCTCGTATGCTTTGCCGACAGGACAAAGGTCTCCCAGGTATTCGCCAACATCCTGAGGAACGCAGCGGAGCATGAGAAGGTTGGCGGCTTCATCCTCATATCCACGGAAAAGTCCGGCCCTGCCTTCCGCATCTCCATATACAACAGGCACTCCTCAATTGCACAGGAAGATTTTGGGTCGATGTTCAAGCCCTTTTTTTCGCGGAAAAAGGGCGGCAGGGGGCTGGGCCTCTTTATCAGCATGAGGAATATGCGCCTCCATGAAGGCACCATTGAAGTAAAAAGCGGCGATGAAGGGACGACGTTTACCATAGTGCTACCGGTAGTAGAGTTGAGAGAAGATGCTGTGAACGGGCTAGCTCATAGCTCATAGTTCATGGCTCATAGCAACAACAAAGAAAAGAGTAAAGGTGTGAACGAGATCAGGCATCTGGTATCCAGCAACGCATTTTTTCGATATACGGCGGAACAGGTTTCCTCGCCTCGCGACTTACGCATTACGGGCGTTCTGCTATGAGCCATGAGCTATTAACTATGAGCTGCTTTTCTCTCGATATACGGGTTTACAATGAGTACTAACAAGATCGTAATAATCGAAGACGACTCCGGCGTCAGGTTCTTCCTTGAGGAGGCATTAAAGAATGAAGGCTACTCCGTCCTGTCTTTTATCGCATACGAGGATGCTGCCGGCGCGATCGACAGCGAGACAGACCTTGTAATAATGGATATCAGCCTGCCGGGCATGGACGGGCTCACCGCTACATCGGAGATCAAAAAGAGCCTCAACGTGCCGATCCTCATCATCACCGCCTACGGGACCAAAAAGAACGCCCTCGATGCGATCAAGCGGGGCGCGACGGATTTCTTTGTGAAGCCCATCCTGCTCGACGAGCTGAAGGTGATGGTGAAGAGGGTTGTCGGCACACGGAAGCTGAAGAAAGAGATGGAACTGCTGAGGAAAAAGGAACTTGAACAATACGTATTTCATGGCGTCATCGGAAGATCGCAGCAGATGAGGGATATCTTCAGGGATGTGGAGAAGATCGCGGCCTCAGAGCTGACCGTCCTCATCACGGGCGAGACGGGGGTCGGCAAGGAAGAGGTGGCGAAGCTCATCCATACGCTTTCCCTGAGAAAAGGCGATTTTGTCGTGGTGAACTGTGCTTCCATACCCGACAGCCTCCTCGAAAGCGAGCTCTTCGGCTATGAGAAGGGCGCCTTTACGGGCGCGTATCAGCAGAAAAAGGGAAAGTTCGAGGCCGCCCACAACGGGACGATCGTGCTTGACGAAATAGGGGAGATGACGCCCTACCTCCAGGCAAAGATATTAAGAGCCGTGGAGAAGAAGGAGATCGAACATCTCGGCTCAAACAGGACGAATGTGGTTGATGTGAGGGTCGTCTCTACCACGAACCGCAACCTGGAGAGCAGCACGAAAGAGGGTAAATTCAGGGAGGACCTTTTTTTTCGCCTGTCCCAGATACACGTCTATGTCCCGCCTTTACGCGAAAGAAAAGAGGACATCAATGCCCTGATCGAGCATGTGCTGCTTGGGCAAGAGAATGAATCGGGCAGGACCATTAATATCGATGAAGATGCATACGGGATGCTCACACAGTATAGCTGGCCCGGGAACGTAAGGGAGCTGATAAGCGTTATCAACAGGGCCGTTGTCATGTGCGACGGCGACGTTATTACCATAGACGATCTGCCCCTCTACATGAAGGAGGGGCTTCAGTTGGCCAGTCAGGCCTATTCGGACGTAACGCTCGATGAAGCGATCTCGGAGCTTGAGAGAAACATGATCACAGACACCCTCAAAAAGTGCCACGGCTCGCAGGCAAAGGCCGCCCGGCTCCTCGGCATATCGGAGCGGAGCATGTGGTACAGGGTGAAGAAGTACGAGATAAATACCGACACATAACATCCGCAATTCGTGAATCGTAATTCGTAATTAGTAATTCGTAAACAATAACTTGTTCTATGTTCAACCCTCTTTGTGGGAGATCCACGACAGTCCCCTCTCCCCTCTCAGGAGAGGATCCCCTTCAGTCCCCTCTCCCCCCGCGGGAGAGGATCCCCTTCAGTCCCCTCTCCCCCCTCAGGAGAGGATCCCCTTCAGTCCCCTCTCCCCCCTCAAGAGAGGATCCCCTTCAGTCCCCTCTCCCCCCGCGGGAGAGGGTCAGGGTGAGGGGGCATAAAATTAACCCTTGACTCATAACTAACAGGAAGATCTGTCCAACATTCTAAGTACAACCCTGAAAGAAATATATCCGATTGACGTTTAACGTTCCCCGTTATATACTGTAACAGATGATAAAATCATTCAGGACCGTCGAAACAGAGAAGATATATATCCGTGAGGGATCAAATAAGCTACCTCAGGATATTCAGCAAATTGCACTAAGGAAATTGCGTATGATAAACAACGCCAAGAATCTCAACGATCTAAGAATTCCCCCCGCTAACAGGCTGGAAAAGTTGAGGGGTGATCGCGAGGGTAAGTATAGTATTCGGATCAATATCCAATGGCGTATTTGTTTCACATGGCAAGCTGGTGATGCGTACGATGTAGAAATAACGGACTATCATTAGGGAGGAGATCTATGAAAAAGAAACTGCACCCCGTACATCCCGGCGAAGTACTTTTGGAAGAATTTTTAAAGCCGATGGGCATAAGCCAGAACAGGTTGGCTATAAATATCGGCGTGCCGGCTCGCAGGATCAACGAGATAGCGCTCGGAAAGCGGGGAGTTTCTGCTGATACTGCACTGAGGTTTGCGAGGTTCTTTGGAACATCCGCCGAGTTCTGGCTTGGTCTGCAATCGCAGTATGATCTGGACGTGACCGCCGAAGAGCTTGGCAAGAGATTGGAACGAGAAGTACGTGCCTACGCGGGCGTTGTAT
>JAGOOA010000071.1 GCA_017992765.1 Syntrophorhabdaceae bacterium
TTCAATTCCGTTCCTCGGCATATTTTTTTTGCAGTGCCCCCTATACCGTAGCGGAGCGGTTTTGAATAATTCGTGAAACTGTGGTATAAAAGGCAAAAATGAAGATCATTCTCGCTGTTTTTGTCATTCTTGCTTTTACATCAGGCACGGCGTTCTCAGTAACCCTCGACGAAGCGGTCAAAAGGGCCATCGACGGCTCATATCTCCTAAAAGAACAGAAGGAGACCATTGAAAGCTACCGGTTTTCATACATCTCCACCATTGATCCTTACCTGCCAAGAGTGGATATTCAAAGCTCGTACATACGCTCCCTTAATTCAAAGGATTCCGTGAGCAGCTATTCGCGCTTCAGCTCTGCATCAGACGTGGGGTCTTCGCTGGACGCCTACACGTTTGCAGGCAGTGTCTCCTACAGGATATTTGACGGGGGCGAGCGGTACGCAAAGAGGAAAGGGTCTTATTCCCTTCTCGAACGGGAGAAGGAGAGATATAAGGGCATTCGCCAGGACGTCATCTTCAGCATAAAAAGCGCTTTTTATACAGCCCTCGGCAGCAGGTTGATCGTCGAGCGAAGACGGGAGGCCTTCGATACCGCGGACAGGATCTACAAGCTCACACTCGCGAGGTACCAGGAGGGGATAACAAAGAAAAGCGATGTCCTGCAGGCCGAGGTAAGGATGACGGCATCGAAGATAGATGTGCAGAGGGCTGAGAGGGAGTACGAGAAGGCCGTAGAGGATCTTAAGTCGCTCATATTCATGAAGGCCGAAGAGAAGGCCGATGCCGACGGGCCGCTTGAAGGGCCTGCTTACAGGCCCGATTACGAAAGCCTCAACGGGCGGGCCATGCGCGTAAAGCCCGAGATAATCACCCAGGAAAAGGAGATAGAGCGGCTGAACATGGCCTACGTGGAAAAAAGGAGCGCCTGGTTCCCCAGGATCGACGCAGAGCTTCAGCAGACCAGGCAGGACAAGAGGTTCTTCCCCGAAGGGAGGAGCGATTCCTTCATGATCAACTTCACGTTCCCGCTTTTTGACGGGGTCGGGAGATACTACAACATGCAGGCGGCCCTGAGCAACGCGCAGGCAGCAAAACAGCGGCTTGAAGAGACAAAGCGCACGGTGAGCCTCGATATCATAAAGGCGATAAAGGACTACGAGCTCACCCTGGCGAATGTCAGCCTGTATAAAGAGCTCGTGAGGGAAGCGACTACGACATTCAACCAGCTCCTTGGCGAATACAGGGTCGGCAAGGGCGATATCCTGAGCCTTCTGCAGAGCGAGAAGGACCTCGCGTCGGCAAAAGAGAATGAAGTGGCTGCCCTTTACAGGGCCAACGTCGCACTGTCATATCTTGAGAAGGTGGCATACATCTATGATGAATAAAAAAATGAGGTACATTGCCGCCGCGATCGCGGTGATTGTCATCGCAGGGCTGATCGTATTCTTTGTTGCACGGGGAAAAGGCAAGGCCTCGAAAGACGGGGAATCGTTTATAACAAAACGAGGGAGCGTAACTCACTTCACCGAGCAGACGGGCATCATAAAGGCCCAGGTGGGCGCGATCGTCAAAGTGGGCACCAGGGCCACGGGCGTCCTTACCCGGTTGAAATACCAGGTCGGCGACTATGTGAAAAAGGGGGAGCTGATCGCAACCATCGACGACCGCGAGCTCCTCGCCAACAAAAGGAACCTTGAAGCGCAGATAGAAGAACAAAAAAGGGACTTAGAGGCCAAAGAAGCCCAGTATCTTTACAGCAAGACCAATTACGAACGGGAAGAGAGGCTCCTTGAAAAGGAGTTCACGACAAAAGACACCGTGGACAAGGCAAAAAGGGAATTAGACGTGGCCGTTGCTCAGGTGGCGCTTGGAAAGGCAAAAGTGAAAGAGGCCGTCGAGAAGCTGAAGGCCCTTGAGGTCAGCTTGAGCTACACAAAGATCTACGCCCCTATCTCAGGATTTGTTTCACAGGTAACGACCCAGGAAGGGGAGACGGTCGTGGCAGGGCTCTCCGCGGTGAACCTGATCACCGTTATCGACGCCACGAAGCTGGAGATGTGGATCTATGTCGACGAGACGGATGTAGGCCGGGTAAAGCCGGGCATGAAAGTGGAATACTGGGTCGATGCTTACAGGGACAAAAGGTTCTCGGGAGCGATCAGCCTTATCTACCCACAGCCGGAGATAAAGGAGAATATCGTCTACTACCTCGCCATCCTGAAGATCGACCCGAAGGATACGGCGTTCCTGAAGCCGGAGATGACCACCCACGTAAGGATCATCATCGACGAAAAGTCAGACGTGATACTTGTCCCCAACGGTGCCATACGCTTTGAGGACGGGAAGAACGTCGTCTATGTAAAAGTGAAAGACAGGGCCGAGCGGAGAGCGGTAACAACCGGCATCCGGGATGACAAATTCACCGAGATCATATCGGGCGTCAGCGAAGGGGAACGGGTCGTAATTCCCGCAGCGAAAAAGGTCACCACGCCGGGCGCCAAAAAGTGATCACCCTTCAAAACATCAAGAAAAGCTATTTCATCGGGGAAAGAGAGCTCCCGATCCTCAAGGGCATCGATCTTGAGATCAAAGAGGGAGAGTTTGTGATACTCATGGGCGTCTCCGGCTCCGGCAAGACGACCCTGATGAACATCGTCGGGCTCCTCGATAAGCAGACCGAGGGAGAGTTCTATTTTATGGATACCCATGTTGACGGCCTTGACGACGAGGCGCTCGCGGGCTTCAGGAACAGGCACATCGGGTTCGTCTTTCAGCAGTTCTTTCTCCTCCCTTACCTTAATGCCATCGAAAATGTCCTCATACCGATGGTATATTCCGATAAGCAGATAAAACATCCCCGGGACAAGGCGAAGCAATTGCTGGAAAAGTTCGGCCTTCTCGAAAGGATCCATAACCGCCCGTCGCAGCTTTCCGGAGGAGAGCAGCAAAGGGTCGCCATTGCGCGGGCCCTCATCAACGACCCCGACCTGATCCTTGCCGATGAGCCTACCGGGGCCCTTGACTCGAGGACCGGAAACGAGATCATGGAGCTCTTCGGCATGCTCAACGAGGACGGCAAGACCGTTATTGTAGTTACCCACGATCCAAAGCTCGCATCCTTCGGAAAGAGGCTGATCAGGATAGAGGATGGGACTATCTCAGAAGATATCACAGCTTAGAGAGTTCCTGGAAGAGACGATCAAGATCCTTTACTACTACAGGAGC
>JAGOOA010000012.1:0-16385 GCA_017992765.1 Syntrophorhabdaceae bacterium
TCCCTATATAAGATACAATGCCGAATATAACGAGGAAGATCATAACGCAGAGAGGGGACAGGAGCAGCTTTTTCGACATCTTTAAGTTCATGAGGTACCCTTTCATAAAGCCTCCTATTTACTGTTGACCCGAAGGGACGGCCGCGCGACCAAGAGGACCTCGCAGCCGTCCCTATTTTTATTATTTCTTGTAGATGCCGCACCCTATGACCATGTTATCCACTTTCTGGAAATAGGTGGATTTATTGTCGATCTTCTTTGTCGTCGGGTTCGTCCATTTGTAGTCGGCCCATCCGCTCCCTTTTGCCTTGGCTGCATCGGCCATCTCCTTGATGAAGAATTTGCCGTCCGCGTCCTTCAGGCCGCTCATATCCTTTCCGACGAGCTTCGGGTTGCCGCCGTGGGCAAGCGTCATACCGTTGACATCAATGACAAAGATATAGAGGTCCTCTTTCTTGAACTGGGTGCCCTCGGTAAATTCCTTGAACGCCTTATCCTTGCCCTGTGCCTTAAGGAAAGTTGCCGCTTTCTTCACCATCGCCTCGGCATCTGCAGCGGTGCCGGCTGCATAAAGGCTGGTTGAAAAAACCATAAAAAACACTCCAATCACCATCACCATAAAGATCTTCTTCATCCTACTACCTCCTTGTTGTAGTTTATCCTCTGAATAGATCAAATAAGGACATTTTTTGTCATATTTCTTCATAAACCCGTTACAGAACATTTATCGCACGTTATGGTTTTTAGTTAAGCAGAAAAACAGGCTGTCGAATATCGATAATCGATCATCGAATATCGATATTCTATGAACTATGAGCCGCCTTTTTTATTTATTCGATTCCCGCAGAACAACGCCGGCTATGTTGTTGAGGGGTATCACCGTATCGATGGCCCCGAGCTTGATGGCCTCTTTCGGCATGCCGAAGACTACGCAGGACGCTTCGTCCTGTGCGATCGTATAGGCCCCGGCATCCTTCATCTCGAGCATGCCTTTCGCCCCGTCATCCCCCATGCCTGTCATGATGACGCCTACGGCGTTCTTGCCCGCATACCGCGCCGCGGACCTGAAGAGCACATCCACCGACGGCCTGTGCCTGCATACGAGCGGGCCATCCTTCACTTCCACGTAGTACCTGGCGCCGCTTCTTTTTAACAGCGTATGTTTGTTGCCCGGCGCGATGAGCGCCCGTCCGCGGACCACCGTGTCATCGTTCTCGGCCTCTTTCACGGAGATATTACATATCCCATCAAGCCTTCTGGCAAAGGCAGCGGTAAAATGCTCGGGCATGTGCTGTACAATGACCATCCCCGGCGTATCAAGGGGCAGCGCCTCGAGGAAATCCTTCAGCGCCTCGGTCCCCCCTGTCGAGGCCCCGACGACGATCACCTTTTCCGTCGTCTGGATCATCGCCTTCGAGCTCGGTTTTTCCAGCACCGCGTCCGCGCTCAATTTCGGCGCTACATTGATCGCCTTCGGGGCGATCCGCTTTATTCGGGCGCCTCCGGCTGCCCTCACGGCGTCGCATATGATAACCTTCGCCTCTTCCAGGAACTGCTTGACGCCAAGGCGGGGCTTCTGGATAATATCAACGGCGCCGTATTCCATCGCCCTCATCGCCGTCTCCGAACCCTTCTCTGTCAGGCTCGAGCACATGACGACCGGTATGGGGTGCTGCCTCATGACCTTCTGCAGAAATGTAATGCCGTCCATGCGCGGCATCTCCACATCGAGAGTAATGACATCGGGGGCTACCTCCCTCATCCTCTCTGCCGCTGCAAAAGGGTCCCGCGCAGACCCCACGACCTCTATGAGCGGGTCTGAAGAGAGTATGTCTTCCATGGTCTGCCGGACCACGGCAGAATCATCAACGATGAGAACTTTGATCTTATCGTTCACTGAGGGCTCCTTTGAATTGTCCGGGATAATCTTTTTAATAAGATCTCTCCTGTGTGCGTAAAGAAGAATATCTTACGGCCGCTCGTGCCTCCCACGTCTGACATGAGCAGGTTCAGCTTTTCGCTGTTAATGATCTCAAGCGCCTTTGCAACATTTTTCTTTCCGACGGTGTGCCTCTCTTTGTCTTCCTCCATATAATACAGGACATCGGCGCCGCCGAAGAGCTTCACCTTTATCTCATTCCTCCTGATGCCATGGCTTTCGAACCTCCTGATCATGTATTCTATTGAGGAATCTACATATCGATAGGGGTCATGGCCGTTTGTTCCTCCGTTGAAGGGAAGCATTGCGTGGCACATGCCGGCCATGCCTGTCCGTTCATTGAACATCACCACCGCTACGCAGGAACCGAGCACCGTTGCGATGATCGTGGGCCTGTCGGTGATATGCACTTCAGCAGGTTTAAGGTAGATGTTAAGAAGGCTCACGTCGTAAGGGGTCATGAGGCCTTCCTGTATATTGTAGGCGCAATCTGGACGAGCGGTATGTCCATGCCGAACAATGTTTCGGAGTGCCCCATGAAGACATAGCCTCCCGGACTCAGGCACCTGCAGAACTTGTTCAGCAGCGCCTCTTGTGTCGGCCTGTCGAAGTAAATAATGACATTCCTGCAAAAGATAATATCTAATTCCTCGCGGAAGCCAAAATCGCCGTCCATGAAATTGAGCCTTCTGAATTTTACCCTCTCGCGCAACGAAGGCACTATCCGAACAAAGTTCCTCATCCTGTCTTTCCCGCGCAGGAGGTACTTTTTTTTCATTTCCAGCGGCACGGGGATGACCCTCTCATTTTCATATATAGCCTTTTTGGCCTTTTCAAGCACGCTGGGCGATATATCGGTCCCTACGACCACATAGGAGAGGTTCGCGCCGGGGTTGCTGTCAATAAATTCGCTGACCACCATGGCAAGCGTATAGGGCTCTTCTCCGCTCGAGCACCCCGCGCTCCATATGGCAATATTTTTGCGCCCCGACCTCCGCGCTTCATGCGCCGCCTCGGGCAATACCTTTGTGGTGAGGTACTCAAAATGCTTCGGCTCACGGAAAAAATCCGTCTTGTTCGTCGTCACTTCATCGATCATCCATATAAGTTCGCTGTTCATCCCCTCGTTGCTGAAAAGGTAGTCGCAATATTCGGCAAACGATAAGAGCCCGAGGCGCCTGAGCCTTTTGTTCAGGCGCCCCTCCAGCATGATCTTTTTGGTAGGCGTGATGTTGATGCCGCATTCCTTGTAAATGAACTGGCTCAAGCGGTTAAAGTCATGCATTGACATCGTTACAGGGCCGCTTGCACCTGCCGTTTCTTCTCTTCGCATCTCGTTATGTCGCTCGATCATAATTCTTCTTTATCTTTCGCCTTTCACCTTTTACCTATTACTTTTCACATTTTCTATACCGCCATCCTCTCCGGTTCGCCCTTTATGCCCTGCGCGATGGAGAGCTCCTCGCTGGAGAAGACCTTGTCCGCATCGAGGATGATGATGAACTGTTCGTCGCGCTTCCCCATGCCCTTGATGAACTCGGTCTTAAGCTGGGTACCTATCTTTGGAGCCGGCTCTATCTGGTCCGGTTCCAGCTCAAAGACCTCCTGGACCGAATCGACCAGCGCGCCGATGATCGTCGTATCCCCCTCGAAGGATACCTCGACGACGATGATGCAGGTGTTGACGGTTTGCTCCGTGATGGTCATTCCGAATTTCAGCCTCATATCGAGGACGGGGACGACGCTGCCGCGGAGGTTAATAACACCCCTCATAAATTCCGGGGTCTGGGGCACCTTCGTAACGGTGGTAAATTCCAGGATCTCCCGCACGTTGGAGACATCGATGGCAAAGATCTCGTTCCCCAGCTGGAAGGTCAGGTACTGCCGCGTATCGGTAATGGATGTAACGCTCATATGGTTCCTCCTTATAAAAGCAGCGTAGAGCAGGGAGCGGAGAGTTTTTGCTCTCAGCCCTCAGCTCTTCGCTCTCAGCTCTTTAGAATCGTTCGAACTCCTCATCGGTTGTGTCTTTGCCGCCCAGGTCAAGGGCGATGCCGGCCGGTTTTGTCCCGTTGCCGCCCTTATTGGGCAATGCCTTGACGGGCTTCACCTCTGCCCTGTGGACTGCCTGCTTTGGCGCATGGACAGGCCGCTTTCTTCCGTTCCCCTCGTCGACCTTGAAGAACGCTATCGTATCCTGCAATTGTTCGGCCTGGCTTGAGAGCTCTTCCGTGGTCGATGCCACCTCTTCCGCCGCTGAGGCGTTCTGCTGGATCACCTGGTCGAGCTGCTGGATCGCCTTGTTGATCTGCTCCGCCCCCGAGTTCTGCTCGTTCGATGCCGCGTTGATCTCGCTGACGAGCTCTGCGGTCTTCTGGATGTCGGGGACGATCTTGGCGAGCATCTCGCCCGCCTTCTCCGCCACCTCGACGCTGCTTGCGGAGAGCTTGCTGATCTCGCCTGCCGCGACCTGGCTTCTCTCGGCGAGCTTCCTTACCTCCGTCGCCACGACGGCAAACCCCTTGCCGTGCTCCCCTGCGCGGGCCGCCTCTATCGCCGCGTTCAGCGCCAGGAGGTTGGTCTGGCGTGCGATCTCTTCGATGATCGATATCTTCGTGGCGATCTCCTTCATCGCGGAGACCGTCTCGGTAACCGCCTTGCCGCCTTCCCGTGCATCCTGGGCCGCCTTTAAGGCGATCTTTTCTGTCTGCTGGGCGTTGTCGGCGTTCTGCTTGATGTTGGAGACCATCTCTTCCATTGAGGAGGAAACCTCTTCCGCCGACGCTGCCTGCTCGGTGGCTCCCTGGGACATCTGCTGGGAGGAAGAGCTCATCTGCTGGCTTCCCGTGGCGACGTTGTCCGCCGCGCCCTTCACCTCGGCGACGATCCCCTGGAGCTTCTCCACCATGTTCTTCATGCCGAGGAGGAGCTGGCCCGTCTCATCGGTGCTCGTCGCTTCAACGCTTATCATAAGGTTCCCGTTGGCAAGTTCGTTCGAGACGCTGACGGCCTGGTTCAAGGTCCTGGTGATGACCCTTGAGACAAAAAATGAGATGAGCAGTATCAGGATCGCTATGGCTATCGTGCCGCCGATGATCTGATAGCGCATCTTCGAGACCTCTGCATTGACGTCGTCGATATAGATGCCGCTGCCGACGATCCAGCCCCACTGCGGAAAGAGCTTCACATAGGAGAGCTTTGGAGAGGGCTTTGTCTCATTCGGCTTCGGCCAGTAGTAGTCTACGAATCCCTCGCCCTTGTCCTTCGCGATCTTTGCCATTTCAGCAAAAAATAGGTTGCCGTGGGCGTCCTTGTCGCCCGCACAGTCCTTTCCGTCCATCTCCGGCTTGATCGGGTGCATCAGCATCTTCGCGTTCGTATCCTTGATCCAGAAGTACTCGTTGCCGTGATAGCGGAGGCTTTTGACCCCCGCCATTGCCCTCTTCATGGCCTCGTCCGGCTTCAGCTCGCCGGTCTTTACCTTCGCCTCGCTCGACGCGATCAACGCGTAGGCAACGTCCACAACGTTCTTCGTCATGCTCTTCTTCTCTTCCATGAGCTTCTTTTCGATCATAGGAAGGAAGTAGACCATCATGCCCGTCACGATCAAGGCGATCGTGAAGACAGAGATCCCCATGATCTTTGTCGAGATCCTCATGTTCTTAAACCATTTCATATGTAACCTCCTTGTCTTTTTTTAACCCGGGGCCGCGCCGTATTCATGCGTTTCCCTCGCACCGGCCAACCTGAGATAGTTTAGATATGTCCAGTATCAGCGCAACCGTTCCATCCCCGAGGATCGTAGCGCCCGATACGCTATCTACGTCTTTATAAACCCTGCTCAATGTCTTGATGACCGTCTGGTGTTCCCCTATTACCTGGTCAACGACAAACCCGATCTTATTGCCCTCAGACCCTGTTACCACTATCTGCTCAACGTCAGGGATATCGCCCCTGACGCCGAACTGCTCTCTCAGGCGGACATAGGGGACAAGATGCCCCCTGAGGTTGACGAAGCGGCCGTCCTGTTGGCGCGTCTTTTTCGAATGGTCAAGCTCGATACACTCTTCCACGGAAGAGAGGGGGAGCACATAATAATCCTTATTGACCTCAACGAGAAGGCCGTCGATGATCGCAAGGGTAAGGGGCAGCTTCAGCGTAATCGTGGTGCCCATACCCTGCTCGCTCTCGACCTCGATTTGGCCACGGAGGGCGTCAATGGTGCGCTTCACAACATCCATGCCGACTCCCCTGCCTGAGACGTTCGATACCTTCTCTGCCGTTGAAAATCCAGGGGCAAAGATCAATCCAAAAAGCTCCTTTTCCGTTATTTCGGCATCATGGGAGATAAGGCCTTTTTCTATCGCCTTTTCCCTGATCCGCGCGCTGTCGAGGCCGGCCCCGTCATCGGTGATCTCTATGTGCACCTGCGCGCCGGCATGTCTCGCGGTAAGCTGTATCAGCCCTTTTCTCATCTTCCCCAGGGACTCCCGCACATCGGGCGGCTCGATGCCGTGGTCGATGCTGTTCCTGATGAGGTGGACGAGCGGGTCGTTCAGCCTTTCGATAACCGTTTTGTCCAGCTCCGTTTCGGCGCCTTCCGTGGTCATCTCGATCTCTTTGCCCAGCTCTTTTGAAAGGTCGCGCACAAGGCGGCTGAACCTGCCGAATGTCGAGCCGATGGGGACCATGCGGATGCTCATCGTATTGTCCCTCAATTCTCCCGTCAATCTCTCTACCTCTTCCGAGATAAGGACAAGCTCCGGGTCGGCCTGGGAGTTTGCCTTCTGGGAAAGGTGGGCCTGCACGGTTACCAGTTCGCCGACGAGGTCGACGAGCTTGTCAAGTTTCGCGGCGGCAACACGGATGCTCGAAGCTGCCTCCTCTTTGGCCTTCTTCTCGCGCACCTCTTTGACCTGCTCCTGTTCGGCGAGCGCCGAGGCTATCTTATCCTTCGTAACTATTCCTTTATCGATAAGTATGTCGCCGATGCGCTTCTGCTCGCCGAGCGCCTCTTTTAGCTCCTCGGCCTTGACATCGCCGCGCTCAACGAGGATCTCTCCGACCTTTTTGTATCCCTCTTCGGCCACAGCCTCTCCGGGGTTGTCGATCGTTTCTATATGGATAGCAGCGGTATCTTCCACAAATATGAAAACGTCCCTGATCGCCTCTATGCCTTTGTCGGTTGTCAATACGATATCCCACGCGACATAACACAGCTCCGGGTTCATCTCTTCCAATGACGAGAGGGCGTTCGTCTGCGCAACGGCCTTGCATTCCCCCAGCGCCTTGAGCTCATCAAGGAGGAAAAGGGGGTTGGTCCCTGTCAGAAAAATGTCAGATGCCGGACAGAACCTTATGCGGTACGTCAATAATCCGGCAGGCGTATTTGAAGACGAAGCCCCTTGTGCACTCGTAATAGTGGTGGAAGTATTGGTGGGAGGGTTTTGGGTCATCGTTTCCTTGTGGCCAGAAACAAGCTTATTAAAAGAACCGATAAGTGTTTTTAGATCCTGTTCACAAGGGGCTTCATCTGTGGTGGGCTCTTCAAGCAATAATTTTATGTAATCTTTTGCCTGCAAGGTATGATCGATAAGCGCTTTTGAAACCGGTACCTCCGAGTTCCGGACCAGGTCAAAGGTCGTTTCCACCTCGTGGGTAAAAGCGGCTATCCTGTCGAATCCGAACATCGAGCCTGAGCCTTTGATCGTGTGCAGCGCACGAAAGATCTGGCCTACAAGCTCCTTATCATCAGGAGACCTTTCGAGCTGCAGCAGGGAGTCCTCGAGAACCACGAGGAGTTCTCTTGCCTCTTCCTTATACACTTCGCTTTGCGCATCAGCTATGTGGTTCATCCCAGCACCTTCTTTATCACTCCGAGGAGTTGTTCCGGCTTAAAGGGCTTTACTATCCAGCCTGTCGCGCCGGCGCTCTTTCCTTCCTGTTTTTTTGAGTCTTGCGACTCGGTGGTCAGCATAACGATGGGAACGAACTTATAAGCGTCGTTGGACCGGACCGCCCGGATAAGCCCTATGCCGTCAAGGTTCGGCATGTTAAGGTCTGTGATGATCATATTCACCCCGGAGCTGTTCAGCTTGCCCAGGGCATCCTGGCCATCGCTCGCCTCCACCACGTCATAGCCGGCGTTCTTCAGGGTAAAGCTGACCATCTGGCGCACGCTTACCGAATCATCGACCGTCATGATACACTTAGCCATCTGTCCTCCTCATCACCGGGCAGGCATTTTCATTATTGCCGCAGTCCTTAAGGCAATCAAAGCCGGCCTGCTCAATGGCGAGGACTGCTGTTTCCGGCAGCGCCGCTTCGAGGGCCAGCCGCTTATCTGCCTTAAAGGCTGTCTTATGCGCTGCGCAGAAGATCTGGATACAGGAAAGGTCAATGCTTTCTATATCTTTGAGGTTTATCTTTATTGCCTGGCATGAGTCGAGCGCTTCGCGGAGGACCCTCCGGACCTGGCCGGCGGATTGGATGGTAAGGTCGCCACGGAATGTGATATTGGTTGCTTCTGCTCCATCCTGTACCGTGTAATCCATCATTCCTCCTTTCCGTTCATCGCATGCCCCCATGCCCCCCTTGCTGTGCATATTTGGTCTATCTAAAACAGTTCCACGTTATCACCATAATCGTTATTTGCAATATCTGTGCCGAATGTCCCCTCTGCAAAACTTTCATTTTCCGCCTTCGTGCCCCTCGCCTTTTGCAGGTCAATGACCTTGGATCCCTCGTAGGACTCGTGGATGTCGTGCTCGCTCTGCATGGTATAGTGCCGCTTCAGGCTCTCAAGGGCATCCTTCCTTGTATGAATGTCATCGACGGGAACGCTCCGGCGCGACTCGTTGGTTATGCCCTTCAGGATAGCCGTGACCGCGTTTATAGTTTTCTCAAACTGCATGTGTACGGTAATCCCCGATATGCTGTCCTGTATGTCAAGGGCAAACGTCTGGCAGGTCTGGTCGATTGAGCGAAGGAGCTCGATGATCCTTTCGTGGACTTGGCGCAGCGTGACCAGCAGCCCCTTCAGGCTCTCAGCCATTTCGTCCACTTCGCGCAGCCGTCCGCTGACGTCGGCGCTTATGCCGCCATGCAGCTCGCCGGTCTTTGCTATAATTCCCCTCAGCATGTCCGATATTGCCGTCTTCTGGGCGCTCGCCTCAATAGACAGCCTCTGGATGGCCTCGGCAATGACCCCCAGCGGGGCGCCCTCATCGCCTGTATGCGCCGCCTTGATACGGGCATTGACGGCGATCAGCTCGATCTCTCCGCCTATCTCTTCAATGTCATCGACGAACTTTGACATTGTACTGACGGTCGAGAGGAGGCTGTCAACGGCGCCGCTCAACTCCTGGCTCGCCCTTGCGTTATCCTGCAAAGACAAAATCACCCGGGATATGCCTGACTCTACATTGGTAAAAAAAGATGAGGTCATGAGGTCGGCAGCCCCCGTGACCTCTTTCGTCTGCTCGGCCATCTCGACAACGCTTACCGCTATGCCGGCGAGGCTCTCCCGGATGTTCTTTACGGCGCTTATGAATTTAACCTGCGCATCGTTCACCTGGACGGACTGCAGCTCCGAGAGGTCTCCCGCCTCGATGATCATGCTCCTTATTGCCTCGTCCTCCTGCGGCGCCAGGCCATCCTGGCCGGCGCACCCGGTACCGAGGCGATTCGCAAGGCTCTCCAGCGCGGCCGCCACATGCTCAAGCTGCTGGCGCGTGATGTCGTGAAACTGCATGCCCATGACAACCTGCCCGATATTGCGAGAGATCGCCGCGAGCCTCTCCGATATCTCTTCCGCCGCCTTCGCGGAACGTTCGTGCTTTGCGGTAAGCGTTGAAAGGCTGGAGCGGATACCCTGGAAAATATTTCCTACCTGGTCATGCTGCTTCGCATCCATAGAACGCATACGCGCCGACGTCTGCCCTATGATGCTGTTAAGCGTGGCGGAACTATCGATTATGTTCTTGCATTTCCCGTGTATAAGCAGCGAAAGCTTCTCCACATCATCGGCAAGGGTGATAAAGCCTCCGTTGTCAGTGTTCAGCTGGGCGCTTTCGATCTTCGTTGATATGCTCAGTATCTTCAGTTTCTTGACGATCTTTTTAAAGCTCTCTAATGGCTCGCCGATAGCGTGGATCGTTGCCTGCACATCTTTCAGCGACGATAAGCCGTCATTGAACGCCGCATCGGTCTGCCCCAGGTACGCACTCATCCTCACCAATATATCTTCCAGGCCTTTTGTCGTTTCCGTGATCTCCTCTCCCGTCATGCTGCCGAGAAGCGACGACGCCAGCCCGGAAGTCTCTCCCGACCGGTTGTAGAAATCATTGAGGCGCGAGCCGATGGACAGGAACTGGTCTTCCGTCTCCTTAGTGAGCACAAAGAGGGAGGAAATAATTTCCCTCAGGCTGTCCGACCACCTGTCAAAAGGAATGATCTCCGGGTATTGGACGCTATTGCCGCCGTTCACGGAACCGAGCTCCTTCATACAATGTCTGCTGTATTTAATTTCATACAATGCTTATCGAATCATCTCAAAAAAACTTAACGATAAATTAACAATAAATCTTGTGCGGATCGTTGTAGCTATTATGTATACATGAGGTCAGGAATAAAACTACGTGTGGCGCAAGGAGAAAAAATATGATCCATAATTCACAATTGCAACACACGGCAAACCGCATATCGTTTCCCGCATGTCGTCGTTCGTATTACCAATATCGAGCGCGATGCGGGCCATGGCTGACTGCAGAACACCCGTAAGTCGTCAGGCGTGAGGTGTAAGTCGTAAGGGGGAAAAATCTGTTCAACGTTCTACGTTCAACGTTTGAAAAAACAGATGTTGGATACTCAATACTGGATTCTGGATGCTGGATGTATTAAACAAGGAACGAGGTGCGGGGAACGAGGGGCAAGGTTCTCACCTTTTACCTTTTACCTTTCACAGAGGTTTTATCGCCTGACGCTTCACGACTTACGGCTTTTGTGCTGACTGCTGACGACTGCCTCTATATCGGTTCTCATTCAAAGGAAAAATCGAGGAACATCACCTCGTTATCGCCGTTGTTCACGGAGAAGTTGAAGGGCAGTGAAATGATGGGGATCCTTGTGATAAAGTTCATTTCCACGTTCTTTCCCACAACGACCATAGGTATCGCCGCTTTCAGATTGATGCCCGCCTTCTCGAACTCGCCCCTTGCCGAACCCGATATGATGTTCGTCAGCTCCCCGACGGCATCTACCACGTCGGGCGTAACGGAGTCGCACTCGTCGCCTACCAGTGTCTTGAAGACAAAAAGAGCTCCCTTGTCCCGGAAGCTGATGCAGAGCGTCCCCTTCCGATCCCCGACAAGGCCCATGATGCCGGTTACGTCGCCGGAGGTCGTTCTTACATCTTTCAGGTACGGTTTGCCCATCATCAGGTCCATGTCGAGCATGGTCTTAAAAACATTCTTTGCGGCCGCAATAAAAGGGTTTATATATTTGACATCCATTGTCATTGCATCCTCCATGGGTTATCACTGAGCCGCGCGGGCTTTTGCCTTATCAATTGCATCTTTAAGCTTTTCAGGGGTAAAGGGCTTGACGATATAGTTGTCAACGCCTGATTTGATCGCCTCCATGATGTTGTCCTTCTGTGCTTCGGCGGTGACCATTATGAACGGTATCTTCTTTATTGCGTCGTCCGCCTTGCATGCCTTAAGGAACTCTATCCCGGTCATCTCCGGCATGATCCAGTCGCTGATAATAAGATCAACGGCGTCGCCTTTTAAAACGGTAAGGGCGTGTTTGCCGTTCTCCGCCTCCAGGATGCTGTCCACGTTGATCTGTTTCAGCACGTTCTTGATGATCTTTCTCATTGTCGCAAAATCGTCAACTACAAGGACTTTCATATAAGGCCTCCGTATCTGTATAAATGGCTGCTCAACACATACTCAACACTATTATCGAGCATGTCCGGAGAAACTTAATAAACTCCCGTAAAATTATCTCAGAGGGGCAGCGAATAATAGATAGACGTCAGCTGTCAGCACGCAGCAGATAAAAATGCAGGCTAAGGTTGAGGTTAAGGTTAAGTAAACTGCCGGTTCTCCTCAACCTTAGCCTCAACCTGATTCTTTCTGTCATGAGCTATGAGTTGCTTCTCTCTCGATATACGATATACTATATACGGTTTCTACGGCTTACCGGTTTGCCAGCTCTTCGTTGAGGACGTCGGAAATAAACATATGCCCGGGGGCATGGGTAATGCAGATGTCCGGTTTTGCTTTCATAACCGCTACCTGGGGCGTCACCCCACAGGCCCAGAACAAGGGGACCTCACCCTTCTTTATGGTCACGGCCTCCCCGAAATCCGGCCGCCCGATGTTCCTGACCCCGATCGCTGCAGGGTTTCCGATGTGTACCGGACCGCCGTGGACCGAGGTATATCGTGAGGTGATCCGGACGGCAGGCACAACCCTTTCGGGTGGCATCGGGCGCATGGTGACAACAAGCGTCCCCTTGAAGATACCTGCGGCATTGCAGGGGATGTCGGTTATATACATGGGAACGTTCTTCCCTTCCTCGATGTGGCGGACTGGAATTCCGGCACGGATGAGCGCTTCCTCAAAAGAATAGCTGCAGCCAATAAGGAATGTAATGAAATCCTCTTGCCAAAGCTTCTTTATCCCGGGAACAGCCTCCTCGAGCTTCCCCTTTCTGTAAATATTATACAGGGGAAGATCGGTGCGGATATCGGCCTCTGAAGACAAAAAAATGGTTGCAGCCCGGCCCGGCTCCAGCACCTCAAGGAGCGGGCACGGCTTTGGATTCCTCTGGCAAAAAAGCAAAAAGTCAAAGGCATACCTCTGCGGAAGCACGACGAGGTTCGCCTGCGCATAGCCGGGCGCAAGCCCCGCAGTGGGTTTTTTCCACCCGCCCTTCCGGATCATAGCCCTGACCTTCTTTGGATCGCCATACTTCACCGTCGTTCTTTTCACTTTTTTCTCCTCGCTCAATGTTTAATCACCAATAATTGGAACAACAAATGACCGCGTGTCCAAACTAAAAACAACACCAGAAAATTTTTGTTTGAATACTGCGTATTGATGCTTAATTGGAACGTCTGCGTCGGGTTGTCCGGAGCAAACCGTCGTGAGGCGAGGAAGCTTGGTCTTTTGCCGTCAGGCAAAAGTTCCGAAGCCGAACGCGAGCGAATGAAGCCGCTGGAGCGGAATGAGCGTGTTTGCGGGGACATCCCGACGCAGACGTTCATCATAATCCCAGAAATGCCTTCCTGATCGATTCGGTATTGAGAAGCTCTTCGCCGGTTCCTTCCAGTATCGTGCGGCCTGTCTGGAGCACATAGCCCCGGTCCGCCAGCTCAAGAGATTCCCTGACGTTCTGTTCTACAAGGAGTATGGTCTTCCCTGCGCCCCGCAATTTGGCCACCGCGCCGAGCATCTCATCAACGAGCTTGGGCATAAGCCCCAGCGAAGGCTCATCGAGCATGAGAAGCTTCGGATTTGACATGAGCCCTCTCCCGATCGCGAGCATCTGCTGCTCGCCGCCCGACAATGTGCCGCCCGGCTGCTTTCTTCTGTCCGCAAGGCGCGGGAAAAGGTTATAGACATAATCGAGGTTGTTTTTCTTTTGCGCCGCATCATCCACGATATACGCGCCGATCTCCAGGTTCTCCTCAACGGTCAGGGGGTTAAATATGAGGCGCGCCTCAGGGACGTACGTGATGCCCATCCGGACGATCTCCGGCGTGGACAGGCCCTGTATCTCCTCGTTCCCGAAGCTGATCGTGCCTTTTGACGTGTGGAGGGCGCCCGCGATGGTCTTGAGCAGCGTCGATTTCCCGGCGCCGTTCGCGCCCACGACGGTGACGAGCTCGCCGTCGTTCACAACGAGCGATACGCTGTGGATGATCGGGATCCCGCTGTACCTGACCTCTATCTCAGAGACCTTGAGCATATTTTTCCCCCAGGTATGCCTTGATCACGTTCTCGTCCTTTACGATATCGGCGGGCAGCCCTTCGGCGATCTTCTCCCCATAATCGAGGACGATCACCCGCTGGGATACCTTCATTACCATCTCCATGATGTGCTCTATGAGAAAGAGGGTGATCTTCTTCCCGCTGTTCAACCTTCTTAAAAGCTCAACCACCTCTTCTATCTCTGTCGGGTTGAGCCCTGAAGCAACCTCATCGAGCATGAGGAGCGCGGGCTTCGTGGCGAGCGCCCTGGCAAGCCCCACCTTCCTCTGGATGGCGATAGGGAGCTCGTTGATGTAATAGTCTTTGACCGCATCGAGGGCAAGGTCCCCGAGGACGTGGAGAGCCTCGCCCCGCGCCGCATTCCTGTTATTGGTCCTGCAGAAGGAGCCCACCATAACATTTTCAAGGACCGTCATCCCCGTCGTCACCTTCATGATCTGGAATGTCCTGCCGATCCCTGCACGGTTGGTCTCGAAAGGCCTGAAGCCGGTTATGTCCTTCCCCCTGAAGGTGACCTTCCCTGAATCCGGCCTGTGGTAGCCGACGATACAGTTGAAGAGCGTCGTCTTGCCTGCGCCGTTGGGGCCGATCAGGCCGATTATCTCCCCTTCCTCAATTGCGAAGGATATGTTGTTGTTCGCAACGAGCCCGCCAAAATCCTTCACGATATTTTCAACGGTCAGAAAAGACACCTCTAATGCCCCCTTTTCCTGAACTGTTCAATGATCCCCCATATGCCGCGGGGCTGGTATGCCGAAACGATCATGATAAGGGCCGCGTAGATCATGAAATCTATCCCCGTCAGCCCTTTCTGCCCGCCGAGCCAGCTTCCCAGGAACCGGTCGAGGGGGACGAGAAATGCCGCACCGATGATCGGCCCCCAGAGGGAGGCGGCACCGCCCAGCATCGCCATAAGGGCTATCTTGATCGAAAGGGACAGCTCCATGGTAGAAGCAGGATCTATGTAAAGGTTGTACACGGCCATAAAGCCGCCGCCGACAGCGACAAAGGCCGATGCTATAGAGTATGCCTTGATCTTGCACCAGCGGATATCGATCCCCAGGCTTTCCGCGGCGTCCTCATCGTCCTTGATCATGCGCAGCTGGTATCCGAGCTTCGATTTCCTGAACCAGTTCATGTAGAAGAGGGCTATATAGAAGAGCGCCATGATAAAATAGTAATAATAGGTGTCCGATTTGAACTGCATGTACAGAAAATCCGGGTGGTCATGGATGGGCAGCTCTATGCCTTTCGCGGCGCCCACGAGGTTCCAGTTGTCGAAGATATCCTTGAGCACAAGGGACGTGCAGATGGTCGCAATGGCGAAGTAGTGCCCCTTGAGCCGGAAGAGGGGATAGCCGATGATGAACGAATAAGCGACTGCGATGAGGATGCCGATCGGCATGGAGATCCAGAAAGGCACCTTCCACCAGACCATCATGAGCGCTACGGTATAGGAGCCGATCCCTACGTATTGCGCCTTGCCGAGCTCAACCTGCCCGCCGTATCCGCCTATCGTGTTCCACCCCATCCCGAAGAGGGAGAAGAGAAGGAACTGGATCATGACGGTAGTCGTAAAAGAGCCGGCGCCTATCCAGGGAAAGGCGAAGAGAAAAACGGAAAAGATGATCAGGCCGATCCGCTCTGCCTTTGAGAAATCGCTGAAGTCGAGGGCGTCTTTCAGTTTTTCCATCCGAACAATCCCTGGGGCCTGACGACCACGATGATAAAGTACGCGAGGTATACAACGGTGAACTTGAAGTGGGGCCCGAGAAAATCAGAGCCGATGAGATGTCCGAACACAGGGAAGATCATCTCCAGGATGCCGACGAGCAGCCCCGCGAAAAAGACCCCCTTGATGCTCCCGAAGCCGCCGAGGGCAACGCAGGCAAAGGCGATCATTACGAAGAGTATCCCCACCATCGGGTAGGCATAGTAGAAGTTTACAAGCAGCCCGCCTGCCATCCCCACGGTGCCTCCTCCTATCGCCCATGCGATGGCATTCATGCGGTCCGTCCTGATGCCCATGTACGATGCGGCCTCCTTGTTCAGCGCCGTCGCCTGAAGGGCCTTTCCCGTCTTTGTTTTATGAAGGAAATAGTACACGACGGCAAAGGCTATGAGGCTTAAGATCCCCGCGGCGAGCTTTGTCCAGTCGAAGATGAAGGGCCCCACGGAGAGGCTCTTCCCGACGAGAAGCCCCTTATCGATCATCCGGTAATCGGCGCTGAAGAGGAACATGGCAAAATACTGCAGGAAAAGCATAAGCCCGAAGGTGCCGAAGAGCTGGGCGATCGCCGGCCCCCTGAGGAGATATTTGATGAACCAGTAATATGATGCAAGCCCCAGGAGCACTCCGACAACGGCCGACACCGGGAGGGCGATGAGGGGATCGATATGGAAAAAGAAGTTCGCCCAATAAACGGAGTACATCCCGAGCATAA
>JAGOOA010000012.1:16485-38371 GCA_017992765.1 Syntrophorhabdaceae bacterium
TTGATGAACCAGTAATATGATGCAAGCCCCAGGAGCACTCCGACAACGGCCGACACCGGGAGGGCGATGAGGGGATCGATATGGAAAAAGAAGTTCGCCCAATAAACGGAGTACATCCCGAGCATAAGGAATTCCCCGTGGGCAAAGTTCACGATGTCCATCACCCCGAATATCACCGTGAGGCCGAGGGAGACGAGGGCAAAAAGAAGCCCCATAAGGATACCCTGGAGAAGCGCATCGGCAATTAACATAGATTTAACCTTTGTCTAAAATAAAGAGGTTATGAGGATGAGAAGCTAAGAATAGATCCTCTCATCCCCTCATCCTCTCATCTTCGCATCCTCTGCCTATTTCCATCCCGGGAAAGGATAGATGAAATTGGCCGTTGCAAGATCAAAAGGATAGACGATCTCGAGGCTGACCTTGCCGTCCGCCGTTTTCTGATACTGGCCGATAAGGCCCCTGCCGAGAACGTTCTGCCCTTTGGCATCGAACTTAACGCCTGCCCACGGCATAACAAGATCATTTGCGGGGATGTTGATCTCGTTGCAGGCCTTCTGGATCGCCTTCGGGTCTGTGCTCGCTGCCTTGTTCAGCACATATGCCCACGCCTGGACGCCGACAACCGATCTTGCAGTGGCGCCTGTCAGATCATCGCCATATTTCTTTTTATAGAGTGCATTGACCTGGCCGGCGACCTTTTTTACCCTTGTGATCTTGTCGATAAAGACCGTCCTCGTCAGGACACCGTTTATATCTGCGCCGAGGGTCTTTGCGAAATCAGCCATCTCGAAGCCGGCATCCTGTCCCCAGAAAAACTTCGTCTGCGCCTTCATCCCTTTCAATGTCCTGATCATGAGGAGCGAATCGGAAAGGTATGCGGCAAAGAGCATTGCTGCCGGCTTGGCAGCGACAAGCGCCTTCGCCTCGGATGTGAGGTCAGGCGCATTTGCGTTGTAAAGGAGCCCCTTGGTGATCGTAAAGCCGTATTCTTTCGCGTAACCTTCGATCGACTTTGCAACGCTTGAACCCCATTCGGTATTCTCGCAGGCATAGGCGAGATTCTGGAGGTCCTTCTTCGGGATGGCCTTGACGCCCTTTACTTTGCCTTCTGTAAGGCCTTTCAGCAGCTCGAAGAGGTCCCTGTTGAAATAGTTGTCATGAGGAGTTGTCCTCCAGAACCACTTAAAGCCCCTCTCCGTCAGGTCGGGAGACGTGGAGGAGTCGTTGATCATGGGAATTCCGTATCGCTCGGCAACGGCGCTTACGGTCTTTGTCACCGCGCTGTTGTATGCGCCCATGAGCCCGACGACCTTGTCGTCGAGTATAAGGCTCTTGGCGAGATCGGCCCCGCGGTCAGGTTCCCCCCTATGGTCCTTAAAGATCAATTTGATCTTCGCGCCCCCCAGGTTCGGTATCCCGCCCCATTGAGCCATGGGGATATCCACTCCTGGCGCCTTGTTATTGACGATGTCGGCGGTCAGCTCGGCAGCCCTCTGAAGGTCCCTCCCTATCGTTGCGAGAGCGCCTGAAAGCGGGTAGAGCACGCCTATCTTGATCTCCTTCTCTGCGGAAAAAGCCGCCGGTGAAGCAATAAGCAGTGAAAGGAACAATACCAACGACAAAACTGCTGCACTCCTGATCTTCATCATTACCCCTCCTGGTTTATTTTCTTTCAAGATCTATGATGAATACAAGCATGATCTTCTTTATCATGGTAACATGTTATAATATTGTTCTGCTTTCTCGTTCCACAGCCTTTCGGCTTCCCCCCGTGTGACCCTCTGGAACCTTACCATATCCAGAGGCTTGAGATGGGCAAGCAGGTCGCGGTCGGCCCTTATCACATGGCCGATCCTCGCGTAACCGCCTATCGTTCTTTCGTAGAGCACAATGATCGGCTGTCCGCCGCCGGGGACCTGAACAACTCCCGGCAAGATACCTTCGGAGATAATGCTTTGCTCCATCCCCTTTTCGAATTCGACAGGCCTGCCTTCCAGGCGTATCCCCGTTCTGTTCGTCTTTGTCGTAACTTTATACCACGGGTCCCCGCCTTTTTCAAACAAACTCTTCAACGCCTCTGCGGAAAAACATCTCTCTTCCTCACCGTCGATTATCCTCAGAATATGGGGCGCTTTCATCGACGGGATCAGCGATCCGGCAATGGCCCGTTCGCCTGCATCGCGAACATCCTTCAGCGCTATCCTGTCACCCTTCAGGAAGGGCCTTCCAAAGTAACCGCCGAAGCGGCACTCAAGGTTTGTAGTACAGCTCCCTGCCACCTTGGCCGCATCGATAATACCGGAAAAGCCAATATAATAGCGAAGCCCCTCGGTCACCTCTTTTACCCTGATGGTGCTGCCGGCCTTCACCCTGAACACCCTCCAGGGAGCTACAGGCACGCCTTCAACAAATGCCGTAACCCATGCCCCGGTGATCGCGCATGAAATATCTATGTTGGCCTTCAAAGAAAAATCGTGGCCCATCACCTCAATGGCGGGTATGCCGGCGGCGTATCCCAGAAGACGGCACAGCGCCGTATATGCGTACCTGTCGAGCGCCGGCGACGGGGGCACGCCGATATCCGCACAACCGTACCGCCCGCTGTCCACCACCATTGAAAGCCATGCCGGGTTGACAACCTCTATCATACCGGGACGAACCTCACCTGGTCGCCGATCTTCATAAGGCTGAACGGCTCCTGCCTGTGATCGAAAAGCCTCCTGTCTGTTTTGCCTATTATCCGCCATCCTCCGGGAGATTCAAAGGAGTATATCCCTGTCTGGAACTGGGCGATCCCCACAGACCCTTCGTTCACCTTCAGGCGAGGGGTCTCCAGCCGCGGCACAAAGAGCCGCCTGTCCAGCGTCCCCATATAAGGAAAACCAGGCATAAAACCGACAGCGAACACCGTATAGACAGCACCGGCATGGATCTCGATGATCTCATCCGGCGTAAGGCCGGCATAAGAGCAAACAAAATCCATATCAGGCCCGTACTGGCCGCCGTACATCACCGGAATGGTATGCGCCGTAGGGGCGGGGACGTCCGTTTCCGGCAGTTCTCGCTCCTTCTCCTGCAAATGTGCAGTGAGGGTGTCGAAATCTGTCAGCTGATCGTTGAAGTAAATGATGCAGGTTGTAAAGGACGGGATGATGTCAATGATCTCCTGAAGGCGAAGAGACTTGAGGAAAAAATAATACCGCCTTACCTTCTCGTGGACATCGGCGCTGACGGCATTGCCAAAGACGATCCGGATGCCTTCCTCTCCATATCGCGCCCAGTTCATTATTTACACAAACTCGCAGAGTGGTTTGACGGTTATGCCTTCGGCGATCGAATATTCGCGGATCTTCTGCGCCGCCTCTATACTTTCCATGTTATCTCCGTGGATGCACATGGTGTCGAGCTCCATCGCGATCCAGCGGCCATTGATGCTTTCAACCCCCTTTTCTTTCACCATCCTTACCGCCCTCCTGGCGATAAGCTCAGGGTCTTTCAGGACGGCCTCCTTGTATTTCCTGGGAAGGAGCTCTCCTTCATCGGTATACATCCTGTCGGGGAATCCCTCGAGGGCTACCCTGATCCCTTTCTGCCTGCATGCCCTTTTCAGCTCCGCCGTCTTTATCGTGCCGAGGGTTAAAAATATTACATCGCCAAAGGCCTTTGCCGCTGCCTCAACGATCATGAGGTATGCCTTGTCGTTGTTGACCAAAGAATTGTAGAGGGCCCCGTGCATCTTTATATGCTGAAGGGGCATGCCGTGAAGGGCCAGAAAACCGCCGAGCGCCCCGGACTGGTATATGACATAGTTCACCAGGTCTTCCTCGGCTGCGTCCATGAACCTCCTTCCAAAGCCCATCAGGTCGGGGTAACCCGGGTGGGCGCCGGCCATCACATGATGCTCCCGGCACAGCCTGACCGTCCTCTCCATCACATTCGGGTCCGAGGCGTGGAAGCCGCATGCGATATTTGACGACGTTATGTATTTTATAACCTCGTTATCCTTTCCGAGCGTATAATCCCCGAAGGATTCTCCCATATCGCAATTAAGATCAACGACATATTCCATTTGTTCATATTAACAAAAATGACCCCTGTTGTGAACAGAATTATTAAGCCGTATTTCGTATTTCGAGAGAGAAGCAACTCATGGCTCATGACAGAAAGAATCAGGTTGAGGTTAAGGTTGAGGAGAACCGGCAGTTTACTTAACCTTAACCTCAACCTTAGCCTGCATTTTTATCTGCTACGTGCTGACAGCTGACGGCTATTCCCTGTCGACTATCGCGCCTTTATGCTATAGACTATTCACTGCTTCTTATGGATCTGCTCAGTCTTTTTTCTGTCGGTTTCGTGCTTGGCCTCACGGGCGCCATGGCGCCTGGGCCGCTGCTCACCGTAACGATCAGCGAATCAGCGCGAAAGGGCGGCATTACCGGTCCGTTGGTAGTCCTCGGCCACGGCATCCTCGAATTCGCCCTCCTCTGCGTCATCGTCTTCGGCCTCGGCAACCTGCTGAACAGCAGCATCGTTTTTTCCGTTATAGCCTTTTTTGGCGGCATCATCCTTATCTACATGGGGTCCATGACCATTAAAGATCTCAAACATTACAGCCTCAACGGCGCAGCAAGGCCCGAAGGGCGCGGCATGCACCCCGTCGCAGCGGGCATCCTCGTCAGCCTTTCAAACCCCTACTGGTTCATCTGGTGGATAACGATCGGCATGGGGTATGTAATGTTCGCAAAGGGGCTCGGCGTGCGGGGCGTTATCGCCTTCTTTGCAGGGCATATACTGTCAGACCTCGCCTGGTACAGCTTCGTCTCCTACGGGATACAATTCGGCGGCAGATACATGAGCATAAAGGTCGTAAAATCTATCCTCTTCTTCTGCAGCATATTTCTCATATGCTTCGGGATATTCTTCATCATCAAAGGTTATCGCTTTATCAGATAGGCGCACGGGTTGACTTTTTGTCTGGAATGATGTAATACATATGTAATGCCGCTCAGACAAAGGATAACGCTTCTGTTCATCTCCATAATGGTGATCCTCTGCTTCACCTCTGCCTATTCCCTCCTCAGCAGCAGCGGCACCCTCAGGAAAGAGATCTTCATCCACAAGATAAGCCAGTATTTAAAGACCGAAAACATGAAATTGGACAGGGGGCAGCTGCGGACCATCGCATCCATAGTCTACGAACAGTCGATCCTGCACGAAGTCGACTACAGGCTTATCCTTGCCATGATGAAAGTGGAAAGCAATTTCAGGCACGACGCCGTTTCTTCGATGGGCGCCAGGGGGCTGCTCCAGATCAAGCCTTCGCTGGCAAAGCATATCGCCCATCAGGCAGGGATACAGTGGTCGGGCTATAAAACCCTCGACGAGCCTCGCAACAACATCAAGATAGGCGTCTATTTTTTCTCCAGGCTGATAGATGATTTCGAGAGCCCCCACTCGGCGCTCTACGCATACAACGTGGGGCCGACAAGGGCAAAGCGGAACGGGGCCAAGAACAGGCCTGCCAAAACATACAAAGGTTTTCCCAGGGTCGTCATGTCGGAATACGAAAAGAATACGGCCATACTTCCCGATCCCTAAGACCATTTCCATCCCCATGCACATTTTTGTATCGCGCCTCAGCCCTCAATAGCGATGTTTGATCCTGACAATAACGGCTTTCTCTATATTACCGGCAAGATAGGGTCTTACCTCTCCTTTCTCCTCGCCGCCATCGACAGAAAAACTCTTATATTTTACGAAGCTGAAGATGAGGCGCTCCTTCTCCGGGAAGAGATAGAGTTCTTTTCGAAGAGAGACGTCCATATATTCCCCGCTTACTCAGACAGGGTCTTCGAACGGGAGGATGAAATAAAAAGAACGGCCTTTCTTTATCATCTGCTCTCGGACGACCGGTTCATCGGGCTGTTCCCCTACGGGGCCCTCGGACATCCTCTGGCCGGCCGCCAGGCAATAACCGGCGGCGTCAAAAAGATCAGGTTTGGAGACACTGTCCTCCGTGAAGACCTCATAGGCTATCTTGAAGACAACGGTTACGAACTCTCCACGCTTGTCCGGGAGAACGGAGAGTATGCGAAGAGGGGAAGCATTATCGACATATACCCCCCCTCGTCACAGAAGCCCCTCCGGATCGAGTTCCTCGGCGACCAGGTATATTCTATCCGTTTCTTCGACCCTGCCACGCAGAGATCCCTGAAAGAGATCGAAGGGTGCGCGTTGACGCCCGTAAAGCACAGCGTTGACGGCGCCTCAATGCTTCATGACTATTTCGAGCACAACATGGTCCTCGTTCACCAGGGGCCCCGCTCGCTGATTCGCGAGCTTGACGACGGCAGCGACCCCGCCTTTCCTGAAGAGCTTCGGAAAAAGTGCTGCTCCATGTTAAATATCGATATCTCCGGCGTCGAAGGGGAAGAGAAGGGCGTCGTTATAAAGGCTGCCTCCAACGAAGACCTGAAGATCATCTTTCAGAACAGGAAGACCGAGATCTTCAAGATACTCACGGAAAGGCTGCGAAACGAATGGAGCGGCTTCAGCCACATCTATCTTTTTGTCAATACGCAGCGACAGGCCGAGAGGCTTCAGGAGATCTTTAGAAACTACGATATAGCGCTGCCGGTCCTCGCCGGGATGT
Organism: Syntrophorhabdaceae bacterium; assembly: GCA_017992765.1. Lineage (GTDB taxonomy): Bacteria > Desulfobacterota > Syntrophorhabdia > Syntrophorhabdales > Syntrophorhabdaceae > UBA5609. Next base: position 23,141 of record JAGOOA010000012.1, read on the forward strand.
CCATTTCCAAAAAGGAGAGGGAGTGGGGCATCGTCACGGGCCCGTTGAGGAGAGGGTTCAGGACAGATGATGTTATCGTCCTTACCGAAGAAGACGTCATGGGCCCTAAAAAAAGGGTTGTCAAAAAACAATGGGACGGCCTTGACGAGTTCCTCAATTCTTTTAAAGACCTGAAGATCGGGGAATGGGTAGTCCATATAGAGCATGGGATCGGAGTGTATAAAGGGATCACGGCGTTAAAGGTCGACGGGCACACCAAGGATTTCCTTCTCATAGAATACCAGGAGGGCGATAAGCTCTATGTGCCGGTCAGCGACCTCCACCTCGTTCAGAAATTCATAGGCAGCGAAAAGCATAAGCCCAAGATCGACAGGCTTGGCTCCCAGTTATGGAAAAATACAAAAAAACGGGTAAGAAAACAGGTTGAAGATATTGCGGGGGAGCTCATCGCGCTGTACGCAGAGAGGGAGCTTGCAGAAGGCCACGGCTACCCTCCGGAAGATGAGCTCTTCAGAGAGATGGAGTCGCGGTTCGAATACGAAGAGACGGAGGGACAGATGCAGGCGATAGAAGATGTAATGAAAGACCTGCAAGGCACAAAGCCCATGGACAGGCTCGTATGCGGCGACGTAGGCTTTGGGAAAACCGAGGTCGCGCTCAGGGCTTCCTTCAAGGCAGCGCTGGACAACAAGCAGGTGGCCGTCCTTGTGCCCACCACCATCCTCGCGCAGCAGCATTTCAAGACATTCACCGAACGCATCGGCGACTATCCCGTAAACGTAGACATGATGAGCAGGTTCAGATCAAAGGAAGAGCAGAAAGAGGTCTCGGAAAGGATCAGGCGCGGCGCGGTCGATATTGTCATCGGCACCCACAGGTTGCTTCAGAAAGATGTCCAGTTCAGGGACCTCGGGCTCCTCATCATCGACGAAGAACAGCGCTTCGGCGTTAAGCATAAAGAGAAGCTGAAGGCCATGCGAAAGAACATAGACGTCCTTACGCTGAGCGCCACGCCCATACCGAGGACCCTCTACATGGCATCAACGGGCATCAAGGATCTGAGCATCATCAACACGCCCCCTCTTGACAGGCTCGCCGTCAAAACATTTGTGATCAAATTCAACGACGGGCTGATAAAAAAGGCGATATCCGACGAATTGCAGAGGGGCGGCCAGGTATTTTTCGTTCACAACTACATTCATAACATCGGCGTCGTGTACGAACACCTGAAGGGGCTTCTGCCGGATGTCAGGATAGCCGTCGCACATGGCAAGATGGATGAGAAAAAGCTTGAAAAGATCATGGTGGACTTCATCGGCGCCAAATATGACATTCTGCTCTCTACAAATATCATCGAATCGGGCCTTGACATCTCGAACGTGAACACCATATTCATCAACAACGCCCACAGGATGGGCCTCGCCGACCTTTACCAGCTGCGGGGGCGCGTCGGCAGGAGCACAAAGCAGGCCTTCGCCTACCTTCTCGTCCCGAAGGACGAAGCCCTTACGCGGGATGCCGCCCTCCGGCTGAAGATCATAGAGGAGATGACCGATCTCGGGTCCGGGTTTCATATCGCCAGCTATGACCTTGAGATAAGGGGCGCCGGCAACCTCCTCGGCAAGGAGCAGTCGGGCAACATCAACCTTATCGGGTTCGAGCTGTACTGCGAAATGCTTGCCGAAGCAGTAAAGGGGCTCAAAGAAAAGCCGGAAGAAAAGGAGGAAGAGGTCGCCGCGGAGGTCAATATACCCGTGGACGCCTATATACCGGATGCATACATTGACGACTCCGCGCAAAAGCTTCTTATGTATAAGCGTCTCTCAAAGATCAGGGACGATGAGGAGCTGGCTTCCATAAAGGCGGAGCTCACAGACCGTTACGGAGCGATCCCGCAGCCGCTCCTTCACCTCCTGGACATCATCTCGCTGAAATGTTTTCTGACCCGGGCAAAGATAAGGAAGGTCGAACATTCTTCCAGGCGGCTTGTCGTCCACGTAACAGACCGCACGCCCGTGGACATGAAAAAGATGCTCAGCATGGTTTCCCGGGGCGGCAACAGGATAAAGCTCCTGCCTGACGGAAAGATCATCCTCCCGGGCGATAAAATTGCGGAAGAACTGGTAAAATACACGAGAAATGTATTGATGGAAATCATTTCACTATGATATAAGAGAAACAGAAAGAACAAATAATGAGGTGAATACATGAAAAAGGTCTTAATTTGTTTGATTGCCTTCCTGTTCGTCTTCTCATGCGCAAAAAAAGACAACGGCAAGGTTTTGGTAAACATAGACAGCGACACGATCACGCTGGAGGAATTCAACAAGGAGCTCGACAAGATACCGATGAACATGAAGATGCTTGTGGCGACACAGAGCGGTAAAAAAACATACCTCGACAGGCTCATCATGAAGAAGCTGCTTCTCAGGGAGGCAGCCAAGGGCAAGATCGAAGGTGAAGCAGAATTTCAGAACCGGCTCGCCGACATAAAGGAACAGCTCCTCATCGAGTCCCTCCTGAAGAAAAAGATCGCCGCCGACTCACAGCTCACCGACAATGATATGAAAAAGTACTACGACACAAATAAGGAAAAATTCAAAAAAGAAAAAGAGATAAATACGCGCCATATCCTTCTAAAGACCGAGGAAGAAGCGAAGCAGATCATGGAAAAACTCCAAAAAGGCGAAGACTTTATTGAGCTTTCGAAGAAATACTCTATTGATCCGAACGCCAAAGCCAGCGGCGGAGAGATCGGCTTCCACCCCAAGGGGACGCTATTGCCCGAATACGAAGCGGCGGCCTTCAAATTGACAAAAGTAGGGCAGGTAGCCGGGCCGGTCAAGAGCCAGTTCGGATACCACATCATCAGGCTTGAAGGGGCAAAGCCCCCTGCGTATGTATCCTTCGACGAGGTAAAGGATTTTATCAGGCAGCAGCTGATTCAGGATAAGCAAAAGGAGCTTCTTGAAAAATATATAGAAGACCTTAAAAAGGCTGCCAAGATCACCATTAACGAAGAACTCCTGAAAGAGGAAAAACCCGCGGTGCCTGGAAAACAGGAAAAAGCTGAAAAACCAACAACGCCGGAGAAGCAGGAACCGCCGCCCGCAAAAAAATGAGCAAGCTGTACGGAATATTCCTTGTAATCCTGTCGCTCATGCTGCCGGCGGGCATCCAGGGCGAAGTAGTTGACAGGATAATCGCCATTGTCAACGACGACATTATCACATTGAAAGATGTCGAACGCTACGTTCACGTTGAAAAACAGGGCAAATATACATCGGTCAACGAATACCTAAGGAACCTGGAGCTTAAGGAAAAGATCGACATCTTCATCAACGATATGCTCATAAAGCAGCAGGCTAAAAAATTAAAGATCGATATCTCCGACAGGGAGGTCGAGGGCATCGTTGAGAACGTCAAGAAGCAGAACCTCATTACGGAAACAGAGCTGAGAGAACAATTAAAAAAAGAAAATATTACCTACAAGGACTTCCGGGACGGGATCAAAATGAACATCCTTCGCAGCAGGGTCCTTGCGCGGGTCATCTCTCCGGAGGTCAAGATCACAGACGATGACCTAAAAGAATATTACGATAAGCACCTCAATGAATTCAAGGAGGAAGAGTACAGGCTGAAGCAGATATTTGTATCGGGGCAGAGGCAAGACGGCGCGCAGAGGGCAATGGCCGCATACAAGCTCCTGAGCGAAGGAAAGCCTTTCGAGGACGTTGCAGCAGAATGGTCCGATGACCCATCGGCAAAAACCGGCGCCGACATCGGATATGTCAAAAAAGAAGACCTCATGCCCCAGTTGAAGCAGTCGCTCTCGCAGGTCACGCCGGGGTCATACACGCAGGTGATCCAAACGCCCTATGGCTTTAACATCCTCAAGCTTGTAGATGTAAAAAAATCAGGCACGCTGCCCTTTGATGCCGCAAAAGACGCAATCCGGGGAAAGGTCGTCTTCGACGAATCGGAGAAGAGATACAAAGAGTACATTAACAAGCTGAGGAAGTCATCATACATCGAGGTCAAGATCTGAGATAAATCAGCTCATGGAAAATCGTATATCGTATATAGTATATAGTGAACTGCAAAAGAGCCCGGACCATCCGTAAGGTACAAATTGCATGTCGTAAGGAGATGAACTTGAAGTTACGATATACTATATACGACATACGATATACTGATCAGATGTATGCTTGCCGCAGAAAAGAATATAAGTCTTATATGGCCTATTGGACCTATAGTATTTTATAGCTAGTTCACGAGCGAGAAGGGGAGGCTCCGGCAGCTTTGCTGCTGGAGGGGGCGACGCACGCCCCGGTAATTGGCATGAAACGAATCGTTGTGACCATGGGCGACCCCGCAGGCATAGGCGGGGAGATCATCATCAAGGCATTGCCCCGCATCTGCAGGCAGAGCATACCCGTTATTGTCGGCGACCTCGATGTGATGCGCCAGACACAGAATTCCCTCTTTGGCCGGGGCGGATGCGTTTTTAAGCCATTCGGAGACGGATCGCCCGGCGACGCTGAATTCATCGACCTCGGGATCATCAAGGCTGCCGGCTTCGGCACGACAGGGCCGGCATTTGGCGAGGCGTCTTTCAGGTATATCATAGAAGGGCTGAAGCTTATCTTTGCCGGGGAAGCCTCGGCGATCGTAACCTGCCCTATCAACAAGAAAGCGGTCCACTCGGCCGGGATAAAGTTTACCGGCCATACAGAGCTCCTTGCCCATTATGGAGGGGTTACAGAGTATGTGATGATGATGGCGAACAGGGCGATGAAGGTATCCCTCGCTACCATCCATATCCCCCTGAAAGATGTTGCCGCGTCGATCACTGCAGGCAGCATCTTTAGAACCATAATGATCACGTACGGCTCTCTGCAAAGATATTTCGGGATCCAAAAACCATACATCAAGGTCTGCGGGCTCAATCCCCATGCCGGCGAACAGGGGGTTATAGGGAAAGAGGAAGGGGTGATCGACGAGGCGATCGGCCTTGCAAGGGCAGCGGGCATTCACGCAGAAGGGCCCTTCCCTGCAGATACCCTTTTCCACAAAAGGGACTGCGATGCCTACATCGCCATGTACCACGACCAGGGCCTGATCCCTGTCAAGACGATTGATTTTTCAAAGACCGTCAATATTACGCTCGGGCTTCCGTTTATACGCACGTCCCCGGGCCACGGCACGGGATTCGACATCGCCGGGAAGGGGGTCGCCGATCCGGCAAGCCTTATAGAAGCATACCGGGTCGCGGAGACCATGTCTTCAAAAACTACTTGACAAAAGCACATCCATACAGTAAAAAGTGTTACAGGATTAAATTGTATACAATTTTAAAATATCATTTATCATCTTCGTGAGCATCTTTACAAAAAGGGGCAGCGCCCGCTATTGGGGAATGAAGTAATAAAAATTTATCAGGGGGTGTACTTATGAGTAAAAAGATCACAGCATTACTAATTTTTGCAGCATTCTTATTGACCCTGTATGCCATCGCGCCGCAGAATGCAGGGGCCCAGGCCACGATCGTATTGAAATATGCAAACTTTCCGCCTGCCCCTACTTTCCCGTGCGTTCAGATGGAGAGATGGGCAAAAGAGGTTGAAAAAAGAACTGCCGGCAAGGTCAAGGTCCAGACATTCCCCGGCGGCACTCTCCTGCCTGCAAAGAATATCTTTGACGGCGTGATCGCAGGAACTGCGGATATCGGCAACTTTGCCATGAGCTATCAGCCCGGCCGCTTTCCCGTATCAGAGGCCATCGACCTTCCGATAGGATTCAATAGCGCGAGGGCCGCGAGCATGGCGCTCTACGACCTTATAGAGAAATACAATCCGAAAGAGTTCGAAAAGGTAAAACTTTTAGCGCTCTTTACCTGTCCGCCTGCAGACCTCATGACAAAAACACCTGTTAAATCCCTCAAAGATCTGAAGGGCATGGAATTGCGGGCATCGGGAACCGGGGCCGAAGTGTTGAAACGCCTCGGCGCCACGCCGATCGGCATGCCCCAGTCCGAAGCACCTGAGGCGATCCAGAAAGGGATCGTGAAAGGCAACGTGTCATCCATGGAGATCCTCAAGGATTTTAACTTTGCCGCCTATCTTCCTTACGCAACCGAGGCAAACCTCTTTGTCGTCACCTTCTCCGTTATAATGAACAAGGATAAATGGAATGCCCTGCCAGCCGATGTAAAAAAGATCTTCAATGATCTGAACCGCGAGCAGTCAGAATGGACGGGCAAGTATGTCGATGACCACGTAAAAGAATCACTCAAATGGTCAAAAGAAAAATACAATCATCAGCTTATCCAGCTTTCCGCCGCCGATGTTGCAGAGATCTCAAAAGTTACAAAACCGATGATCGATGCCTACATTAAAAAGGTTAACGGAATGGGCCTGCCCGGAGAACAGATCATTAAAGACGTTTACGCATTCAAGGCAAAATACGAAAAGATCTACAAATAACGCCTCTCATGAAAAAAGGTGCCTCCTGAAGGCACCTTTTTTCATATGCGCTATGATTGTATACAATTTACGCCGGAGGAACAATGAAGTACCTTGTAAGGCTCAATAATTTCCTCAATAAGATCATGATAATACTTGGTGGAATTTCGGTGTTGTGCCTGATGACGCTTGCCACGGGCAATGTGGTGCTGCGCATCTTCCAGGCCCCTTTCGGCGGCGCTTACGAGATAGTATCATTCATCGGGGCCATTGTTATTGCCTTTGCGCTCGGATACACCCAGAAGATGAAGAACAATATCGTCGTTGACATCCTTACAGAGAAATTTCCCAAAAAGCTTCACAGGGTGCTCGATGCGGTAAACTATTTCGCTACCATGATATTCTTTGGGCTTATCACGTGGCAGATATTTGCGTATGCCATGAAGGTACAGCAAACCGGTGAGCTGTCAGAAACCTTGAAGATCATATACTACCCGTTTGTGTACAGCGTATCGGCAGGATTTGCCGTCCTGACCTTAACATTACTCGTCGATTTTCTGAATTCACTGCTTGGTAAAGAGGAGAACTGATCTATGGAAGGACCTATCCTGGGCGTAGTCGGTATTATCGTAATGTTCGCCATCCTGTTCCTATTCAAGATACCGGCGGCCTTTACCATGGCGCTGGTAGGTTTCCTGGGCGTCGCTTATGTAACAGATTTCAAGGCGGCCCTGGGCATGATCGGCCCCGACCTCTGGAACATCTTTTCCAGCTACGGCCTTACTGTTATCCCAATGTTTATCCTCGTGGGAGAGTTCGCCCATTACGGCGGCTACAACAACAGCCTTTACAGCGCTACCTATAAATGGTTTGGCCACTATAAAGGCGGCCTTGCGATCACCACGATCATGGCATGCGCGATATTTTCAGCGATCAGCGGCTCCAACACGGCTACGGCGGCCACGATGAGCAATGTCGCCATACCGGAGATGAGAAAGTATAACTACCACCCGCAGTTGAATGCCGGCTCTGTTGCAGCCGGGGCAACTCTCGGCGTTCTCATCCCTCCAAGCATCGTCCTCGTTGTCTACGGGCTTTACACCGGCCAGTCGATCGGAAAGCTATTTTTCGGCAACGTCATACCGAGCGTCGTCCTTACGGTCCTCATCGCCGCCACGGTCTTCTATATCTGCTGGCGAAATCCCGACTGGGGGCCAAAGGGTCCCAGGAGCACGTGGAAAGAAAGATTCAAGGCGCTCCCTGATCTCATCGACATCTTTATACTCTTCGGGATCATTATGTACGCGCTTTTTACAGGCGTCGTCACCGCCACAGAGGCCGCGGCCGCAAGCTGCGCCATCGGGCTCATACTCTGCCTGATAAGGAAAAAGCTTACCTGGGAAAGCTTCCTGAAATCGATCAACGATACGCTCCGCATCTCCTGCCTTGTGTTCATGATCGTAGCCGGCGCCGTTATCTTCAGCCGCTTTCTCGCCATCACGAGGCTCCCTTTCGAGGTGGCAAACATGATCAGCGTCCTCAAGCTTCCGAACTGGGTGCTTTTCTGGATCATTATTTTGTGCTATATCATCGGCGGATGCGTCATGGACGCCCTGGCCTTTCTTCTCATATCCCTCCCCATATTCTATCCGATCGCGATGCAGATGGGTTACGACCCAATATGGTTCGGACAGGTTATCTGCATTGTAACCACCATGGGCTCTATTATGCCCCCGATCGGAATATGCTGCTATGTCGTAGCCGGTATGGCAAAAGACATACCCCTTGCAACTGTCTTCAGGGGAAGTTTTTATTACATACCCTCGTATATCATCTCCATAATCATTCTTATGCTTTTCCCCTATGCGACGGTTATGATCCTGTCGGATCTTGTGAGATAGCGATCTGGTCACGTAAAGGCATGCTGCCTTTACGTGACCAGATTTTTAGTTCATGGCTCATAGCTCATGGCATAGGCAAATACGAAATCCTAAGCACCAACCTCTAAACAATATCAAAATTCAAATATCCAATGTTCAAAACAAATACATGCTGACTGTGTTATGAATTTTGAACATTAGAACATTCGAATTTGTTTAGGATTTAGATATTCGGATTTAGGATTTGCCATGAACTATCAGCTATGAGCCACTACTCAACGATTTATATTAGAACTTCTGCCCCGTAAGTATCTCGTATATCTCTATATAGCGCGACCTCGTCTTCCGCACGATCTCTGCGGGCAGCTCAGGCCCGGGATAGGTCTTTCCCCAGTCAAGCGTGTTCAGGTAGTCCCTCACGATCTGCTTGTCATAGCTGTCCTGCGGTTCCCCTGCCCTGTATGACTTCTTAGACCAGAAGCGCGACGAATCAGGGGTGAGGGCCTCGTCTACAATGATGATCTCGCCGTCGATCAGGCCAAACTCGAACTTCGTATCGGCAATGATGATCCCCCGCTTCTCAGCTACCGTGCAGGCCTTCTCGTAGATGCTGATGCTCAGGCTGAGGAGCCTTTCCGCAAGCCTTTCCCCGACCATCTCCGACATCTGCCCAAAGGTTATGTTCATGTCGTGGCCTTCATCGGCCTTTGTTGTCGGCGTAAAGATCGGCCTTTGGAGCTTCGACGATTCCAGGAGGTCCTCGGGAAGCCTGATGCCGCAGATCGTTCTCGACTCTTGATATTCCTTCCACCCTGAACCTGCAAGATAGCCCCTCACAACACATTCGATAGGTATCACCTTCGCCTTTCTGACGATCATGCTCCTGTCTCTTAGCTGGTCCTTATATTTCTTCAACGGCTCGGGGTATCTTTCGACATCCGTTTCAATGATGTGGTTCTCAACGATATCCCCAACCTCGTTGAACCAGAAGACGGAAAGCCTGGTGAGCACCTTTCCCTTGTCCGGGATCCCCGTCGGCAAAACGACATCAAAGGCTGAAAGCCGGTCGCTGGCCACTATCAGCAGGCTTTCGCCAAGATCGTAAACATCCCTTACCTTCCCTCGCCTGGGAGTGCCGATCTCTGTAAAGTTGGTCTCTCTTAATGTTTCCATATTAACCTCTCATATAATGTACTAAAAGCTATCAGCAGTCAGCGAGTATATCGTATGTCGTATATAGTATATCGTAACTTCAAGTTCATCTCCTTACGACATACAATTCGCAACCCTATGGATGGTCCGGGCTCTTTTGAAGTTCACTATATACGATATACTATATACTATTTACTGATCTATCATTCCTTCTCAAACTCGCTCTTTGGCGCATTGCAGATCGGGCAGACCCAGCTGTCGGGCAATTCCTCAAAAGGCGTGCCCGGCTTTATCCCTGAATCGGGATCTCCCGCCGCAGGATCGTAGACATATCCGCATACCTTGCACGTATATTTGCCTGATGGCGCGGCCGCCGTCTTTGGCTCTTCTTCTTTGATATACGTCGGAGCGGTCTTCGGAGATTTGCCTCCTTTTACCTCGTGATAATAGGCATATGTCATTGGCTCGGCGCTGCTCAACACGTCGCAGTCAACTATCTTGCCGATGAAGATCGTATGGGTCCCCACGTCTGTTTCGCTCAAGACCTCGCACTCGAGATAGCCGATGACGCTGTCGAGGACGATAGGGGCTTTTGTTGCGCCTGTTTTGAATTGAGCTCCGCTGAACTTGTCCACATCCCTCCCCGACTTGTAGCCGAATAGGCCGATCAGCGTCATGGGCGCCTCTTTCGACAGCATGGAAACGGTGAAGACCTTGCTCTCCCTGATATACTCATGGGTCAGGTTCTGCTTGTTGATGCTGATCGCTACGGTCGGAGGATCGGAGGTAATCTGGAAAACGGTGTTTGCGATCTGCCCGTTGAACTTTTCCCCTTTCCTCGAACTGATGATATACACGCCATAGCAGATCTTCTGGATAGCCTTAATGTTCTTCATCTCCCATCCTCCTTGTCTTTGGATTCAATAGTGTTCTCTCAGGGTCTCCTTCATCTTTTCCTTCAGATCCCTGAAAGGAATAATCTGTTTTACAAGGGGCTTATCATGAATAACGGTAACCCTTTCTTCAAATGTGCGGCGGTTGTTCCGGTAGATGATGCCGATCGGTATCCTTTCCTCCCACTCAAGGGCCTTCACAAAGGCGCCCGCCCTGTCCTCCGGATCATGATCAGGCCCCAGGCGGTAGACGCGCTGCCTGTACCATTCATACGTGTTTACCTTATTGAAGGAGACGCAGGGCTGCAGGATATCGACGAGAGAGAACCCTTTATGGCTGATCGCTGATATTATAAGTCCCTTGAGATGTTCCGGGTCTCCTGCGTACCCTCGTGCTACAAAGCTGCAGTCAAGGGCAACGGCCGCTGCCATGGGGTTGAACTGCTCTGAAAGGACCCCAAAGGGCTGGTTTTTCGTGACCATTCCCTCCATGCTCGTAGGCGATGCCTGCCCTTTCGTGAGGCCGTATATCTGGTTGTCGTGGACAAAGACCTTGGCGCCGATGTTTCTCCTCATCGCATGGATCAGGTGGTTCCCCCCTTCTCCGTAGCCATCGCCGTCACCGCCTATTGCCATGACAAGCATCTCGTGGTTTGCGAGCTTGATGCCCGTTGCAACGGGAAGGCTTCTTCCGTGAAGCCCGTTGAACGTGTTGCAGCGTGTGTAGTGCGGGAATTTGCCCGCCTGCCCGATGCCGGAGACGATCGCAATCTGATGGGGCTCAACGCCAAGCTCCACCAGCGCCTCTTTGAAGGCCTTCAGAATGGCGAAGTTGCCACATCCGGGGCACCAGGTGGAAGCCTGTCCTGTATAATCATCCAATACGGGCATACAATTCTCCAATAAATTCTTCCAGCATGAACGGCCTCCCGTCATACCTGTTTATCAGCGCGCAGCACTCAAAACCCGTCTCGGTCTTCATGAGCCGCGCGAATTGACCGGTGGCATTCTGCTCGACGCAGATCGTCATCCTGGCCCCCTTCAGTACGCTCAGGTAATCAAATGGATCGAGGGAGGGGAAGGGGTATATCTCGCTAAAATGGAGCATGGCGATCTTTTTTTTCTTTGATGCGACATCGACGGCTTCCCGTATCAACCCGTATGTGGAGCCCCATCCTATAACCACGATCTCGGGTTGATCATGGCCGTAGAACAGGGGCGGCGCTATTTCCTTCTTAATAAGCGGAAGCTTTTTGAAGAGCCTCTTATCAACCATCTTGATCCGCGCTGCCGCGTCTTCGACGATGTGGCCTTCCTCATCGTGCTCATCGCTGTCAGTAACGACAAGGCCCGATGCAAGGCCCGGTATGCAGAACGGGGACACCCCGCTGTCCGTGAATGCGTGGCGCTTGTATTTTCCGCCGCACGCCTCCTCCCCGGAAATCCTGTATTCGTTGCATAAAAGGCCGTCGAGATCAAAATGTTCTATTGTCCACTGCGTGTCCGAGAGATACTGATCGGTCATTATAAGGACCGGTACCTGGTATTTCTGTGAGATCTCAAAGGCCTTGTTGGCAAGGAGGAATCCCTGTTCGGGGTTGCCCGGCGCGAAGATCACGCGGGGGAATTCGCCGTGCCCCGCGTGGAGGGCAAAAAGCAGGTCCCCCTGTTCCGTCTTTGTCGGCAGCCCTGTTGCAGGGCCCGGCCTTTGTGCAAGGGCAATAACGATCGGCGTCTCGGTCATTGCGGCAAGGGACAGTCCTTCGACCATGAGGGCAAACCCCCCGCCGGAAGTCCCCGTCATCGCCCTTACCCCGGCAAATGAGGCGCCCAATGCCATATTGATGGCCGATATCTCATCCTCTGCCTGCTCCACGATGATCCCGTACTCCATTGCCTTTCCTGCCATATAAAGCATGATGCCCGTTGAGGGGGTCATGGGATAGGCAGAATAGAATTTGCAGCCCGATGCGATCGCGCCTGACGCTATGGCATCATTCGTGCTTAACAGCATCTTCCTGCCGGATAGCTGCACAACAGAAAAAGAGCACTGGACGCAATTATGTCCCGCGTAATTATACCCCGCGATGGCAGCCACCTTGTTCCGGCTTACCGTATCTTCGTCTCTCTTTTTGAGTGTGCTAAGCAGTACGTCGAAGAGCAGCTCGATGCCCATGCCGAGCATGCCGAGCACCGCCCCGATGGCAACGATATTCGACATGACCTTGTCGCCGCCGCCGCTCGTTGCAAGGTCCAAAAAGGGCACACCGAGAAAATTCGGCCTTGCAAATGTTTCACCCAGCATCGCCGGGTCATAGACGATGATCCCTATCTCGGATAATTCCTTTTCGTGAAGGACTACGCTCTCACGATCGAAAGCCACGATGATATCGACCGCTGCGCGGGGAGCTGTAATGGGCTTGTCGGAGAGGCGGATCTGGTAGACATTGTGTCCGCCCCGGATCCTCGATTCATAATCCTGACAGGTGAAGACGTGATAACCTGATCTCGAGAATACCCTTGCCAGGGAATCACCCACCGTCTGTATCCCCTGCCCTGCTTCCCCGCCTATCTTGATCGTATAGTCCAGGCGCCCTCCGATGCACCATTATAAAATGGCAGAGGTAAAATAGCAATAAGGTTGTCACGGCTGACCACAGGAGAGTTGTTTAGCGATCAGTCGTCAGCTATCAGCATAAAGCCTTTTTGTTTTAGCTGACAGCTGTAAGCTGTGTGCTGAGAGCTTCTTTGCTTGTGAAAAGATATTCAGTCCAAGGGGTTTTTTATTGATATCAAACCTTCAGTATGTTAAAAAAAGAACAAGCGAGGTAGAGAAAATGAGCAATTTTTTAGATAAGCTGTCAGTAAGAAGGATGGTCAAAGAAGACCTTGACTATATTGTTGAGATCGACACAAAGGTCCTTGGAGAATCAAGAAAGGAATACTGGGCAACCAAGATCGTAAAGCAGGCCGAAACAAGGCCGCCTGATGCATCGCTCGTCTCAGAGATAGACGGCAAGGTAGCAGGATTCATCCTCGGTGAGGTCAGCGGATGGGAATTTAAAGTCCCTAACAATATCGGGTGGATCGACACGATCGGAATAGACCCCGATTATCAGAACAGGGGCATCGCAAAGGTTCTCGCCACCGCCCTCGTGAATAACCTAAAAAAATATGGCGTCGATACGATCTATACGCTTGTGAACTGGAATGACTGGGATCTGCTGCAATTCTTCCACGCGATGGGTTTTTCGCGGGGCGATATGATAAACCTCGTGCTCAAAGTATAAGGGATCGACATTATTTTAACGTAGCAGCCTTCTGAAGATCTCCGTCGGACAGTTCAATGTTCCCCAACCTCTTGAATATCTCTGCGCGGTAGATATAGGCGTCCCTGTTCATCGGATCGAGCTCTATTGCCCGGCTGTAATCGTAGAGCGCCCTGTGGTTCTCGCCTGTTTTGGCATACACGATCCCTCTCATAACATAGAGTTCTGAATCATCCGGGAATATCTCTATCGCCTTGGTATAATCGCTTATCGCCCGCTGGTCATCTCCGAGCTTTTCGTATGCGAAGCCTCGTTTGATATATGTTTCGCCGTCATGCGGGTTCCATCGTATCGCCTTATCGTACTCCTCTATGGCCCCCACATAATTTTTTTGCGAGGCATCAAAATCCCCCAGCCTGTCGAGCGTCTTTACGTTGACCTTGGGGCCGCCATTGGCGCAGGAAATCAACATAATGAGGCAAAGGATGAGCAAAGCGAGCGTTCGCGCTCTGCAGAGTACAATTAACCTTTTCAATAAGATCCTCCCTGTTGAAATTTTGTTGGATTATACCATGTTCATTCAGATTTTGACAGACAAGAGCGCTTGCTTTATACTGAATTGATCAAGGAAGGGGATAATTGAAAGAAACAAAGCCTTATCCGCAATCGGTCTTTCAGGTGCTTCAGCAAAGCCCCTTTGAGAACATCCTTGACTCCAATATGTTTGCCGCTTACGTCCCGCGGGAGCTCGCCGTCCCCAGGATCAAGGACCCCCGCAAAACCCAGCATGCCCAGGGCGAGACCTTCCGCCATCCTGGCTATGTTCATTCTTCCCATGTTAATCAGATCTTTAATTACCTCGGATTCATAAAGCGGTCGCAGAACAGCGGCTACCAGCAATACCTCCCTGTGCTCTTCCACGAACTCAATCACTTTTCGATTGTCATGGAGGATATTGTGTATAACCTGGACATCACTATACCCATCGAGATATATGAGGAGCAAAAAAAGGGGTTCGAGTGTTTCTTCGAAGCGTACCGTACGCGCTCAGGCGGTAACATAGAGTGGATCAATGATGTATGGAGGCACCAGAAGGTATTTCTGGACCGCATGGATATGCTCTTTGAGACGCTTAAAGTAAGGGGGAGGATCTTTGACTGCAGCTCCGAGCAACTGTACGAAAGAATATTCTCATTCTGCAGCGAGTCAATAGATCGCAACGGCCTGGATAAACCAAATAAAAATGACCTGGGGTTCATCGCGAACAGCTGTACAAAGGCAGCGTTAGAGCGACAACCCAAGGCCCTCTGGTCCGGCGACAGGCATATCCTGGAAATGCTAAGGTTGGTCTACGGCGATCCTGACCTTAGCAGCCGGTTTCCCCAGCTCTATCTCTATTCCAGCTACGATCCCCACAACCACGCCCAATGGTTCCCGGCGTAACGGCAGCTACCGGCCGCCGTCAGCGGACAGCTTTCAGCAAGATCATAAACCCATAAGTCGTGAATCGTAAGTCGTAAGGGGTTCAATCCGGATGATCCCCAGCAGATTGCTGCGGTGTAAGGCTGTTCCC
>JAGOOA010000012.1:38471-61261 GCA_017992765.1 Syntrophorhabdaceae bacterium
TGTTCCCGCTCCCCTTGCGGGAGAGGGTCAGGGCACGGATAGCACGGCAGTATCATTGTTCCCGCTCCCCTTGCGGGAGAGGGTCAGGGCACGGATAGCACGGCAGTATCATTGTTCCCGCTCCCCTTGCGGGAGAGGGTCAGGGAGAGGGGGGCTTAATCATGCCGTTTCTATCCTCTGATTCCCCGCAGCTTGCTGCGGGGTAGTTCATTCGCTTCACACCTGACGCCTCACGTTTTTGTTGGGGGGGGTCAGCCTTCGTTCCGGGGGATCCTGAGCTTCATGTTGGCGGAGATCCTGTTGCTTTTTAATTTGTTCAGCGATTTGAGGCTTGCGACGTCTGTACCGTATTTGCTGGAGATTGACCCGAGGGTCTCGCCCTTTTTGACCACGTGATATCTGGCTTTTTGTGCTTGCTTTTTCTGCGAATGGCCGGCGAGCTTCAGCTTCATATTGGGATAGACCTTATCATTCTTCAGGTTGTTCATCGACCTGAGGCTCGCAACGTTTATTCCGTATTTTCCGGATATGGACACGAGTGTCTCGCCCTTCTTGACCACGTGATAATCTTTTTGTTTTTTCTGCTGCGGCAGGGCGGTTTCCTGCGCAGCCTTTGCGGGTTTTGACGCGATACGCGTCTTAACAGCGCTCTTTTCAGCCTCCGCCTTCATCCTTGTCGGGCCTGTATACTTCGGGATCTGAATTTTCATCCCGGGCCTGACATCCGGAATATTCTCAAAGCCGTTGACCAGGCATATGTCCTCGCTTTTGACCTTGTATCTTTTTGCGATCTTTGCAATGGTGTCTTTCTTTCTCACCTTATACGTAATGAGGCTTTTGATCTTCCTCTGGCCGCTCATTGCCGTTTTGAGATTGTCGGCAAACTCTTCTTTGTCCACAGGCGCAGGTAATTTTATGGCATAGAGCTCCAGGTTTGGAGGCGTTATGCCGCGTATGATCTCCGGGTTATAGGATCTCACGCTGTCCAGATCCAGAGATGCTGCCTTTGCAACAGCGGAAAGCGGGGTTCCGCCGGGCACTTTAAGCTCTGCAAACTGCACCGGCTGATCATAGGTAATGCTGCCGAAGCCGAACCTTTCCGGATCCTTCGCGATGATCGCAGCCGCTATAAGCCTGGGTATATATTCACGGGTTTCTCTTGGGAGGGTATTATACTTCACAAGCTCCCAGAAATCGTTCGTATTATGTTTCTCTATCGCCCTTTCGATCCGCCTTTCGCCGGCGTTATAGCCTGCTGCGGCAAGATACCAGCAGCCAAACTGGTTAAAAAGGTCCCGCAGATATTTCGCAGCGGCGACGGTTGATTTTTCCGGATCTCTCCTTTCATCGACCCAGTAATTCACCTTCAGGCCATACCGTTCGCCGGTGCCATAAATGAACTGCCAGGGCCCTGACGCCTTTGCCGTCGAATAGGCCTTCGGATTAAAACCGCTTTCGATCATCGCGAGGTAAACGAGGTCTTCGGGCATCCCGTTCTTCCTCAGGATCTCCTTGATAACAGGCACGTACTGCTTCGCCCGCTTGAGCCAGTTTCCAAAGACCTTTCTTTTTTCCCCCGTAAACCATTGTATGTTGTATTTCACCGCGTCATTAAATACGATAGGAATGTCAAAACCACGTGCATAATCATATTCCAGGAGTGCGGCGATGTTGTCGTCTTCGTTCGTCGCCGCGGCATCTTTTTGGTAGAGATAGCCATCTTTGATAAGATTTGCGCCCTTCTTTGCGGCAGGCGCTGTTCCCTTCCAGCCCTTTGCTTCTGCCTTCCCGGCCTGTCCTGGAGGGGTTTTCGCGTACACCGAAAGGTTGTCACCCGCGTATTGGCTGTTGCCGGTTGCCACCTTCGAGCTCGTCGAACAGCCGGCGAGGACGAAGAGAGCTAAAATGATAAAAATATATCTTTTCATATCATCCTAAGTATAATAAGCAAAATTTGTACCACTTCTTTTGATGATAAAAAGTATTCAATGCTATGTCAATAGAAAAAAACTCTTTTCATTGTATATAGCTTATCTATCGACCGTGAGATGCAAAGAGAAAGAAGATACTTAACTAATTAAAATAATGAATTATATTTAATATCTGTAAAAGATTTTCGCACTTATTTCGTTCTCAGTTATAGGCCCTCGTTAAGCTCAAGGCCGATCATGCCGATAAATAATCTGAGAGCTATGAGCCTGAGCACGTCTTCACAACAAAAATCATTCGATAATTACCTTTCATTCCTGCTGGATGCCTACCGGGATGATCCGCTAAAGAATATAGCGGTGCTCTTTACCGATGTTGTAGGATCGACAAATTACTTCAAGAAATACGGCGATATGGACGGACGCGAGATGCTCCGCCAGCATCAGAACTTGGCCACCTCGATCATACACGAGTACAGGGGGAACCTCATTAAGGCGATCGGCGATTCTGTAATGGCCTCTTTCTCCGGTCCATCAGATGCGCTCCGGGCAGCCATAAAGATGCAGCGCGCGTTCCGTGCTTACAACGATGATGCTCCCGGCGAGCACCAGATCCATATTCGCATAGGCGTCCATTTCGGCAAAGTCATCGTTGAGGAAAAAGACATCTATGGCGACGTGGTCAACGTGGCGGCAAAACTGACAAATCTCGCAGACGGCGACGAGATCTATATTTCGCAGGAGGTATACGAGCTTGCACAGGATATTCAAGGCCTGCATTTTGAACTGGTGAACCTCTGGAGCAAAAAGGATGCACCGAGCGGCCTTACCATGTACAAGGCCGCCTGGGAGGATGCGCCCATCGCAGAACCTGCCCTGAAAACCTTCCTCCACGCTCACCCACTTCCGGAAGCCTGCGAAACAGACCTCTCGCACATATGGGAAGATATCGCCGGCGGCGCGGCAACGGGAAATGCCGCAGCGGAAGAGCGCGAAGAGAAGTATATCCTTCCCGACAGATCTCTTGTATTGGTCCTGGGCGACAGCGCACATGCAATATCAACAGCGGAAAGCATCGCGGCGCGCCTCGGCGAGGCAGCAGGAAAGGACATGTACTCAGCGCCTGCCCTGATAACGATCTGCAGGCTGCCCCATATAAAAGGGGAGGCGCCGCCACCTCAAGACCTGGCGGTCCGATGCGGCGCGACCAATTCAGGCGGAATCTATATCTCGCACGATGTCTATCTCGATATCAAAGACAAGGACGATGTGTCCGTCGAACCGCTTCCCCGCGAAGAGGCCGGCGAAACTTTTTATAAGGTCCTCGGGAAGAATGCACAACAGGATGCAGGTGGACAATTTTCCATATCCTCACAGCCGTTCTTTTGCCAGAAGACCTTCGCGGACGGCGCATACGCCCCCTGCTTTTACTGCGGCGGCCGGGAACATTATCCATCCGACTGCCCTTCAAAAAACATTTCCGGGAGATCTTCTGCAATTCACCAGCTCGGCTATCTATCGCTCGACGCGATCAAGAAGCTTCTTCTGAGCTCACCGGACAACGGTTGTCTTTATAGCGAGTCAGCGGAACAGCTTCATCTCGCATTTTACGAACTGAAAGGTGTTTTCCAATTACCATTCTTAAGGATGATCTGGAACAATCCCGCCAACCGCTGGGAAAAGGTTAAACAGGCCGCCGGCCGGAATGAAGGCGGGACCGTATGGCTGATACAGGACTCTATCCGCGTCTCCGACCACGCGAGGGCCCGATCGCTCCTGGAGCAGGAGCTGGAGACCTTCCCTGAAGATTACAAGGTCTATTGTCTGGCCGGGTATCTCAATATCGAAGAGAACAACCTCCCGGCGGCTAAGGAAGATTTTAAAAGGGCACATACTTATACAAAAACAAACCCGCAGAAAATATTTGTATTGTTCCAGCTTGCACGTATCTACGCCCTGCTCGACAACCCGCAAAAGGCCCAGGAAAAAATAAAGGGCATTCTGGCCATAGATCCCGGCTGCACCGAGGCAACCTATCAGGACATTATTGTGAAGCTCAGGCAAAAAAAAGAAAAAATTGCAATACAGCACCTGGTAAATCTCGTCCGGGACAACAGGGATTATTATGTTGCTGCCCTTATCGACCCCGATATGCAGCCATACCACGCTTTTGTCTTGCCTCAGCTCCAGGGAATGCTCAACAAGGCAAAAACTATGGCGCGATCCCGCTTCGAGGAGGCGCATACCCTGCTGAAAAACACGGAGGAACTGCTCGGCCAGAAAAAACTTGCCGAGATAGAACCATTGTTTGAAAAGGTTGAAGAACTGATGAGGGCCGACAGCTACTTCGGCTATCTCGACGCTGTCCGCTATAGCGATCTGATAATCGCCGCCTGTGAAAATACGGTAAAAGAACAAAAAAAAGACCTTTCGGATATCATCGACAGGTTATCGCAGCGCCTGCAGAAGGCGTTCAGCTTCGTAAAGAAATACCGCTACCGGCATCTCGTTGATGCCTATTACAAGCGCCTTATGATGCTCAAGATAAGAATGGATGACACAAAAGGCGCTGAAAAGTTCTGCGCGCCCTGGCAGTTTGAGGCATGCCACGCACTGTGCAAAGAAACTGCCTGCGAATTGGATGCAATGGAGCCAAAATTAAAAAGGCTGGAGATACTCCAGCATATGATCCGGGCCTTCTTCAATTTTTTGAAACATTGCTCGGCCATGCTCTCTATCGTTTTCTTTATCGGCATATTTGTATTTCCCTTCTTCGTGGATCCGCTAAACATCCTTCTTTCAAAATTTGATGTTACCTCCATATCAAATGCCTGGTCGTTTCAGAAAACATTCCTTGTCCTCGGCGGCATCACAAGCTTCATCGCGTCGTTTCTCATGTCCGTCAAAGACATGTTCAAAGACGACCGGGATGCCCCATCCCTGTAAGGCAGAAATGTCATAAAATAATTTCATCAACATCAATAACCGAGCCCCGATGAATACCCGGTGACCGAATATCCAAACGGGGAACAATGCTGAAAAATTTTTGTCTGAATAATAAACTACCCTGCCACAAGCGGCGGGGTATCAGAGGATAGAAACGGCATAATTATGCCCCCTCACCCTGACCCTCTCCCGCGAGGGGAGAGGGAACGGTGTCGCCACGCAACGAGGGGAGAGGGAACTTCCGGATTGAATATCGGGCATTAATCGGCGACTGGTGATTGGTTATGCGTAAGGTACGGTATTTTCGCAGTTATAGGGAAAACATGCTATAATGCTGTAAAAAATATAACGGTGGATGAATGGATAGTGATGAATTGGCCGAGCTTTTGCTGGCGGCAGTATATTTTGAAACAGAGACCATAGGCCACCCCTATGTCTTCTTTTCCCTTAAGGAGGTTGCGACAACGCTGGGGGCCGGCGAGATGACAAACCTGTTCGAAGCGGTACAATCGCTTGAATCGAAAGGACTTGTCCTTCTTTCCCAAAGCAGCCCTGATGATATAGGAATCATGATCACCAACGATGGATCCCTCTTCGCCGAGCAAGGCGGGGAAACAGGCATCATCAAAGAATACCGGGATTACAAGGAAAAGGCGGGCGCGACACAATCCGCGCCGGACCATTCACCGCGCGAAGAAACATCCGCACCCGGCGCCCCGCCGGAGGCTGCATTCCATGGCCTCATCATGGAGATCATGCACGTTCTCATCAACGACGGCACCATCGACGCCGAGACCCGTGATTACCTCCTCAAGGATGTAGATGCCCTCAACACTCAATTATCAAAGCAGGCAATGAACAGAAAGCTTGTTGAGATGCTGCTGAAAAACCTCGGGAACCACCCTTCAATTAAAGACCTGATCGGAAAGCTGTCTTCATTGATCTGAAGATATGTTTAGAAACTCGTGCTTCGGATCTCACTTAAATCTCCGATTTCAAAACCTATACCGGATTGCATTCAGAAATAGAGCGAGGCGACAAGGAGGAGGCGACGGAGGCGTACATTTAGTACGTCGAGTCGATGACGACGCAGGCAACGAAGCTATATGAATGAATGCAATCCGGTATTATGGATACTGCGGGACGCTTTTCAGCCCTGCTGTCTCATCTATGCCGAGGGCGATGTTCATGTTCTGGACGGCCTGGCCCGACGCCCCTTTTACAAGGTTGTCAATGGCAGAGATAACAACGATCCTGCCGTCTTCGAAGACCTTCAGGCCGATATCGCAGTAGTTTGAGAACCGCGTGAACCGCGTGTCGGGATATGCGCCTTCATCGACGATGCGCACGAAGGGCTCTCCGGCATAGGTCTTTCTGTACAGCGCAAGGATGTCCTTTGTCGCGGCATGCTCTTTCAGCCTGCCGTAGACCGTTGTAAGGATTCCCCTGTTCATCGGCAAAAGATGAGGAACAAATGTGACCTTCATCGGGGCAAACTTGTTTACTTCCTTCTGTATCTCCGGCTCGTGGCGGTGGACCCCCACGTTATAGGCCCTGAAGCCTTCCGAGACCTCGCAGAACATGCTCCCCAGCTTGGTTTCCCGTCCGGCGCCGCTTACGCCGGATTTAGAATCAACAAAGATGTCGCCGGCGATCAGGCCGTTCTTCACCAGCGGGTACGCAGCGAGGATGGCGGAGGTGGGATAACACCCGGGGTTGCCGATGAGCTTTGCCCCTTTTATCCTGTCACGGTACAGTTCAGGCAATCCGTAGACCGCTTTCGGGATCAGCTCCTTGACTGCGTGCGGGATATAAACCTTTTCATATAAGGCGGCATCTTCGAACCTGAAATCGGCGCTCAAGTCGACGATCACGGCCCTGCCGTCGTAAAGCCTCCGCGCCATTTCCATCGAGCTCCCATGGGGCAGGCACAGGAAATAGACGTCGCATTTCCCCTTATGGTCTTCGTCGGTAGGCTCCAACGTCTCTTCGAAAACCCCCTTAAGGAGAGGGAATACCCCGGATATCTTTTTGCCCTTATAGGTATTTGATGTTATTAAGGTAATCTTTGCTTCAGCATGGGTAAGGAGCGTGGATATAAGCACAAGGCCCGTATATCCAGTAGCGCCGACAATACCGATCTTCTGCATGAAGGATTATCTCTTTGAGAATTGGAAGCTTGCCCTTGCCGCTTTCTTCCCGTACTTCTTTCTCTCTTTTACTCTCGGGTCCCTGGTAATAAGCCCCTGTTTCTTAAGGGTGACCCTGAGGTTAACGTTGAATTCCAGCAGGGCCTTCGCGATCCCATGGCCCAATGCCCACGCCTGGGCAGGGATACCGCCGCCATATATGTTCGCGGTAACATCGAATTTGCCGATATTGCCGGTGAGTACAAAAGGCTTCGCGACTATCAGCCGCCACTCTTCGAGGGGAAAATACTCATCAAGCTTTCTTCCGTTGACATTAAACTCCCCGGCGCCCTGCTTGATCCATACCCTTGCTACTGCAGTCTTCCGTTTCCCTGTTGCATAGTACCTTTTTTCAGGCACCTCGTACCTCCTTTAAAGTGATCTCCTTTGGCATTTGCGCCCTGTGAGGGTGCTCGCCCCCCTTGTACACCTTGAGCTTCTTCAGCAATTGTCTCCCCAGGTTGTTCTTGGGCAGCATGCCTTTCACGGCGTATATAATAAGATCTTCCGGTTTCTTTTCGAGCAGCGTCTTTGCGTTTACCACTTTGAGGCCGCCGGGGTACCCGCTGTGCTTGTTGTATGTTTTCTGAAAAAGCTTTCTGCCGGTCAGCTTTATCTTTTCGGCATTGATTACGACAATAAAATCTCCCACGTCCATGTATGGCGTGAATGTCGGTTTCTCTTTGCCTCTAAGAATAGCTGCGATCCTTGCAGCAAGCCTGCCGAGGGCTTCCCCTTCCGCGTTCATTACATACCAATCTCTTTTAACGTCACCTGGTTTTGGAACATATGTCTTCATTATCTCACCTGGAAAAAATTTGTTTACGATAATATATTTAGGGGTTTAAGTCAAGGAAAACTTTCATTCCCCATCCTCTTCAGGGCTGCCCTCGTCATCGTCGATCCCGTTGTTGTCGCGCAGTGCCAATAATACCAGATTGTTCTCCCTGCCCCTCCCCCTTTCTTTATCCTCGATGCGCACAATGGAGGCCCTCGCAGGCTCAAGGCCTTTCTGCAGCTCTTCCAGAAAAATCCCGTCAGTGATGATAAAGCCTCCGGCGTGGTCCCTTAAAAAGATCTTTGCTTCTTCTATAGAATCAAGGTTCTTCAAATGCCCGGGGCGGTTCAGGTAAAAAACAAGGGACGAGTTCCTGACCTTGAAAAAGGCAATGCTGCCGTCGTCCACATCCCTCAATTCCTTCACGACGGCGGCACAAAATGGGCGCAAGGTCCTCTTCTCTTCGGCAATAGCCATCCCAACCGTAAAGGTCCATATCTCGATGCACCAGATCAGCACAAGGAGCAGTCCTATACCGCCCCGGAACCTTCCCTTCCAGAACCATATAACCGCTGCTATCCCTCCGGCAAATGCCACGGGGCCGAGGATCAACTGCGAAATATGCCTGGGCATATCACCCTGAAAATAGGCATAGGCCATCGCCACGCCGCCAAGGACAGGAACGGCTCCGGTAATCCCGGCCGCTGCCTGCATAAAACTCTTCCGGACCGATCCGTCGCCGTCGAACCATTGCGAGAGGGCACGTCCCGTAATAAGGGCGAGGGCGGGCACAAGCGGCAGGATATAGTAGCTTCTCCTGGAGCCTGATGCGGTAAAGAACAGGAATATCGCCGCCGCCGATATAATGGTCCACCGGTACCGGGGATCGTACCCCTTGCCGTGCATCTGCCATACTGCGGCGATCAGAAGAAGTGTCCAGGGGAGAAAAAAGACCAGCCCATGCTTCACATAGGCATAGGGAGGCTCGATATGGTCAAAGGGCCTTACAAACCTGAGGAAATTCTCTCTCCACATTAACATCACGGAATCCCATGAACCGGTTGCAATCACGGGGAGGAAAAGGATCGCCGCGAACAGTGCGGCGCCCGCACATGCCCCCAGCATACCCTGCCGGGACAATATCCAGCGGAACTCATGCAGAATGCCTTTTCTGATCCTGCCCCACGCAAGCCCCTCTCTTTTCATTTCGCCAAAAATATTGCAGGCGCCGGCAGCACCCATGACCGAAAATGCCACCGCAGGCCCAACGGGGCCCTTGCAAAAGGCAACCAGGGCGCCGGTGCAATAGAGCATGACAAGGTGCCAGGGGCGGCCGGCATGGCCTCCGGACAGGAAGATCCATAACATGCACCATATCCCCAGGAGGTTAAGCATCTCGCCGGAGGCGGTCCTTGCCCACGAGGCGAACATAAACGATGTCAGCAGGGTCATGCCTGCCAGGAAGCCGGCAGCGCTCCCAAAAAGCGCCCTGCCGATCACAAAAATAAGGACGACCGTCATAATGCCCGCCAGAACACTGGGTATGCGTGCCGCAGTTTCCGTGACGCCGCCTTTCAGGGCGAAGGGTATGATGGCCCAGTAGCTGAAAAGCGGCTTATCAAAATAGACCTCGCCGTTGATCGTGGGAAGGAAATAATTGCCTGATCGTATCATCTCCCTGGCAACTACCGCCCAGCGCCCTTCCGACCCCCACAGCGACCGTACAGCCAGGTCCGGGAACAAAAGAGCGCAGCCCATGATAACGAGGATAATCAGCATGAACCGGTCGCGGGATGTCCACGCACCGGAACGATCGGATGGAAGCACGTGAAAATATAGTAACAGGTCAGTGCAACCGTCAAGAAAAAAACAGAGGGGAATAACCAACCACCAATAACCAAGCTCCAATTAATCACCAATATTCAATCACCAAACAAGGACCTTTTGCGTTGCTTCCCGTTTGGGTATTCGGTCATTGGTTATTGAATATTAATTGGTTATTGATGTTTGGTTATTGGGTATTGATATTTGCCCGGTCTGTACGCCGGGGAAATGACCCAGTGGTGGCGCACGCAGAGAAGCGTTGTTGCCGGGCGCAGGGAACATTCCCCGAAGGCGTCGTTGACGTCATCGACGGCCCTCCAGAGCCGTTCTTCCCTGTCCAGTCCTCCGAACAAAGAAGGGTTCGCTGCAAATCTCCGGACATTGAAAGCAGAAACGCCAAGAAGCCTCACCGCGTCCTTCAACCGGAATGAATCGAGCAATGCCGTGACAGTCTCATATATGATCCTGTCGCTGGGCGTGTAGAAAGGGAGCGTTATCCTCTTCGTAAGGGTAGTAAAATCAGGGTACCTCAGGGTAAGAGAAAATCCCTTTGCGACGATCTTTTCCTTCCTTAGCCTTCTTGCCACCATCCCTGAAAGCTCAAGCAAGCGGGCCCTGATCACCACCCTGTCCCCGATATTCTTTTCGAAGGTCATGCTGTGCCCTATCGACCTTGGCAGCCCTCCCTGGTCCCGGGCCCGGAAGGGGTCTGTCCCCCGTGCCATGAATGAGAGATAATCGCCCCATATCCCGAACCTTCTTCGCAGCACACTGACGGGAAAATCCCTGAGCTCCCCGCAGGCCCTTATCCCGAGAGCGTTCAGCGCCGCCTTCATCTTCCTGCCGATACCGGGTATGCTTTCCACCGGGAGGCCCTCCATGAAGCGCTCCACGTCATCTTTCTCCACGGCCACCAGCCCGTCGGGCTTGCCGAATTCTCCGGCTATCTTTGCAACGAGCTTATTGGGCGCGATCCCGACAGAGCAGGTGATGCCGAATCGCTCCCCTATCTCCCTTTTCACCGCTGCGGCGATATCCGCGGGCGAGGGGAAAAGGAGGAGGGAGCCGGTCAGGTCCGCAAAGAACTCATCAATGGAACAGATCTCCACCTCCGGGGTATACCGTAAAAGGATCTCATGTATCCTTACACAGGTATCCACGTATTTGTTGTTCCTCCCTTCCACAAAAACGAGCGACGGGAGCTTTCTTATGGCTTCTCCCCTTGTCATTCCCGTCTTTATCCCCAACCTCTTGGCCTCATAAGAAGATGCCACGATCACCGTTCTTTTGCCGCTCCCCACGACCGCGACCGGTTTTCCACGAAGGTATGGCCTCGACGCCTGTTCAACGGAGGCGAAGTAGGCATCCATATCGACATACATGACAACTCTATCCATCTGTCTCCACCGCCTCAAGAAACCACATCAACCCTTCCTGCCGGTATGAAAGCTCATAAAGGTCTTTTCCGTCGGTGACCACAAACCTGTGTATCAGCTCCCTGCCGTCCCTCTCCCGCCACATATAAGTGGTCTTTTTTATTTCCATCTTTCTCCCCTTCCATAAAAACCACTTGAGCTCCATCTTCTGCCCTTCCTTCCGGAAGACAACCCCGGTCGCCACCCTTTCACCCACCCTGGTAAGCATGCCCTATTATACCAAACATATGTTTGGTGTCAACAAATATCAAAAACCCGTATATCGTATTTCGTATGTCGAGAAATATGGAACATTCGTGAGGCGTAAGGGGATTACTGCCGCAGAGCGAATCGTATATCGTATATCGTAGTTCGTGGGATTCTTCCGTGGTTTACGATATACGATCTACTAAGTACGATATACTGCCTTTATGCTATTCCGTATCCGGCGTCTTTCTTTTAGACCGGACAACAAAGCTGATCGCCATGAGGGCAATGACCAGCAATAACAGCGTCAGGCTGCCGTAGTCGGTTCTTAGCGAAGCAAGGTTCAGCCGTGCGAAATAGTCTTCTTTTACAACATGAATAAAGATGATAAAGAGCGCCGTCGCCCAGAACCTGGCAAATCGCGAGATCTCGTTCGCGGTTATCCGGTGCTTGGAAAACCCGTTGATGATCGCCCGCCAGCTTTTGATGGAAAAGGCG
The DNA here is from genome assembly GCA_017992765.1 of Syntrophorhabdaceae bacterium. Taxonomy (GTDB): domain Bacteria; phylum Desulfobacterota; class Syntrophorhabdia; order Syntrophorhabdales; family Syntrophorhabdaceae; genus UBA5609. The sequence continues at coordinate 50,257 of JAGOOA010000012.1, forward strand.
TCGGGAAAGATCTGCGGCACATCGAGGCTGTATCTCAGAAACTCTTCTCCGTGCATCTCGGCAAGAACGCTCTCCTCTTTCCGGATCGTCGGCCCATAGGACCAATAGAAAAGAAAGGGATACACGAGGAGCAGGTAGACGTTGCCGCTTAAGAGGCAAAAACCGGAATCAATAAGATAATTCGCCATATAGTAAGGGTGCCTGACAATGTTGTAGGTGCCGTCCTTGCAAAGGACCACGTTGCGGATCAGGACGCCTTTCGTCACGTAATGGAAGAAGCAGCCGAAGCTCAAAAGCAAAAATGAGAGGATAAGCCTGACAACATCGAGATTGTAGACAAGGGCAGAGACAAGGGCAACGATTATGGTAATATCCCGCAGGTTGCTTCTGTTCAGGAGGGGGCGCTTCTTTTCTTCTTTGCTCTCTGTCATGATGGTTCGACATAACTCTATTGAATTGTGTTGATTCAGTCAAGGAATTTTTCGGATATTGATTTTTGCGGCCTCCGATGGTATCCTTGTCAGACACAAAGAGGCAGCGCTTCAGGATTTTACAATATGAAAAATGACAGGATGAAAGGTGCACTATGAAAGAGTTTAAAGTGCTGGTCACGGAAAACGTCGCCCCGGAGGGCATAGACATACTAAAAAAAGATCCCGCCGTCAGGGTAGACATGAAGGTTGGGATCAAACAGGACGAATTAAAAAAGATCATCGGCCAATACGACGCGATCATTACGAGAAGCGGCACCAGCATCCCTGCGAGCCTCGTTGAAAACCCGGGGAAGCTGAAGATCATAGGCCGCGCGGGCGTCGGCGTCGACAATATCAACATCGAAGCTGCAAGCAAAAAGGGCATCATTGTGCTTAACGCGCCGACAGGCAACACCCTCGCGGCAACAGAGCTTACGCTCGGGATAATGCTCGCCGCCGCCCGCAAGATCCCTTTGGCGAACGACTCGCTGAAAGCGGGAAAATGGGACAGAAAGCGCTTTCTCGGCATAGAGCTCTACAACAAGACCCTGGGCATCGTGGGGCTCGGCAGGATAGGGAGCAACGTCGCCATAAGGGCAAAAAGCTTCGGCATGAAGGCGATCGCATACGACCCGTACATCAAGAAAAGCAAAGCCGACTCATTAGGGGTAACGCTTTACGAGAACCTGGAAGATCTCCTGAAGGAGGTCGATGTTATAACGTTTCACACTCCCCTGACCACTACTACAAAAAATATGATCACGGCAAAAGAGATCTCTCTCATGAAAGACAATGTCATCTTCGTCAATTGCGCGAGGGGCGGGATCGTCAACGAAAATGACCTTTACGACGCCTTGAAATCAGGCAAGGTCTTTGCTGCCGGGGTAGACGTCTTCGAAAAAGAGCCCCCTGAAAGCAACAAGCTCCTGGGGCTCGAGAACGCATTTGCAACCCCGCACATAGGGGCAAACACGATGGAAGGGCAGGAAGCTGTTTCTGTCATCATCGCCGAACAGGTCCTCAATGCCCTCCATGGCCGTCCATACCTCAATGCCGTTAATATCCCCTTCATGAAATCCCAGCTTCCCGAACATATGCAGCGCTACTTCAACCTGACGGAAAAGATGGGGAAGCTCGCTGCCCAGGTCACCAAGGGAAGGCCGGAAAAGATCACCATCGTCATGGTCGGAAAAAATTTTGAAGAAGACCTCTGCGAACGGAAATTCGATGTCCCCTTCAGCTATCAGCCCTTTACCATCGCCGGGATGAAAGGCTTCCTTGAGGTGAGCCTGAAGGAATCCGTCACCCATATCAATGCACCTTACATTGCAAAAGACAGAAATATCATCGTCGAGGAATCGAAGACCGACCAGTTCGATAAGTTCAACGACCTCATAATATTTGTCATCAAGACGGACAGGGAGGAAACGAGCATCGCAGGCACCGTATTCCCCGACAAGCTGGGGAGGATAGTCCTTCTCGACAGGTTCCACCTGGACGTCGTGCCTGAAGGAAATTTTCTCCATTTCAGGATCTTTGACCGTCCCGGGATCATAGGCAAGGTCGCTACGATACTCGGGGACCACCATATCAATATCGCGGGGTTTGGCCTGTCCCGTCAGAAAACCGGCGAAGAGGTTGCCTTCGTCTCCGTCGATGACCCGATCGGACAAAAGGCGCTCGACGAAATACTGCGGATAGACGGGATGATCGAGGCAAAGGCCATCGACCTGTAACGATCTGCGCCGTCAAACGATCTTCTTCCGGTCAAGGACCTCTCTGATCTTTTTCCCGATGACGTCGAGGGTATAAGGTTTCTGGATCGCATCAAAGCCTTCTTCGACGATAAAGCTTGTCTGTATACCCTCCAAGCTGTATCCCGTAACAAATACGACAGGCGTTCCGGGCCTGATCTTCTCGATCTCCCTGTAGGTTTCGCGGCCGTTCAACCTGGGCATGACAATATCAAGCATCACGCAATCGATATCGTTCTGCCTTTCCCTGAATATATCCACCGCCTTTAAGCCATCAGAGGCAACCAGGGCCTTGTAGCCGAGCTTCCTCAGGATGTCCGATGCAACGTCCCTGAGGGATTTTTCATCTTCTGCAACCAATATGGTTTCGCCGCCTGCCTTTGCAGGCCTTTCCCCGGGCTTTATCTCTCCCGCCTTCTCGCGCGTTACCGGTACGTAGACCTTAAAGGTCGCGCCCTTGCCCTTCTCGCTCAGCACATCAATAAAACCGCCATGCTGCTTCACTATGCCATACACCACGGAAAGGCCGAGGCCTTTTCTGCCGTCAGACTTTTTCGTAGTAAAGAAAGGCTCGAATATCTTTCTCGTTGTCTCCTGGTCGATACCTGTCCCGCTGTCGCGAACAGTGAGCACAACATAGGGCCCCGGCTTTACGCCGATGTGAAAACGGCAATCCGCTTCATCAACAGATTCTTTGCTTGTCATGATCTCAAGCACCCCTTTATCCGACATAGCTTCACGGGCGTTCATAACAAGATTTAACAAAACCTGATTCATCTGGGCTACGTCAACCTTCGCCAGGGGAAGTTTTTCTGTAAGGACGACCTTTGTTTCGATCTCCCTCCCGACGAATTTCTGCGCGATCCTCATAAAGTCGTTGACCAGGCTGTTCATGTTCACAACGGCCATGTTAAGGGCATAACGTCTTCCAAAGACAAGGAGCCTCTCAACGACATCGGCGGCGCGAAAAACAGCATCCTCAATTGAAGAGAGGTATTCCTGGGCCTTCTCCCCGGCAACGGGATCCATTTTCGCAAGCTGCGTGTTTCCCAGGATGATGCCGAGAATGTTGTTGAAATTATGGGCAATATCTCCGATCAGCCTCCCGACAGATTCGAGCTTCTGCAATTCAAGGAGCTGCCGCTCAAGCCTCCTGATACCGGTAAGGTCTCTCATGATGCCCTGGTACATGACAACGTTGCCGTCGCTGTCCCGAATTGCGTTTGCCGTAATGGATACGATGATCCTCTCCCCATCCTTTCTTTTCAAGGGGATCTCGAACATATTTACATAACCTTTCCTCTCGATCTCTTCCTTATAACGCTCCCTGTCCTCCTCGCTGCAATAAATATCCCTGGCAATATTTACTTTTAATAACGCTTCCCTGGAGCCGTATCCGAATAATTCCACCCCCGCTTTGTTGATATCGACGAGCTTCCCCTCCTGGGTGGTAATAAAAACAACATCTTTTGATTCTTCGAACAGCCTGCGGTATTTTTCCTCGGACTTCCTGAGGGTTTCGGCGGCTTGCTTCCTGTCCGTAATATCTCTGAAGATGCCGACCATACGCCACTGGTTTCCCACCATTTCAGAGAGAAATGAAAGCTCGATAACGATCTCTTTGCCGTCTTTTCTCGCCACTGTCAGTTCAAGCGCTTTTCCCGGCTGCGCCCTTTCCTTTGCCGATTGCATATATGGCATGGCCTCTGCCAAGGCTATCTGCAATCGCTGGGCATCATAGAAATTGCCTCCGCGGAGGTACGCGTCCAGGGATCTGCCGCAAACTTCCTTTTCTTTATATCCGAGGATCCTTTCCGCGGCAGGATTTATGTAATATACGGTGCCTTCGTAATCCATAAGGACAACGCCGTCCTGGCCGGACATGCTGAATATGCGAAATTTTTCCTCGCTGTCTTTCAGTTTTTCCATCAATCGCTTCCGCTCTGTAATATCTCTCCAGACCATATACGTGTACTGCTTATTGCCTATCATTATGGCTGTAAGCGAAACATCGACCCAGAACTCATATCCGTCCGCCGCACGGCACAGCGACTCAAAACGGCCTGGACCGGTTTTAAGGACAGAAGCAATATTCTCCCTCATCTTTACAGCGGACGGCTTGCGGTCAGGCTGTTTTTCGGGAAACACGCGCGCATATGCGAGCCCTGCCAGGTCCTTTTTTTCACTGCAACGCAAGGCCCTTACTGCCGCGTCATTGCAGTCGACGATCTTTTCTCCGTCTATAAGGATCGCTGGGTCAGCTGCTTTTTCGAAGAGCTGCCGGAACTTCAGCTCGCTCTCATGAACTTCCGCAGCAAGGCTTTTCCGCGATGTAATGTCCCGGACAAATGCGAAAAAACGGCGGCCGATATCGGGGAAATATTGGTAGCGAACATCTACTTCTACATCCAGCCTTCCGCCGTCCCTGCGCATGTAAACCGTCTCATAGTGGTCCGAGCCGTTTTCGTTGATATAGTTGAGATACCGGTTGGCTTCTTCGGATGCCATCCCCTGGTCAATGTTATGAAGGGACATCGCGGCAAGCTCCTCCCTGCCGTAATCAAGGAGATCGCACAGCGAATCATTAACATCAAGGAAATGCCCGTGGGCATCGGTAATCCAGAATCCGTCCACCGCGCTGTTCAAAAGGTCGCTGTATTGTTCCAGCTGGGATATCCGGCTTTGCAGGCTCAGCAGTTCCTGAACAGACCCTTCTTGTCCATTGCTCCTGAATTGCATCGGGCGCCCCCTGTATAACTTACATTATAGCACCGGTTATGATTTTGTAAATGAACTACCCCGCAGCACGCTGCGGGGAACCATCAGGATCCAAAAAACATGTTTCCAAAGAAACGGAATTTTGATACACTGTAACTATGCGAAAGACAAGAGGTAAGACAAACAAGGAAAAAGGCAAAAGCAAAAATATCTTTCTTGAGATAAAAGGGCAAAACAAAGATAAGGAGAAAAGGACAAAGGGATTCACCTTTCTCTATTTTATCATCGCTTTCATTGCCATCGTCGCAATCAACAGCTACTTCTTCAAGGCAGAGGTAAGGACAGTACAATACAGCGAATTCAAGGACCTGATCGCCAGGGGCAAGGTAAGCGACCTCGTTATCGATACCGACACGATACAGGGCGCCCTCACCCTCGAGGACGGGAAAAAAACAAAATTCCTTACGAGCAGGGTTGAAGACCCCGACCTCGTCAAGGACCTGCAGAAAAATAATATTAAGTTCACCGGCCAATATGAAAACAAGTTTCTGAAGGCGATCATCGCCTGGGTACTCCCCTTTGCCATCATTATACTCGTCTGGAACCTGCTCATGAGAAGAATGGGGGGAGCGCCGTCAAGCGTTCTCAACTTTGGCAAAAGCAGGGGCAAGATATACGGCGAAGATGAGATCAAGATCACCTTTGATGATGTGGCAGGCGTCGACGAGGCAAAAGAAGAGCTTAAGGAGATCATTGAGTACCTTGAATACCCGCAAAAATTCCTTGACATCGGCGGCAAGATCCCGAAAGGGATCCTCCTCGTCGGACCGCCGGGGACAGGCAAAACCCTTCTCGCCAAAGCCGTTGCCGGCGAGGCGAGGGTCCCTTTTTTCAGCATGAGCGGCTCTGATTTCGTTGAGATGTTCGTAGGCGTCGGCGCTTCGCGCGTCAGGGACCTCTTCGCGCAGGCGCAGCAAAAGGCGCCCTGCATCATCTTTATCGACGAGCTTGACGCCCTCGGAAAGGCGCGGGGCATGAACCCCCTTTCCTCTCACGACGAACGGGAGCAAACGCTCAACCAGCTCCTTTCGGAGATGGACGGCTTCGATACCAAGACCGGCGTTATCATAGTAGGGGCGACGAACAGGCCGGAGATCCTTGACCCAGCGCTTCTGCGTCCCGGCAGGTTTGACCGGCACGTCCTCGTTGACAGGCCCGACATCAAAGGCAGGGAAGAGATACTGAAGGTGCACATCCGCGGCGTAAAAATGGCAAAGAACATAGACCTCAAGGTCATCGCCGCACGCACCCCCGGCTTCGTGGGCGCCGATCTTGCAAACCTGGTAAACGAAGCTGCGCTTCTTTCGGCAAGGAAAGGCAGGGCCTCGGTAACCATGGAGGAATTCGAAGAGGCTATCGACAGGGTAGTGGCAGGGCTTGAAAAAAAGAAAAGGGTCATGAGCAAGCGCGAAAAAGAGATCGTTGCGTATCACGAGACAGGCCACGCCCTGATGGCGGAATTCCTCGAAACAACAGACCCGGTCCATAAGATATCGATCATACCCAGGGGCATTGCCGCCCTCGGCTATACCCTGCAGCTTCCCACAGAAGACAGGTACCTTATGACCCGGCAGGAGCTCCTTGATCGCCTCTGCGTGCTCCTCGGGGGCAGGGTGGCGGAAGAGATAGTCTTCGAAGAGATCTCTACGGGCGCTCAAAACGACCTTATGCGTGCGACAGATATCGCAAAATCAATGGTAAAAGAATACGGGATGAGCGAAAAGCTCGGGCATATGACATTCGAAAAAGAAAGGAGGCCTCTCTTTCTGGATATCAATCCATCCCTTGGGGGGAAGGATTACAGCGAAGCGACAGCAAAAGAGATAGACGGGGAAGTAAAGAGGATCATCGAAGGATCTTACACCAGGGTGAGGACCCTTCTTACCGAAAAACGGACGGCCATGGAAAAGGTAGCCCGGACGCTGCTCGATAAAGAGTCTATCGACGGGGAAGAGCTGAGGGAATTGTTAAAGGAAAACGGTAAAGCGAATGAAACCAACGAACCTGGAGAAAAAACAGATTGACCTCGTGAAGGAGTCGATCTGCGTGTACGAGAAATGCATGGAATGCAGGGCTCTCTTTAAAGACGGGCAGCTTGGCTTCGCAAGCATTGAGGACTTTGTCGACGACAGGGGAAAAAGCTGCCTCTACCGCCTCAAGGAGATGTGCCATGAGCTCTTTCGAAACTCAGACGACGCCGGATATAAAGAAAAATTATATGACATAACGGTCGGCTATATCTTCCACGAAGCAATGAAGATGAGGGAAAACCTTTACCAGCTTGAGTATTATAAACCGCATTGCGATATCGCCGACAACGACCTCACCGAAAAGGAGAAAAAGATCGTCCACGATATAAGCCTTCTGATCAAAAAGGCTGAGATAAGGCTCAGGGAAGGCCTCAAGGAAACCAGGGTCCTCCTCCACGAGCTCGTGGGGCAGCTCAGGGAGCTTATCATTGTGTACCGCAGCAACTACCTGCTGCCGCGCTTCATCTTCGAAAACGAACGATCGCTTATCAAAATATACGGGAAAAAGGGGTTCAAGGATCTCCTCAACATACTCTACGCAGACGGAAAGCCTCTCCTGTACTTTAACGCAGCCCACAGCTACCTCGAAAGCGAATATTATGATATAGCGAGAAAGCTGTTTCAAAAGATCGCAAGGCTTGACAGCGATAACAGGGAGGCATTATTTTTATACAAATATGCATCGGCGTTTAATTTTTACTTTAAGAACATGTTCACGAAGGCCATGATGTTTGCAGAAGATGCCTTGTCCATGGATATAGACGACGCAACAAAAAGACGTTACAGAGATGCTTTGCAGAAACTCTCGGCCGACATAAAAGCAGAGATCAAGAAAAAGAAAAAGCAAAGCTCAAGGAGGGGATAACAAATGCCTATATACGAATATACATGCGGCAAATGCGGCAAGGATTTTGAGATGATCGTCTTTAAAGACGATAAGCCTGAATGTCCTGCCTGCGGAGCAAAAGACCCGGTCAGGAAGATGTCGTCGTTCGGATTTTCCGTTGGTTACAAATTCAAGCCATCTTCATCGGGCACAGGCTCTTCCTGCGCAGGCTGCAGCTCCTCGAACTGCTCAAGCTGCTCCTGATCCCTTGAGCAGGATCAGCTCGGGGTATGGACCTTGTCGGCAAAGTCAAAAAGATCATCGCAAAGGCAAATCTTATCGAGGAAGGCGATAGCGTGCTCCTCGGGGCATCGGGAGGGATAGATTCAACCGTCCTGCTCTATGTGCTGCTCAACATCTCGCAACAGACCCCCTTCTCGCTGGGCCTGGCCCATGTAAACCACAGGTTGCGGGGCAGCGAATCTCAAAGAGACGAGGATTTCGTCAAGGACCTTGCCCGCAGGTTTTCTCTTCCTTTGCACACCAAAAAGGTCAACGTGAAAGAACGCGCATCCGCTTCGGGCATTTCATTGCAGCATGCAGGCAGGGAATTGCGCTATGCCTTCTTCAGCGACATCGCAAAAACACATAACTATAATAAAATTGCCATCGCGCATACCCTCGATGACCAGGTGGAAACGTTTCTCCTGAGGATCATCAAGGGGACCGGCATCCGGGGGCTCTCTTCCATCCCTGTCAGGCGGGGGCCTATCGTAAGGCCGTTCCTTTTCACCTACAAGTCAGAGATCGAAGAATATGCGCGGCAGAACGAGGTGTCGTTCGTTGCCGATTCTTCGAACGAAAAGGTCGTCTACGAGAGAAACTTCCTCCGCAGGGAGATCATCCCGGTCATGGAGAAGCTGAACCCTGCCGTGAAAGAAAAGATTTTCTCGCTGCTTCAGGACATAACCGCAATCAACCTCATATTCGATAAGCGGTCAAAAACGTTTCTCCTTCAGGAAAAACAGGAACAGGGGGAAGAAATCCTCTTCGACGTACCGGCGCTGGCGAACATTGATGAAGAGACGAGGTTCAGGATATTATCCGATACGCTTGCCTCCATTGAGCCTCGGTTCATCCCCTTAAGGCAGCATATACTTTCCATAGAAAAGATCATTAAGGCGAAGAAGCCGAATCTGACCGTTATTCTTCCCTATGGCCTGAAGGCAAAAAAGGCCTATACAACCCTTATCTTTACGAAAAGGCCGCTGCGCCCGCCCGTAACAGATCAGATCCCCCTCGCGGCCGGCAAGAACATCCTTGAGCCTTTCAATATCTCCCTCACCGTCAGGGCACAAAAAAGACCATCCGCCGTAAAGCTTCACGATCATAATGTTGCCTTTTTTGACAGGCAAAAGACCGGGGCCCTCTCTGTCAGGACCTTTCGTGCGGGCGACCGCTTCTTCCCGCTCGGCATGAAAAATCATGTCAAGCTGAAGGATTTCTTTATCTCCCGCAAGATTCCCAAAGAGGAGAGGAGGTTCATCCCTCTTCTCACCTCCGGCAACGATATAATCTGGGTCATCGGGCACCGGATCGATGAGAGGTACAAGGTAACGGAAACGACGCGGGAGATACTGAAGGTCGCAGCCTCTCCTTTATAAACGGCCAGTCCTGCCGGAACGGTATTTCCTGATAGCTGGTCGCTGAACGCTTGACAATATGGAAGCGTAAGTCTATATCTATAATTAGCCGAAAGGGGGCGCTATATGACAAAAAGAAAACGGGTTGCGATACTTACGGGCGGCGGCGACGTTCCGGGATTGAACGTTGCCATAAAGGCGGTGGTGACGCGCGCTCACACCCTCCATATGGAAGTGGTGGGGGTCAGGAGAGGCTGGATGGGCCTTTTGTGCATTAACCCTGACGACCCTGCTACCGTGGAAAAACTCACCATGCCTTTGACCGTGGATAATGTGCGGACGATCGACCGCACGGGCGGAACCATGCTGCATACATCGCGCACCAATCCCGGGAGCATGAAGCCTGACGAGATACCTGATTTTGTATCAAAGGACGACCGGCTGCCGAATCCGAACGGCACCTTTGACTGCACGCCCCACGTCATGCGCGTGCTTAAATCTTTATCCATAGGGTCGATCATCCCTATCGGCGGCGATGATACGCTAAGCTATGCCTGCCGCCTTCAAAAAGAAGATGTTCAGGTCATCGCCATCCCCAAGACGATGGACAACGACGTCTTTGGCACCGATTTCTGCATTGGCTTCTCCACGGCCGTTACACGCTCGGTAGACGCCATCAATGCCCTGCGCACAACAGCCGGCTCGCATGAGAGGATCTGCGTAGTGGAGCTGTTCGGAAGGAACTCCGGCGAGACCTCGCTTTTTGCAGCCTACCTTGCCGATGTTGACCGCGCCTTGATCTCGGAAGTCCCCTTTGATATGGATCGGCTCGTCCGTTTTCTTGTGGATGACCGCTCTAAAAATCCTTCCAACTATGCGATCATGACCATCTCCGAAGGCGCCCACCCCATCGGTGGAAACATACTTGAAAGCGGCGACACAGACGCCTACGGGCACAAAAAGCTCGGAGGGATAGGATATCTCGTGGCCCAGGATATTAAACAGAGGACGGGCATCAACATCATCTACCAGCAACTGGCCTATATCATGCGCTCAGGCACTCCCGATTCCCTTGACCGCATGGTCGCAGTCTCTTATGGGAACCTTGCACTCGACCAGATCGCCATGGGCAACACGGGCCGTATGGTAGCGCTTCAGCAAGCCGTCTATACCACGGTACCGCTGGACATGGTCATCACCGCCAAAAAGCGCGTCGACGTAACCGCCCTCTACGATGAGAAGAACTACCGCCCCAAAGTGCGGGAAACCCTCGGCAAACCGATGTTTCTATATTAAGGGGCTTGCGTCGCCCCCTCCAGCAGCAAAGCTGCCGGAGCCTCCCCCTCGCGCTCGTGAACTCGCTAAAGAATATCCGGGCTTGCGTCGCCCCCTCCAGCAGCAAAGCTGCCGGAGCCTCCCCCTCGCGCTCGTGAACTCGCTAAAGAATATCCGGGCTTGCGTCGCCCCCTCCAGCAGCAAAGCTGCCGGAGCCTCCCCCTCG
>JAGOOA010000013.1:0-7990 GCA_017992765.1 Syntrophorhabdaceae bacterium
CTCGGGGAGCGGGCCGCCATGAATACCCCTATTCAGGGCACCGCCGCAGATATCATCAAGATGGCCATGATCAATATCCACCGGAAGATCCTCGAGCTGGGCCTTTCCTCCAGGCTTATCCTCCAGATCCACGACGAGCTGCTCTTCGAGGCCAAAGAGGATGAGGCCGACAGGCTGGAGGCGCTGGTGCGGGATGAGATGGAGCGGGTTGTTACCCTTTCTGTTCCCCTGAAAGTTTCGATTGGAAAGGGATATAGCTGGGCAGCGGCTCACGGTTAGTCTTATCCGATAGCACCGCCATCAATTCAGCGCAGCAGATAAAGACGAAGACGGAAAAATAGATCCAGAAAAGGAATGCGATGAAAACGCCGTAGGTGCCGAAGAATGCCGTGAGCCTGCCTATATGAAGGATGAAATACTTGAAAAGGAACTTCCCCACGTACCAGAAGACGGTGCCGAGGGCCGTGGAAGAAAAGAGCAGCAGCTTGTTGCGGACCGGCGTGAGAAAATAGTAGAGCAGAAAGAACATCCCGAAGGTAAAGACCATGTCGAGAGCAGAGAAGGCATAGACAAAAGGCGTTTTCATTATGAAGGCGGGCAGCGTTTTAATGATCTGCGACTGGATCATCACGATAAAGATGAAGCTGAAAAAAAGAAGCGTCTGGACTATTGCAAAAACGGAAGTGAGAAAAAGCTCCTCGCCTTTTCCTTTAATGAAGCTCTTTGGATTCTTGCCGAAGATAATGTGAAAAGAGGGCCGCAGAACGGCGAACAGCCTCGAAGTAAAAAAGAAGAGGAACAATATCCCCAGCGGGCCGGACAGCTTCTTCGATACGGAGATGACGTTCAGCTCCTTGATGAATTTCTGGATCACTATGGTATTGTAAGGATCCGGTATGATGTTCTTCATGAATTTCACCAGGTGCGCCGCAGGATTGCTAAGGTCTATTACATAGCCAAGGATAAAGATGGAGAGGAGGGTGAAGGGGATAAAGGTCAGGAGCACATAATAGCAGATGGAAGAGACGATGATGTTCCCGTGGTCCTGCTGGTATTTTTTAAAAAGCCTCTTGATGATGTCCCAGGCATAATAAGCTGCCTGCTGGACCTTTTTTTTATCAACGCCCCTTTTCATAGATCCCCCGGTTATTGTAGCACGTTGCAGAAGGATAGGAGAAATAAAAAAACGTGCGAGGACAAAAACCGGTGCCGGAACATCCCCCGCAAACACGCTCATTTCGCTCCTGCGGCTCCATTCGCTCGCGTTCGGCTTCGGAACTTTTGCTTCGCAAAAGACCGAGCTTCCTCGCCTCACAACGGTTTGCTCCGGGATATCCCGGCACCGGTTTTCGACGGTGATCTACATATCCGGGGTAAAGGCAGTGCATAGAGAATTTAAAAAGTGAAAAGTGAAAACCTTGTCCCTCGTTACTCGTTGCTGGTTTGAACCAGTATCCAGTCACGTCTTACAGGTATTCTGCTATTCACCATTTACTATTCACTATCGACTGTCTTTCTCATCCTATTCTAATTCTCGGGTCGGCGAGGGCGTAGGAGATGTCGGCGATGAGGTTGCCGAGGAGCGTCAGGAATGCGCCGATAACGAGGATGCCCATGATCGTCGGATAGTCCCGCGCCATGACGCTCATGTAGAAAAGCTGCCCCATGCCGGGGATGGAGAAGATGCTCTCGAAGATGACGCTTCCGCCGATAAGCCCGGGGATAGAGAGCCCCAGTATGGTGATCACCGGCAGGAGGGCGTTTCGCAGGGCGTGTTTCTTGAGGACCATGCCTTCCGGCAGCCCTTTGGCGTATGCCGTCGTGATGTACTCCTGGCGGAGCACCTCGAGGAGACTGTTCTTCATGTAGCGGGATATGCCCGCAAGCCCGCCGAAACCTGAGATGCAGACGGGCAGGATGAGATGCTTCGCCACATCGATGGTCTTGTCAAAGAATGAAAGCTCGCTGAAATTGAATGACTTGATGCCTGATATTGGAAGCAGCTCAAGGTATACGCCGAAGAACATCATCAAAAGGAGCGCGATCCAGAACGTAGGCGCCGCGTATCCCGCGAATACAAAGGACGTGAGCGCCTTGTCGAGGATGCTGTCCTTGTACCGGGCGCAGTAGATCCCTATGGGGATCCCCACAAGGAAGATGAGCGCCATGGAGAGGAGATTGATGAGTATCGTTACGGGAAGCCTTTCCTTTATCTTGTCGATGACAGGCCTCCTGTCAGGCGCGAAGGACACGCCGAAATCGAATTTCACGATCCGTTTCAGCCACATCCAGTACTGCACGTGAAGGGGCTTGTCAAGGCCGTAAAAGGCGCGTATCCTCTCCCTCACCTGCTTGGTCACCTTGGGGTTCATGTCGGTATCAAGGGCGCCGGGCTCGCCGGGCACAAGATGGATCACCAGGAATGAGATCAGGGTGATCCCGAAGAGCATGGGGACCATGAAAAAGAGCCGCTTAAGGAGATAGCGCAGCATTCGCCTTGTACCTCCTTTGGCTTTCCGGCACGTACCACTTGATAAAATTATGCATCAGGCCCGCGGCGGCAGGCTCAATACCCTTAAACCTCTTGTGGATCGCGACCGTTGCGTAGGGATAGAAGAGAAACACATAGGGCGCCTCCTCGGCGATTATCTCCTGGAACCGTCCGTAGTACCGCTTCCGCTCCGCCCTGTCGAATGTGTGGCGCGCCTTTACGATAAGCTCGTCGACCTCTTTGTTCTCGAAGGATATGAAGTTGAGCTCCTTCGGCCCCTGCTTTGAGGAATGCCATATGTCATAAGGGTCGGGCTCTGGGTTGATCGACCACCCGAGGATGACGGCGTCGAAGTTCCTCTTGTCGATAAACTCGTTGATAAGGCTTGCCCATTCCAGGACCCTGATCTTCACCGTGATGCCGACCTCGGAGAGCCTCCGCTGGATCAGCTCCGCGCACTGTATCCTGACGGTGTTTCCCTGATTGACGAGGAGCGTGAACTCAAAAGGGCTGCCGTTCCTTTTCAGCATGCCGTCGGGCCCTTTTTCGTATCCTGCCTCCCTTAAAAGCGCAAGCGCCTTTTCCTTGCTGTAGGGATACCTTTTTACATTGCCGTTATAGGCCCACATGTTCGGCGTAAAAGGCCCCGTAGCCTCTTCCCCCAGCCCGAGGAGTATGCCGTCGATGATCTCTTTCCTGTCGATGGCGCAGGATATCGCCTGCCGTACCCGCCTGTCCTTGAAGAGCCCGTGCTTCAGGTTGAACCCGAGATAGGTGTAGTTGAAGGCGAGGTATTTGTATTTGTTGTACTCCTGCTTGAACCTCGGATACTCTGTCTGCTTCAGGAATTGCAGCGGCGCGAGCCCCATCATGTCGATGCCGTAGCGCTTGAGCTCAAGGAACATGGTGGCGCTGTCGGGGATGATGCGCATCATGTACCGGCCGATGTAAGGCCGCCCTTCGAAATAGTCTGTATTTGCCGTCAGCACAACCCTGTCGCCGGGTATCCATTCCTTGAAGACAAAAGGGCCTGTCCCGACAGGCTTCCTGTTAAGCGGCGACGTGGTAATGTCCTTCCCTTCCAGAAGGTGCCTCGGCATGATAGCCGTTGCCCAGCTTATCAGCGCCGGCGCGAATGGTGTGCCGTAGGTCGCCCTGAAGGTGTAGTCGTCGAGCACCTCGGCCTTTTTCACGAGCTGAAAATCGGCCGCGTATGCCGTCGGCGTCTTTGGGTCGATGGTGACCTTATAGGTATACATGACGTCGTGGGCCGTGAAGGGTTTTCCATCGTGCCACTTCACGCCCTTCTTCAAGTGAAACGTTATGGCGAGGTTATCCTTTGAGATCTCCCAGGATTCGGCAAGGCTGCCGACGATGTTGAGGTCTTTGTCATACTTGACAAGGCCATTGTAGATCTGGCCCGCTATCTCATGGGACGCCGAATCTGCGGAGAGGAGCGGGACAAGATTTGACGCCTCTCCGATGGATGCCATAACGATCATATCCCCGTAAGCCGGTTTCCCCGGATCATCGTACGACATCGTTTCTTTCTGCTGCGAACAGCCGAAGAACAGGAAGGCAACCAATATAAAGAGAAGGCAGTGTCTGGGTAGCATTGACGTGGTTATTGTAGCAAAGGTATCCGTCAAAGTAAAGGAAGCGCTCAAAAAGCTTATAGTCTCAGCATTTGAAATTAGGAAATGCCGGAATGCCATTCCCCTCCCTGCTTCGCTGCGCTCCATTACCCACTATCGATTCATAATGCGCTCAATCTGCAAACTCGCACTGCGTGCTCAGACAGTGCAGATTGTCCAGCGGAGCGCTTTTATTGCCGGGCACCTGCGATAGCGGGTGGCCCCAATGGTGCTCGAAGGCGCGACTCGGGAAACGTCATCCCGGCATTATACCATTAAGATTGGGGCCAAGATGATCAATAAAAACCGCTTGACTTTGTTGCGTATTCGTCAATACTAAAGGTATAAGGTTTCCAATTTTTTTCGGCGGAGGGGGTTATGACGTTCGGAAAGAAGATTGCCATCAACACGGGCGGAGGTGATGCTCCGGGTCTGAATGCGGTCATTGAGGCCGTTGTTATGTCCGCATCGAAAAGGAACTGGGAGGTCTACGGCATAAAGAACGGCTACGCGGGGCTTCTGAATATCAACGAGATAGTGCGGCTTACCCCTGAGATAGTGCGCGGCATATCGAATATGGGCGGGACGATCATCGGGAGCACCAACAAAGGGAACCCGTTCGAGATGCCCGTCTCAACCGCAACGGGTGAGATAGAGATCCGGGACGTCTCAGACAAGGTCGTGGAGAATTTCCAGCGGCTTGGCTTCGACTGCCTCATTGCCGTGGGAGGGGACGGGAGCCTTAAGATAGCCCATGATTTTTACAAAAAGGGCGTCCCCGTCATCGGCGTCCCGAAGACCATCGATAACGACCTCGGGGGGACGGTGATCACCTTTGGCTTCGATACGGCGGTGAGCATAGCAACAGAGGCGATAGACCGCCTCCATTCGACCGCGCGTTCTCACGACCGCGTCATGGTCGTTGAGGTAATGGGCCGTCACGCGGGATGGATCGCCCTCAACAGCGGGCTCTCAGGAGGAGCGGACGCGATACTCCTCCCGGAGATACCTTTCGATATCGACAAGGTGTGCAGGCACATCATGGATAACGAGCTCCATGGCCGCCATTACGCCATTGTCGTTGCAGGGGAAGGGGCTGCCCCGGTAGGAGGGTCAGAGCTCTCGAAGGGGGCCGGCGAGATCGGAAGGCAGGACGTCGTCCTTGGCGGGGTAGGCGAATACGTTGCAAAGGCTATAGCAAAGAAGACCGGCAAGGACACCCGCTCCATCGTCCTGGGGCATCTTCAGAGGGGCGGGTCGCCCACAACCTTTGACAGGCTTGTTTCGCTCCGCTTCGGCGCAGCGGCGGTGCGCACGGTCGAGGCCGGGCAGTTCGGCGTCATGATCGCCCTGATCCCGCCGGACATGAAGGGCGTGCCCCTCGCGGATGTGATCGGCAAGATACGGAAGGTCCCCCTCGATGCCGATTCGATCCAGACCGCGCGGGAGATGGGGATCAGCCTTGGGGATTGAGAATATTTTTCATCCGCTGCCGGATACGAAGGCGGAAGAGGTTATCGAAACCCTTTTAGAGAATGATCATTGCAGGATCGAACGGATCGTCTCCGAGGGGCAGGCAACACCGCCGGGGGAATGGTTTGACCAGGAGACCGATGAATGGGTGATCCTGCTCCGGGGGAGCGCCGGCCTCGCGTTCGAGGGCTCACGGGAGGTCTCTGTTATGCGGCCCGGTGATTATGTGTTCATCCCCGCCCGCAGGAAACATCGTGTCGAATGGACGGACAGAACGCAAAAGACCATCTGGCTCGCCGTGCATATCGGATCATAGCTCATGAAAAAACAAGCACGAATATCTAAGCACTAAACGTAAAGCAAACACGAAATCCTAAGCACCAAATCCTAAACAATTACCCATGCCGCGCCTTGCGCGGCACCCTCGAAGAATGAAAATGATGTATCAAGGATGAGCATGTCGTCGGGACATCCCCCGCAAACACGCTCCACCGATAGATCCCCCGAAACAGCGCTTCGGGGCAACATTATTCCCTCTCCCCTGGCGGGAGAGGGTCAGGGTGAGGGGGGATGATACGGCCGAGCTTCCTCGCCTCACGACGGTTTGCTAAAGGAAAGCCCGACACTGTGCTAATGACTTATCTGGGATAAAGCAAAGGGCACAGAGCAAAGAATTGCCGACAGACAATCTGAATCCGGATGATCCCCCGCAGCCCGCCGCCGGGCGACAATGTTCCCACTCCCCTCGCGGGAGAAGGGTGGCCGTGTCTGCCGGTCTGTTTTGTAAACTATATTACCAGTTTGTACCTGACACTATTCCCTCTCCCCTCGCGGGAGAGGGTAGGGTGAGGGGGCATGATCATGCCGCTTCTATCCTCCTGCCCCGCGCTTATTGCCTTGACAAGCGTCCGTCCCCATTAGATAATAAGTTATGGATCTGCTGAAGGCCATTCACGAGCGAAGGAGCATCAGGAGATACAGGCAGGACCCCGTCCCCGAAGAGATCATCGTCGAGATCCTCGAGGCGGCGCGGCGTTCCCCGTCCTGGGCGAACACGCAGGTATGGCGGTTCATCGTCGTCAAAGATCAGGCGATTAAAGAGAGGCTTGCCGCTGAGATCTTTCCCGGCGGCAGCAATCCCGCACGGCAGGCGATCATCGATGCCCCGGCCCTCATCTGTGTCGCTGCCAAAAGGGAGCTTGCAGGGTTCTACAAGGGGCAGGCAGCGACGGACAAGGGCGACTGGTTCATGTTCGATGCAGGGATCGCCATGGAGCACATCGTGCTCGCCGCGTGGAGCTTCGGCCTCGGCACCGTCCACGTAGGGCTCTTCGACGCAAAGAAGGCGGAGGAGATCCTGAAGATACCCGACGGGTTCTCGATCACCGCGATGACGCCCTTGGGCTATTTTGACGAGACGCCCGGCGAGGCGCCCAAATTCACCCCCCGCAAACCCCTAAAAGAGATCGCCTACCTCAACGCCTTCGGCACCGAATACATCAAAGAATAAGGAAGAAAAGGGACGCTCTTGAAATGTTGACATCTGTTTACGAGGGAGTAGTGGCGATTGTTGAAGGGCGTAAGAATGGGACGTTTGTTAAATAGGGAACAGATGGTTCAGGCATTGCGGGTTGACAAGGGACAGGGAGTTTGTTCGCTAAAGAAATAGACATCATCGAAGATCATGCACAAGGGGGGAATGGCGAATGACCTATGAGCGGTTCGAAGATCTGTCTGTATTGAAAAGGGCGATGGATCTCGCAGAAAAGGTGTATACGTTAACGGAAGGCGAGCAGTTTAAGAAGAAATACAGCCTCCGGGACCAGATCGAGCGGGTGGCGCTTTCGGTTTCCAATAACATTGCTGAAGGGTTTGAGCGCGGCACAACTCCGGAGCTTCTCACGTTCCTCTATATCGCGCGGGGCTCTGCAGGCGAAGTACGGTCTATGCTCTGCTTTCTCGAAAGGCTGCCTGCCTTTCGGGATTTGAAATCTCAAATTTCAAATTTGAAATCCCTCGCAGAGGACGTGTTCCGTCAACTGCGAGGGTGGGCCGATTCTCTCCAGAACAGTGAGATAAAAGGGCAGCGGTACCTGAGCGAAAAAGAGCGCAAACGATATCGGGATCATAAAGAGCAGGATGAATTTGAGAAGCTGCTTCAATCGTATACAAAGGGCACGGGAAGGGATAATGCCTCAACTTAAAACGAGGAAAATGGCCATCCCCTGCCTTGAAGGCTGTGCTTTGTTTCTGGCGGCCAGGGAGCTAACAGACACCCAAAGTGGGTACGGATTAGATAAACTTTAGACAAAGGATGCGACAGATAAAGAAGGCGACAGACACGGAACACTTATAAGTAGTGCTGTTTGCGGGCATAAAGGAATAGCAGGAT
>JAGOOA010000013.1:8090-21500 GCA_017992765.1 Syntrophorhabdaceae bacterium
AAGCTCCACCTGATGAACACCATACCGGACAGCGTGAACAGCAGGCAGCTTCTTCAGGCTGCCCTTGATTCCCACGACCTGTACAGGATCGGCATCGCCACGCATATGTATGCCGACACCTTCGCGCACCAGAACTTCGTCGGCTTCAAAGAGAGCTTCAACGGGATGAAGGGGTTGTTCGAAGGCATCGTGCCCGACATCGGGCACGCCGACGCGGGATACAAGCCTGACAGGGTTTCGTTGTCGTGGAAAGATCCGCGCCTTGTTCCGGGCCACTCAAGGATCGACAACAAGGAACGGTTTATCGAGGCCGCACGATGTATCTATCAAGGCTATGCGGGCTATCTGAACGCTCCGCCTGACAGCCGGAAAGTGGCTGCGCAGCTCGATAAGGCGATCGGCAAACATAAAGACGGCAAGGATGGCCGCATCGATCGTTATAAAAGACTGATCGGCCGTGGTTTTGTCAAATACGATAAAAAGGATTGGTTCAGAGGGGCGGTCGATCGTGTCAGCGTGGAGATCCCCTACACCGGCGGCGAGGATACCGTTCCCAGGAGCGAAACGGGATACGTATGGAAGGGGGACTATAAGGGGAGCCGCTGGTACCGTTTCCAGGAGGCCGTGAAGGCGCATCAGCGGCTGGCAATGGACACCGTGATCGGCCCGATCTTTGAAGCAATGGAATTTAACCGGGATCTTTCATGAGGATGATGACCGGTGCAGGGATATCCCGGAGCAAACCGTCGTGAGACGAGGAAGCTTGGTCGTATCATCCCCCCCCCCTCACCCTGACCCTCTCCCGCGAGGGGAGAGGGGATAAAAAAGACCCATGTATCTTCGTAACGGTGATGGACTCACTCCCGCGAGGGGAGAGGGGACATAATCATGCCTTTTCTATCCTCTGATACCTCGCAGCTTGCTGAGGGGAGTTCGTTTTTGAGCATTCGAATTTGTTTAGGATTTCGATATTCGGATTTAGGATTTGATTTTGCTATGAGCTGTCAGCCATGGGCCATGAGCCGCTTTTTCGTTAGTGTTGGCCGTTCCCGTTCGCGGTCAGCTCGTTCATCAATTCTTTCACGGTCATGACGTGGTCGACCCTGTAGCCGTTGGCGCCTACCGTGTAAAGCGGCTTTTCGGCATCCGGGTTGTAACCGGCGGAGCTTAAAAGCCCGTTGCAGATGCAGAAGCTGCTTTCGCTGTTCTCTTTTGCCGCGCACCGGTTGAAACACCCTTCCCTGTCTTTGGAGAGTATATACCCTTTATCGCATTTCGGTTTTCTCTGCCCTTGAAGGGAATCGATGAACATGGGCGACTGCCTTATGACCATGAAGGGCATGTTGCAGGGCGAGCCCGGCCTCTGTGCGACAACGATATCTTCCTTTCCTGCGTTGACGACAGCGCGCTTATAATCCGGCGATGCGCTGCTTTCCTCGGTTGCAAGGAACCTTGTCCCCATCTGTACCCCGTCGGCGCCCATACGGATAAACCTCACAATATCGTCGTGGTTGTAGATGCCGCCGGCCACGATGACAGGGAAGCCGCCGTGCATTTCCGCCACTTCCTTCACCGGGGAAAAGAGATTTTCCAGTTTATTTGACTCGAGGCCTATCTGGTCGAATGCAAAGCCCAGGTGGCCCCCTGCAAGAGGACCTTCCAGGACGACGGCGTCGGGGCGGTATCCTGCCCGTTCCCATTTTTTGCATATAAGCTGAAGCGCCCTTGCAGATGAGACGATAGGGATGAGCGCGGTATCGCCGGGGTCTTTTATGGCGGGCAGGCCGAGGGGGATCCCTCCGCCGGATATGATCACATCTGCGCCGGCATCTATAGCCCCCTTGACGGAGTCATTGTAATCCCTTGCGATGGCAACCATGATATTGATGCCTGCGATGCCGCCTTTCGCCTTTGCAAGGGATATCTCTTCGCAAACTGCCTCATAGGTATTGAAGGATCTTCCTTTCCTCCTTGAGACGAGCCTGTCGAGGCATGCGCTCGATACGATGCCGACGCCGCCTTCAACGGCCACGGCGCCGGCAAGGGGCGCAAGCGACACGCCTATGCCCATGCCTCCCTGGATGATCGGCACCTCAATCGTTTTGCCCTTGATCTTCAGCGACGGCAGTTTGCCGTTCTTTGTATTTATAGGACTCAATTTCGATCCACAAACTCTGCGGTTATCTTCTTCCCTTTGATGTAGCACCTCCTGAGGTTTTGAACGATGTCTTCCGCGATCTCCTCGGGGATCTCCACAAGGCTGTGGCGCTCAAAGACGTCGATCTTCCCGATCAGGTTGCCCGGGATGCCTGTTTCTCCGGCAATGGCCCCTACGAGATCCTTTGCCTTTACCTTCTCCTTGCTGCCCGCGTTGATGCGCAGCGCCGTCATTGCCTCCCGCCGGTTCGTTTCCCGCGGGCGTTTTTCCTGGCACAGAGGTTCCTTTTCATCGGCACTGAGGAGCATTTTTAAAAGCGCTGCCGCTATGTCCACGGAGGTATAGTCTTCATTGCAGAGCGATTCGATGGTGCCGACGTACCGGCGGAGACCACCATTACCATCGTCAATGGCTGCCTTTACCCTCTCCAGCATATTGGCTGTTCTTATCTCTTCCACGTCTGCAAGAGAGGGGACAGGCTGGCGCTGTATCTTGACGTTTGCGTATGATTGGATCTCTTTGAGCTTATAGACCTCACGCCCCACGACAAAGGCAAAGGTGCGCCCTTTTTTACCGGCCCGCGCGGTCCTCCCTATGCGGTGCACATAATATTCTTCATCCTGCGGGAGGTCATAGTTGAAAACAGCCTCAATATCTTCCACGTCGATCCCCCGCGCCGCTACATCGGTAGCAACGAGTATTTCGGTGAGATTTTTTCTGAACCTGTTCATAGCCCTGTCGCGCTGCGGCTGGGTCATGTCTCCATGGAGGCCATCGGCAACGTATCCTCTCGCCTGGAGATGCATAACCACTTCGTCGACCCTTTTCTTCATATTGCAAAAAACAAGAGAGGATTTGAGGTTGTACATGTCGATAAGCCGGCATAATACATCGAGCTTGGCGCCTTCTCTTACCTCGAAATACGATTGCTCAACATGCGGAACGGTAAGCTGCTTGTGGACAACCTTTATGAACTCAGGACTTTGCTGGTACTTATGCGTAAGGTCCAGGATCGGCTTCGGCATCGTGGCAGAGAAGAGAAGCGTCTGCCGCTCGCGAGGAGTGCGCTGAAGTATGGTTTCCACATCGTCGATAAACCCCATATTCAGCATCTCGTCGGCTTCATCGAGAACAACCGTTCTTACATCAGAGAGGTCCAATGTGCCCCGGTTTATATGATCGATGGTACGGCCCGGCGTGCCGATGACAACGTGGATTCCCCCTTTCAGCGCCCTGATCTGCCGGTCTATGGGCTGCCCCCCGTATACTGAGAGGATCCGGATATCTTTTCTGTGGAGGAGGAGCCTTTTGAGCTCCTCGGCAACCTGGATGGCGAGCTCTCTTGTAGGGCAGAGGATGATGGCCTGCGCCCTTTTCGTCCTGGGATTGATCTTTTCCAGCAAGGGTATTCCAAAGGCAAGCGTTTTGCCTGTCCCGGTCTGTGCCTGGCCGATGACATCTCTTCCTTCAAGGATCGGCGGTATTGCCCTTGCCTGTATGGGGGTCAGCTCCTCGAACCCCATAGCTTCTACAGCCCTGCGGAATTCTCCCGACAGGGTAAGATTTTCAAATTTTTCCATTTCTATGAATTTTCCTTTTGTTCCGTTATTTATTGCGGTAGCTCAGTCTATGCAAAAGTAGCGGGTTAACCTTCGGTAATGGATAGGTTGAGGAAGGCAATATGTATTGCAATATACCATATAATGGGAAAATATACAAAGAATTGGTATCAGCTTGTAACCGATAACGTGAGAGCGTAAGGCGTCAGGCGTGAGGGGCTTAGCCTTTTACCCCTTACGCCTTACGATTTACGGACGTTGTTGTTATTTGAACTTATGATGGTCCTTGTTCTTCTCGTAGAGTATCTTCAGTCCCTTGAGCGTGAGGAATTCGTCAACCTCGTCGATCGTTGACGATCCCCTGTAGATGAGGCCGGCGAGGCCTCCTGTCGCTATCACGTACGGGTCGGTCTTTACCTCGTCCCTGATCCTTTTTACGATGCCGTCGACAAGGCTTATATACCCGTATGTGATCCCTGCCTGCATTGCGTGGACTGTATTTTTTCCCACAAGGGTCTTGGGCTGGACAAGCTCAACCCTGGGGAGCTTCGAGGCCCTCTCAAAAAGCGCCTCGAGCGAGATCATGATCCCCGGCGCTATGGAGCCGCCGGCATATTCACCCTTGGCGGTTATGTAGTCGAAGGTCGTTGCGGTGCCGAAATCTACGATAATAAGCGACTTCTTATATTTTTCGTATCCGGCCACGGCGTTGACGATCCTATCCGCACCGAGCTCAGAGGGGTTCTCGTATGAAATGGGCATTCCCGTTTTTATGCCCGGCTCGACGATGATCGGCATTATCCCGATATACTTCCGGCAGACGATCTCAAAAGGGATCAAAAGCGGCGGCACTACGCAGGAGACGATCGCGCTGTCTATCTGGCTCAGCTTTATCTTCTCGATATAGAGGAGGCTGTTGATGAGGATCGCGTACTCGTCGACGGTCTTCTGAATGGCAGTGCTCAGCCTCCAGTGGTTGACGAGCGTACCGTTGTCGTACACGCCAAAGACAATATTTGTGTTCCCGATGTCAACAACAAGCAGCATTAAAAGTTAACATCTCCTGCTATGATCTTTTTTACCTTACCATCCATGTTGAGGAGCATCGCCCCGTCGAGGTCGATCCCTTCAACAACCCCCCTGTAGGATTCTCCCATCTGGTTGATCTCAAGGGTCTTTCCCTTTATCGCCGCCCGCTCTTCCCAGACGCCGCATATGCCCGGCGCCCCATATTGCCTGAAGTAGCGATAATGTTCTTCGAGATGGTTCAGTAGAATACCACACACGAGGGCTCTTTCATATACTTTTTTTGTCTCTATTGAGAGAGACGTGGCCTTGTTCACTATCTCTTCATCTATTTCGCCGTGCTGCATATTGATGTTGAACCCGATGCCGACGATGACGAACCTCACCATATCTGCCTCGGTGGAAAGCTCGATGAGGGTGCCGCAAACCTTTTTCCCGTTTATGAGGACGTCATTGGGCCATTTCAGCGAAGGCCTGATGCCCGTCAGCTCCCCGATGGTATCGTACACGGCGAGGGAAGACAGAAAGGTTATGGGGTATACGGAGGAAGGATGGATGCGGGGCCTCAGGATGACAGAGATGTAAAGGTTCTTCCCGGCCGGGGAGAACCATTTTCTCCCGAGCCTTCCCTTGCCCGCATCCTGCGATTCGGCAACGACGCAGGCACCTTCAGGTTCGCCGGAGAGGGCGAGCTTGAAGGCAAAGGCGTTCGTCGAATCGACAATTTCCCTGTGGACCACCTTCCTGCCCGTCACGTCTGTTCTGAGGTGCCTGTCGATCTCCCAGGCATAGAGCTTATCGGGGGTGCCGGTGATGCGGTAGCCTTTTCCCTTCGACTTCTGAAAAAGATAGCCGAGGCGCTCGAGGTGGTTGACGTATTTCCAGACAGCGGTCCTTGATACGTGAAGCTTTGCCGCAATAGAATCTCCCGACACGTAGTCCCTGCTCTCCCTGAGGAGCATCAATGTTTCCCCGGTCTTATCCATTGTCGATCTTGTCGTAGTGCGAAAAATACATGGTGAAGGACGCCCTGCCCTGGGAGAGGGACCGTACATCTGTAGAATATCCGAACATCTTTGTCAGCGGAGCATGGGCCTCGATGACCGTTACCCTGTCTTTCGAGGAAACGTTCGTGATCTGGCATTTTCTGCTGTTCAGGTCGCTTATGATGTCGCCCATGAACTCGTTCGGCGTCGTTATCGTAAGCGACATGATGGGAACAAGGAGGATGGGGGTCGCCTCGCCGCATGCCTCACGAAAGGCATCGTAGGCGGCCATCTTGAGCGTCAGCCTGGCAAATTCCGGGTTATTGAAGGTTGCGTCGTTGATCGCGACCCTGATATCGGTCAACGGGTAGCCCTTGAGAACCCCCATATTGGAGGCCTCCATAATGCCCTCCTCAATGGCGCCGGCAAGGGCGAACACCGGGTGCTCTTCTTGTATATGAGACGTGACCACGATGCCCTGGCCGCGCCCGTTGGGCCCGATCTGCAGCGACACCCAGCCTTTGCACTGAACATTGTTGATCAGTTTTTCAAAGGTGTGTTCTTTTGAAACAGCCTTTTCTATGCTCTCTTTATAAACAACCTGCGGCTTGCCGACGAGAAGCTCTATGCCGAACTCGTCCTTGATCCTTCTGATGATGACATCAAGGTGGAGCTCTCCCATCCCGGAAACAACGGTCTGGTATGCATCTTCATCTGTCTTAAGGACGAAGGTGGGGTCCTCGTCCGATATCTTCTGCAGCGCTACGAGGAGCTTGTCCTGGTCGATGTTTTTTTTGGGTTCCACGGCAACGGAGATAACGGGCTGATATATCTCGATAGGCTCCAGGAGGATCGGCCTCGTCTTTGTCAGGGTCTGGCCGGTCGATGTCTCTTTGAGGCCGACGATCCCCACGATCGCCCCGGCCCTTGCCTCTTCTATGCGGTCCTTGTGGTTCGCGTGGATCCTGTAGATCCTTGAGATCTTTTCCCGCTTGCGGATGTTCACGTTGTAGACATCTTCTCCTACCTTGAGCACGCCTGAGTATATCCTGATGTAGGTGAGCTTCCTCCCTTCCTCGATGACGATCTTGAAGGCAAGGGCTGCAAGGTCCTCGCTGTCACGGGCGCTCCTCTCCTCTATCTGGCCCGTTTCAGGGTTTTCGCCCTTCACCGGGGGGACATCGAGGGGCGAGGGGAGGTATGCCACCACCGCGTCAAGGAGCGGCTGTATGCCTTTATTCCGGAGCGCCGCGCCGCACAGGACCGGCACGCAATGCAGCGAGGTGGTGGCCTTTCGTATAGCGCTGCGGATGAGCTGCTCATCGATGTCTTTGCCTTCGAGGTAAAGCTCCATGATCTGATCGTCAAACATGGATAATTTATCGAGCAGCCTTTCCCTCCAGGCCTGCGCAGACTGCCGGTATTCCTGGGGGATCGATATATGGCTGTATGTAGCGCCGAGGTCGTCCTCGTTCCAGGCAATGCCTTTCATGGCGATGAGGTCCACGACCCCGTAAAAGCCGTCTTCCCTGCCGAGAGGGATCTGGAGGAGAAGGGGGTTCGCGCCGAATTTTTCAACGATCATATCGACGGCACGAAAGAAATCAGCCCCTACCCTGTCAAGCTTATTGATAAAGGCGATGCGCGGCACATGGTACTTATCCGCCTGGTGCCATACGGTCTCAGATTGAGGCTCCACCCCGCCCACGCCGCAGAAGACCGCCACCATCCCGTCGAGGACGCGAAGAGACCGCTCGACCTCGATGGTAAAATCGACATGGCCGGGGGTATCGATGAGCTGGATCTCGTTGTTGTTCCAGTAAAGCGTTGTTACTGCCGAGGTGATCGTGATCCCTCTTTCCTGCTCCTGGGGCATGTAATCCATGATCGCCGTGCCCTCGTGTACCTCGCCGATCTTGTGTGTTTTGCCGGTGTAGTAGAGGATTCGCTCCGTAACCGTGGTCTTGCCGGCGTCTATGTGGGCCGCGATCCCGATGTTCCTTATCCTCGTAATCCGTTCCAGTTCCCTTTTCATTTCGCACAAGATATTGAACTATTATGCCGGAAATGTCAATAAATAAGGGGAAGTGTAAGGCAGCCGGGAATAAGATAAATTTTGACAATATACCGGGCCTGTGTTAAAAATACGGTCTATGGGTCTTAAAGTTTACAACACCATTTCAGGCAAAAAAGAGGATTTTCAGCCGGTAACGGAGGGAAAGGTAAAGTTCTACGCATGCGGCGTTACGGTCTACGACTATTGCCATATCGGCCACGCAAGGAGCGCCATCGTATTCGATACCCTCTTCAGATACCTGAAGGCAAAGGGATACGACGTTACCTACGTGAGGAACTTCACTGATATTGACGATAAGATCATCCGCAGGTCCCTTGAAGAAAAGATCTCCTGGAAAGAGGTAGGGGAAAAATATATACGCTCCTTTTATGAAGACATGGATGCCCTCCGCATCCTGAGGCCGACACATGAGCCGAGGGCAACGGAACACATAGACGATATGGTCATGCTTGTGGAGACGCTCCTTAAGAAAGGGCACGCGTACCAGGCGGGCGGCGACGTCTATTTCTCTATCGAGAGCTACAAGGGCTACGGCGGGTTATCGAAAAGGCCGCTCGACGAGATGATCGCCGGGGCGCGGGTTGAGGTCGACGATAAAAAGAAAAACCCTCTCGACTTCGTGTTGTGGAAGGCATCAAAGCCGGACGAACCATCATGGGATACGCCCTTCGGGAGGGGAAGGCCGGGCTGGCATATTGAGTGCTCTGCAATGAGCACGAAATTTCTCGGCAACCCTTTTGACATCCACGGCGGCGGCAAGGACCTTATATTCCCCCACCACGAGAACGAGCGCGCCCAGACAGAAGCGGCAACGGATACTACATTCGTTCGATACTGGATGCATAACGGCTTTGTCAACATCGAGAAAGAAAAGATGTCCAAGTCCATCGGGAACACATTGCAAATAAGGGATTTTCTCAGGCAATACCACCCGGAGGTATTGCGGCTCTTTTTCCTGTCGACACATTACAGAAACCCTATCGATTACAATGAGAAATCTATCGAGGACACGAACAGCGCCCTTCACCGGCTCTACTACACCGTTGACAGGGCCCTTGAGAAGATGAATGATGTCAGCCCCAAGCCATATTCGGATGCAGATGTCCTTGAAAAGGAATTCTACGAAGCAATGGACGATGACTGCAACACGGCGCTTGCCCTTGCCCATGTGTTTGAGCTCTCCAAGATGATCAATAAAATGGTCGATGAAGGGGACGAAAGCAGCGTTCCCCACATCGCATATGCGAATAATCTTTTTCTGTCCCTTGCGAACCAGCTTGGCCTGCTGAACGACGAACTGAATACATTCGAATCACAGGAAAAGCTGCGGCATCTCGCCCGTGAGGGGCTCCAATTATCTTCGCTGGAAGAAAATATACGGGAAAGGACAGAGGCAAGGAAGAACAAAGACTATCAGAAGGCGGATGAGATCCGGAAGATGCTGTTGGAGAAGGGAATTATACTGCTTGATTCACAAAAAGGCACAGAGTGGAGAGTAAAGAACATATCTATGGCGAAAGGAGAAAAATAGATGATCGAGGTAAGATTACATGGAAGAGGAGGCCAGGGCGCGGTAACCTCTGCGGAACTGCTTGCCCAGGCAGCAATAGGAATAGGACAGTATGCGCAGGCATTTCCGAGTTTCGGGCCTGAGCGGAGGGGCGCGCCGGTGCAGGCGTTCCTGAGGATCTCGGAAAAGCCGATAAGGCTCCGGTCGAAGATATACAAGCCGGATAACGTGATCATCCTCGACCCCACGCTGTTGGGCGCAGTGAATCCTGCGGAGGGCCTCAAACAAAACGGGTTTGTCGTCATAAATTCGAATAAACCGGCAGAAGAGGTAAAAAAGATGTTCCCCGGCTACAACATCGCCATCGTCGATGCGTCGCATATAGCGAAGGAAGAGCTCGGCGTGCCGATCACGAATACGACCATGCTCGGCGCGCTCATCAAGGCGACGGGCATAGTGGCGCTGGACGCCCTTGAGGGGCCTGTCCGCGCGCGTTTTGGCATCGTGGCCCAAAAGAACATCAACGCTTATACGAGGGCGTACAAAGAGACAAAGATCGTAAAGGCAAAGCAAGGTAAATAAAGGCCTGCCTCTTTACGCTTATATACACACAGCCTTTCATGGAAATTTCTGCCAACATCGTTGATATCTTCAACGGCGCTGTATTTCCGGGAACCATAGAGACAAAGAACGGGATTATCTCGCGCATCGCAAAGGATGACGGGAGATACGATAGGTATATCATGCCCGGCTTTATCGACGCGCACGTGCACATTGAAAGTTCACTGCTTGTTCCCGCCGGGTTTGCCCGGCTCGCGGTGCGGCACGGCACCGTTGCCACGGTCTCCGACCCCCATGAGATCGCAAACGTCCTTGGCATAGAAGGCGTTCGCTATATGATCGAAAATGGAAGCTCTGTTCCCTTCAAATTCTTCTTCGGGGCGTCGCCCTGTGTTCCTGCCACAAAGTTTGAAACGGCGGGCGCGGCGCTCGATCCGGGCGCCGTAGAGGCCTTGCTGCAAAAGAAAGAGATCCGGTATTTAAGCGAAATGATGAACTTCCCGGGCGTGATCAATAATGATCCCGATGTGATGGCGAAGATAGCGCTCGCAAAAAGATATAAAAAACCTGTTGATGGCCACGCGCCGGGCCTGAGGGGAGAAGGGCTTGAGAAATATATACGTGCGGGAATATCGACAGATCACGAGTCCTTCACGTACGACGAAGGGAAAGAAAAGATCTCTCTCGGCATGAACATCCTGGTCCGGGAAGGCTCTGCGGCGAAAAATTTTGATGCCCTGAGCCCGCTTATCGCGCAATACCCTTCACGGTGCATGTTGTGCAGCGACGACCTGCACCCCGATGACCTCGTCGGGGGACATATCAACCGGCTTGTCAAAAGGGCGTGTGGTATGGGCATTGATACGATGACGGCCCTGCGGTGCGCCTGCCTGAACCCTGTGCTGCATTATAAGCTGGACGTGGGGCTTCTCAGGGAAGGGGATGGCGCAGATTTTATCGAGGTCGACAACTTAAGCGACATGAACGTGCTGAAGACGTATATCGGGGGCATGCTTGTTGCTGAAAATGGGGAATCGCTCATCCCCTATGCAGCGTCCCCTCATATCAATAACTTCAGCGCCATGGCGAAGAGGCCTGAAGATTTTGCGGTGCGCAGCCGGGAAGGGAGGATCAATGTCATCGAGGCGGTCAATGACCAGATCATCACCGGCAGGACCGAGGGGCAGCTGAAGCCCCGCAACGGGCTCATCGCATCCGATACCGGGCAGGACATTCTCAAGCTGACCGTGGTGAACAGATACGCAGAGGCGCCGCCCGCCGTCGCCTTTGTCAGGAATTTTGGATTGAAAAGGGGTGCGATCGCCGCGTCTGTTGCCCACGATTCCCACAACATCGTTGCCGTGGGGGTTACCGACGAGGACATATGCAGCGCCGTGAATGCCGTTATTATGAACAAGGGCGGCCTGTCGGTCGCGTACAATAATGCAACGGAGACGCTTCCTTTGCCTGTGGCGGGGCTCATGACCGATGAGGACGGCCCTGAGGTTGCCCGGCGGTATTCAAGGCTCAGCGACCTTGCAAAACAATTGGGATCATCTCTCCGTGCGCCCTTCATGACCCTCTCGTTTATGGCCCTGCTTGTTATACCGGAGCTTAAACTGAGCGACAAGGGGCTTTTCGACGGAGAAACATTCAAATTCACAGACCTCAATATAATAGCTCATAGTTCATAGCAAGACCTGTTCAACGTTCAAGGTTTAAAAAACAGATGATTGATGCTGGATACTGACAGCTTCTTCAGCTATCAGCGATCAGCTATCAGCCTAAAAGCCTTTTTTGTTTCAGCTGATGGCTGTGTGCTGATAGCTGATCGCTATTTACTGCTTTATCGTTTCGATGAATTTCTCGACGAGGAGAGGGTCGAACTGGGTCCCGGAGAATTTCCGCAATTCTGCGATCGCCTCCTGCTGCATCATTGCGTCCCTGTGCGGACGGGGGTTCGTCATGGCCTCATAGGCGCTTACAAGAGATATGATCCTGCTCTCCAGCGGGATCTCCTCGCCCTTTAATCCGAGGGGGTAGCCTTTCCCGTTCCACCACTCGTGGTGCTTGAGGATGAAGTCCGCAATATGGGTAAGCTCCGGCGCCGCCTGGGCAATGCGGTGGCCTATATCGGTATGTTTTTGTACCTCGAGGAGCTCTCCTGAGGTAAGGCGGTCAGGCTTTAAAAGGACCTGCTCGTGGATGCCGGCGTTGCCGATATCGTGGAACTGTGCAAGGAGGTGGAGGTCCTTGATCCTTTCTTCCGGAAGGCCTATGGCATTGGCAAGGGCGGCGACCATTCTCTGAAAACGTTCACGGGCTTCCTGCGTTGTCTCACCTTTCGCCTCAACGGTGTTTATCAGGTTCTGGATGATAGCGTTCTTGGCCCTCTGGCTGCCGGAGAGCTTTTCTTTGTACATGTTGTTGTCGGCCTCTCTGTAAAGTTCGGAGACGCTCTTTGTATGTCCGCTCCTTACCGCGTATCCCGTGGAAACACTTAAGGGCAGCTTCGGGTTTGTTGCGTTGTACAGGGCGATCGCATTTTTTATCCTTTCGCAGATGTTCTCCACCTTTGACTGGGGGCTGTTGGGAAGGAGTATGGCAAATTCATCGCCGCCTACTCTCGCCACGACATCGCTTTCACGGAAAGACTCCCTGATGACCTTCGATGCGGTCCGGATAAGCTCATCGCCCCTGTCATGCCCCAGCGTATCATTGACAAGCTTCAGACCGTCGATGTCGAAAAGGATAAGGCCGACGAGATCGAAGCGGCCTGTTTCGATACGGCGCATCTCCTCTTCAAAATACGCGCGGTTGTAAAGGCCGGTGAGGACATCGTGGAGGCTGAGATATTTCAGCTTCTCCTCTGTCTTCTTCAGTTCTGTTATCTCCTTGGAGACGACGGTCACGTGTTTTGTCTTTTGCGTGAGCAGGTCCCTTACGGGACTCAGCGTCCTAAGAAAATAACGCTCTGCCTTGTTGTTCTTATGTTCATACCGGTGAGATTCTCCTGTCTCAAAGACCCTCTCAACGACATTGTGGAATTCCCTGGAATCCTCAAAGGGGTGGAAATCGTCATACTCCTTCCCGATGACGGCCTCTTCGGGCAGGCCGAGGCCTGTCAGCACCTTTTCGTTGGCATAAAGGTACCTGCAATCCCCGTCAACCATATAGATGGCGTCATCGGTCGACTCCACGATAGAGCGGTATTTCTCCTCGCTTGCACCGGTTTGATCTGTCGTGCCGGCGGTTTTGCCGTTATCCGTAAATATCTTTCCCGGATTGAGGATGCCCCTGGGGTCAAAGGCGCCCTTTATCCTTTTCATCAGCGCTATCTCTGCGTCGCTCATCTGAAGGCCGAGATAATCTTTAACGGTGATGCCGACGCCGTGCTCGCCCGTCAAGCTGCCGCCCATCTCAACGGTCTTTTTATAGACCTTCTCCAAAATATTGTACGCCTCGTCCAGTTCGGCGAAGTTTCGGCGGCGGTGCATTATCGTTACGTGGAGGTTCCCGTCTCCCGCGTGCCC
>JAGOOA010000013.1:21600-42225 GCA_017992765.1 Syntrophorhabdaceae bacterium
GCCGTCAGGGAGGACCGCCTCCAGGCCGAGGACATAATCCCGCGTCACGCCGTACTTTACCGCCCGCGTGTAGCCGGCGTTCTCAGCCACATTTCCACCCAGGGTGCTCTCAACGGTGCTCGAAGGGTCGGGCGGAAAAAAAAGGTTGTGCTTCCGCAGCGCCTGCTGGAAATCGCTGGAGATCACCCCCGGCTCTACCACCGCGAGCATATTCTTCCCGTCGATCTCGATGATCCTTTTGAACCTAAGCAGGGAAAGCACCGCCCCGCCCAAAAGCGGGATCCCGCCCCCGGAAAGCCCGGTCCTGCCGCCCTGCGGGGTGACGGGGACGTCGAACTCCCAGGCGTGCTTCATGATCTTCGAGACCTCTTCGGTCGTTTCGGGCATCAGGACGACCTGCGGCATGGACTGCCTTTCTGTTGCATCGTAGGAAAAATGGGAAAGAGCTTCTTTGTCGAGGATGATCTGGTCGTCTTTTAAGAATGTCCGGAGGGCGTTAAGAAACGCGTCAAAATCCATCGCACCATTATAACCAAGCAATACATAACTTTCAACGCTTTAATTGCCAGTGAGAAAAAGCCTTTAAAGCCTTGCCTCTCGCCCGCTTCGCTCGAGCCCGCAGAGTACGCAGAGAAAGACAGGAAATATACCAGTGAGCAGTATCATGAGACTGCCTGATCCTGCTCACACTTCATGCATCTTCGATGCAGAAGTAAAAACTTCACCCGCAGGGGTATGCGGTTTGCCGGTATGAATCTTCCTCTCATACCGGCAAAAGGAATATGTCTTCTCTGTGCTCTCTGTGATCTCGAAGGAGCGCAGCGACTGGGCATGAGAAAAAGCCTTTAAAGCCTTGCCTCTCGCCCGCTTCGCTCGAGCCCGCAGAGTACGCAGAGAAAGACAGGCTTTCGTGAATTTACGCATCCACGCATTCATGTCTGCTGAATATTTACGGCATAAGCTTTGAGCGGATGAGCCTGATGATCCTCTCGATCTCTTCCCCGGAGGCCCCGGAGACATTGACCTGGCTTCCTTGCGTATATGGTGTGATGGCGGCGATGATGTCCTGCGTCAATCCGCCGTACTGGCCTATGAAGGAACGGAGGCGTGAGGAGAGGCTGAAGGCGAGCTTGCCTTTCGGTGAAAGGGCGAGGTAATCATCGATGACCTTCAGCATTTTCGCCCTGTCTTCCGGCAGCCTTCCGCCCACATCCAGAAGGTTCGATGCGCTGTCGCTGACAATTACCGTATCGGTCCGGATGTTTTCAACGAGCATCCTGATCTCCCGGACGACCTGCTCTTCCGGCGCTTCTTCAAACGCGCCATTCGCTACGGCCTCAGCGAGGCCCGTCCCGGGAAAGATCTCGAGGCTGCGTATGCGTATATAATCCGGCCTCGCCTCGGTAAGCACCCGTGCCGTATCCTCGGCGTGTTCCGTTGACCACCGCGCTCCGCCCAGCCCCGGCATTATGTACACCGAAGGGGATATGCCCGCTTCTCTTACTTTGCGGCACGCGAACACGTGATCTTCTCCGGTTACGCCTTTTTTCATGAACTTGAGCACTGCGTCGTTTCCGCTTTCGACGCCGAAGTGTATGCGGTCCAGCCCTGCCTTTCGAAAGGCTTTCAGCTCTCCCTCTTTTTTCTTCGCCGCCGACTGTGTCCTGCCATAGACGGTAAAACGATTGAGCGTGGGGAACCTCTCTTTAATATAGCTTACCGCCTCTGCAAAAAAATCCGGCGAGAGGGACAGGGAATCTGAATCACCGAGAAAGCATGTCTGCGCACCGTTCATCCGCCAGGCAAGGAGATGATACACGCTGTCTTCCAGCGACGTCTCATTTTTAAACCAGCTCGAGAACCAGGAGGAAGGCTTATCGCCCTCTTTCTTGTGCGCCGGGTCTTTCTTTCCCGACTTTGCCTTCGCGGCCTTTATCCCGGCGATCAGCTGCTCCACCTCCTGGCAATAACCGTCTCTTGGGGAAGGAATGTTCGAGGTGTAATGTGTCAGCAGGTCATCCAGGTCTTTCGCCCTGTCAATGTCCTGTTTTACCTCTTCAATGCTCCTCCTGCTGAATTTTGCGCCCTCTTTATAGACCGGGCAGAACATGCACCGGTTCCATCCGCAGTTCCTCGTGAGCCGGAAGGTGAGGCTGAAATTCTCGGTCGGCGGCCGTATTGAACATATCTCAAATGGCTCAATCCTTGTTAGATCTATTGCTATGGAGCACCTCCAAATAAATCATCAGATGTATGATCGTGCTGATCGCTGAGAGCTGATAGCTGTCAGCCCTCTACGTATGTAATGTCTATCGGCGAGTCCGTCACGCGCTCAAGCCCGTTCTTTCGCACGATAAAGTCAACTTCGATGCCGACGGAGCCTTCCCCGGGGATGATGAATTTCGGCTCGAAGGCGAAGACCATGCCTTCCTGGAGGATGATCTTGTGCCGCGGCGTGATCACGGGGAGCTCGTTTATCTCAAGGCCCAGCCCGTGGCCGATGAAGCCCACCTTGCCTTCGCCGTAGCCCATGAAATATTCATAGAGCCCTTCATGCTTTGTCCTGTGGAGCGCCTTCATGAAGACCTCGGTGCCGTCTACGCCTTCCTTCGCAAAAGCCATTGTCTCTTCGATGATCTCCCTGGCCACGGCATGTCCTTTCAGATAGATGTCCTTTAATTCTCCTATCGCGTAGGCACGGGTTTCGTCGGTAATGTAGCCGTTGTAGCCTCCGCCGTAATCGATAAGGAGCGGGATGCCCTTCTGAACCTTGTTGACCGAAGGCCCCTGGGCAATGGCATGGGTGGTGCCGGCCCCGGAGATGGGGACGTCGGCGCCCGATACGACGGTGCCTGAAAGGCCGTGGGTAATGTACATGTTCATCATCTCCTGATTCAGCCCCCGCATCCGCAAAAACCCCTGGTGGCCATGCATCCTGCCTTCAGATTCAAGCATCGCGGCGATGTCAACCTCCCGCATGCCTTCCCGGATGATCTCTTTTGCCTTTTCAAAGACGCGGGTGACGATCTCTCCTGATCGTTTGATCTGCCGTATCTCGAAAGGGCTCTTGATCAGCCGGAGGTCCCGTATCAGCGGCCAGACGTCGACGGCGTTATCGTAGCCCAGGATGTTCTTCCACCGCTCGAATACGAGCACCGGCAGGACATCAAGCTCCATGCCGCACCTTCCGCCCAGCATCCCGAGGCTGCCCAGAATATCTTTTATATCCTTGTCTTTCTTGATCGGGGTTATCTCGAGGGGCGTTTCCTCCATTGCCCTCGCGAGGCTCTTCTCCACGAAGAACACAGGGTCTCTTTCAGCGGATACGGCCAGTACTCCCTTCTGCAGGGTGCCGGTGAAATAAAAGAGGTCGACGTTCTGGAGGATGATCGCCAAGGCGATCCCCTGCTTCTCCATCCTTTCCTTCAATTTATCGATACGCGCCTGCACCTCTTCTTTTGGCGTCAGCTCAGCGACGTTTAAGCTCTTCAACATAGTTGACGACCCTCCCTGCAACTTCCTCTTTTTTTACTCTCTGAGATTCCTTTTCGTTTCTTGCCTTTATCTCGACGAGGCCATCCTTCAGGTTCCTCTCCCCGATCGTCACGCGGAGAGGTATGCCGATGAGGTCGCAGTCCTTGAACTTCACGCCCGGCCTCTCGTTCCTGTCGTCCATCACGGCATCGATCCCTTTTTCCGTGAGCTCCCGGTACACCCTGTCCGCAACCTCCATGCTCTCCTGGTGGGAGCTGTTGACAGGCAGGACATCGACCTCGAAGGGCGCGATCGCCATGGGCAGGATCATGCCGTTGTCGTCGTTGCCCTGCTCGATCGCAGCGGCAAGGGTCCTGCCGACGCCGATGCCGTAGCAGCCCATGACCATAAGCTGCTCCTTTCCGTCCTTGTCGAGAAAGGTCGCGCTCATCGCCTTGCTGTATTTGATGCCCAGCTTGAAGATGTGCCCCACTTCGATGCCCCTCGTCGATGTAAGCGTGCCGCTGCACCGCGGGCATTTATCGCCGGCAACGGCGACCTTGATATCGTAAAAACCTTTTACCGTGAAGTCGCCGGTGTTGACGTTGACGATATGTACGTCCTTTTCGTTGCCGCCGATGACGAAATCCTCCATGTACGCCACGTCCTTGTCGGCAAAAAGCGGTATGGACAATCCTACCGGCCCGGAGAACCCGAGCGGCCCCCCCGTGGCGTCCTGGATGGTACGTTCGTCGGCGAGCTCCATGTAGTCGAGGGAGAGGATATTTCTGAGCTTTGTTTCGTTGATCTCCCTGTCGCCCCGTATCAGCACGCCGATGGTGCCTTTGTCCGTGTTGTAGATGATCGTCTTCAGGAGCTGCTGCGCCGTCACGCCGAGGAACGACGCGACCTCTTCGACCCTTTTCTGGTTCGGCGTCTCAACGCGTTTATGGCCCCCTTTTTTTGCACTGACGTTCTTTTCTATAATGCCCACCTCGGCGCGTTCGAGGTTCGCGGCATAGCCGCATGTGTCGCAGGATATGATGATGTCCTCGCCGGTCTCCGCGAGGACCATGAATTCGTGGCTGAAGCTGCCGCCTATCTGTCCCGTATCCGCCTCCACGACCCTGAACCGGAAGCCGCACCGTTTGAAGATGTTCATGTAGGCATCATACATATCCATATAGCTCTTTTCGGCGCCTGCCTCGTCGGCATCAAAGCTGTATGCATCCTTCATTGAAAATTCGCGGGCGCGCATGACGCCGAAGCGGGGGCGTATCTCGTCCCTGAACTTCGTCTGTATCTGGTAGAGGGTAACGGGAAGCTCCCTGTATGAGCGCACCTCCCGCCTCACGAGGTCTGTGACGACCTCCTCGTGCGTGGGGCCGAGGCAGAGCTCCCTGTCGTTCCTGTCCTGGAATCGAAGCAGTTCCTTTCCGTATTTCTCCCACCGCGTGCTCTCTACCCAGAGCTCTTTGGGCTGGACGCCGGGCATGAGTATCTCCTGCGCACCTTTTTTGTTCATCTCCTCGCGGATGATGCGCTCTACCTTCCGCAGCGACTTAAGGCCGAGAGGGAGCCATGTATAGATGCCCGATGAGAGGCGCCTGATGAAACCGCCGCGGAGCATGAGCCTGTGGCTTATCACCTCGGCCTCTTTCGGGTCTTCCTTTACGGTGGGGATGAACATCTTTGAGAATAACATCGGGGGCTCCTTGTGGAAAATAGCTTTCAGCGATCAGCTAAACCGGATTTTATGGATTTTCCTGAATGCTTCCTGCTGTGTGCGATTGCTGATGTCCGACAGATTAAAATTACTGCATAATAGGCGGTTAATCAAGGTTTTTTGTTCCGGACGACGGGCCGTGTTCGGTGCTGTTCCAGGTGCGGCCGGAATCCTAAGCCTGTTGTATAAATTTCAGGAGCCCTCTTTGGCCGATGAAAATGCACACCCAGCCAGGCACCGAAAAGAACATTGATAAGACGGCCGATGTTGTGCCCTTTTGTATGTTGTGTATCGTGATGTCGGGACTCAGCAAATTACCACCCGGCGTTCCACCGATACCACAGGCAAAATAGGCTCCGATAAAGAGGAACATATATCCAAACATATTCCATGTGATAATGGAGCGAAGCCACCCCTTTGCAAAGGAACGGCTTTTAAACCAATTCCATGCGGTCAAAGAGAAAAATACCGCGCTTATGGACCCAAAAGCTCCAAAGTAAAGCCATATCCAGACAGGATAACTGGAAGGAAAGTTCATCGTATCGCCCCCTTCTTCTTTAAACCGTTTATCAATCCGCCAATGACGATCAATACGGCACCAATTGGGGTCAGGAAGCCGCCTATCAGATCGCTCGTCATTAATTGCTGCAACCCCGGCCATATGAAAAAACCGATCCAAGTGAGCATTAACGGACCCAGGAACGCCAGAATGCCAAGAGCAAAAACAAATAGACCTAATCTATTATAGTGCATTGCTAACCTCCTCGAGTAACATGCATAAAGAACATCGAGCCACATCTTCAAATATCGAATCAATCGCTTTGAACTTTAAATTTATAAAGTTTGCCGTTCTCCTTTTTTCATTGTTATGCTATTTCAACGAACAGTCAAGATGTTTTTGATAGGTACTTTTGGGTTGTAATAGAGCATGGGATGGAGGTAAAGACAAAACTCGATTACAGGAAGTTATCATTCAGATCAAATAAGGGGATAAGGTTGTTCTCCCCGTCAAAAGAAAAAACCGCCTTTTTTGTTTAATCCTTGAAATTGTTGATGTTGTTTGAGACTGCTTTGCCCTTTCAGTGAAATATGAGGTTGATCAAGGTTTTTTTCATTCATTTAATCTATCCGCTGTTTTTATGGTAAAATAAAAATCTATGAGTGAAAAACCTCAAAAAAGGATCACCAGGAGGGATTTTCTCAAGATTGGCGCTGTCGCCACCGCCGGAGTGCTCGCGGGGGTTGCACGCATCGAATCCTCGGTGCCTACCGCCGATACGGTCTTTGTGAACGGAACGGTGATCACCGTGGACAGGTCCGGCTCGATCGTTCAGGCCGTGGCAATACGGAACGGGATGATCCTCGAGGCGGGAACAAAGGAAGCGATCTCGCAATATATCGGGAACACCACAAAGGTTATCGACCTCGCCGGCAGGACGCTGACGCCTGGCCTTATCGACTCCCACGCGCACCTCCCCCATTTTGGCGCCAGGGAACGCAACATGGTCAAGCTACAGGGCCTGGAGACCAAAGAGGAGGTTCTTGAACGATTTTCAGAAAGGGCGAAGAAGATGCCGCCGGGAAGATTTATTTCGGGCTGGGGCATTGAGAGCAATGACCTCGCGTTTTTAAACCGCCGCGACCTCGACAGAATAACGAACGAGCACCCCCTGCTCGCCGTTCACACCGGGGGCCAATGGGGATTTGCCAACAGCTATGCCCTGAAGGCTGCCGGGATTGACAGGTCCACGCCAAACCCGCCGGGGGGAAGGGTGAGGAAGGCGCCGAACGGAGAGCCTACCGGGCTTCTCATCCACTACCCGGCGCTTTACCTTGTACGGAGGATCGCACCTCCGCTGAGCGATGAGGAGATCGGCAAGAACATCCGGCATGCCGCCATGCTCTATGCCGGCGACGGCGTCACAGCGGTGCAGGACAACTTCT
The DNA here is from genome assembly GCA_017992765.1 of Syntrophorhabdaceae bacterium. GTDB lineage: Bacteria > Desulfobacterota > Syntrophorhabdia > Syntrophorhabdales > Syntrophorhabdaceae > UBA5609. Next base: position 28,745 of record JAGOOA010000013.1, read on the forward strand.
TTGACATGTCGGAGGTGAGCGCCAACAGGCATGCGGGCGTTTATTTCGGACAGGCGCTATCCGGGAGCCTGCCGGTACGGGTCAAGATATGGCCCTACATACCGAGCATCCGCGAGGCGTCCTTCGCGGTGCGGGAGCTGGTTCAGTCCCAGACCCCAAGGCCGGACTCGCCCTTTGCCGATGTGATCAGATATAAGAACGACGATCCTGAAGGGTTTGCCAGGGTGTGGGGCGGTATGAAACTTGCCATAGACGGCGGGGGTCCGACGTCTTTATGGTATCGCGGCGAACGTGGCATCACGCTGCATTCCTTCGAAGACCTTCGTTCGATGGTAAAGCTCTTCCATCAGGCGGGCCAGCAGGTCAGCGTTCACGCGGTCGGAGACAAGGCGGTCGATACCATGCTCGATGCCTTCGAGGAGGCGCTCAAGGCACAGCCAAGAGGGGATTGTCGCCACCGCATCGAACATGCAATTTGTCCGCAGACAACCTCCTTAGAGCGCATCAGGCGTCTCGGCATAATCATTTGCACACATCCCCAATGGCTGTACCCGTGGGGAGAGAAGATGGGAGGCCTGAAAGGCCAAAGGGTCTTCCCGCTGAGGTCATACATGGGGCAGGGTATCCCCATCGCCATCGGGGCTGACCCGCCGGCATTTTCCCTGTGGCAGCCGCAATATGCCCTCTGGAACGCGGTGGCAAGGACCACGAAGGGCGGATATCATTTTACCCCGGAGGAATCGATATCAATAAAGGATGCCTTGCGGATGCAGACCATGGGCAGCGCCTATGCGGCGTTCCAGGAAAAGGAGACCGGCTCCATAGAGAAAGGGAAGATGGCGGACCTGGTCGTATGGGACAAGAACTTCTATACCATCCCCACCGACGAGATAAAGGACGCAAAGGCATTGCTGACCATGGTCGGCGGCAAGGTCGTCTACGAAAGATGACGGCACAGATGAAACCGCGCGGTAGTTATTCTGCTGACGGAGGGTGTCAGGGGCGCAAAGCGCCGTTTTTTTGATAACTGCTGACATTTGGCGTGAAAGAGAGTATAATTATAGTACAGTCAATTTTACCTTCTTTACCCAGCGGCACGTTATAAGATCGACTGATACGGATCACAATCGCTTTTCGATTCCCGGCATATCGCTAACGAAACTATCGAGAGGGCCCAAAAGATGTCAAACGTAGCAAGATTCATCGAGATCAGAGAACGCATTGAATCGCTTGCCGAGCACATTGTAGTGACAGGCGAACGGAAGGCAATGCTCGAGTCAAGCCAAAAGCTCGACGAGGCAATGAAGCTGCTGACAAAGCTCACAGACATGGCAGACAACGACGTGCAAGAGGTCGTTGTTGAGCGATTGACGGTACTGCTTTCCCGGCTTGGAACGAAGGTTGAGACGTCAATAGCCAAGAAGCTGGTCGCAAGAAAACAACCGGCCGCCGCCATCCAAGGGGACATTCTTAAATAAGTAAATAGCTCCCCCTTTTTCTTTCTATTTTCCTTTCAGGTCTCAGAAGGGCATGAGAAATAGTGCGTGAAACGGAGGGTGCGGCTCAGGAGAGGCCTTTGGCGAAAAGGCAATACCGGTTCCGGCCCGACTGCTTGGCCGCGTACATTGCGGCATCGGCGCGTTGCATCAATGTTTCGATGTCGGTGCCGTCATCGGGGTAGAGGGCGATCCCTATGCTTGAGCCGACGGCGACATTGTGCTCATCTATCGCTAGGGGCGCCCTCACGACATCGAGTATCTTCCGGGCGAGCATTGACAGATCGTCTTTGTTTATAACCTCGGGAATGACGATAATAAACTCATCCCCGCCAAGGCGGGATACGGTATCATGTTTTCGCAAAGCGCAGGTGAGCCTGTCTGCCACCGCCTTCAGCAAGATGTCGCCCGCAGCGTGGCCCAAAGTGTCGTTGACCTCTTTGAACTTATCGAGGTCAAGCATCATGACAGCTAAGTTCCTGCCTGTCCGCTGTGCCTGCGACAGGGCCACTGTGAGACGATCGTGGAGGAGTATCCTGTTAGGCAATCCTGTCAGCGCGTCGTAGTAAGCAAGCTCCCGTATCGTCTCCTCCGCCTGTTTACGTTCGGTGACATCGCGGAGCAGCGCGAGCACAACGAGCTCGCCGTCGTAGGTCATATGGGTTATGGAGGCCTCAATGTAGAGCACGGCCCCGTCCTTGCGCACGCCCTTGAACTCATACAGACGAGGCTCCTGAAGCGCCCGCTCCCAGTCCCCTATTTCCCCGGCCATTTTTTCCCTGTCGTCAGGATGGGCAATGCAGTTGACATGTTCCCCTGTAACCTCTCCGGCATCTGCGAAACCGAACATCTTCACAAAGCGCTGATTGACATATCTGTAGCAATCATTCTTGATGATGGCAACGCCGTCGTTGGAGCATTCAATGGCGATACGGTACCGTTCTTCCGATTCCCTGAGCCTCTTTTCTGTTCTATGTATCCGTTCCATTGCCCTGATGCGGGCGAGGAGTTCCTTGTCGCTTACAGGCCTTATGATATAATCGTCGGCGCCGACGTCAAAACCGGTCGTCTTCATCTCATCCGTCGCGGGCGTGGACGAAAGGTAGATCACGGACACGTCTTCGGAACCAGGCGTTGTCTTGATATGCCTGCACACATCGTATCCGAACGTATCGGGAAGATAGACGTCGAGCAGCACGATGTCCGGCTTATCTCCGGAGATTATCTGCAGGCATTCATTCCCCGTTGTTGCTTCCCTCACCTCGTAGCCGGACGACCTGAGGAGACCGGCAACCTCTTTCAGGATACGTATGTTGTCCTCAACGACTAGTATCTTCGTCGTGTCTTTCATCGCATTATTCTAACAGGACGGGAGCGGCAAAGACAAATGAATAAGACGAAAGGCAGCTCAAAGTTCGTGGCTCATAGAAAAGCAGATGCTGGATGCTTGCGGCTTCCTCAGCCAACAGCTTTCAGCTATCAGCTTTCAGCAAAAAAACAGGTTAAGGCTTAGGCTAAGGCTAAGTTTAAAAAATCCTGTTTCTCCTCAACCTTAACCTCAACCTGATTCTTCTCGCTGACGGCTGTGTGCTGACTGCTGATAGCTGAAAGCTTAAGTTTTTACGCTATTTCCTCACCACGTGTATCGCCGTGGCCTTGAGGGAGGCTGCGACATCCGATCCTTCACAGAGCGACAGCGCGTCGACAGCGTCCTGCGTTATATAGGCAACAAGGGGAAAGCCGCAATCGAGCTCTACCTTATGAAAGAGCCCCATGGGGACTATCCTTTCGATGGTGCCCCGGAATGTATTCCGTGCGCTGGTTGTCTCTGAAGGGTTTATTGAGAGGGTAACGTTCTCGGGACGGATGCAGAGGATAAGGCTTTCTCCTATGCCGTAGTCCCCGATGACCGCCACCTCCCGTCCCGATACGGAGACCGTCACGATGCCCATCTTCTTCCCTGTAACCTTTCCCTTCAGGATGGTTTCCACGCCCACGAAAGAGGCGACAAACTCATCCGCAGGGTGATTCATCACATCATCAGGAGCGCCTATCTGGAGTATTCTTCCCCTGTTCATCACGGCGATCCTGTCCGAGAGGCGCAAGGCCTCGATCCTGTCATGGGTGGCAAATATCGTGGTCGTCCCGGAGTTCTCCAATATCCTTTCCAGGTCTTCGATCAGCGATTCACGGGTAGGCGGGTCGAGAGCAGAAAAAGGCTCATCGAGAAAAAGCATGTCAGGTTTTACCGCGAATGCCCTGGCGAGGCTGGTCCTCTGCGCCTCTCCTCCTGAAAGCGTCCTCGCGGACCGGTCGCCGAGATGGCCGATCCCGAACCTTTCGAGATTCTCTTTCACGGACCTTTTTACCTCCTGCCTTTCCAACTTGCGGAACCTCAATCCCGCGGCGACATTTTCGAAAACAGAAGCATTGAACAAAAGAGGCTCCTGGAAGACCATGGAAATTCTTTTCCGGTATTGGCCGACAGGGAGTTCATCGCCTACCTGCTTGCCCTTGAACACGATAGCGCCCGAGAAATATTTGAAGAGGTGGCAGAGGGTGACGAGGAGCGTTGACTTTCCTGCGCCGTTAGGCCCAATAAGGGCAAGGACCTCGCCTTCATCAACTTTGAGGTGCGGGACATCAAGCAGCGTCGTCCCGGCCCTCTCGACGCTGAGGTCTTTCGCTTCGAGTATGGGCATTGTCTGATCCATTGTTATTTTGCTATCAGCCATGAGCTATGAACCACGAGCTATTGTTTCCTTTCCCTCTGCTGTATATGGGTGAGGATGAGGTTGATAAAATAGGCAAGCAAGAGCAGGATAATGCTCAGGGCGATCGCGACATCGAAATTCCCCCTGCTTGTCTCCATCACGGTTGCCGTTGTGAGCACCCGCGAGTATCCCTTGATGTTGCCGCCGACCATGATGGATGCGCCGATCTCCGATATAACCCCTCCGAACCCTGCCATAATTGCCGCAAGCAGGGAAAGCCGCGCCTCTTTAATAAGCATCCAGACCATCTGGAGGCGCGTTGCGCCGAGGGCAAGGATCTGAAGGCGGAGCTTCCTGGGGAGCTGCTGCATTGCCGCAACGGTGATGCCCATCACGATCGGCGTCGCAATGATGGACTGGGCGATGATGATGGCCAGGGGCGTATAGAGGATGCCGAGAAATCCGAAGGGGCCGTTGCGCCAGAGAAAGATGGTCACGAAAAGCCCCACCACAACGGGGGGAAGCCCCATGCCCGTGTTGACGAGGCTTACCACGATCCTTTTGCCGGGGAATTCGTTGAGGGCGATCACCGTCCCGATCGAAACACCGATAAAAACGCTGATAAGTGTTGCGAGCCCCGATACCTTGAGAGACAGAAAGGTAATATCCAGTACTTCGCGGTCAAGCGTTACAAGAAGCAGGAACGCCTTCTTTATCCCTTCAAGGATCAGGTCCATCGTAACACCTCACGCAGCCAGCGATCAGCTATCAGCTTACAGCAATCAGCAGAAAAATAATAGCTCATAGTTCATTGCTGATAGTAAAAACCAAACATGGTAGGCGGTAATACTTTACCCCCAGGTTCCTGCTGTTGCCACGAGCTATCAGCTATGAACTATGAGCTGGTTTCCCCCTTCCCCTTTATTTCCCCAGATCCTCCACTTTCTTCCCGGCATCGGGGAAGAAGAGCGGCGAGCCGAACTTGTCCACGCCAAAGGTCTTGATGATGTCCTGAGTTTCCTTGGACACCATGAACCCCGCGAAGGCCTTTCCGCCAGGCGCGTTGACCTTGGGGAATTTAGCGGGGTTTGCCTCGATCACATGGTAGATGTTGAGAAGGATCGCATCGCCTTCCGCCAGTATATCGAGGCTAAGGTTTTTCTTCAGGGCAAGGTATGTTCCCCGGTCAGCGAGCGTGTAGGCCTTTTTCTCAGAGGCAACATTGAGGGTCTGCCCCATGCCGAGCCCGGTCTGCTGATACCACTTCTCGCCTTCATATTTGACAGCGGCTGCCTTCCAGATAGCCTTCTCTTTTGAATGGGTGCCGGAGTTGTCTCCCCTTGAAAGAAAAAGGCTCTGGGTGGCGGCGATCTTCTTAAACGCCTCTGCCGCCGATTTCATGCCCTTTATCTTCGCGGCGTCTGTCGCGGACCCCACGATGATAAAGTCGTTGTGCATGATAAGCTGCCTGTTAATGCCATAGCCATCTGCCACAAATTTCTTTTCTGCAGCGGGGGAATGGACGAGCAGGACGTCGGCCTCTCCCTTCTGGCCCATTGCCATGGCCTGCCCAGAGCCGACGGCGATGGTCTTCACGAAATAGCCGGTCTTTTTCTCGAAGATGGGGATAAGGACATCGAGAAGCCCCGAATCTTGCGTGCTCGTTGTCGTTGCAAGGATGATGTTCTTCTGCTGTGCGTCAACGGATGGTATAACCAGAAACGATGATAGGACAATCAATGCAATGATGGTGATCAGTGTGCGTGCTGTTTTTTTCATAATGACCTCCTTTTCTATTTTTTTAATTCATGCCCTGAGATCTTCTCCACTCCTTTGAGTTGGGGAAAAAGAGCGGGCTTCCGTACTTATCCTTGCCGAAATCTTTTATAATTGCCTGCCCTTTATCCGTCGCGGTAAGCCACTTTACAAATACCATTGCACCTTCGTAGTTTGCCTTGCTGAATTTTTTAGGGTTAACCGGTATGAGGGTGATATAGTTAAGCAGCGCCTTATCCCCTTCGACCAGTATGGCGAGCTTGATCTCATTCTTCAGCCCGAGATAGGTAGCCCTGTCGATAAAGGTATAGGCGCCTTTCTGGTCGGTATAGCGAAGGGTAGGCACGTTCCCTTCGAAGCCTTTTTCATACACGACATACCAGCTGCCCGAGGGCTTTATGCCTGCCTTTCCCCATAAATTCATCTCTGCTACATGGGTCCCCGATTTGTCTCCCCTTGACACAAAGAGCGAGCCCTTCCCGGAGATCTTCTGCAGAGCAGCCGCGGCGTCTTTCGTCCCCTTGATGCCCGCAGGGTCGCTGGCAGGGCCGACGATAACAAAATCGTTGTACATCAGGTCGATCCTCTCCGTCCCGAACCCCTCGTTGACGAACTTTTCCTCCAGGGATTTGGCATGAACCATTACGAGGTCGATGTTGCCTTTCTCCGCTATTTTGATTGCCGCACCTGTCCCCGCGCCAACATGCCGTACCCGTATCCCGGTCTCCTTTTCGAACCGGTCCTCCAGTACGCCCACGATGCCGGAATCTATCGGGCCGATCGTGCTGGAAAGCAGAATAAACTTGCCGTCTTCGGCCGGGCACAGGCCAGGGCTTGTCAATGAAACGACCAACAGAACGATACAAAGCCAATACTTCATAAATTTCATGGCAACCTCCCTATCAAAACGTAATATCCTCAATAAAAATAGACTAATACAGTAAAATATTCAATGATAAATTATCATTATAGTAACAAATAATAACTTATAATAACCATTTAGCAAAAAAGACATTCAAAAAACAGACAGCCATGCTGTTTAAAAAATATGAACGGCTGCAGATTTGAAGGCGAGAAAGAGTTCCATTCCCTCTTGAATATCCAGTTCGAAGAGTGAACGCTTTGTAATCAGGGATTTAAAGATCAGATCGCCGACAGATACATGTATCTCGTAATAGAAGCCTTGATCGATAATTCCCACGACGGTTCCCCTGTAACAGTTCCTCATGCTGGAGGACTCCGGCGCTTTCCTGCTTACCACAATATCTTCCGGCCTTAACGCTATATATCCGGTATCACAGAGAGATCTCCTGCCCAACTCCACCTCCATAGAATTCGCAAAGGCCTTTGTATCGGCAAACCTCACGGGGAATATATTTTTCATCCCTACGAAGTCTGCTACAAATTGAGAAACAGGCCTTTGGAATATCTCCTCGACGCGGCTGACCTGCTCGATCATGCCACGGCTCATCACAGCGGCACGTTTCGCCAGGGATAGCGCCTCGGCAAAATCATGGGTTACCATCAGAAAAGTTGTTTGAGACGAAGCGTGGAGCGTCTTCAGCATGTTTCTTATTTCCTCACGAAAACCAGGGTCCAGTGCAGAAAGGGGTTCATCGAGGAGAAGGATCCCGGGGTTGACCATCAGGGCGCGCGCAAGGGCCGTCCTCTGGAGCTCCCCCCCGCTAAGGTTGGTGGGCAGCCGATGCAGAAGGTGCGCCAGGTCAAGGGTCTCCACGAGATGGTGCAGGCGATTACCAATGTCATCCTTGCAGGTTTTTTGGTACCGGTAGCCATAGGTAATGTTCTGCTGTACGGTAAGATGAGGGAAAAGGGTATAATCCTGATATACGATCCCCACGAACCGTTTCTCGGGCGGCAGATTGGTGACGTCTCTTCCATTTATTATAATTTTTCCGCTCTTTACAGGAACGAGGCCTGCTATGGCTTCGAGAAGGACCGTCTTGCCCGCTCCCGTCGGCCCCATCAGAACAAAAAATTCTCCCTCCTCTATTGAGAGGTTGACTTCATGTAGATTAAATCCGCTCAGGCGGGTCTCGAGATCCTCTATCCTGATCATGTCTTTTTCTTTTTCGGAAGGGTAAGAAAACGCAGGATAAAAAACAAACTGAGGCAGATCAGGACCAGCCATACGGCAACAGGCTGGGAATACTTCAACCCGTATCCTTCAAACCGTTCATAAATAAGGACAGGGGCGATCATCGGATGATAGGCGACAACTACCACCGCTCCGAATTCACTGATCGCACGGGCGGCACACATGATAATGCCCACAAGCATGCTGCGCCACGCCAGAGGAAAGGTAATTCGAAAGAAGGTGCTCCATATAGATGCCCCCAGGCTCCTCGATACTCCTTCCAGCCTGGGGGAGATATTTTCAAAACCTTCTTTTGCAGCATGGAGGTAGAAAGGCAGCCCTACAAAGATTAAGACGGCGATGATCCCGGTTACGCTCCCCATGACCCTGACCCCGAGCTCGGCAAGCCCCCTCCCGATCCAATGGTTCTTTCCTACCACGCTAAGGATCGCTATTCCCACCACCGGATGAGGGATGACTATGGGAAGATCGATGATCCCTTCGACCAGCCGCTTGCACTTAAAATCACGCCGGGCCAACAGATAGGCAAGGGGAGTCCCCAGAACGAAAGAGATCAATGCGGCCCACCCTGCGGTATAGATGCTCAGCCAGATCGACCGCATCACCTCTTTATCGTGGAAGGCCTCCCGAAGTCCGGAGAGGGAAGGGGCCGTCATCAGCTCGAACAAAGGAAGCGCGATAAAAGCCATGACCACAAGGCCACACCAGACCATGATCCAGAAAAACGGCTCCCGCCTCGTCATTTCTTTATTGTTAATCCTTTACTTTTACCAATCCCTGCAACTCTGCCAGAACTGTTATATTCGTTGTTTTGACCAGGTCAATACAATCTTTCCGATCTCAATTTTACTTTTTATTTTAAACTCTTTTTTGCATCAGGATAGTACAAAGACTCTCCATATTTCTTGACACCGAAGTCCTGAATCAACTTTTGTCCTTTATCGCTTATGGCAAAATCGTAAAATTTTTCGGCAAGATCTTGGTTATACTTCAAATTAGGGTGCTTTTCTGGATTTACCAGACACATCTCGTATTCATTGGGCGGCCCTTTGACTAACAGCGTAGAACTCTTGCACTTTGATTTGTGTATCGCCCAAGTGCTGGAATCGAGCATATGATACTGGCCATTTTTATCTGAATTTAACATTGATTGCAGCATAAACGTTTTGCTTACCTCATACCAACCTTTGCCTTCTGGGTTGAATCCTATATCTTTCCATATTTTTAATTCTACCATATGCATTCCGCCGCCATCGCCTCTTGACAAATATTTTGCTTTAGCATTCTTAATTCTTCTATGTGCTTCCTGGAGATCTGTCAAACCGGCAATTTTAGCCGGGTCGTTCGCCGGTCCAATGATAACAGTATAATTGTGCATCAAATCTATTCTTCTTGCTGCGTAACCCTCTTTTACAAATTCTGCTGTAGCTTTGCGGTTATGGCCCATAGTGATATGAGTGAGGCCATTTCTTCCTAAATCCAGCCCCGGACCGGTGGGTGTTTTAACATATCTTACCGCACAGTCATATTCCTTCTCAAAAGCCTTGCCAAGTTCTGTTACAAGACCCAGCTCAAATGGACTACCTGTAGCGATAACAATTTGCCTGTACCTAACGTCCGTAGTTTGTGTTGCACAAGAGGCCAAGAAGAAGGAGCAACATACCAGGAAAACAATTATTAAAAACCCAAAATCCTTCTTATTATTAATATTACCTTCTCTTACTCTTTGCCTGATCATCATTTTGAGACTCCTTTCTCTTTTTTGTTTAAGTAAAACCCATATCAATTGATGTTCTCAATGTGCAGTCCCGCTTTCCAAAAACCTCGGATTGTAAATCGCCCCCCGTTCTCTAATCCTTTACTTCTACCAGCCCCTGCAGTTCTCCCGGGATCAGCGTTTTCATCTTGTCGGTCGGAACACGGCAGGGGATAAAAGGAGGCTGTCCCTGGTCTTTCAGGATCTTGAGACCTCCCTGCGGATCAAGCATATATTTCAGGAAGGCAATGGCCGCCTCTTTGTTCGGGGCATCCTTGAGCACCGTGATCCCGTATGTTACCGAATCTCCCTTCATGTCCATGAATGTACCCGGCTTACTGCCTGTTACCTTCACGAGGGCCTGCTGATAGAACTTATCATATTTGTAATTCCCGAGATTGATCTCATCCGGAAGGACGATATATTTCAGCCCATGCTGGACGGCCACAGAGAGGTACTCCCAGGCGTAGTCCATATTCCCGGTCTGCAGAAGAGAAACCAACTCAACCGACTTGGGCCTGACATTCTCCTTGGGACGGTTTGCGATCATCTTATCGTAGAGGCCGGGTATCTTGTAATATTTTTCAGCGAGCTGCAAGACCATGAGGGAACGGTAGCCGCAGGGGTCAAGGTTCGGGTCGGAATGGCCCCAAACCACGCCCTTCTTCTGCAGGATCTCGTACCAATTCTTCGCGTTCACTTCTCCTGCAAATTTGCTTTTATCCGTGTAACACAGAACAAGCTGATTAGTGGCAAAACGGATATTCCAATCTGCATTATTCGGAATAAGCAGCTTGTCGATCACCTTGTAATCTGCCGATGCCATGATGTCACAGGGTTTTTTCAGGTCAGTGATCTTCCGTGCACAGGCCTGGCTTCCCGCAGCTTCTCTTTGCAGATCCACCTTTGGGTATTTGGCTTCAAATGCCTTTTCCATAGCTTCAAAAGGAACGGAGAGGCTTCCGGCGTGAAACATGACGAGCTTTCCCTGAGGCTCGGCGAGGCACTGACCGGCGGACCACAGCAAAACAAAAATGGCTAAAAGGACCAGCAGTTTCATATTTTTCATTATCAAGCCTCCTCAATTTGTTTTATAGGGCTTACGACGCAAGGTGCTACAGATTCTTGCAACATGTTGCATATTTGCCCGACAACATTTTCTCAATCATATCATAGCGATGTGATGGAGTCAATAATTTATAGTTATAATAAGTGCTTATCAGTTATAATATGTTATTTATTAAGATTATTATCTCATTTATTAAGCTACAGGACCTATCCGACAAACTGATTTCTTAATAGACAAGGTTGTGCGTGTATGACTTGTGATATAATGTATAATGTAAGAAGTAATGCCAAAGAAAGGAGGGCAATATAATGAAGGTAAGCGCCCGCAACGTACTCAAAGGCAAGGTGAAGGGCATAACGCCCGGTGCTGTTAATTCTGAGGTTGTCATTGAGCTTCCTGGTGGTTTGGAGATTGCTTCGATTATCACGAAAACCTCGGTTGAAAATTTACGGCTCGCTCCAGGTAAAGAGGTCTATGCGGTCATAAAGGCTTCAAACGTTATCATTGCCATAGACTGACGCGGCGCCGGCTGATGGCCGGAAGAAAGAGCGATTCAAGATCATCAGAAAGAAACAGTGTTTGAAAATCCCTTGCCTTTCCTATATACTGAAAATACAGCATGAAAATTCTTTCGGCAAGGGACCTTGCAGGGTATCTCAGGATCAACGAGAAAAAGATCTATAAGCTGGCGCAGGAATCGAAGATACCCCACCTGAAGATCGGCGGTAAGGTCGCATTCACAAAGGAATTGATCGACCGTTGGATCCTTGAGAACACCGAGAGGGAGAAGGTGATCCTTATCGCCGGCAGCGACGACCTGCTCCTTCGTAAGATGATCGACACCTATAACAACGAAAAGGCGGGGATCATATTCTACGCGCCTGTCGGCAGCATCAACGGCTTGAAGATTCTGAAAAAAAATGCTGCAACCATGTCCTGCGTGCATATCCTCGATGTGGAAAAGAGGGCCTATACCCTTTCGTACATGGACCGCTATCTCTCGGCAGAGGGCTATGTGGTGGTCCAGCTCTTCTTCAGGGAGCAGGGGCTTTTTGTGAAGAAAGGGAACCCCAAAGGGATAGGCTCGCTGAAGGATATCGCCGGTAATGACGTAGCATATATAAACAGAAACCAGGGCTCAGGAACAAGGTTGCTCTTCGATTTCCTTATAGGGGAAGCAAAGATCGCGCCGGATCACATCAAGGGGTACGCCCGGGAGGTCGGCTCCCACATCGAGGCCGGACTGCGGGTCCTCGGGGGCGACGGCGACTGCGCCTTGGGGATACGCTACATTGCCAATATCCTCGGCCTCGATTTCATTCCCCTCTTTAACGAACGCTTTGACATGGTCATCCCTGAAGACCATTTTCACAGCGTTCAGGTGAAGTCCTTCCTCTCCTTTTTTGAGCAGCAGCGCCTTGTGAACAGCATAAGCGATTTTACGGGCTATGACGTGAGCAATACCGGCGGCATCCTCTACCCCCGCGCGTGAAACGACCAAGTGCAACCTAAGGGCCGGCAATACAGGCAGCGCATAGAGATATCCGTTAAGAAGGGGGCTGAAGAATTGCTCCCCGAAGAGATCTATGGCGAGTGCCTGTCGGGCGGCCTCTGGGTCGAGGAGGCAAAAGACAAGACCGTCATCAAGGCCTACCCGGAAGATGCGGGCGCTTTTCAGGATCTCCTCAAAAGATCAGGCATCAGGGTATACGAGATAAGGATCGTGCAGGAGAGGGATCAGGATTATGCGGAACTGACCAAAAGATATTTTCAGCCGATCAGGATAGAGGATATCACCGTTGTCGCGCCATGGAACAAGCGCAGGGAAAAGAAAAAGACGATCATCATTGAGCCGGGCATGGCCTTCGGGACAGGGAGGCATGAATCAACGAGGATCATGATAAGGCTGATGAAAGATGCGGATATAGGCGGAAAAGAGGTCCTCGACCTCGGGTGCGGCTCGGCGATACTCTCCCTCTATGCGGCCCTCAAGGGTGCGAAAAGGGTTACCGCAGTAGACAATGACAAAGACGCGATAGAATCAGCGAGAAAGAACCTGTCGCTTAACAATATAGCGAACATCCGCTTTGCCTGCGCAGGTCTGGAAAATGTTAAAGGCAGATACGATATCGTCCTGGCAAACCTTGATATAAGGACATTCTCGGACCACGCGCAGCATATCGTGAGACGGTTGAGACGTGGCGGCCTCCTTATCATCTCCGGCATTCTGGGAAAAGACGCGAAGCGTGCCCTTTCTCTTTTCCCATCCTTGACGCTGGTAAGAATAGAGAAGAAAAACTCCTGGCGGGGCTTCGTCCTTAGAAAGGCAGGCTAAGATTGAGGTTAAGCAAAAAGCATAGCGAAACACGCATTTTCATTGCTCAACCTTAGCCTTAGCCTGCCTTTTCTTGCTTTTATTCAAACAGGGCTTTTGAGAAGTCTTTTGCGCTGAAGGGGATCAGGTCGTCGATCTTTTCCCCGACACCGACATACCGCACCGGTATCTTCAGGGAATGGGCGATGGGAAGCAGGAACCCGCCTTTTGCGGTTC
>JAGOOA010000013.1:42325-54830 GCA_017992765.1 Syntrophorhabdaceae bacterium
AGGGCTTTTGAGAAGTCTTTTGCGCTGAAGGGGATCAGGTCGTCGATCTTTTCCCCGACACCGACATACCGCACCGGTATCTTCAGGGAATGGGCGATGGGAAGCAGGAACCCGCCTTTTGCGGTTCCGTCAAGCTTCGTGATCACGATGCCCGTGATCGAAAGAGCTTCGTTGAAGGTCTTTGCCTGGGCGATGGCGTTCTGCCCGTTCGTGGCATCGACGACGAGCAGCGTCTCATGGGGCGCCCCTTCAAGTTCCTTGCCCACGACCCGCTTGACCTTTTTCATCTCTTCCATGAGGTTTGCCTTTGTGTGGAGCCTCCCGGCCGTGTCGAGGATAAGGACGTCAATGCCCCGCGCCCTGGCTGCCTTTGTGGCATCAAAGGCCACCGCTGCAGGGTCTGACCCTTCGGCGTGCTTTACGACATCTATGTGCAGCCTGTCCGCCCATGCCTGGAGCTGCTCAATTGCCGCTGCCCTGAATGTGTCGCAGGCGCCGAGAAGAACCTTTTTCCCTGCCGCAGTATATATGTTGGCAATTTTTGCTATTGTTGTGGTCTTGCCGACCCCGTTCACGCCGATGCAGAGGATAACAAAAGGCTTGCTGCCGTTTGTTAGAGCAGGAGCTTCGATGCCTGACAGCATCTTTTCTATCTCTTCTCTCATAACCTTTTTTACATCTTCCGAGGTCTTTACCTGTCCCCTTTTCCACCTTTCCTTCAACGAGGACATGAGCAGCTCTGCAGTCTCAACGCCCGCATCAGAAAGAATGACCGCCTCTTCGATCTCATCAAAGACGCTCTCGTCTATGGGTTTTCCGGATATGACCCATTCGATCTGGGTGACGAGCTGGTCTCTCGTCTTTGCAAGGCCGTTCTTTATCTTCTCAAAAATTCCCATTGGCTGTCTTTCAGATGAGGCTGATCATCGTGATTCCGGCGTATATGGCTTTCCGCATACCTTGCAAAATCCTTTTTCATCGATAACGCCTATGCATGAGCCGTCGCTGCAAAGGATTCTTTCAGAGAAATCGTCATGTTCCTGATGTTCCTGATGTTCATCAACCGGGGCCGTTAATTCGCCGCCGCAGAGGTAGCAATATGGCCCGAGTTTGGCGATCTCTTTACCGCAATGGGTGCAGGTTATGCTTTCCGATTCGCCTGCGCATTTTTCACATAACATGGTGCTCACCTTACCTTTATGATTTTTACCACCTTGCCGTTCTCGAACTCGACATAAACGGTATCTTTATTGTCAGGCATGATCTTCCAGGAAGGCCGGTACGTCCAGATGATCTTGTTCTCCGGCGTAATGCTTACAATATTCGGTTCGCCAAGCTTTTTACGCACCTCTTCCTCCGTCATGGAGATCATCGCATTCTCCATGGGCGTCTGCGTCTTTTCCTTGGAGCCCTTGAAGAACGTACATGAGGCGAGAAGGGCAACGATCATGAGAAGCATTGTGGTTTTCCACAATATTTGTGGAAAACGTGTGAAAAAGTTGTAAAAAGACACATTCATCTCCTTGATTTTATTAGCCATACTATTAGTTTGCGCAGTCGCCCGGCAACAATTTTCCTCAATTATTTCAAATACTTTTCGAACCAGGCGCGGCATTGGGACTGTTTTTTTCATGGTCATTACATTATCACGGATTATTAAAATTATCAACGGGTTATGTTCCTCCCCCCGAATGGTATTTTTTCGATGCCTTGCGGAGCCTTTCCATCATGGCTTTGCCGATGCCCTGTTCGGGGATCTTTTCCGCGTAGATCACTTCGACGTCATGACGGTCCAGCTCAATAAGGTATGAAAAAAAATTCGCGGCAGCCTCCCTGAGGTCGCCACCCGGGGAAAGGACCCTGACGTACCTGACGGCAGGCCCTCCCGCCGGTTTTCTGAATGCAAGGAACGAGGCGTTTGAGTTCCCGATCTCATCGGCCGAAGCGACGATCTTTAACGGCCTAGCCGGCGCATAATGGAACGGGAGCTCGCCGGGGGATTCACATGTGCCGTCATCCTTTTTTTCCGAGACCGGGCCGACAACTTCCTCCAATTCCTCAACGGTTATCGCACCGTGCCGGTGGATATGGACCTGGTTGTCCCGGTACGAGATGATGGTCGATTCTATGCCGAAGACGCTGTCCCCGCCGTCGAGGATCAAAGGCAGCCGGCCCTCCAGCATCTTTGCGACATGGCCGGCCTTCGTTGGACTCATGTATCCGAAAGGGTTCGCGCTGGGCGCGGCGATAGGATTTCGCAATGCCTTGATCAGGCTTAAGGCAACGGGATGTGAAGGCATCCTGATCCCGACCGTTGCCAGCCCGGCCGTGACAATGTCGGGGATGACCGGTTTTTTAGGCAAGATCACGGTAAGGGGGCCAGGCCAGAACCTGTCGGTCAGCCGTATAACGTCAGCGGGGACATGCCCGGTAAAGGCGGACAGCCACTCTCTGTCGCCTATATGAACGATAAGGGGGTCAAACTTCGGTCTTTTCTTCACCTCGAAGATCTTCGCAACCGCATAAGGGTTGAGGGCATCTGCCCCGAGCCCGTAGACCGTCTCGGTGGGAAAGGCGACAATGTCACCCCTTCTCAGTATTTTAAGGGCTTTTTCGATCGATGCCGGTTGATCGCCGCTTAAAATTTCCATGTGACAATTCTATGCATGTTCGGCTGTAGTATCAAGACTATTCGGAATATATGGGAAGGATGGTTACTGTTGTTTTGGTTCTTCCTTGTCCTTCTCGTCCTTCGGCGTCACATCGATAGAATCGGGCTCGTTCACCGACTTTTTGAAACTCTTTATCCCCTTGCCGATCGCGCCCCCGATCTCGGAGATCCTGCCGGCGCCGAATATGATCAGGACTATGACGAGTATGACAATAAGTTCCGGCATGCCAAGGCCAAACATAACTTCCTCCTTCCGTAACAATAGCACCCTTTAAGGACAATAGTCAATCAATGAAATGCGTGAACACAGATGCGTTCGGCGGAAAATACCTTTCTTGGCAAATCCTAAATCCGAATATCTAAATCCTAAACAAATCCGAATGTTCAAAATTCAAAACGTGTTTAAAAACCTTGTTTGGAACATTCAATATTTGAATTTTGATATTGTTTAGGATTTGGTGCTTAGATGTTCGTGCTTGTCTTTTGTTATGAGCTTTCAGGCCATCAGCATAAAGCCCTTTTGTTTCAGCTGACGGCTGTGTGCTGATCGCTGATAGCTGAAGAAGATATTTTTCTGGAAAAGGCCCATCTTTTCTGATACTATACTTTCTCATCGGTCCCATCGTCTAGTGGCCCAGGACGCTGGCCTCTCACGCCGGAAACACGAGTTCGAACCTCGTTGGGACCACCAAAAAAAGCAGGTTCAACGTTCAAGGTTCTATGTTCAACGTTAGAACGGAACAGACCAAAAAGACTAAACAGACAAGACAGACAAAAGAGATGAGATGAATCCGTGGTTCTATAAGCCTGATAAAATGTTTCTTGCGCGCCTCCCTCATGACGGCGATCTCCTCCTGTCAATAAAAAATGTTTTTAAAGAAAGCGGCATTCAGATGGGCTTCTTTACCGCCATCGGCGCCGTAAAAACTGCCCATGTAGCCTTTTATGACCAGACAGCAAAGACATACACTGATTTTATTATTGATGAGCCGGCGGAGATCCTCTCCTGCGTCGGCAATGTCTCCGAGGTCGACGGCGGCATGTCCATCCATGCCCACATTACACTGGGGCTGAAGGACGGCACGGCAAAAGGAGGCCACCTTCTTGAAGGTACCGTGATCTTTGCTTCGGAGTTATTCGGCGTTGCCCTTGAAGGCCAAAGGCTTGAGAGGCGCTTTGACGAGGTTACAGGCTTAAAACTCTGGAGTTCTTAAAAAAATCCATATTGAGAAAGGTCTTCAGGGCTAACACTGCCTTCCCCCTATGGCTCAACATATTCTTTTCTTCTACATTTAATTCTGCGGCGTATTTTCCTATTGCCGGTATATAAAAGACAGGGTCGAATCCGAAGCCGCCATCCCCGTGCCGTTCAAAGCCGATCCTGCCGTGGATGTCCCCATAAAAGACGTAGCATCTCTCCTTGTCGGGCATGTAAAGGGCAAGGTACGCCTTGAAGACGGCCTGCCTTTTTTCCCATGGTACGCCTTCCAACTCGCCAAGCAGCTTTGTTATCCGGTCAGCGTCGTCATTGCCGTACCGTGACGAATAGACTCCCGGCCTTCCGCCAAGGGCGTCGACCTCAAGGCCGGAATCGTCAGCGACAGTATGCAGCCCGAACCGGTCGCCAACCTTCCGCGCCTTTTTCATGGCATTTTCTATGTAAAGAGCGCTGTCCTCGCTTACGGCCACCTTTTCGCTGAAATCCCTCAAGGAGCGGAAGGCATCGAACTCGCTGCCGAGGAGCGCCTTGATCTCGTGGAACTTGCCCATATTCCCCGTTGCGATAATGACTTCTCTCATACCGGGAAATGCGAACCCAGCGCTATCTTCTGGATACGCGTGATCTCTCCGATCCCTTTATATGCGTACTGATACATGAGGTCGAACTGCTCCTTTGTGAAAGGGGTCTTTTCAGCGGTCCCCTGGACCTCGATGAGGAGACCCCTGCCGGTCATTACAAAATTCATGTCCACTTCTGCCCTTGAATCCTCTTCATATGAAAGGTCTGTGACGACCTGTCCGTTGACAATGCCAACGCTGACTGCGGCAACAGAATCACGAAGCGGTATCTTTTCGATCATGCCCCTTTTTTTCATGTTCCACAGTGCTTCGACAAGGGCCACGTAACCGCCTGTTATGCTCGCCGTCCTTGTCCCGCCGTCAGCCTGGATGACATCGCAATCGACCCAGATCGTTCTCTCGCTGATGATGTCAAGGTTCACCACAGCGCGAAGCGCCCTTCCGATGAGCCGCTGGATCTCGTGGGTCCTTCCGCCGACCCTGCCCGTAACAGCCTCCCTTACCGACCGAGTGTGCGTTGAGCGCGGCAGCATTGAATACTCGGCGGTAAGCCACCCCTTGCCGCTGTTTTTTAGAAACTGGGGCACCTTCTCTTCAACGCTTACGCCGCAGATCACCTTTGTGGCGCCCATCTCTACGAGGACCGATCCCTCGGGGTACCGTAAAAAACTTTTTTCAATCCTTATGTCGCGTATCTTGTCGTTTGATCTTCCGTTATCTCTCATTATTTACCTCGTTCTGCGTATTTCTGAAGGCCTTCGTGCAACCGGTCAAATGCCTCTCCCGCCTTATCCTTTGGCGACTCCAGCCTCAGGAATATGGCGGGCATATCGATGCCCAATACCATAAAGAGGGGCATCCTTTTTATCTTTTTGTTGAAGGGGGCAGCTATCATGGTAGCCAGCTCCATGGAATTGTTAATAT
Organism: Syntrophorhabdaceae bacterium; assembly: GCA_017992765.1. Taxonomy (GTDB): domain Bacteria; phylum Desulfobacterota; class Syntrophorhabdia; order Syntrophorhabdales; family Syntrophorhabdaceae; genus UBA5609. The sequence continues at coordinate 47,721 of JAGOOA010000013.1, forward strand.
GGATGGCCGGCACCTCATCGATGTCAGGAATATTTCCTTTCCCCCGCCTGGCGTTTGTGGCAGCCACGAGAACATTGTTTGTTGTTCCTCCAAGGACCAGGTCGATCGCAAGAAAGACCGTGCCGTTTGACGTATTGATCTTGTTGACATTCTCAATATGCTTATCGATGCTGTCTGCGCCATCATAGTAACTCATGTTGTAGCCCTTTGCACTAAAATATTTCCTGAACATGCTCCATGAGGCCTGATCTCTCTCTCCCATGCGGTAGATAACGAAATGCTCGCCTGCATAGGCGTATGAGAACGAAAGGATACATATGACAATAAGAAGAAAATATTTCATCCAAGGCTTCCTATGGCCTGTCCCCTGACCTCTTTCCTCGTCTTCTCGCTCAGGGCGATGACGTCTTTTATGCTGCATGACCCCTCTTTGAATATCCAGGTGGTTTCGCCTGTCTTTCCTTCCTGGATCGCGCCCTTCCCGTGTTTGCAGAAGCCTGTTGCCATATCCCGGAGAACAGCGGTATCTTCGCTGACAACGATATATTCTGCCGACTGGACGGCATAGCGGTTTCCGTTAAAGCTGACCGAGAGGCCGCCGCCGCCCTTAACGAGCCGGAAGGCGTCGACGTCGGTGATGCTGTCCCCGACGTAAAGGACATCGCCCAGTGGGACCCCTGTCTGCCCCGAGATCCGAAGTATTGCCTCCGCCTTTCCTGTGCCCCCGATCGGATTGATGTCCTTCATCCACTGATAAACAGGGAGAGAGGGCAGCCGGACGGAAAAGAATTCCTTCAGCACATCTATGGTGCGCCGCGAATCGGGATCCACCTTGCCGTCGTCGTCCCAGGCGATGGGAGGAAGCCCGAGGAACTCCTCGTGGTAGTCCATGATCACCTTCTTCTCGTCCTCATTCATGGCATAGTCGTCAAAAGACACCATCGTGCAGAACATGTTTGCCATGTCGAGGCCGAGGTATTGGCAGGCCTCTTTTATATAATGGACATAGCTGGTGCTTACCACGTAGACGGGCGCCAGCCCGTTGATTGCCTGCAGGGTTTCCCTGATGCCGCCCATAACGGTTATGTGCTGCCCCGAGAACCCCTGTATTTCCCGATCGGTAACGTCAGCCGTTTTCAAAAAGGGAAGGATGAACCGCAGGGTGCTTCCATACCGGTACCCCTCAACCTTCTCTATATCGCCGAGATAGTCGTCGAACTTGCTCAGGAGGCTGAAAAGGCGGCCGCCTTCCCGCAGGAAGGCATCGGCTATCTCATAGGCGTTGTCGTCCCTGGTCACAGGCCCTTCGCAATCGGTAATGTATATCGTTTTTCTCATATCATGCGTCTCCCTGTCCCCGGCCGTCTATCGCCAACGTTATGCTCCCTGCCGGCGCTTTTTCTCACGCGCATTTGAACGAGGCGCAGACGATCTCCGTTATGTCGACGCCCCCTCTCAATTCTGTGCCTTTATGGTAAACCTTTTTATCGTCTATTGTGATCTCCCCCGTTGAGAGCAATGACAGCGTGTGGATGATGAGAGGGGTTTCTATGGCGAACTCCTGGCCCCTCATGATCTTGAAAAGCCTTTCCTTTGAGCTTGCGTCCCCCCTGAAGGCATTGTCGTAAAAGTTGTCTATCTCGTAGCCCTCAAGGGCGAGCTTGACGAAGCTTACCGGCGCCCCTTCATCGAGGGACGCATCGACCATGTGGATCATCGCGCCAAAGGTCCTCACCCCGTCCTCGATGGTGTTCCTGATGACGTCCTCCCACTTGCCTTTGTATGCATTGGGAAGAGAAGGGTGGAGGTTGATGACGATGTATGGCTCAAAGAGAACCTGCGAAACGATAAGCATATATCCAGCAAGGAATATGATGTCGAAATCGTAGCGCGAGATCCTCGACCTCACCTCGGCGTCAAAGATCTCCCTCCCTTCGCTGAGCTTCAGGCCGCGCCCTTCGAGAAAGCGTTTCGTGCTGAAAAGCTCAACGGGGATCTTTTTCTCCTCCGCGTAGGCGACGATCTCGTCGGAAACGGGCGACTCACCCTTGTCCCTGTTCATGAATAAAAGGGTTATCTCGCCGTCGATCGCCTTCTTTTCGATAGCGTCGTTGACTTCTTGCAGCAAGGTCAGGGCCTCTCTGTCCCTGCCTGTCGTGAACCAGCATATCTTCATACAAGCCCCCGTTGTACCTTTATATTCAATTTCCTTTTCCGTTGCTGCGCAGGAATTCCTCTACAGTTTTCGCGTCGGGGTAGGCATCCCTGCCGAACCCGGTGGCGCTCATTGACGCTGCCTTAACGGCCGCCCCCAGCGCGCACGCAGGGTCCTTGCCCTGCATATGAAGGCCAAGGAAAACGCCGTTAAGGACATCGCCGGCGCCGGTATTGTCAACAACGTGTACCTTTCCGGCCGGTGAGTCCACGGCGGTGTTCCTTGTGTAAAGCGATGCCCCCTTCTTCCCTCTTTTTACAACAATGATATTCACCATTGCAAGGGCCTTCTCTATCGCCTTGTTCATATCATCGCCGAAGAGCATCAGCACCTCCTTCTCCGTTGTAAAAAGTATCTCTGCGCCGTCAATGAGGGGATATACCTTTTCTCCCATTGCCGCGTAGATCTCGCCCGGGTCTATGCTGAAACGGACCTTTCCCGTTATCTGTTTTTTTATATATAGCTGCGCCTCCATTGCCTGACTTTTGACATAGGAGGTCATGTGGACCCATCGCGACCCCAAAAGATGCAGCTTCACGACGTCCTGGGGCGTAAGGTCGCTGTTGCTGTTGGGGGCAACGATGATCGAACGGTCCCTTTTGGGGGTGTTGACGATATAGGCCATGCCCGATCTGCCCCTCCTGACGATCGTGCCCTTGTCCGCATAGGGCAGCTGCTTCAGGTAGAAATCTCCCTCCCGGTCTTCGCCAAGAACGCCGACGAGCCCAACGTCAAACCCCATCCGTGACAGGACATGGCACGTATTCGATGCAGAGCCGCCGGGTGAGACCTTCTTCAATGTCCCGAAACGGTTCAGCTTATCGTGGAGGCCTTCCAGCATATCATCGCCCCCGACGATCTCCTTTCCTGCCTCGGCGTCTACCCCGGCCGTCTTCAGGCAGCCCATGTCCTGGACCTCATAGATAAAGTCGAGATTGAGTGCGCCGATGCCGATAACATCCATCCTTATATCCTTATATCAAAACCGTATATCGTAGTTCGAATATCGCATATCGAGGTCCTTAACAAAGCGTTCGGCGTGAAGCGTTCGGCGTTCGGCGAAAAGCTTCAGCCGCATCCTTTCCTCAGGTTTCTTTTGTTTCTCACTTCTCACTTTTCACTGCCTTGATCCAGCGTGTTTGCGGGGGATGTCCCGATGCCATGGTCATCCTTTTGGGTAATTGTTTAGTGCTTCGATATTCGGATTTAGGATTTGTTCTCAAGTATGTACCTTTCAAGGTTCACGGCTGCCAGCGCTCCGTCGCCTACCGCCGTCGATATCTGCCGCAGCGTCTTTTTCCTCACATCCCCTGCCGCATACAACCCTTTTGTCTTTGCTTCAAGGTTTTCATCGGTGACGATAAAGCCTGACCCGTCCCTCTCTACGAGGTCGCCGAGAAAGCCTGTCTTTGCCCTGTAGCCCACGTAGACAAAGACGCCGCTGACATTTACCCTTGTATGTTCGCCGGTCTTTGTGTCTTCCAGCATGATGTATTCCACCTGGCCCTTACCGCCGATCTCGACCGGCCTCTTATTCCAGAGAAATTCCATCTTTTCGTTCCTGAAGGCCCTGTCCTGGACTATCTTCTGTGCCCTCAGTGCGTCTCTCCGGTGTACGACATAGACCTTCCTCACGATATGCGCCAGCGACAGACCTTCCTCGATCGCAGAGTCCCCGCCGCCGATGACGGCGACGTCCAAATTCCTGAAGAACATCCCGTCGCAGGTGGCGCAATAGGAGATGCCCCTCCCGAGAAGCTCCTCCTCGCCGGGGATGCCCATCTTCACCGGCTCCGTTCCGGCCGCAATGATGATCCCCGCAGCGCTGTATTCCCCTTCCGTTGTTTTAACGGTAAATACCATTTTGTTATACTCGACGGCCGATACCTCTGAGAATTCTTTGACGGGTAAGCCGAAGGCCTTTGCGTGTGCGGCGAACCTGTCCATCAATTCCCTGCCCGATATGCCCTCGGGGAAACCGGGGTAGTTTTCCACCCGCTCCGTATTGACCGGCATGCCTCCGGCAAGCGTCTTCTCAAGGAGCAGCGTTTCGATGCCGGCCCTCATGAGGTATATCCCCGCGGTGAGGCCCGCCGGGCCGGCGCCTATTATGATCGCATCGTGGGATTCAGACAATGAAACCTCCTGTTTAGCTCATAGCTCATGGTTCATAGCTCATGGCGGAAAAGTCTAATAAACCAGAAACGCGCGCTGAATTTGCTGTGAGCTAAATAATATGCAATCCGACCCGAATATTCAAACGATTTTTCAAGCCCTTGCGCGCCATGAGCTATGAGCTATGAGCCTTTTTTGCCATTCTTTCACATTTTCTTTTACAGTTCCTGCACATCAGGTTTGCGTTGCATTGTTCGTAGAACCTTTCCGGGTGCCTGAAGTAGAGATACTCCCACTGGATGAAGGTCGCGGCCGACATGAAGAGGATCGAATAGGTCCAAAACGACGGTATGTAGATCATCGGCGAAAAGGCCATCAGATAGCCCCAGTTGTTGATCCTGCAGGTATTGCAGCACTTGCTCTGCGCGAGCCACATGAAGGGGCAGAACACGGTGCTGCAGAACTGGTCCATGAAAACGAAGAAGAGGACGATGATATAGATCCAGGTGTCGCTCAGCATGCCCGCCTTGCGCCAGAAGCCTATGGTGAGGACAAGGAGGATCCAGTAGATGGCCGATCGTACGGCGCCGCTGTCGGCATTCCTCTTCGATTCGCGGAAACGCTTCTCCCGGGCCGGGGTAAGCTCGCCTGTACTGAGAAAATTCCTCACGTAGATCTTCCCCAGGGACATCTTGGGGTTGAGCCGGGGGATGAACCGCTTGAAGAGTATCAGGATCGCCATGAGCCACAGAACATGATAGACGCGGAAGAAGAATATTGGGAAGGTGAAGAAGCTGACGAGCCATTCGGGGCGGAAGATAGCGAGAAGTCCGGGGACGACGACCATGGCCGCCTTGTATGTCAACCTCCGGTACCCGTCATTCTCGCATACGCCAAACACGGAAAGACCCCTTTATCGAATTGTTTTACAGAAGAGACCCTCTTAGTGTAAGGGAATTGAAGGCAATTTGCCATTAAATTTTTCAGGAACACACAGGCATGTTAAGCGTTATCCCTCCCCGCGTTTTTTGATATACCTTACGGGAAAGCCTGTCTGTTATGGTAAGAAAGAAAGCCACTGATGAGCAGGCGCGACCAGTATCTTGTTCGGGCCGTTTGAAAAGACCCGAAATGTTGTGCCTTCGTTGGTGAGCTGGACTGCCGGTATATTAAGCATCTGCTGAAACTTTTTCAATCCCAAAGAAGGCTCCTTTTCTGCAAGTTTCGCCTCTGCAAGCATAAAAGGCTTTTCCTCCCGGACGATCAGGAAGTCCACCTCCTGCTTTTCCTTGTTCTTTATGTAGTGCAATGAGAACCTTCCGTACCCTACATCATTCCAAAGCGTAACCGCCCGCAACAACTCGATCGCGATCATATTTTCGAATCGTGCGGCAGGGTCTTTGATGCGAGGCGTGTCGAAAAGATACACCTTCTTCTCTTTATGGATCGCCCTCGCTATCTTCTTTGCCCACGGGGAGATAGTAAAGAGCATGAAGAACCTCTCGAAGACCGAAAGCCAGTTCTGCACCGTGTTGTATGCGGCCTTCATGTCCTCCGCGATAGATGTCACGGAGAGCGGGCTCCCTATCTTCGACGGCAATAACAGGTATAATGTTTCAAGATCCCCTATTGATTTAATATCCGTCATATCCCTGATGTCTTCCCGTATCAACTGCTGTGAATATGTATTTGACCACCTGTTGTACGTTGTCTCCTTCCCGGATGCATAGGGCTCGGGGAAGCCGCTCAGGAATGCGAGCCTTTCCCATATCCTTTTCAGCTTGCTGCTCCCTTCCATCGTGATGTAAAGGGGGTTCTTTATAAATTCCCTGAAGGACCTGTTCTTCCCGCCGAGTTCTGCAACCGTAAACGGCCACAGGTGGAAAAGGAAATACCGTCCCGCCAGGGAGTCGCCCCCTTTTCTATAAATGTCAAGCCTTCCGCTCCCCGACACGAGGAACCTGTAAGAATCATGGAATGCATCGTAAACACCCTTCAGATAGTTTTTCCAATCCCTGTACTTATGGATCTCGTCAAATATGATGAGCGGCGTGCCCGGGTCTTTTCTCTCCATGGCCTCAAAAAAAGAGGGGTTCTCTATAAGCCATTTTCTGTGCTCCGGGATATCGTAATTGAAATAGAACCGGTTCCGGAAGGTGCGCGATATGATCCGGGCAAGGGTAGTTTTCCCTACCTGGCGAGGTCCTGCGAGAAAGACCATGCTTTTTTCTTTTGAAAGCCTCTCCCATATCCTGACATAAAGCCGCCTGCTGATCATAGCGATATTGTTTCATGGTACTGAAAAATAGTCAAGACTATTTTTCAGTAGACATTAAAATAGTCAAAAGAATATTGCCCTAAAGAGAACCGGCGCCCGTCTAAGGTCCCACCAGGGCGGTGTTGATAAAGTTTGTCAGGGTGGTGCCGCCTGTGCCGGGGCCCATGAACAATATATCATGCGTCCCCGGATAGCCGCCTTGGCCCTCCTGCGTGCCGCCCGTTGTGTTCAGGGCGCCTATCAAAGTGGCGGTGCCGTTCGACGTGTTCAGGGTGCACGTCAATACGGAGCTCACAGACTCCATGGAGGTCCAGGAGCTGCCGCCAATGGTGAGGACCCCGCTTGCAAAGCTGATGGCATAGTTGCCGGAGGTCAGGCCGAAGGGATCGATGCCGTACGCTCCGACATTGATCGCCCCCTGGCTGGTGCCGCTATACTGGAGCGTGCCGCCCAAGACCGCCTGGGTCTCACCGCCGGCGAACCCTGTATAGGTGACTCCGTT
>JAGOOA010000013.1:54930-60474 GCA_017992765.1 Syntrophorhabdaceae bacterium
GGCCGAAGGGATCGATGCCGTACGCTCCGACATTGATCGCCCCCTGGCTGGTGCCGCTATACTGGAGCGTGCCGCCCAAGACCGCCTGGGTCTCACCGCCGGCGAACCCTGTATAGGTGACTCCGTTCCCGCCGGAATAGGGGACACCGCTGTAGATCTTGTTGTCGTCGTTGGCAGTAACGGTAAGAGCCGCCTTCGTGATATCCGCCGTGGTCGCTGCGGTCGTGTTCAGGAGGCTGTAGTTGCCGGCGTCAATCCCTCCCAGGGTGATGCCTGAAATGTTGATCGTCTTGCCTGTCCCCACGTTCTTATCGATGAAGGAGGCGGTCTGGGAGAAGGTCACCGTATCCCCTCCGATGATGTCTCCCGATGAGCCGGTAACCGTTGCCGTCGTGGTTGCGTCATAGACCTTGTTGTTCCCTGTGTAGGAGGCGGTGAGGTCCTTTGCGGTGATATTGACTTTTCCATCGATGATCTTTATATCGTACCCCTGCTGGTTCGAGTAGAGGCCGCTCAAGGAAAGAATGCGATTGCCGACATTTTTACTGCTCGCTGTATATGACGCGGTACCGTAAATCTTGCTTGTGTCAACGGCTATGTCCCATGTATATGAGCCGCCGGCTACCGTTGTCGATCCGTTGTAGACCATCGAGGTGTTGTCTACCGTGGCGGTTGCGGTGGTAAGAAAATACCGGAGGAGCGGGTAGGTGTAACCATCGTAGATGCGCCAGGTCTTTCCTGTGCCCTCTGTGTTGTCGATGTCCCAGGCGCTGAAGGTGGCAAGCTGCTTCATCTCGGCGGAGGTTTTGCCCGTGCCGCCGGCAGAGGATGATTGTCCTGAGGTTTGGGTGTCCCAGAAACTGTTAGTAATAGTGCCAGTACCGGCGTTAGCCGCCACCAGACCGCCGGTATAACGGCCTTCCACCGCTCCGGTCGCGTAGCTGTCGGTGATGGTACCGGAGTTTGTCCCCACCAGGCCACCATTGTAAGAGCCTAGAAGGTAATCGCCTTCCACCGCTCCGGTCGCGTAGCTGTCGGTGATGGTGCCGGTGTTCCTCCCCACCAGTCCGCCGGCAGGCATGTCGCCCACCACCTTGCCCGTAGCGTAGCTGTCGGTGATGGTACCGGCGTTGTACCCCACCAGCCCGCCGACATACCCAACGCCCGCCACGCTGCCCGTGCTGTAGGAATTGGTGACCGTGTCCCCGGCGTTGTACCCCACCAGTCCGCCAACATAGCTGGTGCCTCTCACGCTGCCGCCTACCATTCCTACATTGCTCACGCTGCCCCCGGAGCCGATATAGCCGAAGAGACCGACATAATTGGTTGACGATCGGTTGATGGTAAGACCTGAGATGGTATGGCCCAGGCCGTTGAAGGTGCCGGTGAAATTTGCAGTATTGTTTCCGATGGGGGCGAAGCCTGCCCCGCTGTTCCAGGTACTGGTGGCAGAGGCGTCGATATTCGCGCCCAGGGCGTAGTATCCTCCGAGATTGCCTGCCATCCCCTGGAGGTCGGTTGCGGTGGTGCTGCCCTCGCTCCCCAGGGAGGTGATGACGGTGTAAGTCCTTTCCGTGCCGTCGGAGCCGCGCTTCGTGAAGAAGGTGTTCCCTGCAGGGAGGTTGACCGGGGCGTTAATGGTATAGGTCGCGGTGTTGCCGGAGGCAACGGCTCCCTGGCCGTAGAACAAAGAAAGCTGGGCGGTCCCTGAGCCGAAGAGGGCACTATTGATCGCGATGTTCCGGTAGGCGTTCAGGGTGAGCTTGTTGGCAGACCAGGTGATAGTGTCGTTCACGAAGATGTCGCCGTTTCCGGCCGTTCCTCCTGAACTGCTAAGGATTGTCACATTATTGCTTCCGAGATCACTGGATAGCTGGCTGCCGGTAATATCGCCGCCGGAAGGGGCGATCTTGTAATCGTTCTCGGGGTCGATGAGCCAGGTGCCGATTTTGCCGTAAGGGGCAGAGGTGGTGACGGAGAGGGTGTCCTCTATCGTCACCTTCTTCCCCGATGTCTCGATAAAGCCGCCGTCCCCTCCGTCGGGGGCAGAGGCATCGAGGGTGCCCCCTGCGATCGCCTCCCCGTCGGAGAGAAGGAGGATGCGGCCCGATCTGTTTGCAAGGGTATGCGCCTCGATGATCCCTTCGTTGTTCACCACGGCGGTGGTAAGGGCGTCTGCCGCCTTGGCGGTGAGAAGAACAGCGCCCCCGTCCGCGCGGATGAGCCCCCTGTTCTCGATGAGGGCGTCAACGGCGCCCTTTTCCACGGTGAAGCTCACAAGACTGTCGCCGGTGAAGTCGAGGTTCACCCTGTCGCCTGATGTCATGGCGATGGTGCCGTTCTGTGCCGTTATCGTCCCTTCATTCGTAATATGGGGGGAGAGGAAGGCGATGTAGCCTCCGTCGGCTGCACGGATGTCCCCCTGGTTCATGATGGAACCTGCGCCGCCCGCATGCTCAAAGGAGTATCTTCCGGCAAGGAAGTTCTCGTTGGTGATGTTCAGGGACGATGCGACAAGCCCCCCCACGTCCACCCGGGAGGTGGGGCTGAAGTACACCCCTGCGGCGTTGAGGAGGAAGACCTGCCCGTTGGCGCTTAACCTCCCGTAGATCAGGGAGGGGTTCTGGTCGAGGATCCTGTTCAAGGCCACGCTGGATGCCCCGGGCTGTCTGAAGGTGACCGAGGCGTCCTGACCGATATTGAAAGTGTTCCAGTTGGCGATCATCCTGTCCGTCGCCTGGTTTACGGTCATGGAGTTGCCTGACTGGGAGATGTTGCCTGCGCCTGATACGATCTGCCCGCCTGTGGGGAGGGCGTTGGGATCGAGGGAGTATGCGGATGCGGCAGGGAAGAGGATGAAGGAAAGGAGCACCATTAACAGGAGAAAGAACCTGAGAGAATATGCAAGGGTGCCGGGTTGTCCCTGACAAACACGCTGGATAAAGGCAGTGAATAGTAAACGGTGAAAGGTGAAAGGTGAGAAACAAAAAAACCTGAAGAAACGATGCGGCTGAACCTTTTCCCCGAACGCCGAACGCTTCACGCCGAACGTTTTATTAAGAACCTCGATATACGATATACGATATACGAAATACTGTCGGTGGAACGAGGTTCCTCGCCTCACGACGGTTTGCATGGGACAACCCGGCACCCTTGCACACGATCTGTCAGGGTGCATGTCTTTCATTATCCGGTAGTTCTTCTTCATGGTGTCATCCCCCTTACAGCCATATGACAAGCTGGAGCCAGAAGCGCCCGTCGTCGCTTAGGTTGTCGGCGTCGTTGCCGGATGTGCTCCTGCCCTCGTTGGGGCCCACCTTGTGGGCGTAGGACGCCCTCACGCTGTAGAGGCCGGGCTTGCCCATATTGATGCCCACGCCTGCCCCGGAGAGGATATACTCGTTCTTGCCGCTTGCGCTCGTGACGGAGCCCGGCCAGGGGCTTCGGTGGAGCTTCACCCACCCTGCGTCAACAAAGCCTATGAGCTGGGTCGCCGCCCATGAGGGCATAAACGGCAGGTCGCATCGGGTCTCAAGGGTGAGGGTGTGGCCCTCGTCGCCCGGCGCCTCTCCCACGGGATAGGCGCGGATGCCAGTGGGGCCCCCCAGGATGAACTTCTGGGAGGAGTCGAGGTTGTAGGAGGCGAACTGCCCCCGCAGGGAGCCGAAGAGGGAGACCTTTTGGGTTACGCGCTGGAGGCGGGCAATCGAGTAGGTCGCCCGCAGGAAGGTGCCTTGAGTCCTCGGCCCCGCATCATCGTTCTCCTTGTTGGCGGTAAGACCCGAGAGGTCAACATTGCCCCCAGTGAGGATGACAGAGGCGCTGGTGAGCCCCCCGCCAAAGAAGGTATCGAAGAAGTTCCCTGAGACGGAGAGGGTGCCGGTAGAAATTGTCCTGTCCCTCGTCTTCTCCCCGTTCGCCTCGTCGTTGAGCATCATGTACTCGGCCCCCGCGCCTGCCCAGATGCTTTTTTTCCGGGTGCGGACAAGGGGGTAGCTTATCCCGGTGGAGAGGGTCTCTGCCCAGCCCTTTGCCTTAAGGTCGGCAAGGTCCTTGCCAAGCTCATAGGTGAGGCCCGTATAGAGGGCGTTCCAGGTAAGGCCCGTTGCCCCCAGGGGGAGGTTGTATGCGGCCCTCCACTGGTTCAGGTGCTCTGCATAGGTATTAGGAGAGGGTCATCTGGTCCCCGAGGCCGAAGGGGTCGTAGGCCGCGACCTGGCCGGTTCCCCGGTAGGTGCCGGTGTAGCGGTCGCCGAAGGTATCGCCGGAGAGGAGTCCGTGGAAGACGGGGCCCTCATCGGCATTGATCACGATCCTCGTGGTGCCCGGCGCTGCTCCCGGCTCGAGGGATGCACGGGCGGCGATGCCGGGGAGGTCGTTCATGAGGAGGACGGCCCTCTCTATCTGCTCCATCCTGGCGGGGCCACCGGGAGGGACGGCGCGGTCGGCGATACCCGTGAGCAGGGAGGGCCTGATCCTTTTCGGCTCCTCCATGTTGATCCTCACCTTCCCGTCGATGCGGCCTGAGATAATGGCGATGGTAACGATCCCCTCTGTTATGTCCTGCCTGGGAAGGTATGCCCTGGCAAGGAGATAGCCCTTCTTCTCACGGAGGTAGTTGGTGACCCGTGAGGCTACTTGCTGGAGGTCGGCAAAGCCGAGCTCCTTCCCTATGCTGTCACGGACAAGCTCCTGGAGTTCGGCATCCGTCGCGATACCATCGTTGCCGGTGAAGCGGAAGCCCTTTACGAGCACCTTTGCGCCCGTATCGGTCATGGGAGGGGCCACGGCCTCCTTCTCGCGGTCTGTCGGGAGGCGGTCGGGCAGGGCAGCGCCAGGCTGCCTCTGTTCCTGGAGGAGGATACCTGCGTCGGGTCTGGTCTGCGCCACAGCCGTGGTGCACGTCAACAGGATGCCGCAGGCAAGACAGAACACGATCTTGCAAGGGATGTGAACGTTCTGTTTTCTCATACCCCTTATTGGGTGGGGATGTCATAAGGGTACGTGCTTATAGAAGGAGATGTGGATGTTTGTAAGGAAAGTAATGTTCTTATAGAAGAGGATGTGGATGCTCGTAAGGAAGGAAACGTCTTTACGTACGCAGAGAAACTCTTGCAGTAAGATTTTCTCCATACCCCACCTTTTTTACATTCTCCTCCAATTATATATATTTAGCAAGAAAAAAATTTATATTCGCCGGTTAAGATCTTCAATCCGGATGGTTCCCCGCAGCGTGCTTAAGGGGTGACACTGTTCCCTAAAGTCAGTAAAAGGTGAAAAGTGAAAGGTGAACGGTAAGAGACAAAAGAAACAATCCTTGAAGAGTAAAGGATGAGAAGTTTTGAACCTTTTACCTTTCACATTTTACGGGGTTCATTGCCTCACGACGGTTTGCTAAAGAAGAGCCCGATACTATGCTAATGATTTATCCGGGTTAAATTATTTCAGGAGATCTTTGGAGCGGGAAACGGGGCTCGAACCCGCGGCATCAAGCTTGGGAAGCTTGCACTCTACCAACTGAGTTATTCCCGCCCTATGTATATA
>JAGOOA010000045.1 GCA_017992765.1 Syntrophorhabdaceae bacterium
AGGAGCAGGGGGGGGGGACGCTCTTTACATATTGACAAATAATCCAATTATACCAACTTGCATATGCCGAGAAAAAGCCGCATAGACGCTCCTGGTTCTCTCCACCACGTGATCATGAGGGGGATAGAACGCTCTTCCCTCTTCAGAAGCAACGCTGACTACAAGGACTTTCTTGCCCGGCTTTCCGGTCTTTTGGAGGAGACAAAAACGGCCTGCTATGCATGGGCGCTCATGAGGAATCACGTTCACCTGCTTCTCAGGACCGGACCAACGCCCCTTTCATCATTCATGAGACGTCTGCTCACCGGGTATGCTCAGCGGTTCAACCGGCGACACAACAGGTCCGGCCATCTCTTTCAGAATCGTTATAAATCGTTCCTCTGCGAAGAAGAGCCGTATTGTCTCGAACTTGTCCGCTATATCCATCTGAACCCGATCCGGGCAGGTGCAGTAGACACCTTGCCGGCCCTGGGGGTATATCCATGGTGCGGTCATGGAGTCATCCTGGGAAAAACAGAGAGGCCGTGGCAGGACTCTGCTTTTGTGCTCCATCTTTTTCATCAGAAAGAATCAACGGCGCGGAAAGCCTATGCCCTTTTTGTGGAGAAAGGTATCGACCAGGGGAAAAGGGCCGATCTCACCGGAGGAGGCCTCATACGGTCAGCGGGCGGGTGGACGGCAGTCTCGACTCTCAAAAGAGAGCGCTTCGCCAGTGACGAACGAATACTCGGGGGCAGCGACTTCGTTGCCTCTGTTCTGAAACAGGCACAAGAGGACCACGGGCAAAGGTCAAGGCAGGAGATAACGTTAGACAAGCTTCTCACTGTGGTCTGCGATTATTTCTCTTGTGAACCTGCCCTGCTCACGAGCCCTGGAAAGCAGTCTCATATTTCCCGCGCACGGGCCGTCCTCTCTCACATTGCCTTCGCTGTATTGCGCTTCAAAGGAACCGATATAGCCCGCGCACTTAACCTGACTCCACCGGCTGTATCCCGGCTTTCTGCACGGGGACGGACCGATGAATCGGTCGGAGAGATAGAGAAATTGTTGCGAATCAATCGATAATGGAGAGAAGTAAGATCGTTTGTAAACATGTAAAGAGCGTCCCCGAAATGTTTTTATTATCTGTCCTGAGCTATAGGAGGGATCTTTCTCCCGCGGCGAGCGACTCCAGCGCCCGCCTGTCGCGCAGCTCTATCGTGCGCCCTTTCGTGGCTATACAGCCCTGGGCGCTCATCTTCCTGAGGATGCGCGACAGCGTTTCGGGGATAGTCCCGAGAAGGCTCGCAAGCTGTCCTTTTGAGATAGTCAGCTCAACGTGTTCATGGTCCTTTTTCTCATTTGCGAGGTAGAGGAGATATGCCGCCAGCCTCTGCGGCACTTCCTTCAGCGACAGGTCCTCGATGAGGCTGGTGAAGCGTTTCAGGCGGATGGAAAGCGTTCCGAACATGTTCATCGCAATAGACGGATCCTGTTGGATAAGGGCAACAAAGGCCGTCCTCGGCACGAAGACAACCCTGCTTTCCTTGATGGCCTCGGCGTGGGCGGGGAGCGTCCCTCCGGAAAACATGGCAACCTCTGCAAAAGGCTCTCCCGGTCCGAAAACGTGGAGTATCTGCTCTTTGCCTTCCGGGGAAAGCTTATAGATCTTTACGCGGCCCGTGACGACTATATAGAAGCCGTCCGCCTTATCGCCTTCGGCAAAGATCACCTGTCCGCCGGCAAAGGAATGTTCCGTGACTATCCTCGTCAGCTTATCGACCTGCGGTTCGGGCAGCCCCTGAAAGAGCGGCGTATTTGTGAGAAAATCGTGGACCCTCATACTAACCTTTTTATACAACCGGTGAAAAAAAAATACAACAGGAAGCTCATTTCCATATCGTTATAGAAAAAAGCGATCGTTTCATGTATTATGAATAATGGTACGACGGCAAGGGGGTGCATATCTGACGCATGCAAAAGGAGAAGCCATGAAAAAACCGAAGGTTCTTGTATTGATGGGCAGCGACAGCGACCTCCCCGTCATAGAAGAGGGGCTGCAATTTCTCAAAGAGGCAGGCGTGCCCTTCAAGGTGGATATATCTTCGGCGCACCGCAACCCCGATAAAACTGTCAGGTACGCGAAGAATGCCCGTTCAGAAGGCATCGAGGTCATCATCGCCGTTGCCGGCATGGCTGCTCACCTGCCCGGTGTTATAGCGGCGCACACCACTCTTCCCGTCATAGGGGTCCCGACAAGCAACGGCGCCCTCAACGGCATAGACGCCCTCCTCTCGATCGTGCAGATGCCGAAGGGCATTCCCGTGGCAACGGTCGGGCTTGACGCGGGGAAGAATGCCGCCATCCTTGCCTGCAAGATACTCTCCATCAAGGACGACGGCATACATCAGAAGATCAGGGAGATGAAGGATACGCTTAAGCAGGAGAATGAGAAGAAGGCTGCAAAGCTTATGAGCTCTTTTAAAAAATAACGAAGCGCCGTCGTCCTGCGCAAACGGCACATGCGATATGCCTCATGGGCGCACAAAGAATTGACAACGGATTAGCCATTTGATAAGGTCTTTTGGATGTTAAATGCCATTACAGACATAGAGGGGATCAAGGTAGGCCACATATCAGATCCCGTCGGATGTACCGGCTGCACGGTTATTCTCTGTGAAGGCGGCGCCGTATGCGGGATAGACGTGCGCGGGAGCGCATCGGGCACACGGCAGGTGGATGCCCTCAACATCAGCCACATTGTAGAACAGGTACACGCCATCCTGCTTTCCGGCGGAAGCTCTTTCGGCCTTGATGCGGCGACCGGCGTCGTGCGCTACCTCGAGGAAAAGGGCGTCGGCTTTGATGTGGGCATCGCAAAGATCCCAATCGTTCCAACGGCCGTGATATTTGACCTCTTCATGGGCAGCCCGAAGAAAAGGCCGACCCCTGAAATGGGCTATCAGGCCTGCCTGAACGCCGGGCTGGAGGTTGAGGAAGGAAGTGTGGGAGCGGGCACGGGGGCCACGGTGGGCAAGCTCTTTGAGCTTTCAAGGGCAATGAAGGGAGGGCTCGGGACGAGCAGCATCGTCATGCCCGACGGCCTGAAGGTCGCGGCCCTGGTCGTTGTCAATGCCTTCGGCGATATCATCGATAACGTTACCGGAAAGATAATCGTCGGCACAAGGGCCTCGGAAAAGAGCATGCAATTTGCCAATACGGCCAACAGCATAAAGCAGGGACATGTGAAAAAACAGTTCGGCATCGTAAATACGACGCTCGGCGTTGTGGCAACGAACGCGCGCTTCAACAAGCGGGAGATCACGAAAGTCGCGCAGATGGCCCAGGGCGGGCTTATCAAGACGATCAGCCCCGTCCATACGACATTCGACGGCGACCTTGTTTTTGGGCTTTCCGTCGGAACCGTTGAGGCGGATATCAACAAGGTCGGCGTGCTCGGCGAGTTCGTTATTGCCGAGGCGATCAAGAGGGCGGTAAAAAAGGCCGACGGCTTCGGGATCGTTCCGGCCTTCAAGGACATTACCAAGGGGTGGAAGACGACGAAATGAACAGGGAAGACCGCGGAGAGAGGCAATGGATGAGTATCGGAAGGTAGCCGGTTTGATAAAAGAGCGCGGGTATGTCGTTGCATTTACCGGCGCGGGTATATCGGTAGACAGCGGGATTCCCGCGTTTCGCGGCGGCCAGGGGCTATGGGAAAAATACGACCCGATGGAATATGCCCAAATCAGCGCATTTGCCGGGCATCCGGAAAAGGTATGGGTCATGCTCAGGGAGATGGCGGAGGTTATCTTTCGATCGCAGCCGAGCCCCGCGCATATTGCCCTCGACAGCCTTGAGAAAAAAGGGTTCCTGAAGGCGGTGATCACCCAGAACGTCGACGGCCTCCATCATATAGCCGGCAATACGAATGTCATAGAATACCACGGCAACCATCGTTGGCTCGTCTGCACGAGCTGCAGGAAACGCGTTCCCTTTACCCCCGAAATGGCGGGCGTCCACCCCTATCCCCGGTGCGAAAGGTGCAACAAGGCATTGAAGCCCGATGTGGTCTTTTTCGGCGAAGGCATCCCCATGGCCGAGATGCTCAGGGCAAACGAAGAGGCGAACAGGTGCAATGTCATGTTCATCATAGGCACTTCAGGCGTTGTCTATCCCGCGGCAGAGATCCCCTATGTTGCAAAATCCAAAGGCGCGGCCATTGTTGAGATCAACGTTGAGTCCACGCCATTCACCTCTTCGATAACAGATCACTTCTTCTCCGGAACAGCATCCCAGGTATTGCCGAAGATAATAGAACTGATGGAACCGTGAAATATTGCAACGATCAAGCAAAAGTCAGAGAACGGATATGTTGAAGCAAGCACGAAATTCTAATATCGAAGCACTAAACAATATCAAAATTCAGATATTAAATGTTCAAAACAAAAACATGACATTTATGTTTCGAATTTTGAACATTTGAGTTTGTTTAGGATTTAGAGATTCGTGCTTAGGGTTTACTATGAGCTATGAGCCAGGAGCCAAGGGCTAACATGAAGCATACATACGTTATAATCATGGCAGGGGGCAAAGGGGAACGATTCTGGCCCCTGAGCACAGGCAGCGTCCCCAAGCCTTTTCTCAATATAACCGGCAGCAAAAGCCTTATCCGGTTGACCGTCGAAAGGGCCCTGAGGATCGTGCCGGCAGCGAGGATATGCGTGATCCTCAGCAAGCAGCAGCTCGCCATTGCAAGGCGCCAGCTGCCCTTTCTGCCGGCCGGTAATTTTATTGTCGAGCCTGAAGGGAAGGATACGGCGCCGTGCATAGGCCTCGCAGCGATAACCCTCCTCAAAAAGGACAGCAGGGCAACCATGATAGTCCTGCCGGCCGACCATTACATAGCGGACGTGGACGGGTTTGTAAAGACAGTCAAAGACGGGATAAGGGTCGCACAGAAAGGCGACCACCTGGTGACCGTAGGGATAAAGCCCTCAAGGCCCGAAACGGGATACGGCTACATCTGCGTTTCCGGGAAGGCTTACCCCTCAGGGGGCCCGCAATGTTACAGCGTCAGGCGTTACGTGGAAAAGCCTGATATAAGACGCGCAAAGGCATACTGCAAAGACCCCCGCTATTACTGGAACGCTGGTATGTTCATATGGCAGGCAGAGACAATCCTGATGTCCATGAAACATCATATGCCGGAGCTTTATAAAGGGTTGCTGCAGATCGGCAGCCATATGGACGCAAACAGAAAAGGGATGATCAAGAGAATATTCGAAGGCTTCACGAAGATCTCGATCGATTACGGCTTGATGCAAAAGGCCGGCAACGTGATGATGGTCCCCGCGCGTTTTGTCTGGGACGATATCGGCACGTGGGCCTCGCTCGGGCGGGTTTCAGCTCCCGATGAATATGGTAATTATAAAAAAGGTACTGTTGTCGGTATTGACACGAAAGATTGCGTGATCCACGGCGAAGGCGTGACGATAGGCACGATAGGGATCTCCGGCCTTGTCATCGTCGCCGTGAAAGACAGCGTCCTTGTCTGCGACATCGACAGGGTACAGGAAGTGAGGGAGATAGCCAGGAGGTTAAGTTCAAAAAAGATTAATATTTAGTCTTAGAAAACAAGGGGGGGATCTCAGGTGATATCAAAGGTTTCTACAGCAACGGTATCCGGCATAGACGGCATTAAAATTGACGTGGAAGTGGATATATCCTACGGGCTGCCGGCATTCAGCATTGTGGGGCTGCCGGAGACCTCTGTCAGGGAGAGCAAAGAGCGGGTCAGGGCTGCCATAAAGAACAGCGGCTTCGAATTCCCCAACGACCGCATTACAATAAACCTTGCGCCGGCGGATGTGAGGAAAGAGGGCTCCTCCTTTGACCTGCCGATCGCCATAGCCGTCCTTGCGGCCATGGGGGTCATAAAGGAAGAGGATGTCAGGGGCTATCTCGTTACCGGAGAGCTGTCGCTCGACGGAAGGATCAAGGGTGTCAGCGGTGTTTTGCCGATCACAATGCTTGCGAACAAGGAAGGGTACGGGAAGATAATCGTTCCCCTGGAGAACGGGCGTGAAGCCTCTATTGTAAAAGGCATAAAGGTGTATGGAACGAGCCATATACTCGACATTGTCCATTTTTTCAAAGAGGGAGGCGGCCTGAAGGATTTTGCTTCCCAGGGAGGCGATGCGGTGACCGACACCCGCAAAGACGGCCTTGATTTTTCCGACATCAAGGGGCAGGCCCAGGCAAAAAGGGCGCTTGAGATCGCCGCAAGCGGCGGCCACAATATTCTCATGATAGGCCCTCCGGGCTCAGGCAAGACGATGCTTGCCAGGAGGATACCGACGATCCTTCCCCGGCTGCACTATGAAGAGGCGATCGAGGCGACAAAGATCCACAGCATCGCGGGGCTCCTGATGTCCCGCGGGTCCCTGCTTTCTGAAAGGCCCTTCAGGGCCCCTCACCACACCATATCCGATGCCGGCCTGATCGGCGGAGGCCACGTTCCGAAACCCGGAGAGGTCAGCCTTGCCCACGGCGGAGTTCTGTTCCTTGACGAGTTTCCCGAGTTCAGGAGGAACGCCATCGACGCCCTTCGGCAGCCGCTTGAAGACGGACACGTAACGATCTCAAGGGTCACCCACGCCACCACATTCCCTGCGCGGTTCATGCTGGTGGCAGCCATGAATCCCTGTCCCTGCGGTTATTTCGGGGACGCGAGAAAGGCCTGCGTATGCAGCGGGTCCCAGATACACCGCTACAGGTCAAGGGTCTCGGGGCCGCTCCTGGACAGGATGGATATACACATCGAGGTGCCCCCCGTTACGATACGGGAGCTCTCCTTAGACAGGGAGGAAGAGCCTTCGGAAAGGATACAAAGGCGGGTCGCCGCTGCGCGGGCCTTGCAGGAAGAAAGGTTCCGCGACAGGAAGATCTATGCCAACAGCCAGATGGCGGTGAGGATGGTAAAAAGATACTGCCCCATCAACGGCAGCGCCGGCAACCTTCTGGAGAAGGCCGTCGAAAAGTTCGGCCTGTCTCCCCGCGCTTACCACAGGATATTGAAGGTTGCCCGCACCATTGCCGACCTCGAAGACAGCAACGACATCAAAGAACCGCATATTGCGGAGGCAATCCAGTACAGGGTGCTCGATAAGCGGCTAATAATTTAAAAACAAAGGAGAATAACAGGAGGCGATCAAAAAATGTATACATTTTTTTCATATTTTTCTTGACATACATTTGACCGTTTATTAAAAAAAATGATAAAGGGGGTTACAGTGGGAAGTGTCAAGAGGTACACGGCACCACCTAACCATTGTCTTTCCAAGGGTCATCTTGGAGCACAATCTGCATGAAGTTTGT
The DNA here is from genome assembly GCA_017992765.1 of Syntrophorhabdaceae bacterium. GTDB lineage: Bacteria > Desulfobacterota > Syntrophorhabdia > Syntrophorhabdales > Syntrophorhabdaceae > UBA5609. The sequence goes on from JAGOOA010000045.1 coordinate 7,360, forward strand.
CCTACATTCTAAATCTGCCACATTATGGTGGCGTGGGAGAGATCACTATGCCTGAAGCAATCGAAAAGATTTTCAAAAAACACGGCCGGACCTCCGATGAGCTGATACCGATCCTGCAGGACGTTCAAAAGGAGTTTGGCTTTATATCGCCCGAATCGGTGAAAAAGATCTCCCGTTACCTCAAGGTTTCGGAAAACCAGATCTACGGCGTTTCATCGTTCTACGCGCAGTTCCGTTTTACCGAGCCGGGCCGCCATGGGATCAAGGTCTGCCTCGGTACGGCCTGCCATGTCCGGGGAGGTGCGACCTTGCTTGAGATGCTGGAAAGGGGGTTGGGGATCAGTTGCGGACAGACAACCGATGATAAGCGGTACGACCTCGAACGCGTCGCATGCCTGGGATGCTGCGCGCTTTCCCCTGTTGTCCAGATCGATCGCGATATATACAGCAGAATGACAGTGAACAGATTAACGGAGCTATTGAAAGAATATGAATAAGCTAACCAAACACATTGTATCGGCAAAGAAAAAATGGGAGATGCTCCAGAACAACAAGGAGCCGATCATCTACGTGGGGGCTGCATCGTGCGGGAGGGCAGCAGGCGCCCTCGACCTTCTGGCGGGCATCAACGCATTTCTCGAAGAGCACAATATCAAGGCGAAGGTCATGCAGGTAGGGTGCATCGGGCCATGTTATCTTGAGCCGCTCATCGACATCAAGATGCCCGGGCAGCCGCGGGTGAGCTACGGGAACGTCAACGAGAAGACGCTCAACCTTGTCCTGAAATCCCACCTCATGGGAGGCGCCCCGCACGCGAAGCTCGCGCTCGGTCATTTCGGCAAGGAGGCCTTTGACGGGATACGGTCTTTTTATGAACTGCCGATGCTGAAGCCGCAGGTGCGCATCGTTTTACGGAACTGCGGCCTCATCGACCCCGAAGAAATCGACCAGTACCTCGCCGTCGATGGCTACCAAGGTCTTATGAACGCTTTAAAGATGAAGCCCGAGGACGTTATCGGCGTGGTCCATCAGGCAGGCCTTCGCGGCCGCGGAGGCGCAGGGTTCCCTACTTACAGGAAGTGGACCGTCTGCAGGAACTCGCCGGGCGAACAAAAATACCTGATCTGCAACGCCGATGAAGGAGACCCCGGCGCGTTCATGAACAGGTCTCTTATCGAATCCGACCCTCACGCCGTCCTTGAAGGGATGCTTATCGCAGGCTACGCCATCGGGGCGAGCAAAGGGATCGTGTACATAAGGGCAGAATATCCCCTCGCAATAGACCGCTTGAAGTCTGCCATCGGGCAGATGAGAGAATACGGCCTTCTCGGGAAGAACATCCTCGGTTCCGGCTTCAGCTTCGATATCAGGATAAAAGAAGGGGCCGGCGCATTTGTCTGCGGGGAAGAGACGGCGCTCATCGGCTCCATCGAGGGAAAGCGCGGAATGCCCAAATCGCGGCCACCCTTTCCGGCGGTGGCAGGCCTTTTCAAATCCCCAACGATCATCAACAACGTGGAGACCCTGGGAACGCTGCCCAACATCCTGCGTAACGGCGCCGAGTGGTACAATAAATTCGGGAAGGAAGGGAACAGGGGAACAAAGACTTTCTCCCTTGTCGGGAAGGTCCGCCGCCCCGGCCTGATCGAGGTGCAGCTCGGGACGCCGCTTCGGGAGATCATCTTCGATATCGGCGGAGGCGTGCAGAAGAACTTTAAGGCAATCCAGACAGGAGGCCCGTCAGGGGGGTGCCTGTCGGAAGAGTTCCTCGACCTCCCCGTCGACTATGAATCCCTTGCGGCAGCCGGATCGATCATGGGCTCCGGCGGCCTCATCATCATGGACGATGATACGTGCATCGTCGACGTGGCAAAGTATTTTCTCGATTTTACCCAAAAGGAGTCCTGCGGAAAATGCGTCCCCTGCCGCGTCGGGACGAGGCACATGGTGGAGATCCTCGACCGTATAACCCACGGCGAGGGAAACCCCGAAGACCTCCTTGCGCTCAGGACCCTCGGCGACACCATCAAGAAAGGGGCGCTTTGCGGCCTCGGGCAGACCGCGCCAAACCCGGTGCTGACGACGCTCCGGTATTTCAGGAACGAATACCTCGAGCACATCAAGGATCATCGGTGCCGCGCCGTGGTCTGCAAAGACCTTATCGAATACCGGGTCATAAAAGAAAAATGCACAGGCTGCCAATCGTGCGTCAGGGTTTGTCCAACGGGGGCCATTACGGGCCCGCGGTCCGAGCCGCACAACCTTGATGTGACAAAGTGCATCAAGTGCCGTTCCTGTTACGAAGTATGTCGGCATGACGCAATTGCAGGAGATGCGATTGTTATTCGGTCAGCGGAGAAGAGAACATGACAAAAGAGAAAAAGCTATCCATTACCATCGACAACAAAAAGCTGGAAGTCCGTCCGAACATTACCATCCTCCAGGCGGCGAGGGAGAACGGCATCTATATCCCGTCGCTGTGTGCCTTTGAACACCTGTCTTCATATGGAGCGTGCAGGCTCTGCGTCGTCGAGGTGGACGGCCTGCGCGGGTTCCCGACATCCTGCACAACTCCCGTCGAAGACGGCATGGTCATCCGCACCGACACGGCAGAGGTAAGGTCGCTCAGGCAGGAGGTGCTGAAGCTCCTTTTGAGCGAGCACCCGGCAAGCTGCCTTTTCTGCGGTGAACAGAGCGAGTGCAAGGAGTACCAGGGAACGATCAGGAAGGTGGGAGTCACGACAGGCTGCCGCTATTGCCCTAATGACGCCCGCTGCGAGCTGCAGCTCATCACCGAGAAGGTAGGGCTCACAGAGACATCGTACCCCGTCTATTACCGCGGTTTTCCCGTCGAGAAGGAAGACCCCTTTTACGACCGCGACTACAATCTCTGTATCCTCTGCGGCCGCTGCGTCCGCGTATGCAACGACGTGCGGTTCAACGGGACGCTGAGCTTCAAGCAGAGGGGAAAGCTTACCACCATCGGCCCCGCCTTTGACCGGACGCACCTCGAAGCGGGGTGCGAATTCTGCGGTGCCTGCGTCACCGTCTGCCCCACCGGCGCGTTAAGCGCGAAGGTAAGCAAATGGTACGGGATGGCGGATAGGCAGATCGGCACGACCTGCGTCTACTGCCCTGTGGGCTGCAAGGTGATCCTCCAGGTAAAGAACGACGAAACGATCGACGCGCTGCCGGACTACGATTCTCCCGTTGACCAGGGGCTGATATGCGTGAAAGGGCGCTTTGCCATACCGGAATACGTCCACAGCGCAAAACGGTACACAAGCCCGCAGCGGCTCACCCCGGTCGGGTATGAGGATATATCCTGGGACCAGGCGATCGACGAAGCAAGGGAGAGGCTTGCAGGAATTGATCCCGGCGATTGTCTCGTCATGGTCTCGCCTCAATTGAGCAACGAAGACCTTTTCGTTGCCCAGAGGTTCGCACGCGAGGCGGCGAAGACCGAAGAGATCTTCTCGCCGTTGATCGCCGACCTCGGGGCAGAGCTGATGCCGTTTTTAGACCTGGCCATGCATGCAAGCCCTTATGATGTGATCGGCGAGGCGCAGGGCATCCTCGCGATCGGATTTGATTCAACATACGGGTTTGCCCCTATAGGGATACAGGTCAAGGCCGCTGCCAAAAACGGCGCCAACCTTGTTACCCTCGGCTCCCATGAATCGAATCTCGACATCCTCGCGGAAAGGGCGCACCAGGCAGAGCCTTCCCGATGGGCAGAGATGGTCGATTCATTAGCCGAGGGGATGCCGGGCAACGGAGCAAAGAACCTTGTCATCGTGGGGCCTGACGTTATCTTCGGACCGGGGCGCCGCGAGATGTTCAACAAGGTCATCGCGCTTCGGGATGCCCACAAATGGAAGGTCATCGTCGCGCACCCTTACACGAACCTGCTCGGCATGCTTGCAACAGGGGCGTTCCCGGGGATAAAGCCGGGCGAGGCGTTGAAGAACGGAGGCGGCGCCGCGGCGGTGAAGGGCGCTGCCGTTTATCCCGACCTGAAAAAGAAGCGGAAGGTCGTCTATGTCATCGGAGAGGCGCAGATCGATGCGGCCCCGCCCTGCGACTACCTGATCTACCAGAACGGATTGCCCCCGGAGGGCGGGCGGCAGCCCGACCTGATCCTCCCGGCGTGTATGTTCACTGAATCTTCCGGGACCACGGTCAACGCCGAAGGGAAGGTCCTCGCCATACAGAAGGCCTATGAGCCGTTCATGCAGTCAAAGCCCGACTGGTGGATCATGTCAATGATAGCGGAGAAGCTGCAAAAAAAGACGTTCAAATATAATTCCGTCAATGTGGTCCAGGGAGATATGAAAAAGCAGATAAAGGGGTTTTTCAGCATGAAGAAGGACCTTGAATTTGTAAAGGTCACCATGAAAGAAGGTGGGGAAAAGGCCGGGGGCGCTGCCCCGTCACAGAGAAAGGGCGGCCCGAAAACCCGGGAGGAGAGCTACCGGGGGGTACCGCTTGCGTCCGTTGTGTCCGGCATGAAGGCCATCGAGGAAAGGAGGCGTCATGAATAAGATCGTCGAGCGCACCATGATCGTTCCCAATATGCACCTCCTTGAGGTTGAGGCCCCGGAGATCGCATCAAAGATACAGCCGGGGCAGTTCGTCATCGTCCGCGCGAACGACGAGGGCGAGCGGATACCCCTTTCAGTGGCCGACTGGGACGCGGAAAAGGGCACCATCACGATCATCTTCATGGAGGTCGGCGCGTCAACGGGCGCACTGGCCCGCCTGAAGGCCGGGGACTCGGTGGCAACGTGCGTCGGGCCGCTGGGAAACGCCACGGAGATAGGGCATTACGGCACCGTCCTGGCCGTCGGCGGCTGTTACGGCATAGGGAGCATCTACCCGGCGGTACGGGCGCTGAAAAATGCGGGGAACAAGATCGTAATGGTCTTTGAGGCACGGAGCTCCTACCTGATCTACTGGGCCAATAAATTTGTTCCCCTATCGGACAAGATCTTCAACATAACGCGGGACGGCAGCCTCGGCATGAAGGGGCACGTAACGCGGCTCACGGATGTGATCAACAGCCTGCCGAACCCGCCTGACAGGATTGTCGTCAACGGGTGCACCTATCTCATGGCGCATACCTCGGAGGTAACGAAAGACCTTGGGATACCGACCGTTGTCAACCTGAACCCGATCATGATCGACGGCACCGGGATGTGCGGCGTATGCCGTGTCACCGTCGGAGATAAGATGAAATTCGCCTGTGTTGACGGACCGGAGTTCGATGCCCACAAGGTCGCATGGAAAGAATTCCTGGCTCGGAGAAAGGCTTATATGAACGAAGAGACGATGTACTTCAGGCGCAGCGAACCAACCGTAGTCCATAAAGAGGGGAAATGTAACGAATGAGCGACGAAAAGACTCCTGAAAAAACAAGCAAGATCGATCTAAACCGGAGGGATATGCCAAAGCAGTCTCCCGAAATGAGAAGCCATAACTTTAACGAGGTGGCGCTTGGCTACACGAAGGAGCTTGCCCTTGCAGAGGCGAGCCGCTGCCTGCAGTGCAAGAAGCCGAGGTGCGTTACGGGGTGCCCCGTGGAGATCGACATCCCCGGCTTCATATCCTGCGTTGTCAGGGGGGACTTTGCGGCGGGCATCAAAAAGCTCAAAGAAAAGAACTGTCTCCCCGCGGTGAGCGGACGGGTCTGCCCGCAGGAGAGCCAGTGCGAGTCCCAATGCATCCTGAGGAACAAGGGCGGCGAGATCGCGATAGGGAGGATCGAGAGGTTCCTTGCGGACTGGGAGGCGGCGGAAGGAATTGTCGACATTCCCCCGAGGGCGGCCCCTACGGGGAAAAAGGTGGCCATCGTCGGTTCCGGCCCTGCAGGCGTTACCGTTGCAGGCGACCTGATCCTCCTGGGGCATGAGGTGACGATCTTCGAGGCCCTCCACAAGGCGGGCGGCGTGCTGACGTACGGCATCCCCGAGTTCAGGCTGCCCAAGGCCGTAGTGGCAAGGGAGGTGGACTACGTCAGGAAGCTGGGGGTCAAGGTCATCACCGATTACGTGGTGGGGAAGACGCGATCCATCGACGAGCTCCTCCAGGAATATGACGCGGTCTTCGTCGGAACGGGCGCCGGGCTTCCATGGTTCATGGATATCCCCGGCGAGAACTTGAACGGCGTCTATTCGGCGAATGAATATCTTACCCGCATGAACCTCATGCAGGGTTTTCAATTCCCGAATTCGGCCACGCCGATCAAGAGGCACAAGAGGGTCGCCGTCGTCGGCGGCGGCAACGTGGCGATGGACTCCGCGAGGACGGCCCTCAGGATGGGGGCCGAAGAGGTGCGGATCATCTACCGGCGCTCCCACGCAGAGCTTCCCGCACGGCTGGAGGAGAGCGAGAACGCCGAGGAAGAGGGCGTCATCTTCAACATGCTCACCCTGCCCGTCAGATACATCGGTGACGAGAACGGCTGGCTGAGAGAGATCGAATGCATCAAGATGGAGCTCGGCGAACCCGATGCGTCGGGCAGGAGAAGGCCTGTCGAGATACCCAATTCCAATTTCCGCATGGAGATGGACGCGGTGGTCTGTGCCATCGGCAACAGCCCTAATCCGCTGGTGCCTGCGACCACGCCCGGCCTTGAGACGACGCGCCACGGCACCCTCGTCGCGAACCAGGAAACGGGGAAGACGACCCGCGACAGGGTCTGGGCGGGCGGCGATATCGTCACGGGCGCGGCGACGGTCATCCTCGCGATGGGTGCGGGGAGAAAGGCCGCCCGGGCGATCCACGAATTTCTTACGACCGGAAAGCAGTAAAGAGGGGGAACGGGGGG
>JAGOOA010000046.1:0-4802 GCA_017992765.1 Syntrophorhabdaceae bacterium
TCGATGGTCCGGATCTTCTTGGCGAGGAGAACAGGGGTAAGGATCGATTTGCCTGTATCATGTTCGCCTTTATAGGAACCTCCCCCGTCCACGAGCATCCTCATTCCTTTCGGCGCCTCGATCAGGATGCTTTCTCCCAGCCCGACATCAATAATATTTAAGCAGAGGTCGCTGTTGAGAAACCGCTGGCCATACAGGAACGCAGAGTATGCCACCGTGAGCGGCAGGAGAAGACAGATCAGCGAGATCTTCACATACCTTCTGTTGATGAACAGGAGAGAAATGGTGAGTGCGAAATAAAGGACTGTTTCAAAAAGGCTGGGGCGCACTACCGGGTAGATGTAGCCGAAATCGAGATGCTTCAGGACCGCTACGGCTAAGCTTAATACCTCTCCCGAAAGCCTTAAAAGATATTCGCCATAGGGCAGTATGGCTCCCGCGAGGCCAAGCGGCATTGCCAGCATGCACATGAGCGGAACCGAGATAAGGTTATGGATAAAGGATAGGGGGTTGATCCCGTGGAAATGGTAGAGGACAACGGGGAGCGTACCCAGCATTGCAGAGAGGGTAATGAGGATCGAAGACAGAAGCCATTTGACCGCTCTATTTTTAGCCGCGATCAGTGGATAGATCTTTTCTGTAAAGAGTATGATGAAGGAGACGCTTACGAATGTCAGCTGAAATGCCGGCATGAAAATAGAGTGGGGGTAGATAATGAGAATGATGAGGGCGCTGAGGGCTATAGTGTTCATAATGTTTCTGCCGCGCTCAAAGTAAAGGGACAGCATGTAGACCGTTATCATGATCGCCGCCCGTATTGTCGGTATGCTCGAGCCTGCCGTGGCCATGAACATGAATGCAAAGGGGATGGAAAGCAGGGCGGCAAATCTCCTATCGTCGCCCCTGTACTTCAGGACAGGCGACATTCTGAAGAAGATCCTCGCAAAAAAGAAGAAAAAGGCCGTAACGATGCCTATATGTGAACCGGATATGGCGAGTATGTGAGATGTTCCCGTCCTGAGAAACAGGGTTCTTGTTGGTTCATCAATGCCCGTTGGGTCCCCGATGGCCAGCGCCTTGATAATGTCTGTGTGCTTCGAGCGTGAATCCTCTATCTTTTCCCTGAGCCTGTTTCTCCAGGCCTCGATATAATTATTTCCCTTTGTCACGGAGACGGTGACGCCGCGTATCTCGCAGGACGTCCCCTCGAGCCTTTTTATCCATTTCCATGATATGGCGTGAGGGTTGTTATACGTGAGGGCGAGCTCTTTCAGCCGTCCGAAGATCTTTACCCTGTCGTTGATGCCGATGTTGCCCGTTGTCCTGTAGATCGCCCGCATCCCTGCCGCCTCGGAAGGTTGAGAGATCCTGACGGTCTTGACGGCGGGCGACGCCTCAATGACCAGCCCTTCGTATATTGTCTCGTCGTCGCTTATAACGACAGGCTGAAGGTACGCGCCCACGATCCCGATCCTCAACGCGCCGATGAGCATAAAAGAGGCAAGGATAAACGGCAGGGCAACCTGGTGTTTTTTCTTTAACAGGATGCCCGAAAGGCATATGAAGACGAACAAAAGAATAATGATCAATTTCAGAGGAAAGGCATTGAGGGCTTCTGTATAAATACCGATGATGAATGCTATGACAGAGGTTATGAACAAGCTTCCAGCAGTCCCTTAAGGTATGCGCGGACATTGATGCCAAGGTCAGGGATATAGTAACCGCCTTCAAGGATCGTAAAAAAATGCGGGTTTGACGACGCGAGCATATGCGCAGCGTTCCTGTAGTCGTCGGTGAAAAGAAGGCCGCCCCAGTCGTTGATGTATGTATCGAACCCTGCGGAGCAGCAAAGCATATCGAAAGATGATGCGTTTTTCAGGGCCGCTTCTATGTCGTTAAAAAAATCTTCCCTTGAGGCGGCGTCGATGTTGACGAAGGTGATATTGCTGTCGGCCCGCACGATATCGTACGTCCCGTTGCCGTAGTGGAGGTCGATGTCGACGATGAGGGCGTTTTCGATAAGCCCCTTCGCGATCAGCCCCTTGATCGCTATCGCCATATTGTTGAAAAAACAGAAGCCGCCGTTGAAATCATGCCCGGCATGATGGCCCGGGGGCCTGATGAGGGCGAATGACGGGGCTTTCAGCGCCAGCTCGGCAGCCTTTATGGCCCCTCCGGCTGATTTACAGGCCGTGCGGTAGATGAGGGGGTCCTTTTGCACCAGTCTGATGAGCTGTTCACTGTGGCAGAGCATAAGGTCTGATATGTCGCACGGGCCGGGCTCCGTGAAATCGGCGATATCCCTGATATGAGAATAGATCTTGTCCACCCGGTCAGGGCATTCGCAATCTACCGTCGGATAGTCGGTGAGAAAATCCCTGCTGTAGACAACAGAAATTTTATCCATATTTTTTTAAAACATAAAGCATAGGGCAAGTCAATGGATATAATGCAGCGGAGAGCTAAGAACAGTATATAGTATATCGTATATAGTATATAGTGAACTGCAAAAGAACCCTCTGAGGTTTTTTTACGATATACGATATACGGTCTACGATATACGGTCTATTGTGGGTGGTGAACTTCATTGAGCGGCGGGGCAAAATATTGTATAGTTAGTGACCGCCATGAAACAGATCGTTATCGGTACAGCAGGGCACATAGACCACGGCAAGACGACGCTCATAAGGGCCATTACCGGGATTGACTGCGATCGCCTCAAAGAAGAGAAGGAACGCGGCATTACGACCGAGCTGGGGTTTGCCCATTACAAATTTGGCGAAGGCCTCCTTGTGGGGATCGTCGATGTGCCCGGCCACGAAAAATTTGTCAGGCACATGGTCGCCGGGGCGTGGGGAATTGACATGGTCCTGCTTGTCGTCGCCGCCGATGAAGGCGTTATGCCTCAGACGAGGGAGCACCTGGATATCTGCGAACTCCTCGGATTAAAGAGGGGCATCGTAGCGATCACCAAAACAGACCTTGTCGATGACGACATGATAGAGCTTGTAAAGGAGGATATTAAAGACTTCCTTGCCGGGAGGTCTCTCGAAGGGGCGCCGGTCATACCGGTTTCATCCACGACAGGGGAAAACATTTCGCTTTTAAGGGACCTGATCGAAGGCGCTGCAAGGGAGATTGACGAGAGATCGAGGGAAGGGATATTCCGGCTGCCCGTTGACCGTGTCTTTACTCTGAAGGGTTTCGGCACGATCGTCACGGGGACATGCATCTCCGGGCTGCTGAAGGTGGGCGATGAGATCGAGATATATCCCCTCGGCAAGCTGGCGAGGGTGAGAAATATCCAGGCATACCACGAGGATGTGGGCGAGGCTATTGCAGGCCAGAGGGTCGCTTTGAACATTCAGGGAATAGAAAAGAACGATATCGAAAGAGGTGTCGTTATCGGGAAGCCCGGCACGTTGTTCCTTGCGCAGAGGGTTGACGCCACGCTGAAATATCTTCCGTTGCCCCTCAAGCCGATAAAGAATAACAGCGTTCTAAGGTTTCACATAGCAACAATGCAGGAAGAGGCGCGCCTCGTGCTGCTTGACAGCGATATTATTGAGCCGGGCGAGGAACGGTTCGTGCAATTCGTATTTTCGCAGCCGATCGTAGTGCTGCCCGGAGACGGGTATATCCTGAGAGGCCCCTACGCGATACAGACCATCGGGGGAGGAAAGATCCTTGATGTTCTGCCGGGGAGGCACAAAAGGCAGTCGGAGGGCTTAGGCAGCATCTACGCCCTTCTCACGCACGGAAGCGATACCGATAAGGTGGAGCACCATCTCCTAAAGGCAGGGCATGGGGGTTTAAAAAAGGAGCTGCTCGGCATACTGCTTGGCAAGGAAGAAAAAAAAGTAGATCACACTATACAAACCCTGCAGGACAGAAAAAAGGCGCTGACCGTAGGCAGGATCATTGTCCATATGGAGAAATTTACAGAATACAAAAAGATCTTGCTAAAGCTGATCAATGATTATTATGCAAAGAACCCGCTGAAGGTCGGCATATCGAGGGAAGAGCTGAGAATGAAGCTCCCGCAGGTAGATCAGCAGATATTCCTCGCAGCCCTGGAAGAATGCATACGGGAAGGGGTTGTCATAACAGAAAAGGATAAGGTCATTGCGAAAGGCGCAAAGGGCGCTCAGGGCGAAGACATAGAACGTTTAAAGGAGATGATATTAAAGAGGCTGCATCAATACGGCCTTACTCCCCCAGGCCTTAAAGAGTTGTCCGGAGAGATCAAAAAAAATGAACAACACCTAAAAGATATCCTTGAAGGGCTTGTTTTTGACGGCAAGGTTGTCAAGATAAAAGGCGATATGTATTTTCACCGCGACATTATTGAAGACTTGAAGAAGACGGTTGCCGCCTTCCTGATGAAAAAAAAGGAGATGACGCCCTCCGATCTCAAATCTATCCTCAACCTCTCCAGGAAATATATGATCCCCCTCCTCGAATACCTCGATGAGATAAAGCTGACGATCAGGGTAGGGGACAAGAGAGTGCTGCGCTCATAGTTCATGGTAAATCCTAAATCCGAATTTCTAAATCCTAAACAAATTCAAATGTTCAAAATCCAAAAAGTAAGAAATAATGTTCGTTTTGAACATTTGATATTCGAATTTTGATATTGTTTAGGATTTGGTGCTTAGATATTCGTGCTTGTCTTTTTTTGTAGTTATTTCGTCAGCACCGCCACGACGGTGTCGGAGATCCAGCCTTCCCGGTTCCCGTAGAGGAGCACCTTGTACCACTTTGTTCCCGTCCCGTCGGTCATCTCTTCGATGATGTTGAGA
>JAGOOA010000046.1:4902-14134 GCA_017992765.1 Syntrophorhabdaceae bacterium
TTTTTGTAGTTATTTCGTCAGCACCGCCACGACGGTGTCGGAGATCCAGCCTTCCCGGTTCCCGTAGAGGAGCACCTTGTACCACTTTGTTCCCGTCCCGTCGGTCATCTCTTCGATGATGTTGAGAGATTCCCCGCGGAAGATGATCCCGATGCGCTGGGACTGAAGGTAGGGGGCGTTCCTGACATTAACGGCATCCTTATTCACAACGGCATATCTTTCAGGTTTGGCCTCTTTTTTAGGCTCCGCAGCCTCTTTTTTCGTTGCTGCGGTCTCTTGCGGCGCAGCCTGCTTGTCTGTGGAGCCTTCTGTCGCAGGGAGGCTCGCCTGGGCTTGGGGTTTATCTTCCTGGCGTTGTACGGCAGGCTCCTTTCTGAGGATCACAATTGTCTCAGGCTTTGAAGGCGCAGGTGCCAGAAGGTGGTAGCTAAAGCCGCCGAAAAACAGCGCGAAGATCACGATAAGCGTGATCAAAAAGGGTTTTGAGTACGTTATGCCCCGCCCCCCCTCCGAATCCTGGTCATCCCGGAAATCGTGGGAAATATACTCAACATGTTTTTTGCCGGTTTCAACCTTTTTCGAAGATTGCATGGAAGTAATCGCGGGAGACTCCCTGTCGCCTTCTTTCCTCTCGTTGTCTATATAAGGAAGGGAATCGCCCCTCCCGGTCATAGCGTTGATCGCCTTGGAAACCTCTTTGAAGGTTATCTTGCGGGTGCGGTCTGTATACCCTGCCAGCAGGGAGAGGTCGGCAAGGGCGATTATCGTCCTCGGCAGCCCTTTAGAATATTTGTGGATGATCTCCAGCGCGTCATCCGTAAAGATCTCCCGTGCTACGTCGAGGCCTGCCTTGTTTAACCTGTACCTTACAAGCTCTCTTGTTTCTTCAAACCTGAGCGGCGTAAAGTAATACCTGACAGGCAGCCTCTGCCAGAACTCCGGCATATTCTTTATGGTCTCCCACAAGGCCTTTTGTCCTGAAAGGATGAAAGTGTGGAGATATTCGTTGTTATGGGTGAGGTTGATGAGCATCCTCAATTCCTGAAGCACATCTTCCGCCCCGCACAGCATCTGCCCTTCGTCGATGACGATAATACTCTTGCCGCCCTGTTCTTTGACCTCTATAAGGGCGTCTTTCAAAATAAGGAGGTTTTTCAGCTTATCCCCATCCTGCTGCAGGTCTGAAACGATGTGCATACGGTTGTCCAGAAAGTCGATCGTGAGGTTGCTTGGCGTTTTTTCGTTTGCCTGAAAATCTTTGATGCACCCGGTGATATAGGCAATTATCTGGGAAGGCGTCAGCGTTGGATGGTCAATATAGGCGAATTTAAAGGCTTCACCATATTGTACCCTCATGTCGTCGATGAGGCGGAAGATTGTTGTCGTCTTGCCGAGCCCGGCTTCCTCGGATACAATGAGAACGCCGCCCTTATTTGTGTTGATGGCGTATTTCAGCCTTTCGATGCATTCAAAGTACTGGCCTGTCACGCACATCATCCTTCCGTCAGGCGCGAGGATGAAGGGGTGTTGTTCCAGCCCCCAGTATTTTATGTATTCTTCTGTCATGGTTTACAGTACTTATCAGGAGTATACCCGATTTTTAATGCGTCTGCACGATTTCTGAAGATTATTTTATCTTTTGCCGGGATCTTGTCCACATATTTGCAGGATGGCCTGTGGAGTGTGTATGTGCGCTTGTTTCCGACATAATAAGATTCAGTGTCCTTTTTTGTTTCCTGCCAGAGGCCTTTGTCTCCCTTAATGGCCTTTTCTTCGAGGCTCGTAAGCGTCTCGCGGTATTTTATGTTTGGCTGTTTTACAGACGCCTTTGCGTATCCGAGCTTTACAAGCTCTGCGTTGACAAAGAGGTTTTTGACAAAGACATAAGCGAGCAGCCGCCCCTGCGGATCTTTTTTGTCGTGATCGAATTCGAGGCGGACCTTTTTCATGAAAACGAGCTTTTTATTGTATCGTGCCGCCTCCCTCGCATAGAACTCCGCACCGCCTTCCTTCGTGTTGAGCTTCGGCGCCTCGATCCCCAGATATCTTACGGTTTCGCCTGTATCGAGCTGTATGGTATCGCCGTTGATGACCTTCCTTACCACATAATCCTTGCCGTGAACAATATCGGGGAGTAAAAAGGAAAGCGCCAGCATAATAAAAAAAACAATATTTTTCATGCTAAAAAAATTTTACAATATTTTTTGGATATGTTAAAGAGATATTATAAAGTTGATTCTCTATGATGAAGTGGGGGTATCTATGCAGAAAAGACTTTTCATGATAGTTGCCGTTGTTGCAGTGCTTGTTTGCCCTCTATGTTGCGCCGGGGACGAAAATGCCGTCACGGCAGGCTACGGGTTCGGGATATTCAACCGGGACGCTGATTTTGGCAAGCTGCGCGAACAGGGGCAGCAATACTATTTTTACCAGCTCGCATACTCCCGGGAAAAGACGCTGGTCAAAAACCTCTGCCTTCTTGCGGAGCCCTTTGTTGCCTATGTCAGCGATCCCAACAGCGGGCTTGACGCAGGCATGACGGCGTCGTTCAAATACTATTTCGGCAAAGAGAACAAGAACAGCCTTTTCGCCACACTGGGGGCGGGAGCTGCGTACACGACTATCAAATTCGAGGAGCAGGGAACGCACTTTTTATTCATCCTGCAGGGCGGCATCGGTTACCGCTGGAATGATTATTTTATCGAGAACAGGTTTCGCCATTATTCGAATGGCGGCTCAGAAAGGCCGAACAGGTCGGTCAACGCAAATATCGTGAATATAGGGATGCACTTTTAAAGCTGGTTAAAGGCGGAACCATAAAAAATGGAGCGGGGTTGCCGCTCCATTTTTTATGGTCAATTATTCTTCTCTTTTGTCCGCTTTACTTCTTCACCGGTTCGAAGGCAAAGAATACTCTCTCCGACATGACGGTTCCCAGTTTGCCCTTATCGATCGGTAGCGCAGGGACAGGAAATACCGCAAGCTGAACCTCGTCTCCCCGTTTCAGTACCCCTGCCGGGCAGTTTACGATCCTGCTCAATACCCTTCTTGCAGGGGCAACGCCCAGATCGATAACCGCATGAATGAGCGGGGACTCGAAGCCGAGGGGAACGCCCCTGACCTCTTCCGAAAAGACGATGATCTTGCCCTTCGTCGGGAGATCCGTGTATTCAAGGTTTTCGGAGTAGCATTCCGGGCATATTACCCTGGGGGGCCATGAGACAAGGCCGCAGTCCTTGCACTTTGTCGTTGTCAATTTTCCCTGCTTCAGGTTTTCATAGAACTGCCAGTTCCTGTTAAACTCTTTTGCCTCGAGAGGCCACATATCCATCGTTGACGGATACAGATTTTCAAGTATCGGGATTCCCAAAACAGCCATATTTTCCTCCTTATTTTACTGGATCTCTTCCGTATATTAAGACCGTATGTTCGGCGTTTGCTCCGCTCAAATTGTGCGTGAGCCCGATGTCAGCACCTTTTACCTGGTGACGTGCCCTGCCCTGGAGCTGTTTTAGCATCTCAATGCCCTGCCTGATGCCCGTTGCTCCGAACGGGTGACCGCATGCCAGCAAACCGCCGTCGGTATTGACGGGAACCTTCCCCCCGAGCTCGATCTGTTTGGAGCCGCAGAACTCTCCGCCTTCACCCTTCTTGCAGAAACCAAACTCCTCTACCTCGATGACCTCGGAGATCGAGAAGCAGTCATGCGTCTGGGCAACCTTGATGTCGCCCGGCCCTACCTTTGCAGCAGCGTATGCCTTCTGCCCTGCCAACCTTGTATGTTTCCAGTCTGCGAGGTGTTCGCCGGGGAAGTTCGCCGATACGCTGTTAAGACATACCTGGGCGGTTCCCCTGATATATACGAGGGGCCTGTCGGAGAACTTTTTCGCGATCTCGTCCGTCGTGATGATGCACGCAGCTGCGCCGTCGGTGATGGGGCAGCAGTCGTAAAGCGTCAGAGGCGGCACGACCGAAGGGGCGTTCATTGCCTCTTCGAGAGTAAGCGTCTTCTGCATCTGGGCAACGGGGTTTGTCGCCGCATAGTTGTAGTTTGCCACCGAGACTGCGGCGAGCTGTTCCTTTGTCGAACCGTAGTGCATCATGTGCTCCTGCGCCGTCAATGAAAAGAATGGAGGCGGAAGCCCCATGCCGTTCGTGCCGTCCCAGTCATGGTCGACGGATGCGAGCTCGCTGTAGAAGACCTCCCATTTCTGGGGCGTATAGAGCTTCTCGCCGCCTGTGACCATTACGATGTCGGCCACACCGGATTCCACCAGGCCTTTCGCGAGAATGATGGCGGTCGAGCCGCCTGCGCACAGAACGTCGACCCTGGTGCAGATCGAAGTTGGCTTTACGCCGACCCTCTCTGCTATAACCGGTGCGGTGTTTACCTGGAATGAGCACCTTCCGGCATACGATGAGGCAACGATCAGCCCGTCCACGTCTTTTGGTTTTAATGTTGGGATATCATCGAAACACGCCTTTGCAGCTTCCTGGAAAAGGTCCACAAGGTGTGCTTCCCGAACTCCCCATTTGCATTGGCCGCCGGCCAATATCACTGCATTTCTTGCCATACAATCCTCCTTGAAATTAAATTCAGCTATCAGTTATCAGCTTCAGCGGTCAGCAACCGATCACCCATCGCTGAACGCCAAACACTTTACTTGCCCTTATAATTGGGCTTTCTCTTCTCAACAAAGGCGTTTATCCCTTCTCTCCCGTCTTCCGAAGTGAAGGCGATCGAAAAGGAGTCCATCTCCATCGTAAGGCCCGATGCGAGGTTCATGTTGAGCCCATTATCGATGCACCTCTTGATGAGGGCGAAGGCAGCCTTTGGCTTCGCTGCCAGCTTTTTCGCCATTGCCTTTGCTTCTTCCATCAGCTTCTCTTTCGGCACAACCTTGTTCACGAGGCCTACGCGGTATGCCTCCGCGGCGTTGATGTTGTCGCCTGTGTAGATCAGCTCCTTTGCCTTTGCCACCCCTATAAGCCTCGGCAGGCGCTGCGTTGCACCTGATCCGGGCATGATGCCGAGGCCGATCTCCGGCAGGCCGATGACGGTATCCTCAGCGGCTATCCTGAGGTCGCAGCAGAGGGCAACCTCGCACCCGCCGCCGAGGGCGAGCCCGAAAAGCGCTGCGATCGTCGGCTTCCCGATGCCCGTCAGTTTGTCAAAGGTTTTCCTCGGGGCCGTCCAGAGAAAGTCAAGGGTTTCAACGGCTGATTTTCCCATGACGTCCTTGATGTCGAGGCCTGCCGCAAAGGCCTTGTCGCCATTCCCCGTGATGATGATCGCGCCGATCGCGTCGTCATTCTCGAATTCACAGACAGCGTCATAAAGCTCATGGTAGAGCTTGACGCTTAACGGGTTCACGGGCGGCCTGTTGAGCTTGATGATCCCGACCGGTTCTTCCCGTTCTATGATGAGCGTTTCATAACCCATATATGCCTCCAATGGTCCCGGCTATTTATTGTAGTCGTACCAGCCGGCGCCTACTTTCCTGCCGTAGCGCCCCGCCTTCATCATGTCCTTCAGGACGCGGGGAGATACCCACTTCAGCTCTCTGTTCAGCTCTTTGTAGAAGTACTCGGTTACGTGGTACATGATATCGATGCCGGTGAGGTCCATAAGCTCAAAGGGGCCCATGGGGTAATTGAGGCCAAGCTTTGCGGCCTTGTCGATATCTTCTTTTGACGCCACGCCTTCCTGGTACAGGATGATCGCTTCGACCAGATGGGGTATCATGAGCCTGTTGACCACAAAGCCGGGGATATCGACCTTTACTTCGATGGGCTCTTTCCCGAACTTCTTTGTGAGATCCGTTGTCAATGCAACGGTTTCGTCGCTTGTATGATAGCCCCTTATAACCTCGACGAGCCTCATCAGGGGGACAGGGTTGAAAAAGTGCATGCCCACGACCTTGTCAGGCCTTTTTGTGGCCGCTGCGATCTCCGTAAGGGACATAGAGGAGGTGTTCGATGCAAGGATCACGTCCTTCCTCGTGACCTCATCCAGCTCTGCGAAGACCTTTTTCTTTATGTCCATTACCTCAAGGACGACCTCGACGACAAAATCCACATCCTTCAGGTCTTCCATCTTCGTCGTGCCCTTGATCCTTCCCATAATGGCAGCCTTGTCTTCCGCCTTCATCTTGCCTTTCTCAACGGATTTTGAAAGGAATTTGTCGATATTCTTGATGCCGCCTTCCACGAACCTGTCTTCAATATCTCTCATAACAACATTGTAGCCGGCCTGCGCTGCTACCTGGGCAATCCCGTTTCCCATGACGCCGGCGCCCAAAACCCCGATCTTCTTTATATCCATACGCTCCCTCCTGATTTTTATTGAAAATTAAAAAATTCACATGGCGTAAATGTAACTTATTTATTGTAGATATAGCAACATTTTTTTTGAGAATTTCACTCAAAAATAAACAAAAAATGTTGTTAAGCGGAAGCAGGTATTTAAAACCTTTACAGAGCTTTACGCAATAAAAATTCTTTCCGTAAAAGATCAATTTGCTTTTACCAATTTTTTTAATATTGTCGACAATGTTCAATAAATTTCTTGACAAATGGTATACACAAAATTAACATTGATCTTAGCTTCTCAAAGATTGCATAGCTTTGCAGATATTCTTATATAAAAAGATGAACCAAGCAGATGATCCAAGACGGATATGACCATAAGGAGATGGCAATGAAAAAGAAAGGAAGGATGCTATCTGGTCGTTTAGCAACAGCTAAAACGATCGAAGCGTCGGCAAAGGATCCGCTAAAAGCAGACCTGGTACTGATGGGAGGCAAGGTCATCTGTGTGGACAAAAAAAATACCCAGGCCCAGGCAGTTGCTGCGAGGGACGGCAAGATCATTGCCGTCGGAGCCGATAAGGCTATACAGAAATTTATAGGACAGAAGACAAGGGTAATTGAGCTGAGAGGAAGAACGGTATTGCCTGCGTTCATAGACTCCCATGCCCATCTCTATGAATGGGCTTCTAATCTTGCGCAGGTTGACTTACGGGAGGCAAGGTCAGTTGATGCGGTTTTAAGCTTGATCAGAAAGAGAGCTGCACAGACAAAGGCCGGTGAATGGGTTCAGGCTTACGGTCTTAGCTATGATCTATTATCTCATGGAGTGGTGAAGATGGACCGCCACATGCTTGATAAGGTTTCGCGCCGCAACCCCGTTATCATATTGTCCGTGGGGCATTTCCTGCTGTTCAACAGCGCGGCCCTTAAACGCTTTAACGTAACCAGGGATACGCCTGATCCGGATAAAGAGATATGGAAAGATGCAAGCGGAGAACCCATCGGTGTCATGGCCGAGCTTAAGTGGAGCGAGTATAAGAATAAAGTGCCGCCGCTGACCTTTGATGAACATGTCGATTATCTTGAAAAGGCTGTCGCCATAGCTTCCAGTTTGGGCATAGGCACCATGGAAGATTCTAACTCTTACAAAGAAACGGTAAAGGCATACAAAAGACTTCTTGACGAAGGAAGGCTGAAAGTGCGTATCAACATTAGCCCTATTATTGATAAGGATACCGCCAAATACTATATGGAGACGGGTCTTGGTTCAGGGTTTGGGAATGAGTGGATACGCTTTGGTCAGACAAAGATCATGCTTGGGACTATGGGCGCGCGGACAGCCACGATGCTGAAAGATTATGCCGATGAGCCGGGCCGCAAAGGTATGCCTGTCTATCCGATCAAGACAATAGAGAAATTCGTAATGGATAGCGTCAGAAATGGATGGTCCTGCCAGATACATGTTATGGGTGACGGAGACCTGGAGATCGTACTTAACGCCTACGAGAAGGCATTGAAGTGGTACAAGAATAGCACCGGAAAGGACAACAGTGACCTCCGCCTTACCATTGACCACTACGGGCTTTATACGCCGGTCCAGTTAAAGCGGACGGCAGACATGAAGATATGGGTATCCGCACAGCCTATCCACAGGTCAATGTGGAACAGGCCCGATGGTTTTTTTATGACACGGATCGGAAAAGAGCGCTGGACAAGGTGCGTCCCTATCGGCACCCTCTTTCAAGCGGGCATCCCTGTCTCTTTTGGCTCAGATATAAACTATGCGGTCAGCATGGACCCGCGGATAGGGATATACACCTGTCTTGATGGGATGGGCCAACCGGGCGAGATCATCTCGGCGTATCAGGCGATCCAGGGGTATACTATCAATGCTGCCCGACGTCTTTTCAGGGATCACGAGGCCGGCTCGATCGAGGTGGGCAAGCTCGCCGACTTCGTTGTTCTTAACATGAACCCCCTTGAGGTCCCCAAGGAAATGATATGGAATGATTCTAAGAATGCACCGAGCGATCTGGAGGTTGAATGTACAATAGTCGGAGGAGGGGTCACATACAGCAAAAATGATATATGACCCCATCCCGCTGATCAAGCAGTCCTATTTCATCAAAAGATTTGGAAGAAAAGTGGCCATGCCGGGAAAGAAGTACAACAGGATAGTAACCGCAATGAGGCTCGCGAGGAACGGGACAACCCCCCTGTAGATCACCCCAAACGGGATCTTCGTGATATTCTTTACCACAAAGACACAAAAAGCGACCGGCGGGATGACGCCGCCGACCATGATCGTAAGGCCAACGAGTATGCCAAACCAGAGCGGGTCGAAGCCGAGCTTCAACGCTATCGGGAAAAAGATCGGGGTGGCGAGGATCATGAACGCAAAGTCATCGATAAAAGAGCCTCCAAGCTGATAGATCAGGCTGATAATGATCATGATGACATAACGGTTTACGTTTAGCTCTGCAACCCAATCTGCTGTTATGATAGGGATCTTCGTTACCGCCAGGAAGTGGCCGAGGATAATAGAACCTGCAACAAGCATGAGGGACATACATGCGGTTCTCAGAGATTCTAAAAGGGATTTAATATAGCTTTTAAGATCGATGTCCCTCCTCGTTATTGACAACAGGAGCACGGCCATGGTGCCGATGCTTCCTGCCTCGGTGGGCGTAAAGAAGCCGTTCATGAGGCCTATCACGAGAAGCACAAAGACCGCCACGACCAATAACAGCTCTGGAAGGGATTTGAGCCGTGCGCCCCAGCTTGCTCTTTCTGCTTTCGGCCCGATCGACGGGTTGATCTTGCACCACACGTAGATAACCACGAGAAAAAAGAAGGCCGTGAGCAAGCCCGGTATGATCCCGGCCATGAACAATTTGGCGATCGATTGCTCCGTGATGAT
>JAGOOA010000047.1 GCA_017992765.1 Syntrophorhabdaceae bacterium
GCCTTCTTTTTCTCGGCCTTTTTTTCTTTTTTCTCTTCCTTCTCTTTCTTGTGGGTAAGCTCAATGATGGCCATGGGGGCATTGTCGCCCTTTCTGCTGCCGATCTTAAGGACCCGCGTGTATCCGCCGCTCGTCGACGTGTACCGTTCACCTATATCGGTAAAAAGCTTCCGTACGATCTCCTTGTTCCTTAAGATTGAGAAGGCGAGCCTCATGGCGTGCATATCTTTCCTTTTGGCAAGGGTAATGAGCTTGTCGGCAACCTTTTTCAGTTCCATTGCCTTCGGGCTGGTGGTCTTTATGCTCTCATGATCGAAAAGGGCATTCGCCAGGTTCTGGAACAGCGCCCTTCTGTGGCTTTTCTTTTTGTTCAATGTCTTGACTTTGTTCATGTGCCTCATGGTAAACCTCTATATATGATCTTTTTTCTTGAGAAGCATCTTGTCCAGGTCTTCTCTCTGGGGAAAACTGTCCAGCTTCAAGCCAAGACGCAGCCCCATGCATGAGAGGATCTCCTTGATCTCGTTCAACGACTTCCTGCCAAAATTTTTCGTCATCAGGATCTCCTGCTCCGTTTTCTGGACAAGCTCCCCGATGTACTTGATATCGGCGTTTTTCAGGCAGTTCGCGCTTCTCACGGACAGCTCAAGCTCGTCAACGCTTCTGAAGAGGTTTTCGTTGAAATCATGTTTGTCGGCCATCTTGTCCTCAGCTACATCGGCCTCTTCGATCTCTTCGAAATTAATAAAGATCTTCATCTGCTCCCTAATGATCTTTGCCCCGAAAGAAAGCGCATCCAGCGGATCGACGCTTCCATCGGTCCAGATCTCCATGGTCAGCTTATCGTAGTCCGTTCTTCTGCCGACCCTTGCCTGCGTTACGTTGTAGCTTACCTTCCTGATGGGAGAAAAGATCGCATCGATAGGTATGGTGCCGATAGGGTCGTTCTCTTCGATATTCATCTCTGACGGCTGATATCCCCTTCCGAGCTGCGCCTTCATCTCCATATATAACTGTGCGTCATCGCTCAAATAGGCGATATGAAGGTCGGGGTTTATAACATCAACGCCGCCGTCATGGGTGATATCGCCGGCCTTGACCTCTTTTTTGTCCTTCACGTCTATCTTTAAGACCTTCGGCTTATCATCGGTAACCTTCAATACAACCTTTTTCAGGTTCAGTATGATCTCTGTTACGTCCTCCTTAACCCCTCTGACCGTAGAGAATTCATGCTCCACGCCGTTGATCCAGACAGAGGTAATGGCCCCGCCCATAATAGAAGACAGGAGGACCCTTCTCAGGGAATTCCCTATCGTAATTCCATATCCGCGCTCGAAAGGTTCCGTGGAAAACTTCACATAGCTATGTTCTTTTTTCTCTATTTCGATCTTTGTCGGTCTTATAAGTTCCTGCCAGTTTTTTTCAAACATAGGTGTCTACCCTCCTTAGGGCAAAACTATCTTGAATAGTACTCTACGATGAGCTGTTCTTTAATAGGCATCGTGATGTCGTCGCGCGTAGGCAGAAGCTTGATTGTACCTTTCATATTGTCCTTGTCCAGCTCGATCCATGATGGGATTCCCCTTCTTACCACCGATTCAAGGGCATTCTTAACGCTTGGCAGATCCTTGTGCTTTACCGAGATCTCATCGCCCGGCTTTATCAGGAACGACGGGGTGCTTACTTTACGCCCATTGACTAAAATATGGCTGTGCGAAACAAGCTGCCTTGCCTCTTTCCGGGAGGTTGCAAATCCAAGCCTGAAGACCATGTTGTCGATCCGCCTTTCAAGCAAAATAAGAAAGTTTGTCCCCGTGATGCCCTGCTTGCGCTCTGCCATTTCGAAAAATCTTTTAAACTGTTTTTCGCTGAGCCCATACATTCTTCTCAGGCGCTGCTTCTCCCTTAACCGCAACCCGTATTCAAGGAACTTTCCTCTCGTCTCAACGTGGACACCGGGCGGGTAGTTTCTCTTCTCGATCGCGCACTTCTCTGTATAGCACCTCTCCCCTTTCAGGAAAAGCTTGATCCCTTCACGTCTGCATAACCTGCATGATGGTCCTACATATCTTGACAAAGCTTGCCTCCTTACACTCTTCTTCTTTTAGGTGGCCTGCACCCGTTATGTGGTATCGGCGTTATATCCCGGATGAGATGGATCTTGAGGCCTGCGCTCTGTAGGGCCCTGAGCGCCGCTTCTCTCCCTGCTCCAGGTCCTTTGATGTATACATCGACGGTCTTCATGCCGTTCTCGATCGCTTTCTTTGCCGCATTCTCTGCCGCAAGCTGGGCTGCGAATGGTGTGCTCTTTCGCGAACCCTTGAAGCCCACAACGCCGCCGCTCGACCATGCGACAACATGTCCCTGGGGGTCGGTAATGGTAATAATAGTATTATTAAAACTCGACTGGATGTAAACTCCGCCGACAGGGATATTCTTTTTTACCTTCTTCTTACCGGTTTTTTTTGTTTTCGCCATCTACACACCTCATTATTTTCGTTTCATAGACGTCTTGCGCGGACCCTTCCGCGTCCTGGAATTCGTCCGGGTCCTCTGCCCCCTGACCGGCAGACCCCTTCTATGCCGCAAGCCCCTGTAGCAGCCAATATCCATGAGCCTCTTGATGCTCATATTTACGTCTTTCCGTAGATCTCCCTCTACCTTATAATTTCTCTCCAGTATATCCCTTATCCTTGCTATCTCTTCATCGGTCAAGGTATTGGTTCGCTTGTTAGGGTCAATACCGGCCTCGCCGAGGATCCGGTTTGAGAAGGTCCTCCCGATACCGTAAATATACGTCAAGGCTATCTCTATCCTTTTATCCCGCGGTATATCTACACCAGCAATTCTTGCCACGTTGCCCCTCCTTAACCTTGCTTCTGCTTATGTTTTGGATTTTCGCAGATAATTCTCACAATGCCTTTCCTCTTGATGATCTTGCACTTGTCACATCTCTTCTTCACAGAAGGTCGAACCTTCATAAGAACCTCCTATTTTACCCTGTAGATAATCCTGCCTCTTGTCAGGTCGTATGGTGAAAGCTCTACGACGACTTTGTCGCCTCTCAGTATCTTGATATAATGCATTCGCATCTTGCCCGATACGTGGGCAAGCACTTTGTGTCCGTTGGGAAGTTCAACTCTGAACATAGCGTTCGGTAACGGCTCGATCACTGTTCCTTCAATCTCTATTCCTTCACCTTTTGGCATAAATTCCTTATAGTACGCTCAGTATCTCTGTTCCCTTTTCGGTTATTGCAACGGTGTGCTCAAAGTGGGCCGAAAGGCTTCCGTCCTTTGTCGCTGCGGTCCACCCGTTTTTCCTGATCACGACATCGCTTTTCCCCATGTTCACCATTGGCTCTATCGCAAGCACCATGCCTGTCTTTAGGCGTATGCCTGTCCCTTTTTCTCCGTAATTAGGGATCTGTGGTTCCTCGTGGAGGCTTCTCCCGATCCCATGGCCGACGAACTCCCGCACAACGGAAAAACCTGCCTCTTCAGCGTGGGATTGTATGGCGTTGGAGATATCATGCAGCCTGTTGCCCTCTTTTGCTTCATCGATCCCTTTATAGAGGGCTCTTTCCGTAACGGCGAGCAATCGTTCCGTCCTTTTCTGAATCTTGCCGACGCCGTATGTTACCGCGGTATCTCCGCAAAAACCATCATAGCGGGTGCCAAAATCAAGGCTCACAATATCGCTATCCCTCAATATCCGTTCTCCTGGCATACCGTGCACCACCTCATCGTTTACGGAAACACAGAGGCAGTAAGGGTAGCCGTTATATCCTTTAAACGCCGGTTCTACGCGTCCGATCCTGCGTATCTTCTCCTCGCACAACCTTTCAAGCTCTATGGTCTTCAAACCTTCTTTGATAAACTGTCCAAGGTACCTGAGTATTTCAATGGCATACCTGCTGGCCACCTTTATCTTCTCTATTTCTTCCCTGCTCTTTAGAATAATCATCCTGCAAAACACACCGCAGCGATCAGCCGTCAGCGTACAGCTATCAGCGTCATCTCCTCCCTTTCATCCGTGCGGATTTTTTAACAAGCCCGTCATAATGCCTGAGGATAAGATGAGACTCTATCTGCTGTATCGTGTCGAGGGCAACGCCCACGACTATCAGCAGCGCTGTGCCTCCAAAATAAAAAGGAACGTTGAACTTTCTCACCAACAAGGTCGGCAGAACGCACACAAAGGATACGTACACGGCACCTACAAAGGTTACCCTGGAGAGTACCCTTTCGATGAACTCCGAGGTCTTCTTGCCCGGTCTTATGCCCGGTATATATCCACCGTATTTTTTCATGTTGTCAGCCACGTTGTCGGGGTTGAACACAATGGCCGTGTAAAAAAAGCAGAAAAAGATGATGAAGCCCACATACAGGAGCTCGTGGAGGAACGTCCCAGGGGTGAGCATCTCTGAAAATTTTTTCATATAGGGGTGCTGAATAAAATTCGCGATCGTCGCAGGGAACATGATGATCGAAGAGGCGAATATAGGAGGTATCACGCCTGCCGTATTGACCTTAAGGGGCAGATGTGTCGCCTGGCCTCCGTACATCTTACGGCCTACAACGCGCTTGGCATATTGGACGGGTATCCTCCTTTGTGCTGTTTCCATGAATATGATGAAGGCAACGACAACAAACATCATTGCGGTGATCAGAAGGACCACAAACCAGTTCATCTCGCCGGAGTTGACAAGTGTCATCGTGCTGGCAACTGCGTTCGGCATTCGCGCTACAATACCTGCAAAAATTATCAGCGATATGCCGTTGCCTATGCCCTTTTCGGTAATCTGCTCTCCGAGCCACATAATAAATGCGGTCCCGCCGGTAAGGGTTATCATTGTCATAAGCCGGAAGCTCCAGCCCGGATTATAAACAACGAGCTCGCCTCCAGCGCCTCTCATCTGCTCCAGACCGATGCTGATGCCAAAACCCTGGATGATGCTTATTATCACCGTGCCGTATCGCGTATACTGGGTTATCTTTCTCCTGCCTGCCTCTCCTTCTTTTGAAAGCCTTTCAAGGGTAGGCACAACGACGGTAAGGAGCTGCAGGATAATCGAGGCGCTGATGTAAGGCATAATGCCAAGGGCAAATATGGAAAGCCTTTCGAGGCCTCCGCCGGCAAACATGTCGAAGAAGCCCAGCAAGGTGCCCCGCGCCCTCTCGAAGATCCCCGCCAGCACTGTCCCGTCGATCCCCGGTGTGGGGATGTGAACTCCGACCCGGTACACCGCCAGAAGTGCGAGCGTGGCTATTATCCTCCGCTTAAGCTCAGGGATTTTCCCGATGTTCTGGAAACCTCCCATTAAATCAGTACCTCCACATCTCCACCCTGGGCCTTTATCTTCTCTATGGCGCGTTCAGAGGCCTTGTGCACCTGAATTTTGATCGGGAAGTCTATCTCGCCGTCGGAAAGAAGTTTTATACCGTCCTTCATCTTCTTTATAAACCCGGACCTCAGTATCTCCTCTATTCCCACCTTTTCCCGCCCCTTGAATACAGCGAGGTCGCCTATATTGATGATGGAATATTCCTTCCTGAAGGGATTTTTAAACCCTCTTTTCGGAATTCTCCTCATGAGAGGCATCTGGCCGCCTTCAAAGCCCTTTTTCTTCGTGCCGCCGCTCGTCGAGCGCTGGCCCTTGTTCCCGTAAGTTGCAGTAGTGCCGTGGCCGGAACCGGTCCCCCGTCCGACCCTTTTCCTCTTTTTTATTGATCCTTCGCTTGGCTTCAAGTCTGATAGCTTCATTTACCGGACATCCTCCACTATAGTTAGAAGGTGAATCACTTTCTTCACCATACCCCTTATCTCGGGCGTGTTCTTTACTGTTTTCTCCTGGTAAAGCTTTTTCAAGCCAAGGCTGCGTATGGTATCGCGCTGGTCCTGCGTGCACCCTATGAAGCTCTTTGTCCATTTTATCTTGAGGTGGCTCACGTTATCCCTCCTCGCCCTTCGTCTTGCCCCGCTGCTTCAACGATACTTCGGGCGACTTTAACGTGGCAAGCCCTTTGATTGTCGCCTTTACCACATTATGATAATTCCGCGACCCGTAACATTTGGTAAGTATGTTCGTTATGCCGGCTACCTCAACAACAGCCCGCACGGCCCTTCCGGCAATAACACCGGTGCCTTCGCTTGCCGGTTTCATAAATACCTCGCTGGTCCCGTACTTTGCCTTTATCTCGTGAGGGATCGTCCCTTTCCTGACAGGAACCTCGATAATGCTCTTCTTTGCCCTCTCCACTGCTTTTCTGATCGCGTCAGGAACCTCGTTGGCCTTGCCAAGTCCAAACCCTACGCGGCCGTTGCCGTCACCGACAACGACGATGGCGCTAAAGCTAAACCTCCGGCCGCCCTTTACAACCTTTGCGACGCGGTTTATATAGACCAACCTGTCCTGCAGCTCAAGCTCACCTGGTTCTATACGCTTTCTCTCAGCCAACACAACCTCCTATTAAAATTGTAAACCCGCCTCTCTTGCACCATCGGCCAGGGCCTTTATCCTGCCGTGATATTTAAAACCGTTCCGGTCAAAGATAACCTGGCTTATGCCCATGCCGGCTGCCTTCTTGCCGATATGCTCTCCAACCTTCTTTGCCGCTTCGACATTACCGCCGCACTTTATCGTCGCCATAACTTCCTTTGTCAACGTTGATGCGGCCGTTATCACCTTATCCTGCGAATCATCGATCAATTGCGCGTATATCTGCCTTAAGCTCTTATAGACACACAGTCTCGGTTTGCCGGCGGTACCGGAGATCGTTTTGCGAATTCTCTTTTTTCTCTTCTCCCGTGCCGCTACCTTTTCTTTTCTCTCCATCTTCTCACCTCTTACTTGCCGCTTTTGCCGGCCTTTTTCCTCAACACCTCATCTGCGTATTTAACGCCTTTGTTCTTGTATACGTCGGGCTTTCTCAACGCCCTTATCTTCGCCGCCGTCTGGCCGACAAGCTCTTTATCGATGCCCTTGATCGTCAGGAGCGTTTGTTTGTCTACCTGGGCAGAGATTCCCGCAGGCAGAGGGAAAGTTATGGGATGAGAATAGCCGAGGTAAAAGATGATATTATTGCCCTGCAATTCCGACCTGTATCCGATGCCGACGATTTCCAGCTTTCTTTCAAACCCTTTGTGGACGCCATCCACCATGTTTGCTATCAACGTCCTCATAAGTCCGTGCAAACCTTTTATCTTCTTTTCTTCGCTGGTTCGCTGGACCATCACGGTGCTTCCATCGATATTGATGGTTAGCCCTTCCAGGAAGGGCCTCCTCAATGAGCCTTTGGGCCCCGTTACGACAACCTCGTTATCCTTTAATTCCAGCTTTGTGCCCTGAGGCAAAACCACAGGCTTTTTGCCTATCCTCGACATTTCACACCTCACCAAACAACCAGGAGGGGTTCCCCTCCCACCTTATTTTTTATCGCGCTCCTGTCTGTCATGATCCCCTTAGAGGTGGAGATCACGATAAGGCCTATCCGCTTCCTTAATCTCGGGATCTCCCCTGCGCCGACATACCGCCTTCTCCCCGGCTTGCTGATCCTGCGCAAACCGGTGATAACGCTTTTGTTGTTTTCGTCGTAATGTATATAAACCTTGAGAAATTTCTTCCTCGCCTCATCGACAAAGGTCTTGTAATTTTTTATATACCCCTCTTCCTTCAATATCTTTGATATGGCAAATTTCATATTGGAATAGGGTATGTCGACAGATTCGTGGCGCGCTATGATGGCGTTCCGTATCCGTGTTAGCATATCAGCAATAGGATCTACTGTAACCATGAATCCCCCTCACCAGCTTGATTTTATGACGCCAGGTATCTCACCCTTCAGGGAATGGTTCCTGAAGCATATCCTGCACATCTGAAATTTGCGCAGGTAGCCGCGGGGCCTCCCGCAGATAGCACATCTGTTATGGACCCTTACCCGGTATTTCGGTGCTGCCTTTGCTTTTTCCATCATTGATTTTTTTGCCATTCACTCCTCCGTCAACTCCTGAAAGGCATTCCCATTAACTTCAGAAGCTCAAAGCCTTCTTCGTCCGTTCTTGCCGTTGTCCCGATAGTAATGTTCATCCCCCTTGCCTTGTCGATCTTGTCGTACTCTATCTCGGGGAATATGATCTGTTCTCTCAAACCAAGGGTATAGTTTCCCCTCCCGTCGAAAGACTTCGGGGAAACGCCTTTAAAATCCCTCACCCGCGGAAGGACAATGTAGACAAGCTTATGAAGGAACTCGTACATCCTCTCCCTTCGGAGCGTCACCATGCAACCGATCGACATCCCCTCCCTCAGCTTGAAGGAGGCGATCGATTTCTTCGATTTCGTGATAACAGGTTTCTGTCCGGTGATCAGCTTTATATCGCCGGTTGCACTATCGAGAACCTTAATATTCTGAAGGGCCTCGCCGAGCCCGATATTTACCGTGATCTTTTCTATTTTCGGCACTTCCATGACATTCTTATACTGGAATCTCCTCATCAGCGCCGACTTGACCTCTTTTTCATAAAATTCCATATACGCTGTTTTCAACAGTGCCTCCTACTTATCTAAGACCTCTTCACACTTTTTGCAGAAACGCACCTTCTTCCCATCCTCGAGAGTGCGTTTCCCCGCCCTTACCGGTTTTGAACATTTCTCACAGTAGAGCATAACGTTGGACAGGTGGATGGGGCTTTCCTTCTCCATGATGCCGCCTTTTGATTTCTGGCTCGGCTTTACATGCCTCTTGACCATGTTTACCTTTTCTACGATCAGCCTGTCCTTCTTTTTAATAATTCGTAAAACCTTGCCGCTTTTGCCTTTATCCTTGCCGCTTGTAACCATCACAAGGTCATTCTTCTTGACGTGATAATGTTTTTCCATAGTATTCCTCACACAACCTCTGGAGCAAGAGAAACGATCTTCATGAACTTTTTCGCCCGGAGCTCCCTGGCTACAGGCCCGAAGATCCTGGTCCCCACGGGTTCATTGTACTGGTTGATAATAACCGCGGAGTTATCATCAAATCTCACGTAGGACCCGTCTGTTCTCCTGATCTCTTTTTTTGTCCTCACGATGACCGCTTTCACCACTTCGCCTTTTTTTACCTTTGAATTAGGGATAACCTCTTTTACTGACGCCACAATAATATCCCCCACTGTACCGTATCTCTTCCTTGATCCGCCAAGAACCTTTATGCAACCAAGCTTTTTAGCGCCGGAGTTGTCTGCCACTTCAAGTTTAGATCTCGCCTGTATCATCTCCAACCACCTCTTTCTGGACTAAGAAAGGTTCTTCTTTCTTTACGATCTCTTTTAAAAGCCACCGTTTATCTTTACTGATCGGCCTCGCTTCAATGATCGACACCACGTCGCCCATTTTGCAGATATTTTTCTCGTCGTGCACCTTATAGCGTTTCTTTCTCTTCAGGTACTTGTGGTATTTTGGGTGCAGCAGAACCTTCTCGACCTCAACAACGATGGTCTTATCCATCTTATCCTTTACAACAATGCCTGTCATCTTCTTCTTGTTCGCGTTTTGTTTCGCTTCCATGCCAACCTCGAATTATAGCTTTCGGCCATTGCTTGCCGGCTCGAAGCCTGTTATTATGCCTTGGGCGTCTTCTCGCGCAAAACCGTTTCTATTCTCGCCACATCCCTTTTTAAAAGCTTCAGCCGTGCGGTATTGTCCAGCTGCCCCGTTGAATGTTGAAACCTCAGGTTGAACAGTTCTTCCTTGGCGTCTTTCTTCTTCTTTAAAAGCTCTTCCCTGGTAAGCTCTTTTAACTCCCTGCCTTTCATTGTTCCTCACTTCTTGCCACAAACTTTGTCGCAATGGGAAGTTTGAATGAAGCTATTCTCAAAGCCTCTTTTGCCTTATCCTCGGGGACACCCTTGATCTCATAAAGGATCCTTCCGGGTATTACCGGCGCCACCCAGCCTTCGCTGGGGCCTTTTCCCTTGCCCATTCTCGTTTCAGCGGGTTTTTTTGTGATAGGCTTGTCAGGAAAAACCCTGATCCATACCTTTCCCGTCCTTTTTACATACCGTGTAAGCGCTATCCTTGCCGCCTCGATCTGCCGCGATGTTATCCAGCCAGCCTCCTGCGCCTGCAGGCCGTAGTCTCCGAAGGTGACCTTGTTTCCCCTCGCGGCAACACCTTTCATTCTGCCTTTTTGCTGCTTTCTGTATTTAACCCTCTTTGGCGCAAGCATTATCTTGCCTCCTGAAATATTTCTCCCTTAAAGATCCAGACCTTTATCCCTATAACGCCGTATTTTGTGCTTGCAACGGCAATACCGTAATCTATATCCGCCCTTATTGTCTGCAGCGGCACCCTTCCCTCCCGGTACCATTCCGTACGCGACATCTCGGCTCCGCCAAGCCTTCCGGCGCACATTGCCTTGATCCCCTTGGCGCCGAACTTGAGCGCCTGCGTAACGTTCTTTTTCATCGCCCTCCTGAAAGAAACGCGGCGCTCTATCTGCAGGGCAATATTTTCCGCAACAAGCTGCGCGTCGACCTCGGGCCTTTTGACTTCCGTGATATTCAAGATCACCTCTTTGTCGGTAATCTGCTGGAGTTCCTTTTTCAGGTTTTCGACCTCGGCCCCTTTTCTTCCGATAACAAGTCCGGGGCGGGACGTATAGATATTTATCTTCGCCCTCTTGTCCTTGTTGGCAGCCCTCTCTATCTCGATCCTTGAGATCCCTGCCTGGTAGAGCTTCTTCTTCAGGTAGTCCTTTATCGTTATGTCTTCGTGCAGAAATTTCGCGTAGTTTTTCGACGCAAACCACTTGGAATCCCACGTCTTGATTGTCCCGAGCCTGAAACCGAAAGGATGTGTCTTTTGACCCATTTAACCTCCAAGTCTATGATTCGTCTAATACGAGTGTAATGTGGCTGATCCGCTTCCTGATCTTTGTTGCCCTTCCCATGGCCCTCGGCAGAAACCTTTTCAGCACCGGTCCGCCGTCAACGATAACGTTCTTAATATAGAGGTTGTCGATATCAACATATTTCTTCTGTTTCGCATTCGCTATGGCGCTGTCAAGAAGCTTCTTCAGGATGAACGATGCCTTTTGAGGCATATATGTCAGCATCCCGGCGGCCTCGTTGATATTCTTCTTTTTTATCAGATCGCCTACGATCCTTACCTTTCGCGGCGATATCCTGATCATCTTTGTTTTTGCTGTGATCTCCATGGCTCTATTCCTTCCTCTTGACCACTTTTGCTTTTCTGTCGCCCGAATGGCTATGGAACGTCCTGGTGGGCGAGAACTCACCAAACTTATGCCCCACCATCTCCTCCGTAACAAACACAGGAATAAACTTCTTGCCGTTATGAACCGCAAAGGTAAACCCTACAAAGTCGGGGATGATCGTTGACCTCCTCGACCACGTTTTTATCACCTTTGAACCCTTTGAGGATTTTGCATCCTCAACCTTCTTTAACAGCCTCTCCTCTAAGAACGGCCCTTTCTTTAAAGACCTCGCCACGGAAACCTCCTACCCTCTGAGCTTTATAATGAACTTATTCGTCCTCTTGTTTTTCCTTGTCTTCATGCCCTTCGACAGCTGGCCCCACGGGGAGCAGGGGTGCCTTCCGCCCTTTGATCTTCCTTCGCCGCCGCCGAGGGGGTGGTCAACAGGGTTCATCGCCGTTCCGCGAACGGTCGGCCTGGTGCCCTGCCACCTTGGTTTTCCGGCCTTGCCGATGGTTATATTTTCATGGTCGATGTTTCCCACCTGGCCTATGGTCGCCATACATGCAAGGTTGATCAGCCTGACCCCGCCGGAAGGCAACCTGACGTGTCCGTAACCGCCTTCCTTGGCAACAAGCTGCGCATAGTTCCCTGCGCTCCGCGCGAGCTGCCCGCCTTTGCCGGGCTTCATCTCCACGTTGTGGACGAAGGTTCCAAGGGGTATAAATTTCAGGGGAAGCGAGTTGCCCTCCTTGATCTCCGTATCGGGTTTTGTGCTCGCAATGATCGTATCACCCGCCTTGAGCCCCAGCGGTGAGATTATATACCGCTTCTCGCCGTCTGCGTAGCTGATAAGGGCAATATTCGCCGACCTGTTGGGGTCATATTCTATGCCCTCGACTTTACCGGGGATCTCGAACTTGTCCCTCTTGAAGTCGATGATCCGGTATCTTTTCTTGTGTCCACCACCGATGTGCCTGGTGGTGATCTTCCCCGTATGGTTTCTTCCGCCCGTTCTCTTCCTTGGGACAAGCAGTGATTTCTCGGGCCCCTTCTTGGTGATCTCCTCAAAGGTAAGGCCGCTCATGAATCTCCTGCCTGCAGAGGTAGGTTTATATTCTTTTACGCCCATTATGCACCTGCACCTTCAAAAATCAAGATTTTATCTTTAGGACTCAACTTCACGATCGCCTTTTTCCAATCAGGCCGCTTGCCGGCAAATCTGCCGAGCCTCTTCTTTTTGCCTTCCAGGTTGCTGACGCTCACAGAAAGCACCTTTACCTTGAAGAGCTTCTCAACGGCATGCTTGATCTCTATCTTATTGGCGTCCCGGTGGACCTCGAATACATACTGGTTCCCGTTATCCTTCAGCAATGTGCTCTTCTCGGTAATTATGGGGCGACGTATAATATCGTACTCGTTCATGATGCCAATACCTCTTCTATTTTCCGTAGCGCATCCACTGTCAGTACAAGCTGATCATGCCTGATGATATCGTACACATTCAATCCGTCGCATTTGAGGATCTTCACGTGAGGTATGTTTCTCGCGGATTTTTCAACGATCTCGTCCTTCTTCTCAATAATGAACAGGGGCTTTGTGAGGCTCAGGGTCTTCACGATGCCGTTGAAATTTTTCGTACTGATATCCTGAAGCTCCAGCTTGTCAAGGACCTTCATATTCGATCCTGTATTCCGGACGGTGAGGGCTGACCTCAGTGCGCTCCGTCTCACCTTTTTTGGCACTGCATAACGGTAATCCCTCGGTTTCGGCCCGAACACAGAACCGCCGCCCGGCATCAGGGGCGACCTTGAGGTGCCCTGTCTCGCCCTCCCGGTTCCTTTCTGCCTGTAGGGTTTTTTCCCGCCGCCTCTTACTTCCTTCCTTGTCTTCACCGATGCCGTACCGCTTCTTCTGTTCGCAAGCTGCATCTTTACCACATCGTGGATAAGGTGGGGTTTTACCTCGCAGTTGAAGACTGCATCGCTTACCTCAACTTCTCCGACCTTCGCTCCCTCAATATTCAATACGTCCACTAATGCCATACCTGCTCCTACGATTTTATCTCCACGTCCACGCCTGCAGCCAGTTCAAGCTTCATCAGGGCATCCACCGTCTGCTGTGTAGGTTCAACGATATCTATCAGCCGCTTATGCGTTCTTATCTCAAACTGTTCCCTTGATTTCTTGTCTATATGCGGGGACCTTAATACGCAGTATTTCTGTATCTTCGTCGGCAATGGTACCGGGCCGACCACCTGCGCCCCTGTCTTCTTTGCCGCATCAACTATCTCCTTCACCGATTGATCAAGTAATCTATGATCAAAGGCCTTCAGGCATATCCTGATTCGTTGCCTCATCCCTCCCCCTTTACTCGCTAATCTCGGTGACGACCCCTGCGCCTACGGTCTTGCCGCCTTCCCTGATGGCAAAGCGGAGTTCCTTTTCAAGGGCAATAGGGGTAACGAGCTCGACACT
>JAGOOA010000014.1:0-3441 GCA_017992765.1 Syntrophorhabdaceae bacterium
GCCAGCTCTCCATGTGTATGATGGGCATGGTCATGGGAGGCCACGTCCGCGCCGGCCTTGAGGACAACATCTATTATTCGAAAGGAGTGCTCGCGAAGACCAACGCAGAGCTCGTGGAGCGGGTGGTCCGCATCGCAAGGGAATACGGGCGCGACATCGCAACCCCCGCCGAAGCGAGAAAAATATTAAGCCTCCCTGCTCCATCTTAACCTTATCCTCAACCTTGCCCGTATAAATACGACGCCTCGATCTGTTTGATGGTATCGAAGAGCCTTTGATTTATGGGTGTGGGGATGTTGTAGCGTCTGCCGAGCTCGATCACCTTGCCGGCGAACATCTCGACCTCGGTCTTTCTGCCCGCCTCCACGTCCTGGAGCATGGAGGTCTTGCCGCCGGGGCTCAAGCCGGCAAGCACAGTGTACCAGTTCTGTATGTCCTCTTCCGTAAGGCGGATGCCGGCCTTTGAGGCAAGCGCCATGACCTCCCGCATGGCCGATCCCATAAGGTCCCTTGCGTCGAGGGATTCCTGAAATGCGGCATAGGGCGCCCGAAGCGCCGCCGAGGCCTGGTTGATGCCGACGTTGATCATGAACTTCCACCAGAGGATGCGGATCATATCGGGCGGCGTCTCGTAGACGATGCCGGCACGGTCGAAGAGCGCCTGCACGCGCCTCACCCTCCCGGTGATCACGTTGTTCTCCCGTTCACCGAAAAAGATCTTCCCCTGCTTTGTGTACGTCACGGCGCTTCCTTCCTTCACGGCGTCGATCCCCACGGCCACGGCATAGAGCACCCTGTCCATCCCGCAGACATCCCCGATCTGCTCCTCGCTTTCAATGCCGTTCATGACAGAGATGATGACCGTCTGTTCCCCGACACTGTTCTTTATGTCCCTGACGGCTTTATCAAGGTGGTGGTGCTTGACGGCAACGACGATGAGGTCCGCGGGAGGGCGGGGATCTTCCGGTTTCACGACAGGGATCGGATAATGTTCGCCGTTCACGAACAAACCTTCTTTGATAAGTCGTTCAAAGCGTTCCCCGCCTGCGATCAACGTGACGCATCCGGGGTCCATTGCATGGAGAATACTCGCATAAGCAGCTCCCATAGCCCCTGCGCCGATGATCGATACGGTGTCAACAGGTGGTTTCATGGCGTTGTCGATCCGCCTTGGCTCCCATTGCCTTTATTTGTCTGTTTTTTCTTCGCCTGACGCCTGATGCGGAGCCAGAACATGATGGTGAAGGTGATGACCGCTCCCGCCAGGGCCGAGAGGAAGATGACGATCGCAAGGGATGCGTCAAACCTCCAGAAAAGGAAAGATATTGCAACGGGCGCAGCGTTCTGGACCGAGAACATGGCGACACACAATATGATAATGCATGCAACTATTATGATGGCCATAATCCCTCCTCCCTATACCTTGATCTTTCCAACGATGATGTTCCCAGTGTACACTTTTACATGAAGATTTGCATCTGAAGAGATGATCATCCATCCGGTTTATAGATAAATCGCGCCACATCTTCACCCATCCAGAAGATGAGGTCAGAGATGTTCATACGGGAGCGGACAAAAGGGGAGAAACGGACCGCCCACCCGTATTCATCGTCCGATGTGGGGGGTGTTGTTGCGCCTGCCCTCAGGGGAAGCCCGGCGAGCCTCATCAGGGAAGCGATCTCCGCGGTGCGCTGGGTGAGCCGTGCGAGGTTCCTTCGTATCTCCGGCCATTCCCTTGTGAATGCGCCAATCCTTCCCAGCGCCAGCTCTTCCTTCCACCGGCCGGATTTCTTCATGTATTCACGAATAAATTCCTGCCGCGCCTTTTCGATGCGGTCCGGCGCCGGAGGCAAAGGCGCCCTGTCAATAAGATCGTTGAGGATGACCAGACCTTCGTTCTCGGGCCCCTGCAGCCAGCGTAATCCATCGATGCTGTTGTTCCCGAGCAGCCAGTCAATGGCGCGGGCGCTTGTAAGGCACCCGAGGGCCACCTGCTCCCCGTGAAAAACGAGCTCTCTTCCTGAGGCAAGTTTCAGGAAGTCGAGGCCGTGGCTGATGACATGCTCGAAGCCGGACAAGGGCGTCGTCTCGCCGCTTACCGACATGGCGATCCCTGCCATGGCAAGGGACGCAGAGATGCACCTGATCGTCTCTTCGGGAAGGGGAGATCGGGCAAAGCCGTCGGCGCTTTTCTTGATGCCTTCCACGAAAGGCTCCATAAGCCGGAAGGCCGTTTCGTCGTAACGGTCCATGACGCCGAGGCATTTTCCGAGATACCAGTCGCCGTAAGCGACAAACCGCGCGAGCAGATCGCCGTAGCCTGCGCGGGACATGCGCGGAGGGGCGCATTCGAGGATCGATCTGATCCAGAACGTGGCGGCGATCTCGCGGGAAAGACCGGTCCGTTTTGCGCCAAAGAAATCAATGACAGAGAATGCGGACGTGAAGGCGGTTACCGTGAGGGCGGTGGGTATTGATATAAAAGGCGACCCGATGCCTTCGAGAAAGAGCGCCTGTTTTACAACATCGGTAATGCTCCCTGAGCCGAGGGCTACGAAAATGCCGGGCCTGCATGCGCGAACGATGTGCCTGGTATTTTCGACGAGGTGATGGGACGCATGGAGATCGGCGGGAGGGATGCCCAGGTGCTCTGACAAGATAACCCAGTCAGGAGGCAGGCCTGCATTATTAAGGGCGTCACGGACGGTCCGATCAACGTCAGGAGCGGCTTTCTCAGAACATTCCTTCGGCATACCATCGACAAAGACAGTGAGATCTTTACTATTTTGCCGGGCAGAACCGACGAAGCCCTTCAATTGACCTATGAATTCATCAACAGTATCAGCATAATACTGCTGCGGCACAAACAGCGCCTTTGAGGGGTTTGACAGGATGCCTTCTGCGGCAAGCTTTTCCTGTAACTGTGTCATCCAGGGATTCACGGGATCACCGCCATAGCCAACCTTGCCAGGTATCGGCAGAACATTCTTGTAATAAATGTAGCAGTATCCCGGAACAAACGCCATAGATATTTACAAGGTGCAAGAGCCATCAGCATTCAGCCATCAGCAAAAGGCAAGCCAGGGTCGAGGCGAAGGCTTAAGCAAACCCTGGCTTGCCTCAACCTCAACCTGAGTCTTCTTGCAATGCCCCGGGCGCATTTCGCCATGCATTTAAAGTGTATTACAAATAATATATAAAATAATTAAAATAGAATATATTAAGTTAATAATAAATATATATTAAAATAAAAATAATTTAATAAAATATTATAATAAATTATAAAAAAATATATAATAGATTTAAATAATTAGTAAAAAAATATATAAAATATACATTAAAATTATAATAATATAAATATTATATAAAAAAACATAATTATTTTATTGACAATATATTTTTAATATATTTATAATGTAAACGTATAAGAATAGGAATGAA
>JAGOOA010000014.1:3541-34841 GCA_017992765.1 Syntrophorhabdaceae bacterium
TAAAAAAATATATAAAATATACATTAAAATTATAATAATATAAATATTATATAAAAAAACATAATTATTTTATTGACAATATATTTTTAATATATTTATAATGTAAACGTATAAGAATAGGAATGAAATGGGGAAGAAAAAGGCAGAGGCAGAAAAGAAATCGGTTCCGGTTATAGTTCGACTGAGCAAGGAAGAGTTTGAGATTCTGGAAAAGAGGGCTTCCACTCTCGGGATGAATGTATCAACGTTCCTGAGACTACTGATACGCAGAGGAAGGATCGAGCTGGACGAAAGGGAGCAAAAACTCTAAGGAAAGGGGGTGATACATAATGGCAACAAAGAAGAAAGCAGCAACAAAGAAGAAAGCAACAGGTAAGAAGAAATAAGGGAGGGGCGCAAGCCCCTTCCTACCCCAACCTCACGTTCACGCGGCGGCGGGTACTACTTGCGGAATCTCTTGGAGCGCACTGTGAGTGCTTTTCTGTGAACCATGACGTTCAGCTATTCGAAACTATGGTTTCGAAGGAGGGCAGATGTGATAGAGCATGCAATACAAAACCACAGGAAAGGAGGTGAGCAATAGATGACAAAGGCAGCATTCATCGAAAAAGTAGCGGCAAAGACAAAATTCAGCAAAGCGCAGGCAGAAAAGGCGGTAAACTGCGTTGTCGATGTGCTGAAAGAAGTTATGAAGAAAGGCGATAAGCTCAGTCTCGTTGGTTTCGGAACCTTTTCGGTAGCGAAAAGAAAGGCCCGTAACGGGAGGAACCCAAGAACCGGAAAACCGATGAAGATCGCAGCGAAGAAGGTGCCAAAGTTTTCAGCATCGCCGTTGTTCAGGAAAACGGTCAAGTAGTCCCTTCAGGAGGCACACTCTTGCCAGTTGCTCCTCCGGCAGAGTGTGCCTTCGCTTTTGACGCGGATCAACCCTCTCAGCGCCTCATGCCACTTTTTCATTGCCAAAAATTTGTTTCACTGCTATGGTAGTATCATACTAAAAAGGGTTTATTGTCGTACCTATCTGCATCGCAAATCTGCTATGCGCAGATAGGAGGCTCACGACGGCCACAGGCATTACACCGTTGCCGGTTCCCGTGCTCTACGCGATATTCGTCCTTGACCTGAAGATAGTGAAATGGGAAGAGCGGAAGAAAGATATATCGAACGAATAGAAAAAGGAGTCCGGTATGAAGAGATTATATTTTATTGTTGTACTGGCAATGGCCTTCTGCGCAGCAGGCTGCGCGAGCGGGCCCCAGGAGTATAAAGGCCTTGAATCCGCATCCAGGCTGCAGCCCAGCGCTGATTTTCCGCACACGTTGATCTACAAGAGACCTGGCGTTGATGGAAAGAAATATATAAAAT
The DNA here is from genome assembly GCA_017992765.1 of Syntrophorhabdaceae bacterium. GTDB lineage: Bacteria > Desulfobacterota > Syntrophorhabdia > Syntrophorhabdales > Syntrophorhabdaceae > UBA5609. The sequence continues at coordinate 4,907 of JAGOOA010000014.1, forward strand.
TTATCATCGACCCCGTTGAGGTCTATAAGGGGGAAGACGCACGGTTTGACGGGGTATCGCCGGAGGACCAGCAAAAGATCGCTGATTTTGTGAAGACGGAATTCACCAGGGTCATGCAGGACGGCTATGCGGTCGTCAACGCACCCGGCCCCGATGTCCTGCGCCTCAAGTTCACGTTGGCAGGCCTGGAAAAAACCAATCCGGCAATGGCGACCGTTACCCACGTGATCCCCATAGGGCTTGTTATGAACCTTGGCAAAAGCGCGGCAGGAATGAGTGGTAGTTTCATGGGCTCGGTGACGCTTGCCGGGGAGCTGTATGATTCACAGACGAATACCCTTGTTTTCTCATTTCTTACAAAAAAGGCCCCTAATGCTATGGACATTACAACGGTCCTTACCGGCCTGGACGCCGCAAAAAAATCGGTAACGGAACTGGCCGAGAAGTTCAAAGAGAACATAGACAAGATACAGAAAGGAACGAAATGAAAAGCAGACCCGGACCGTACTCCATAAGGATGAGCATGGTGTCGGGACATCCCCCGCAAACACGCTCATTCCGCTCCTGCGGCTCTGTTACCGGGGCTTACGTCGCCCCCTCCAGCAGCAAAGCTGCCGGAGCCACCCCCTCTCGCCCACGGTGTGGGCTGGTATATGGTCGCTCCCGTTCGGCTTCGGAACTTTTGCTTCGCAAAAGACCGAGCTTCCTTGCCTCACGACGGTTTGCTCCGGGATATCCCGACACCATGCTCGCATTAGGTTTAGATTATTTTCTACGTAAGTACGAATATTCCAATTTTAAAAATTTGTTTAAAGACTTTTGTTTATAATATTTGATATTTGGATTTAGGATTTGCTATGAGCAGTCTTTCCTTAAGGAGGTGTCAGTATGATGCGCTATATTAGAAAAGGAGTTACTTTCAGAGATGTATTTTTGTGCGTGGTTTTGATCGGTCTTATCGTGGTTGTTTCAGGTACAACGAAAGCCTATGGGGAAGACCCTCTGGTACAGAAGACCGTCCGGATCGCTCCGAACATGGAGCCGGTCATCCCTCATCCCGAACAGGCGGCGGAAGCGAAGAAGAAGATCGAGGCCTTGCAGAAAAAGGCCGGGAAGCGACCGAACATCCTCATCTATCTCATGGACGATGTGGGATGGGGCGACCTCGGTGCGTATGGCGGCGGGCATATGGCAGGCGCGCCGACGCCGAATATGGACCGCTTGGCCCGCGAAGGGCTGCAGCTTACCTCGACATATTCGCAGCCGTCATGCTCACCCACGAGGGCGACGATCATGACGGGGAGGCTGCCCATCAGGCACGGCATCCTGCACCCGCCCATGTACGGCGAACCCGGCGGGCTGGGGGGAGAGATCACCATGGCCAGCATTTTGAGCAAGGCCGGCTATGTCACCCAGGCGGTAGGAAAGTGGCATATGGGCGAGAACGAGGAATCGCATCCGCAGAACGTTGGCTTTGATGATTTCTACGGCTTCCTGAGCGTATCAGATATGTATACCGAATGGCGTGATCCCTACTTTTTCCCGGAAGTCGTGTACAGCAAAGAGCGCACGGAAATGATAAAGAGCTGGCCGTGGAACAGGAACCTCGTCCATGCAAAAAAGGGCGGCAAGGTGGAGAGCGTTGAAGAGATCACCATCCCCGTTCTCTCTATGCTGGACGAGAAATGGGCCGATTACTCCGTCGAGTTCATCAAAAAGATGGCAGGAAGCGATAAACCGTTCCTGCTTTACCACTGTACGCGCGGCGGCCATTTCGACAACTATCCAAACGATAAATACAAGGGCAGATCGCCGGCAAAGTACCCTTACAAGGATGTGATGATCGAGATGGACGACATCCTCGGCCGCCTTGTCAAAACCCTCGAGGAGACCGGCCAACTCGATAATACGCTGATCTTTGTTACATCCGACAACGGGCCGGAGATGGAGTCGTGGCCTGACAGCGCCTATACGCCGTTCCGCGGCGCAAAGGGATCTACCTGGGAAGGCGGCGTGCGCGTCCCCGGCATCGTCTACTGGCGCGGCATGATAAAGCCCGGCCGCATATCCGACGGCATCTTCGACCTCGCAGACCTGTTCAATACATCGCTGAACCTGGCAGGGGCAAATGACCAGATGCCGAAGGACCGGTTCATCGACGGCATCGACCAGACATCGTTCCTGCTGGCCGACAAGGGGGAATCGAACCGCAAGGCGGTCTACTACTGGCTCAACCAGTTCCCCTCGGGGATACGGATCGGCGAGTATAAATACATGTTGGCTTCCGAGAACGACAATGTGCAGGACACCGTCACTCCCGGTGGCTTCTCGGGCGAGATGATGAGGTATAGCTACGGGAGGTTGTTCAACCTCTATTTGGATCCAAAGGAGAACCACAGCTATCTGATACGCAAACTTCCCTACACGGAATTCCTTACCGGCTATCTTAAGGGGCATCTTGCGACGCTTCAGAAATATCCGCCCAAAGTTACCACAAAGACCCTGTCGCCGGTTCCACAGAAACACTAACGTTCTGTTCTTTTGCCGCTCTTCGCCCTGTTCCCAAAAGGGGCGAAGAGCGGTTTTGCCCGTTTTTTTCTTAATCATCCAATAAAATGTGCCGATAAGCTAACTGGTTAGGGAGAAACCGCTAATTTATCCGGACAGGCTGCGAGATGGTGAAGAAGGTACATGGTGCGTGACAATATATTCAGCGTAGTGAAGGCAGTAAATAATCTCGAAGACAACAGTGAAAAGGACGGTAACCAGAAGAACAAGGAAGAACTTGCTACGGAGCTTGCAGAGATCCGGAAGAAGCTGCAGGAGCTTGGAGACCTGGCAGACAGATACATAGACGGCGTAGGCTCGGCCAGAGAAGACGAAGCGCGCCTGCGGACGATCTTTGAATCGATCCAGAACGGGGTCCTCCTTATAGATCCGGAACAGCACAGGATCGTTGATGTCAATATGGCGGCAGAGAAGATGATCGGTCGTACGAGGAAAGAGATCATCGGGGCCGTGTGCCACAAATATGTATGCCCCGCAGAGGCGGGCAAGTGCCCTATTACCGACCTGGGACAGACAGTGGACAGCTCAGAACGCGTCCTCCTTGGACCGCATGGAGGGGCTGTACCTATCATCAAAACGGTAAGCACGATCATTGTAAACGGCCGAAGGCACCTTCTTGAAAGTTTCACAGACAACAGGGAGCAAAAACGCGCCGAAGAGGAGGTAAGAAGGTATCGCGAGAACCTCGAACAGCTCGTAAGAGAACGTACAGAAGATCTTGAGGGCGCAAAGAAGCAGCTCCAGGGCGAGATCGCCGAACGCAGGCAGGCAGAGGATTCCCTGAGAAGGAACGAGACATTGCTGAGGCTGATCCTGAACCTGTCGACAAATTTTATCTGCCTCCCAGCAGAAGAGACCGATGACGGCATCGACGACGTCCTGAAGGCGATAGGACAATTCGCAGACGTTGACCGCAGCTATGTCTTCCAGTTTAGCGAGGACGGGGCAAGGATGAACAATACCCACGAGTGGTGCGCCCAGGGGATATTGTCCCAGAAGGAGAAGCTCCAGGACATCACCGCCAACGACCTGCCCTGGTTCTTTGAAAACATAAAAAGGTTTGAAACGCTCCACATTCCAGATGTGGCGCAGCTTCCAGACGAGGCAGCGGCAGAAAAAAAGGAGTTTATCCGCGAGGGCATCCAATCCCTCGTCATAGTCCCCGTAATATCGAACAATCTCCTTATCGGATTTCTCGGGTTCGACAGTGTCCGTTCAAAAAAGACCTGGCCCGAGAACATCATTTCGCTGCTGAAGATTGTCGGCGAGATTATTGCCAATGCGCTGACGCAAAAGAAGGCGGCCGAGGTCGTACAGTACAGCTCGGCAAAATACCAAGCCCTTTTTGAGAACGCCAATGACGCCATCTTTCTCATTAAAGGTGGGGTCTTTATTGACTGCAATCCGAAAGCGCTGGAGATGTTCCGCTACGCAAAAGAGGATATACTGGGTAAACCACCCTATGATTTTTGTCCGGAATTTCAACCCGATGGAGGAAGGTCACGCGATGTTGCCCTTGAGAAGGGGCTGTCCGCCGTAACGGGAAGCCCCCAGTATTTTGAATTGAGGCACTGCCGCGGCGACGGGATCCTTTTTGATACGGAAGTAAGCCTCAGCAGGATCGATCTTGCTGACGAGGCGCTGCTCCAGGCGATCATCAGGGATATCACCGCACGGAAAAATTGGGAGCATGCCCTGAAGGAAAGCGAGGCGCGATACCGGTCGCTTTTCGGCGAATCGCGGGACGCCATTTACATTACCACCCAATACGGTGCGTTTGTCGACGTGAACAGGTCTTTTCTCGATCTCTTCGGATATACGAGGGACGAGATCCTGAAGCTCAACGCAAAGGCCGCCTATGTGAACGAAAAAGACATGGAGAGCTTTAAAAAGATCATAAAAGAAGAGGGGTACGTAAAGGCCTTCGAGCAGAAGCTTAAAAAGAAGGACGGCACCATCATGGACTGCATCCTCACCGTCACGACAAAAAAAGATGCCCAGGGAAGGGTCGTTGCATACCAGGGCATCATCAGAGATATTACGGCTGAAAAACTGGCAGAACAGACCATCAGGCACATGGCCTACCACGATCCGCTGACAGGCCTTCCAAACCGGACGTTGTTCAATGACCGGCTCAGCATGGCAATATTGAACGCGCAGCGCAGTCATAAGAAGACTGCCGTCATGATGCTCGATCTTGATAAATTCAAGCAGGTCAACGATGTGTGGGGTCATAAATTAGGAGATCTTTTGCTGAAAACAGTGGGAGAGCGGCTGGCCAACACGCTGCGTAAAAGCGACACCATTGCGAGAATGGGCGGCGACGAGTTCCTTGTCGTGATACCGGAGGTCGATCATATCGAAGATACAAATATTATTGCCGGCAAGATACTTCAGGCTTTTACGGAAGCTTTCACGATCGGCGGCAGGGATCTTTCCATCACCACAAGCGTCGGCGTCGCGATCTATCCCCACGACGGTAAGGATGCGGAGACCCTGATCAAATACGCGGATGTAGCCATGTACGCGGCGAAGGCGACGGGAAGGAACCAGTACAGGCGTTATTCCTCACAGATGCAGGATAGTATAAAGACGGTGAATAGCAGATAGCCTTCAGCAGTCAGCGCACAGCAGTCAGCCGAAACAAAAAAGGCTTTTAGGCTGATGGCTGAAAGCTGATCGCTGATAGCTAAAGAAGCCGTCAGCAGTCCGCACACAGCAAAAACCTGTCCCTCGTTGCTTGCCGCTGGTTTGATCCACCTTCTCATCCTCCCATCCTCCCATCTTCTATTCTTATCGCCAGCATCCTGTTGAAGTTCCATTGACAGTTGGTCCGCCTGTTGTTACACTTCATCCATGGCATCCACGATACGCGAAGATATCGAGGCGACCTTCGAGCATGACCCGGCCGCGCGGAGCGTCATGGAGATCATCTTTTGCTATCCAGGGTTCCATGCCGTGCTTTTCTACCGGTTCAGCCACTGGCTATGGGTTCGCAAGATGTACTTCCTGGGAAGGCTGATATCGCATATCGGGAGATTCCTGACGGGGATCGAGATCCATCCCGGCGCCGCAATAGGCAGAAGATTTTTTATAGACCACGGGATGGGGGTGGTGATCGGCGAGACGGCGGAGATCGGCGATAACGTTACCATATACCACGGCGTAACCCTCGGAGGCACTACGTGGAAAAAGGTAAAGCGGCATCCGACCATAGGAAGCAACGTGGTCATTGGAACCGGCGCAAAGGTCCTTGGCCCCGTGAAGGTCGGCGATAATACGAAGATCGGGGCAAACTCCGTTGTCGTTACCGAGGTCCCTTCCAACTCCATCGTTGTCGGTATCCCCGGCAAGGTCGTCTTTCGCGTTGAAGGAGAAAAAAGGATACAGATGGATACCGGTTTTATGCCTGACCCGCAATCAAGGGCCATTGCCTCCCTTCTCGAGAGAGTGAGGGTGATCGAGGAAAAGATCATGAAGGACGAGGCACGAGGGACGAAGGACGAAATAGGAGACACGAAGGACGAGGCACGAGGGACGAGAGAAATAAATCGTCTTAGCGAATGATAATGAGCGGTCGTCCATCGTCCTTCGGCTTTCATCGGGCTTAGGTATGTACGAAGAGCGATTTTACAGAAGCATCTCAAAACCTGACAACCTCGACTGCTATGAAGTACAATGCAAAGAAACAGACCTTTTTTGCTGTACACGGGGGAACTTCCATGGTTTTATTATGGGGAAGGTACTGTTTTACCGGAATCAGATTGAAGAATATATCAGATCGAGGCCCGAATTCAGGGACAGCCTCGTGCCTGTCGCAGATGATCTTTTTGCGCCCCGTATTGCGAGGGAGATGATGGAGGCTTCACGGACCATTGGAATCGGCCCTATGGCAACCGTTGCAGGGGCGATCGCGGAGTTCATCGGGAGGGACATCGCGCCGCTCTCAGAAGAGTATATTATTGAGAACGGCGGGGATATCTTTCTCAGGACCGATGTTGAAAGGGTTATCGAGGTGTATGCCAAAGATTCCCCTTTCAGCGAGAAGATCGGCATCTTGGTAAAGCCCGGTGACGAGCCGTACGGGATCTGTACATCTTCAGGGACGGTCGGTCATTCCTTAAGTTTCGGAAAGGCCGATGCGGTCTGCGTCATCGGAAAGTCCTCGCTTTTTACCGATGGACTTGCAACTTGTATCGGTAATATTGTAAAAAAGAAGGACGATATACAGACGGCAATCGAAAAAGGGAAGGCATTCCCCGGCGTCAAGGGTATCCTGATCATCTTTGGAGAATCTCTTGGCGTGTGGGGTGATCTGGAGATAGTAGAAATATGACAGGCCGAAGGTCTGACCCTCACGGCCCGTGGATGCAGCAAGCGAGGTATTGAATGAAAAAAAGGATGATCTTGCGGTTCAAGCGGAACACGATCGACAAGCCGGTAGTGTACGGGCTCGTGAAGAATTACAGTCTCGTCGTGAATATCCTGAGGGCGAACATCTCCCCAAAGGCCGAGTCTATGATGGTTGTTGAAATTGAAGGCAGGGAAAGCGACTTCGAAAAGGGAATGGGCTACCTCAGGGGCCTGAATATCGGTACGGAGCCAATTGAGCAGGACATAAACCGGGATGAGCAGAAATGCGTTCACTGCGGCATCTGTACAAGCGTCTGCGCCCCCGAAGCACTATATATTCCGGACAGGAGCACAATGAAGGTGGAATTCGACTACCAGCGGTGTGTTGCCTGCGAACTCTGCGTAAAGGTCTGTCCCGTAAAGGCGATGAGCGTCTTTTTTGATTAAGGAAAGGAAATGAGAAGGGTATATCTCGATAATAACGCGACAACCTTCATCCACCCGGAGGTGGCTGCGGTGATAGCACCTTTTCTGGCAGGATTATACGGAAACCCGTCAAGCCTACACTGGGCCGGCAGGGACGTCAGGATATATTATGACAGGGCACGGCTGCAGATAGCGGATATGATACATGTGCACCCCGAAGAGGTCGTTGTGACAAGCTGCGGAACAGAGAGCGATAACCATGCCATAAAGGGTGTCGCGTACGGGAACAGCGAAAAGGGCAGACATATCATAACGACCGCCGTTGAACATCCGGGGGTGCTGAACGTCTGTAAATACCTTGAAGGCAAAGGATTTACGGTTACCTACCTCCCGGTCGACGGCAAGGGGCAGATCGAACCCGATGACGTAAAAAAGGCTATACGGAAGGACACGGTACTCATCTCGGTCATGTATGCAAACAATGAGACGGGCACCGTCTTTCCAATAAAAGAGATCGGAGCGATAGCACGTGAACGCGGCATTCCGTTTCATTCCGATATGGTGCAGGCGATGGGGAAGATCGATATTGATATGCACTCTCTGAATGTGGACCTCGCGAGCTTTTCAGGCCACAAGGTTTACGCGCCTAAGGGCGTGGGGGCGCTTTACATACGGGAAGGGCTTGCGATCGATAACCTTATCCATGGAGGGCACCAGGAAAACGGCAGGAGGGCCGGCACAGAAAATGTGATAGGGATCGTTGCCTTCGGTGCGGCATGTGAGATCGTTAAAAAAGAGATGCGAAGCGAGCACAATAAGATAGAATCGCTGAGAAAAAGGCTGCTCGAAGGCATTCTTGAAAGAGTCGACGATATAAGGCTCAACGGGCATCCAACAACGAGGCTGCCAAACACGCTGAATATAAGCTTCGAATATGTTGAGGCAGAATCTTTGCTGATGGCCCTTGATATGAACGGCATCGCAGTCTCCTCGGGATCGGCATGCTCCGCGGGCTCTACGGAGCCTTCCCATGTGCTCCTTGCCATGGGCATCCCGTCAGAAATATGTCAGAGCGCTGTCCGCTTCAGCCTCGGCAGAGAGAACACAGAAGAAGACATAGACTATGCTCTGTCAGTCATCCCCGAGGCAGTGAGCCGCTTGCGGGCAATGTCGCCGCTATACAGGAAATAGATCACAGTTCAATGGAAATACTAAATCCTAATATCGAAGCACTAAACAAATCCAAATTTTTCAATGTTCAAATATCAAAATATAAGCAATGTAGGCATACATTTATTTTGAACATTTGATGTTTGAATTTTGATATTGTTTAGAGTTTAGTGCTTAGAATTTAGAGATTGATTGAGATATTGGGATTTTTGCTTGGCTGGCTATTAAAGTGAAATATTTTCTCCACACAACAGGCTGTAAGGCAAACCAGTGGGATTCCGGCCTTATTGCGAATAAGCTCAAAGACAAAGGCCTTGCGCCCGGCCATATAAAGGATGCCGATTTTATTGTCATCAATGCCTGCACGCTCACAGACGGAGCAGAGAGGGATGTGAGGAGGTTTATCAATACGGGCAGGAAAAAGAACGGGAAGGCAAAGATAATACTCGCCGGATGCCATGCCCAGGTGTACCCCGAAAGGGACTATGGGGCAGACCTTGTCCTTGGGCAGGAAGATAAGTTCCTCATTGATGAATATTTGCAGAAGAAAGGGCGCTTTGTAACCGGCTTAACGTCGTTGGGCGGCAGCCCGTTGACCGGGGATAACCATCTTGGAGGCCTTCCGATAGGCAAGACGCGATTTTTTTTCAAGATTCAGGACGGCTGCGACAGATTTTGCAGCTACTGCATTGTCCCGTATGCGAGGGGAAAGCCCAGGAGCCGTCCGATCGATGACGTTCTGCGCGTGATGGAACAATTGAAGAACAAAGGGATAAAAGAGGTGGTACTGACCGGGATCGAGATATCGGCGTATTGCGATCCCGGAACAGGGGCCGACCTAAAAGGGCTGTTAAGGCGCCTCGAAAAAAGCGAAACACCGGAACGGATACGGATAAGCTCGGTGGACCCGCTCTATATCGACGACGAACTGGTGCACATTATCGCGGGGTCGGGTAAGCTCGCGAGAAGCATCCACATACCCATGCAGAGCGCTTCCGACAAAGTGCTTGAGGGCATGGGCAGGCGGTATGCCCAGGCATACCTAAGGAAGGTCCTGGAAAGATTGCAGGAGAACCTGGAGGACGTGGGGATAGGCCTTGATGTGATAGTCGGTTTCCCCGGTGAGGGCGAGGCGCAGTTCCTGGAAACATACCGGTTCATTGAATCTGCAAACATCTATTATCTCCATGTTTTTCCTTTCTCCGCGAGAAGGGGAGCTCTTGCCGCTACTTTCCCCGACCAGGTTTCCGGTCTTTTGAAAAAAGAGCGGGTCAAGCTTCTCAGGCAGCTCGATATGGCCAAGCGAAGAGCCTTTTATGAAAGGTTCCAGAGAAAGACAATGGAGATCGTCCCCGAGGGAAAGCTTTACAGGGGACAGTATATGAGGGGCTATACGGGGAATTATCTGCCCGTGCATATCCCTTTTACGAAAAACCTTGAAAATAATTGTATCGCCGTTACAATTAAGGGGATAGAAGATGGAATTCTCGTCGGTGAGGCAACAGGGACTTTATGATCGGTATCGCCCATATACTTGATATGCTCCTTGAGGCGTATCTGTGGATTATTATTGCCAGGGCTGTCCTGTCCTGGTTCAGGCCAAGCCCTTATAACCCTGTTGTAAGGGCCATCTGCCGGCTGGTCGACCCGGTAACGTACAGGATCTCACGGATAGTCCCTACGAGGATCGGCATGTTCGATATAGCGCCCCTGATCCTTATCTTTGTCGTTGTTTTTATTCAAAGATTCCTTATTAAAATCCTTTACGATATTGGGGCGGGGATAGGGTAATGCGGCGGAAGCAGGCGATGGTGCAGAATGAACGTTGAGATCAGGGTAATTCCAAATGCACGAAAGCGGGCGATAAGCAGGGCGGGCTCGCAGCTGAAGGTGAAGCTGGTCTCTCAACCGCGGGACGGCAAAGCGAACGAAGAACTGATAGAATACCTTTCCGGGGTCTTCGGCGTAAAAAGATCAGCGGTACGCATCCTGCGGGGCGAGAAAGAAAGGAACAAGGTTGTTTCCATAGATATCGACGAAGCAGCGCTGGAAACCCTTGATGATTCTTAGCTATCAGCTATCAGCCAACAGCTATCAGCTTAAAGCCTTTTTTGTTTTAGCTGAAAGCTGTATGCTGACCGCTGGTTTACAGAGGGGGCGACGTAAGCCCATTAACTAAAAAGGCAAGAGTTACGATAAGTTAATTTGCTTGACAATGAAACATCAAACTCATTATATTATCAGACTCAAAAGAGGGCGGCTTTGATTATCCGGCTTTCTGAAATAGAAGAATTGTTTATTGCGAGAGGTTCCATGGAAGCGTCACGGTTTTCTGAAGTAGAAGACAAAAGCATGCGGGTCGTTACGCCCGTTGACTATGAACTGACGGTGAGGAAGTTCGATAACCTCGTCACCGTTCGGGGGCCATTGGAATGTACCATGTCAATAACATGTTCCAGGTGCCTCGATGATTTTGCCCTCAACCTCAAAGCTTTTATGGATATTAAGCTGACCCCCCGGATAAAAACCCCGCGCCTATCAGAGGCCGAACTGAAGAGCGAAGACCTGGACGTCTATTATTACGAAGGAGATGAAGTCGACCTCGATCCCTTTATCTACGAGGAAGTGCTGCTCAACGTGCCCATCAGGCCGGTCTGTGCAGAAGACTGCAAAGGCTTATGCCCGGTATGCGGGAAGAACAAGAACGTTGAAGAATGTCAGTGTGGCGCTGATACCCAGACGCTGCTGGGCGAAAAACTGAAATCTTTTTTAAACTAACGAGGAGATATATATGGCCGTTCCAAAAAGAAAGACATCAAAGACAAAAAGGGACAAACGGAGAACACATTACAAGGCACAACCTGTCAATGTGGTCTTGTGTCCAAATTGCAAAGAGCCAAAATTGCCTCACGTTGTTTGCCCCAAGTGCGGCACATACAAGGGCAAGAAGTTTTTAGACGTTGAGGAACTCTAACGGAATGATCAAGATAGCTGTGGATGGAATGGGGGGTGACTATGCGCCCGCTGTAGTTGTTAGCGGCGCCGAGTCTGTGGCCAGGGATAAGATCGCGGAGATCGTTCTTGTCGGGAACGAGGATGCGATAAGGCCGCTGCTGAAGGATTCGAACGGCATCGAGGTGATTCACACCCCGGTTTTCGTGGAGATGAAGGAATCGCCGTCGTCGGCCCTGAGGAAAAAAAGAGAATCCTCGATCAATAAGGCGCTTGAGCTTTTGAAATCAGGGAAGGTCCAGGCGGTCGTTACCGCCGGCAATTCCGGCGCCGCTATGGCCTTTGCGATCTTTACGCTCGGCAGGATCGGGTATGTGGACCGGCCGGCCATTGCAACATTGCACCCGAATACGAGAAACAGCATATCGATCCTTCTGGATGCCGGCGGAAACGTTGACTGCAAGCCCATCCACCTCGCCCAATTTGCCGTAATGGGAGACGCCTTTGCCCGCTGCGTCCTCGGCGTGGAGAGGCCGAAGATAGGCCTGTTAAGCAACGGCGAGGAAGAGACGAAGGGAAATGAGCTGACGCGGGAGGCGCACGCACTGATAAAGGGCCTTGACCTCAACTATATCGGATACGTTGAAGGCACCGACATGCACAACGGCAGGGCAGACGTTGTGGTAAGCGACGGTTTTGTGGGAAACGTTGCCCTTAAGATCACCGAAGGGGTGGCAGAATCATTGATGGTGTTTTTTAAGGACGCCATCAAGAAAAATCTGAAGGCAAGGATGGGGCACCTTCTGATGAAAGAGGTCTTTGACGAGCTTAAAGGCAAGATGGACCCTTCGGAATACGGCGGCGCCCCGCTTCTGGGCGTCGACGGGGTGTGCATTATATGCCACGGCAAATCGGATGAAAAGGCTATACGGAATGCCGTTCTGCTTGCAAAGAGATTCGTGGAGAACGGGCTGAACGAATCGATCAAAGAAACGCTCTGGCAAGTTACCGACCAATACAAAGGGTAAAGGATAGAGGATAAAGGAGAAAGAATGATATGGATTATTTTCTGACAGAAGAGCAAAAGAATATCCAGGCGCTGGCCAGGAGGATCGCGGAGGAGAAGGTGGTCCCCGTAAGGGCCGAGCTTGACGAAACGGGGGCGTTCCCCTGGGCTGTCATGAAGACATGCGCCGAAACGGGGCTCTTTGGTGTCAGCATCCCGGAAGAATACGGCGGAATGGGCGGCGGCAGCTTCGAGAACTGTATCGTCGTGGAAGAATTGAGCGCGGCCTGCCTCGGCATATCTGTCAGCTATGCTGCAAGCCTCCTGGGCGCCTACCCTATCTTGCTTGGCGGTTCAGAGGCGCAGAAAAAGAAATACCTGACGGAGATAGCGAGCGGCAAAAGGCTCGGCGCTTTTGCATTGACAGAGGCAAATGCCGGCAGCGATGCCCAGGGCATAAGGACCGAGGCAACAAGGTCCGGCAGCGATTATATACTGAATGGTACCAAGCAATGGATAACGAACGGCGGCGAGGCAGAGATATACACGGTCATAGCCATGACTGACAGGAAAAAAGGCGGGAGGGGAGCAACGGCCTTTATCGTGGAGAAGGGTATGGACGGTTTTTCCTTTGGAAAAAAGGAAAACAAACTCGGGATACGGGCTTCTGCGACAAGGGAACTGGTATTTCAGGATTGCAAAGTTCCTTCTGAAAATGTTATAGGTAGAGAAGGGATGGGGTTCATCCTTGCCATGAGAACCTTTGACAGGACAAGGCCTGGCATAGGCGCTCAGGCAGTGGGGGTCGCACAGGGCGCCCTCGATGCAGCAGTACACTATGCCAGGGAAAGGGAGCAGTTCGAGAAAAAGATCGTCTCTTTCCAGGCAATACAGCATATGCTTGCAGATATGGCGACGCAGGTTGAAGCCGCACGGGCGCTTGTCTATGCCGTGGCGAGATATATCGACAGCAACCCGAGGGATTTCTCGAAGGTTTCTGCTATGAGCAAGGTGTTCCCGAGCGACATGGCGATGAAGGTGGTCGTCGATGCCTTGCAGGTTTTTGGCGGATATGGATACATGAAGGAATACCCCGTAGAAAAGATGATGAGAGATGCAAAGATACTGCAGATCTATGAAGGTACAAACCAGATCCAGAGGAATGTTATTGCCCTTGAGCTTATAAAGGAAGCTGCCTCGAAGAGAAGGTCGTAATATAAACAATGCGCTGCGGGCAGGGAGCATAGATGAAAAAGACAGGTGTTGTTTTCCCGGGCCAGGGTTCTCAATACGTTGGAATGGGGAAAAAGCTGTACGATGCCCTTGAGGATGTGAGAGGGTATTTCGCCGTTGCAGACAAGGCCCTCGGTTTTCCTATAACGGAGCTCTGTTTCAACGGCCCGGAAGATGAGTTGAGGCAGACGTATAATACGCAGCCGTCGCTCCTTCTCAACAGCTACGTTATCTGGCAGACCCTCAGGAAGGCCACAGGGATATCGCCGTACTTCCTCGCAGGGCACAGCCTTGGAGAATACACGGCGCTCTGTGCGAGTGGTTTCTTCAGCTTTGAAGACGCCCTGCGGATGACAAGGAAGAGGGGCCTTCTTATGGAAGAAGCATGCCCGAAAGGCAAGGGGGGGATGGTTGCTCTTATTGGCGCGGATATGGCGAAGATAGCGCCTGTCCTTCAGGAGATATCCCACGATGATTACGTAGCCGTCCCGGCGAACCTGAACTCTGCCGAGCAGGTGGTCCTCTCGGGGAACATTGAGGCCCTGAAAGAAGGCGTTGAGAGGCTGAAGGGCGCCGGGTACAAGAAGGCGATCTTTCTCAACGTCTCGGGACCTTTCCATAGCCCGCTCATGAAGGACGCTGCCGAGAAGCTGAAAGAGGAGCTGACGAAGATCGGCCGGGGCGCCATGAGCACGCCCGTTGTATTTAATGTCGATGCGACGCCCAGCGGCGACGGAGGCATCGTCATCGACAGGCTATATCGCCAGATGTTCTCGCCGGTCTTGTGGGAGGCATCGGTCAGGAGGATGGTTGCGGAAGGGGTAGAGGTCTTTCTTGAGGTCGGGCCGCAGAAGGTCCTTGCCAACCTTATCAAGAGAATAGAGCCGAGCGTGCCCTGCTACAGCGTGGAGACCCTGGAAGATATAGAAGCGGTGAAAGGTATATTATAACGAAGGAGGAAGAGAAATCCTAAATCCCAATATCGAAATCCTAAATAAATTCGAATGTCCAAAATTCGAAACAAAAACAGCATCCGTTCGTTTTGGACATTTGAAATTTGATATTGTTTAGTGCTTCGTGCTTAGGAATTAGGATTTGTTTACCATGAAAGATACCGTTACCATAGTGACCGGAGGCGCCCAGGGCATTGGGAAGGCCATCGCGGAATTTCTGGCAGATAAGGGCGGCGATATAGCTATATTCGATATTATCGATGGCGATGAGACTGCCGGCATCATCAGGGACAAAGGCCGGAGATGCCAATTTTACCGGGTTGACGTCGCGGATGTTCAGGCGGTTGGAGAGGCCGTTGACGGCGTAGTGAAGGAGATGGGGAAGGTCAGCAACCTTGTCAACAACGCGGGCATAACGTCCGACAAGCTGCTGCTGAGGATGAAAGAAGAGGACTGGGACAGGGTGATCAGGGTCAACCTGAAAGGCGTGTTCAGCTGCACAAAGGCAGTGATCAGGCACATGCTGAAGACCGGAGGAAACATCGTCAGCATCTCGTCCATAGCGGGAGTCATGGGCAACGCCGGACAGGCGAACTACGCGGCCAGCAAGGCGGGCATCATCGGCTTCACAAAAAGCATCGCCAGAGAGTATGGCGAGCGGGGGATACGGGCGAACGCCATTGCCCCCGGCTTTATAAGGACAAAAATGACCGACGCGCTGGATGATAGAACAAAAGAAGAGATGTTCAAGGCGATCCCCCTGAAAAGGTTCGGAGAGCCTTTTGATATTGCATATCTGACATACTTCCTTATTTCGGGGTATGGATCATATATAACAGGGGAGGTGATAAACGTAAACGGCGGTTTATATATGTAAACAGCGAGCGTAAGGTAATAAGCATGACGCATTCAGCATCATTGAACAGGCGCTGGAGGCCGATGGCAATTTTTTTAATAAAATCAGGAGGTGGTTTAATGACAGTCACTGAAAAGGTAAAAAAGATGATCGTGGATCAACTTGGGGTCAGCGAATCTGAGGTGATACCTGAAGCGAAGTTTATTGATGACCTTGGGGCAGATTCATTGGATATCGTTGAGCTTATTATGGCCCTCGAAGATGAATATGGAATTGAGATCCCTGACGAAGACGCGGAGAAGATCGAGACCGTAGGGGATGCAATAAGGTATATCGAAGAGCATATGACTGAGAAAAAATAGAGAGGTGGGTACGTTGAAACGGAGGGTAGTTGTCACGGGAGTGGGGCTTGTTACACCACTCGGTGTGGGCGTTGAAAATGTATGGCAGCGTATCCTGCGCGGGGAATCAGGCGTGGGGCCGATTACGAGATTTGATGTCTCACAGCATGAAACAAAATTTGCCGCAGAGGTCAGGGAGTTCAAGCCTGAAGATTATATCTCGCCAAAAGAGATAAAGAGGATGGACCTTTTTATTCAGTATGCCCTTACTGCGGCGAAGATTGCCATGGAAGACTCCGGCCTTGATATGGGCAAAGAGGATGCGGAAAGGGTAGGGGTCATTGTCGGCACGGGCCTTGGCGGACTGCCGACGCTGGAAAAATATCACAGTATCCTTCTCGAAAGGGGGCCCGGAAGGATATCGCCGTTCTTTATACCCATGCTGATCGCGAATGAAGCGCCGGGACATATAGCGATCCAGTTTGGCATCAAGGGTCCCAATCTCTGCATTGTTACCGCTTGCGCAACGGGCGCGCACTCTATCGGAGACTCCTTGAGGGTTATCCAGTACGGCGACGCAGACGTGATGGTGGCGGGAGGGACTGAAGCGAACCTGACCCCTCTCACGGTCGGCGGCTTCAACGCCATGAGGGCGCTTTCTACAAGAAACGACGCTCCTGCCAAGGCATCCCGGCCTTTTGACAAGGACAGGGACGGTTTTGTTGTTGGCGAAGGCTCGGGCATTATTATCATGGAAGAGCTGGGGCACGCGAAAAAGAGGGGGGCGAAGATCTACGCGGAGGTCGCAGGGTATGGATATAACGGCGACGCATACCATATAACAGCCCCATGTCCTGACGGCGAAGGCTTTATACGCTGCATGAGGATGGCAATGCGGGATGCCGCCGTGTCGCCTGGAGAGATCAATTATATCAACGCCCACGGCACATCGACAGACCTCAATGACCAGACAGAGACGATCGCCATCAAGGAGGTCTTTAAAGAAAAGGCGTATACAATACCGGTGAGCTCCACGAAGTCGATGATAGGGCATCTTTTGGGCGCAGCAGGGGCGGTCGAGGCGATCTTCACTATCCTCGCCATGCGCGACAATATCTGTCCGCCTACGATCAATTACGAGACGCCCGACCCTGATTGCGACCTCGATTATGTTCCCAATTCGGCCAGGAGCCACATTATCGATGTAGGGCTCTCAAATTCGTTCGGCTTCGGAGGCACGAATTCAACGCTGGTGTTCAAGAGGTTCAAGGATTGAAGATAGCGATAGGTTCCGACCACGCAGGGTATGCATTAAAAGAAGACATTAAGAAGATACTGGAGGCCCGGAAGGATATAATCGTCGACGTCGGGACTGACACCGAAAGCTCCGTCGATTATCCTGATTTCGGCATTGAGACAGCGAGGCTTGTGTCCGAAGGAAAGGCAGAGAAAGGGATCCTCGTCTGCGGCACCGGCATAGGGATGAGCGTAACGGCGAACAAGGTAAAAGGGATACGGGCCGCCCTTGTATTCGACCTTTATACTGCCATGCAGAGCAGGAAGCATCTCGATGCAAATATCCTTGTGCTGGGAGGAAGGATCACGGGAAAAGGGCTTGCGGAGGAGATCGTCCGTGCCTGGCTTGATACCCCTTTTGAAGGCGGGCGTCACCAGAAAAGGATCGACAAGATCTCCGACTGGGAGAAAGGTCATCTGAAGATATGATGAAGTTAGACGGAAGCGATAGGGAGATCTACGAACTCGTCAGGGGCGAGCTTGAAAGGGAAGAGTACAGCCTTGTCCTTATAGCCTCTGAGAACTATGTCGATGAAGACATCCTCGCCATGCAGGGGTGCGTTCTTACGAATAAGTACGCCGAAGGCTATCCTTCAAAAAGGTATTACAGCGGCTGCAGGTATCTTGACGATATAGAGAGCATGGCGATCGAACGTGCGAAGGCGCTGTTCAAGGCAGAGCATGCCAACGTTCAGCCCCACTCGGGTTCCGCCGCCAATATGGCTGTGTTTTATGCCGTTCTCAACTACGGGGACACGATCCTCGGGATGAATATCGCCCACGGCGGCCATCTTACCCACGGCGCCAGGGCGAGCTTTTCAGGAAAATACTACAACGCGGTCTCGTACAATGTTTCTGCAGGGGACGAGATGCTCGATTATGGCGAGATCAGGGATATTGCCCGCAAAGAACATCCGAAACTGATAATTGCGGGGGCGAGCGCCTATTCGAGGGTGATCGATTTCAGGAAGTTCAGGGAGATCGCCGATGAGGTAGGAGCCTACCTCATGGTAGATATTGCCCACATTGCCGGCCTGATCGCTGCAGGCTGTCATCCGAGCCCTGTTGAGTATGCCCACTTTGTGACAACAACGACGCATAAGACCCTCCGCGGGCCTCGCGGGGGGCTTATACTCTGTACAAAGGAATTTGCAAAAGCCATTGATTCTGCGGTCTTCCCAGGGCTCCAGGGCGGGCCCCTTATGCACGTTATCGCCGCAAAGGCGGTTGCGCTGAAGAAGGCAATGAGCGAGGAATTCAGGGAATATCAGAGGCAGATCATAGCCAATGCCCGATACCTTTCGGATCGCATGAACGGCCTGGGATACAGGATCGTTTCGGGGGGGACCGACAACCACCTTTTTCTCGTGGACCTGACCGACAAGGATGTGACCGGCAAAGAGGCCCAGGAGGCCCTTGAAGAAAGCGGCATCATGATCAACAAGAACCTGATCCCCTTTGACACAAAAGGCCCTAATGTGACCAGCGGCATCCGGATCGGCACCCCGGCAGTTACTACCCGGGGAATGAAGGAGCGGGAGATGGAAGTCATTGCCGAACTCATCGATACAGTCCTGCGGAACATTGGAGAGCGGCCGCTGCGAAAAGATATAAAGAAAAAGGTCAGAGAGCTTTGCGTCGGGTTTCCTTTTTATTCCCGTATCTTTAACATATGAAAAATCACCGTCCCGACTGGGATTCTTATTTCATGGAGATTGCGAGCATTGTTTCGAAGCGGTCCACCTGCACAAGAAGGAACGTGGGCGCCCTCATCGTGAAGAACAAGAGGATCCTCGCCACGGGATACAATGGCGCGCCGACAGGCCTGCGCCACTGCATCGACCTCGGATGTATGCGTGAACGGCTGAAGATCGCCTCCGGCGAGCGGCACGAGCTCTGCAGGGGCCTCCACGCGGAGCAGAATGCGATCATACAGGCGGCATATCACGGCGTCAGCATTGAAGGCGCCCAGCTTTATTCAACCCACCTGCCATGCTCGATCTGCATGAAGATGGTTATCAATGCAGGCATCAGAACAGTTCATTATCTCGACGGTTACCCGGACGATCTTTCCATGCAGCTGATCAAAGAATCCGGCATTATTTTGAAAAAGATTGTTGTCAAGAAGAACCCCGGAAGGCGGATACATAAAGGCAGTGAATAGTGAAAGGTGAATAGTAGATAGCCGTCAGCAGTCAGCACACAGCCGTCAGCTGAAACAATAAAGGTTTTTAGGCTGATTGCTGAAAGCTGATCGCTGATAGCTGATAATAAAGTATGAGCTGATATTATGAAATGTCCATTTTGCAATGACCCTGAGAGCAAGGTCCTTGATTCGAGGATGAGCAAGGAGATGGACACGATTCGAAGGCGCAGGGAGTGCCTCAAGTGTGGAAAGCGCTTCACTACCGCGGAGAGGCTTGAGGAAGGGCTGCCGCTCGTCATAAAAAAAGATGACAGACGGGAGGTCTTTGACAGGACCAAGATCCTGAACGGGTTGAACAAGGCCTGTGAAAAAAGGCCGATCAGCATAACGAATATAGAAAAGATCGTTTCAAGGATCGAGTATATCCTGCTGGAAAAGGGCGATAGAGAGATCAAGGCCACCGAGATCGGCCAGCTGGTCATGGACGAACTGAGGAAGCTTGATGAGATAGCCTATGTCCGGTTTGCGTCTGTATACAGGCAGTTCAAAGATATTAACGAATTCATGGAAGAGCTGAAAGACCTGCTCCTTAAAAAGGATGAAGCGTGAAAGAAGAACAGTACATACGAATGGCGCTTGCTCTCGCAAGAAAAGGTTTTGGCTCTACATCGCCGAACCCCATGGTAGGCGCTGTGCTTGTAAAAGGCAAAGAGGTTGTAGGCAAGGGTTACCATAAAAAGGCCGGCCATGCCCATGCCGAGATCGTTGCTATCAACGACGCGCAGGGAGAGGCGCGGGGGTCCACCCTTTACATAAACCTGGAGCCCTGCGTACATCAGGGGAAAACCCCTCCCTGCACGGATGCAATAATCCAGGCAGGTATCAAACGGGTAGTCGTTTCAATGGTTGACCCCAACCCCAAAGTGAACGGCAGGGGCATAGAGGCCTTGCGGAAGGCCGGCATCGAGGTAAAGGTGGGCGTCCTTGACGAAGAGGCAAGAAGGCTCAACGAGGCCTTCGTCGTCTATATGGAAAAGAAAAGGCCTTTCTTCATCATGAAGGCGGCAGTAAGCCTTGATGGAAAGATAGCCACCAAGACCTGCGATTCAAAATGGATATCGAATGAAGAATCAAGAAAGTACGCCAACAGGCTGCGGTCTGTCATGGATGGTATCCTGATAGGGATCAATACGGTTATAACTGATAACCCGTTGCTGGTTCCAAAGGTCATAAGGCCGAAAAAGTATCCCACAAGGATCATCCTTGACTCGAAGCTCAGGATACCACTTGCCTGTGATATTGTGAAGACATCGGGCAAGTACAAGACGCTGGTCTTTACCTCGGAGGATTCCAGGGCAGACAGGGAGGCGAAACTGGTGTCCATGGGGATAGAGGTTGTCAGGATCCCCCATGACGGGAACGGCCGGACCTCGCTAAAGCACGTATGCCAGGATCTCTATAAAAGAGGGATCGTAAGCGTTTTTGTCGAAGGCGGCGGGGAGGTCCACAGCGCGCTGCTCAAGGAAGACCTGGTGGATAAGGTAGTTCTCTTTTATGCCCCCATCATTATCGGGGGCAAGAACGCCCTCAACCTCGTCGGCGGCAAGGGAATAGATTTCCTGAAGGATGCATATAGGATCGATGTAAAGACCATCAAAAGATTCAAAGAGGACATCTGCATAGAAGGATATGTTCACAGGAATCATTGAAGACATCGGAACGATCACCGGCATGAACAAGATGGGCGGAAAATGGGAATTTGCCGTCAGAACGAGCCTCACGCCTTTTGACATCAGGGAAGGCGACAGCATCTCCGTCAACGGCGTATGCCTGACGGTCACGAAGACAGGCAAGGGGATTTTCAGCGCCGACGCATCCCTCGAGACGTTGAGCAGGACTACCCTGAGGGAAACAAAGGTGTCGCAGCGGGTCAATATTGAACGTGCAATGGGCGTCGGGGGAAGGTTCGGGGGCCACATTGTAACCGGTCATGTCGATGCGATCGGAACGATCACGGATATAAAGCAGGCAGGCGATTCAAAGCAGTTCAGCATCGAGATACCCCTTGATATATCAAGGTATTTCGTGCAAAAGGGCTCTGTGGCGATCGATGGAATAAGCTTGACAGTCAATGAGCAACATGGTAATACATTTACAGTTAACATAATTCCATATACTGCATCCAGAACCACCATAGGCGAAAAGAACCTGCGGGACAGAGTAAACATAGAGACCGATATTATCGGCAGATACGTTGAAAGCTTTCTGGTCAGGAACAAACAGAAGGAAATAGACCTGAGCTTCCTCTCTGACCATGGATATATAAAAGGGGACAGATAATGGCAATATCAAAGATCGAAGACGTGCTTCGCGATATCCGCAAAGGCAAAATGGTGATCATCGTCGATGATGAGGACAGGGAAAACGAAGGCGATGTAATGATCGCCGCAGAGAAGGTTACCCCGGAGGCTATAACGTTCATGGCGCGATACGCCTGCGGCCTGATCTGCCTTTCTTTGACAGAAGAAAGGGTGAAGGAGTTGGATCTGCCCCTGATGGTCGATAAGAATACATCTCCATACAACACGGCATTTACCGTCTCCATAGAGGCAAAACAGGGGGTAACGACGGGAATCTCTGCCCATGACAGGGCGAGAACGATCCAGGTTGCCATCGACGATACATCGACTGCTGATGATATTGCAAAACCAGGCCACATATTCCCGCTTATGGCGAGGAACGGCGGCGTGCTCGTAAGGGTCGGCCACACAGAGGCATCGGTGGATATGGCAAGGCTTGCCGGGCTGAAGCCGGCGGGAGTTATCTGCGAGATTATGAACGAGGATGGTACGATGGCGAGGCTTCCCGACCTTGAGGTCTTCGCAGATCGCCACAAGCTCAAGATCGTGAGCATCGCGGATCTCATCAAATACAAGATGAAAAACGAAAAACTCGTCAGGAGGGTTACGGAAACAAGGATCCCCACGCGCTACGGCGGCGAGTTCAAGCTTATAGGATACGAAAATGATATCGACAAAGAGACGCACCTTGCCCTAGTGAAGGGCGACATCATGCCCGATGATGTTGTCCTTGTCAGGGTCCATTCAGAATGCTTTACCGGCGACGTGCTGGGCTCATTGCGGTGTGACTGCGGCGAACAGCTTCACGCGGCGCTGAAGATGATAGAGAAAGAGAAAAAGGGTGTCTTTCTTTACATGAGGCAGGAAGGAAGGGGCATAGGATTGTTAAACAAGCTGAAGGCATACAACCTTCAGGACCATGGCCACGATACCGTGGAGGCAAACATTGCCCTTGGTTTTTCCCCTGACCTCAGGGATTATGGTATCGGCGCCCAGATCTTAAACGACCTCGGGGTGAGAAAGATGAGGCTGCTCACAAACAATCCCAAGAAGATCAAAGGGCTTGAAGGGTATGGCCTCGAGGTCCTTGAGCGCACGTCGCTTGAGATGGAGCCGACGAAAGACAACATAGCCTACCTTAAGACCAAGCAGAAAAAGCTTGGCCATATTCTCAATAACGTATGAGGAGCGCATATGGTACGTGAAGGAAAACTTAACGCAAAGGGGCTCAGGCTTGCAATCGTAGTAAGCAGGTTTAACAGCTTTATTACCGACAGGCTTCTTGAAGGCGCGCTGGATGCACTGAAGAGGCACGGTGCTGACGAAAAACAGGTTATGATCTATAAGGTCCCCGGCGCATTCGAGATACCGCTCGTCGCAAAGCTCCTTGCCGGGAAAAAGGAGATCGACGGGGTTATCTGTCTGGGGACCGTCATCAAAGGCGCCACGCCGCACTTTCACTATATTGCCTCAGAGGTCACAAAAGGCATCGCGCAGGCATCCCTCGAGATCGAAAAGCCTATCGCTTTCGGCATCATCACCAGCGAGAACATTGAGCAGGCAATAGAAAGGGCCGGGACAAAGTCCGGCAACAAGGGCTACGACGCTGCAATTTCGGTCATAGAAATGGTCAACCTTCTGAAGGAAAACAACTTGTGCGAAGGCGGAAAGCGAGAGAATTAGCATTACGGATGCTCTATCAGGGAGAAACGAACAATGATGACTCCGAATCGGCCCTGAATAAATACTGTGAGGTCTTCCCCTATCAGCAGGACATCATAGATTATGCCCGCCAGTTGCTGTCTGGAATAAAGCAGCATCAGGATATGATCGATACAAAGATCGCCGCTTCCTGCGAACACTGGAGGCTTGACAGGATAACCTACGTGGACAAAAATATCCTGAGGGTCGGCATCTACGAGATGCTTTTTGTCCCCGATGTGCCGCCGAAGGTCTCCATTGATGAGGCCATAGAGCTTGGCAAGAAATACGGGAATGAAGACTCCAGGGTCTTTATCAACGGAGTCCTCGATAAGGTGATGAGGGAGTATTATGGAGAAAAAGAGCAGGAGAAAATTTAAATCCGAAATCCTAATATAGAAGCACTAAACAAATTCTAATGTTCAAAATTCAAAACAAAAACGAGATAAATTTGTTTAGAACATTTAATATTTGGATTTTGATATTGTTTAGAGTTTCGATATTAGAATTTCGTGCTTGATTTTACTTGAGCTATTATTATGATCCACATCGTCATCGACGGATACAATTATATAGGCAGGACGGGGCGCTCCGGAATACACGGAGGCGCTGATCCCGACGGCCCGCGGAGGTCTTTGCTCGAGGGGCTGGCCGGGTATAAGAAGCGTCGGGGCGGAAAGATCACCGTTGTCTTCGATGCATACAAAAGTTCTTCCCTGGGGAGGCAGCAGGAGAATTTCAAAGGGATCGATGTGGTATATTCAAAGGAAGGGGAGACTGCCGACGACGTGATCATTGATCTCATCAGGTCAAAAAAGGCCGGCATGGCCGTGGTCAGCTCAGACAGGGCCATTATCGATGAGGCAAAAAGGCATGGTGTCCCGTTTATCACGCCGGGAAGATTGGGAGAGATGATGGCCGGATCTTATGAAGAAAAAGACGAATACGATGGCGCAGAGATCCGGCAGAGCGACAAAAAGGGAAACCCCAGGAGGCTTCCGAAGAGGTTGAGAAAGGTTTCAAAGACTATCAGCAAGCTGTGATCCGGGGCGACAGGCATAAAGGGTCTTGACAGCACCATCAAAAAATCCGAGAATATTAAATAAATTTATATTACAGAGAGGAAAGATATGCTTGTAAAAGACATAATGGTATACAACGTGATCACGATCCCGGCTGACACCTATGTCCTCGACGCGGAACGCATCATGGAGTCTCACAAAATAGGCAGGCTCCCTGTCCTTGATAAGGGAAAGCTTGTCGGGCTTGTAACGAAAGACGACCTGCTCAAGGCGAGCCCTTCGTCGACGACCCCCTTCAACCAGCGTCAGCTTTTCTACCTTATGTCGAAGCTGACGGTGAAAGAGATCATGAAAACAAACGTTGTCACGATCACGCCCGATAAGACTGTTGAAAAGGCTGTTGCGTTAGCGCAGAAAAACAGGGTAGGGTGCCTTCCCGTCGTGGAAAACGGCAAGGTTATCGGCATTGTCACCACCAACGACGTCTTTTATAAAATTCTTAACCCTTTACTGGGCATCGGTGAAAAAGGAAAAAGGATCATTGTTTACGGAGCGGGCGACAGGGAAGACCACCATAAGGTTATAGAGCAGGTGAACAAGGCGGGGCTTAAGGTCAAGACCTTCTGGCTGCCCCCTGATCCGCATAGAAACGATCTTGTTCTCCATCTTGACGCCGATGATGTAACAAGCCTCATGGCCGCATTAAAGGCACTGGGCTACGAGGCGGATATAAGGGAATATACTGCGTAACAGAAATACGGCTCGTAGTTGATGGTAGCTCGTATATAGTATATCGTAGTTCGTATATCGAAACATTAAGCCAATTGCATGATCACTGAAAAACGGAAGGTGCACTACAAAATACTATATACGCATTACGATATGCGATTTGCTGTGAGCTATAAACTTTCTCTTTCTACGGGATGATCCATTCCCCCACATCTTTATACTTCAGGGCTGCCCGAAGGATCTCCTTTCTCGAATCGAAGAACCTGTCTTTCATCCCCTTCAGCCACTCCTTGTGGAGAAGCCTGTGTTCCGGCGTGCCGAAGATGTCGCCCTCCTTTATTCTGGCCCGGACGCCATCTTTGTCGATTGAGAACTTCCCATGACAGAGCGTACAGATGAATGTATGCCTTGTCATCCGGACGAACTCGCACCCACAGAAAGGGCAACCGACCCTGGCCCCGGCCCCGGCCTTTTTCTTTGAGAAGAGCATTTTCCCCAAACGCCCGGCAACGTTTATATTGCGCGGGTCCATGATCACCTCTCCGGGCAAAGCCGCATGGATGTCGACGCTTGCCTTTACATCAAGCCCGAGAAATGACGCAAAGGTCAAAAGGGTATGCGGCGCCGCCCCGATCCTTCCTTTCATTCCGTAGAGGTTTACGAGCACCGACGGTTTTTTGTAGACCTTTTGCAGGATATCGAAGAAGAGAAAGCCCCTGTCAAGTATCTTTTTGAATATTGCGTTGGTGCCCAGGAAATAGACCGGGGACGCTATGATGAGCGCGTCTGCCCGGACAATTTCTTTCAGAAGAAAACCCATGTCATCATCGAGCGGGCACGGGTTGTCCATAATACAGCCGTAGCAAGCCTTGCAGGGAAGTATGTTCAGAGAGGGCAAGCGGATAAGCTTAAGCGTGTGGGGTACGGTTATGTGCCGGGAGATCTCCTTCGTTATAAGCTCGGAATTGCCGAGCTTGCGGGGAGAGCCTATCAGGCCCAGGATCTGCCTTGTTTTTTCAGCCGTGCCTTTCATCGCGTTCAATCCGGATGATTCCCCGCAGCGTGCTGCAGGGCGCTACTGTTCCTTTATCGCATAATCGCTGCCTCAAAGCAACAAAAAGAAAAGTGAAAGGTGAAAGGAGAAAGGTGAAAAGCGGAAAGCCATCAGCGATCAGCATACAGCCATCAGCAAAAACTAAACAGAGTAGGGGCAGTAGGAAGCAGGCAGTAAAAGATTTACGTGCATACTGCTTCCGCCTGCCTGGTTGTTGCTGTTGCTATGAGCCATGGACTATGAACTATGAGCTGCTTTTCTCTCGATATACGATATACTATATGCTATTAACTGTCCCTTCGGCTTATCTGCTAAAAATGATTGATAATTAAGGGGATTCTATGGTAAATAGGATGTGTGCAGAAAACAACCAATCCAAATTCAATGAACAGGAACATCTTCGTATGGCTCCTCGTCGTCCTTTTGGGCCTTTTTATCTTTAACGTCTACTACAAGCCGAAAAAGATCCTTGACAGCGTGGTCTACAGCGATTTTATAGATGCGGTCAAGGCAAACAAGGTCTCTTCTGTTACCATCCAGGGCAGGAACATCATCGGCACGTACAAAGACAGCAAAGAATTCAGGAGCTATGCCCCTGAAGACCAGGAGCTCATGAAAGTGCTGCGCGATTACAGCGTCCGCATTACCGCGAAACCTGATGAGGAATCGGGCTTCTGGCAGTCCATATTCGTATCATGGCTGCCGATGCTGCTTCTCATCGGAGTATGGATATTTTTCATGAGGCAGATGCAGGCCGGCGGCGGCAAGGCGATGGCATTCGGAAAGAGCAAGGCAAGGCTTTTTACCGGCAAGGAAAATAAAGTGACCTTTCATGACGTAGCCGGGATCGATGAAGCGAAAGAGGAGCTGCAGGAGGTCATAGATTTTTTGGTTGACCCGAAGAAGTTTACAAAGCTCGGCGGAAGGATCCCCAAGGGCGTTCTCCTCGTGGGCCCTCCGGGAACAGGAAAGACATTGCTGGCGCGGGCAATAGCCGGCGAGGCGAATGTGCCTTTTTTCAGCATAAGCGGGTCAGATTTTGTTGAGATGTTTGTAGGCGTAGGGGCTTCACGCGTACGGGATCTTTTTAACCAGGGGAAAAAGAATGCGCCCTGCATTATCTTTATCGACGAGATAGACGCTGTCGGGAGGCACAGGGGCGCCGGGCTCGGCGGAGGACACGACGAGAGGGAGCAGACGCTCAACCAGCTCCTCGTCGAAATGGATGGGTTCGAATCGAACGAAGGGGTTATCGTCATGTCCGCGACGAACAGGCCGGACGTTTTGGATCCGGCGCTTTTAAGGCCGGGAAGGTTTGACAGGCAGATCGTTGTCTCCACGCCGGACGTGAAGGGCAGGGAGGAGATCCTGAAGGTCCATACAAGAAAAACGGTCGTCTCAGACGACGTCGACCTATCGATAATCGCGAGAGGGACCCCGGGCTTTTCGGGTGCCGACCTTGAAAACCTCGTCAATGAAGCGGCCCTCATTGCCGCCAGGAGGGCGAAGAAATCCATCGAGAACGACGATTTCGAGCACGCCAAGGACAAGGTCCTCATGGGCGTTGAGCGAAGGAGCATGATCATACCTTTTGAGGAAAGGAAGAACGCCGCATACCACGAGGCGGGCCACGCCCTTGTGGCAAAGATGATCCCGGGATCCGACCCCATCCATAAGGTCACTATCATTCCCCGGGGCAGGGCCCTTGGGATCACCCAGCAGCTCCCCATAGACGAACGGCATACCTATTCGAAAGAGTATCTCCTCAACAACATAACCATCCTGCTCGGCGGAAGGGCTGCGGAAGAGCTCGTCCTCAATCACATGACGACAGGCGCAGGAAACGACATTGAGAGGGCGACAGCGATCGCGAGGAAGATGGTCTGCGAGTGGGGGATGAGCGAGCGCCTCGGGCCTTTGAACTACGGAAAGGACGAGGAGCACATATTTCTCGGCAAAGAGATAGGGAGACACAGGGATTTCAGCGAAAGCACCGCTCAGGAGATCGACAGAGAGTTGCAGAGCATGGTCAACGGTTGTTATGAAAAGGCAAAGGGGCTGCTCAGCGGGAATATGAGCGCCCTTCACGGCATAGCGGGCAAACTTCTTGAGAAAGAAGCCCTTGACGGCCAGGAGATCGATGTCATTATCAGGGAAAGCATTGATGAAAAGGGAGTTGCGATGTAAAGAAAAGCCGCTGATAATGGGGGTCCTCAACGTAACGCCGGATTCCTTTTTTGACGGAGGCAGATTTTTTGACGTCGATAAAGCCGTAGAGCATGCCCTGAGGATGGTTGAAGAGGGGGCGGATATCATAGATGTGGGTGGAGAATCAACAAGGCCATATTCAGAACCTGTTCCTGCCGATGAAGAGTTGAAAAGGGTCCTTCCCGTCATCAGCGGAATACGGGCCCGATCGGACATCCTTATTTCGGTAGATACTTACAAAGCAAAAACCGCCAGAGCAGCACACGACGCAGGGGCCGATATGATAAACGACATAAGCGGTTTAACCTTTGATCGCGACATGGCCGGCACGGTGGGCGATCTTGGCGCCTATGTGGTGATCGTGCACATCAAGGGAACCCCTGGGAACATGCAGGAAGCGCCCTTTTACGATGATGTGATATCGGAGATAAAGGATTTTTTTGTCGGGAGGGTCCGGTTCGCGAAAGACCGTGGAATCAAGGAGGACGACATTATCCTTGATCCGGGGATCGGTTTTGGAAAAAGGGTTGAGGATAACCTGAAGATACTGAAGATGCTTGGCACGTTTAAGGATATTGGAAGGCCGGTCCTTGCGGGCGCTTCAATGAAGAGCTTCATCGGAACGGTTACCGAAGCTACGATGGAAGAAAGGATCGACGGGACGCTCGCAAGCATCGCGATCTCCCTTTGGAACGGCGCTGATATTGTGCGGGTTCATGATGTGGAAAGGGCCCACAGGGTGCTTAACCTTGTTCGCGCAGTGAGAGGATCATGATCACCCATTTTCGCTGGCAGGACATCCTGGATATTCTCGTGGTTGCTTTTATCGTCTACAAAACCTTTCTGCTGATCAAGGGAACAAGGGCGATCCAGCTCATTGTGGGCTTCATCATAGTCCTTTTTGTTTTTTATCTTGCAAAAACGCTCGAGCTTTTCACCTTAAGCTGGATCTTCAACAGCTTCGTCGGCTCCATAATACTTGTCATTGTCGTTATTTTTCAGAGCGATATCAGAAGGGTGCTGGTGGCGCTCGGCAGAAGCCCTTTTTTCAAAAAGATCACCTATGTGCAGGAGACCCTTTTCTATGACGAATTGACGAATGCCTGTACTGTCATGGGAAAAAGAAAGAACGGGGCGCTGATAGTGATAGAGCGCGAGGTGGGGCTCGAAGAGTTTATGGAGATAGGGATCCGGCTGGACGCGGAGGTGAATACCGAGCTGATCGTCAGCATATTCCAGGGCGCGTCCCCGCTCCATGACGGCGCGATGATCATACGCGAGGGGAGGATCAGGGCCGCCGGCTGTGTCCTGCCCCTTACCACCGATGAAGATCTTGATAAAAGCCTGGGAACGAGGCACAGGGCGGCGATCGGGATCACCGAGGTAACCGACGCTTTTGCCGTTGTGGTCTCAGAAGAACACGGCACGATTTCACATGCCTATAAGGGTGAATTCTTTACGAAGGTGAATGCAGATGCGTTGAAGAAGGCGTTAAAGGAAGTGCTGGCGTGATAAAAGCGGAGAGCGGAGAGCGGAGAGCGGAGAGCGGAGAGCGGAGAGC
>JAGOOA010000014.1:34941-36458 GCA_017992765.1 Syntrophorhabdaceae bacterium
AGCGGAGAGCGGAGAGCGGAGAGCGGAGAGCGGAGAGCGGAGAGCAATGATCGTCCTGGTATATAGGAAATAATTGGGATATGGGACTGTTAAGAAAATATGTACTGAACGATATGAAGCTCAAGCTACTTTCGCTTGTCCTTGCCGTCCTGCTATGGTTTGTGATCTCATACGTCGGCGAGTCAAAGATGAGCGTCAGCGTGCCCATATCCAGAAACAGTCCAGGGGAGGCGTACATGGTGACCTCTATAGACAGCGAAGACGTTCTCGTCACCATCAGCGGCCCCGTATCAACGCTGAAGAACATGAAGGCACGGGATATCAATGTCCGCGTCGACCTGTCAGGCCTCAAGGAGGGCAGGCATACGTTTAACCTGCTCAAAGAAAATATTCAGGTACCGAAGGGGGTTGAGGTAGAGCGGGTCAAGCCTGATTCAATAACCGTCGCGATAGACCTTGTTATAGAAAAGAGGCTGAAGACCGTTGTAAGGCTGGATAAGAAGTGGATCGGCCAATACACCGTAAAATCCTGGAGCCCCGCCTATGTTGTCGCAGAAGGAGCAAAAAGCTCTCTGGCGGGCAAGAACGTAATAGAAACACAGGCGGCGGATGGAAATTTTCAGGGAGATGAGGAAGAAATTTTGATAGCGCTGAACCCGAAGGATATGATCGTTAAGAGATTGAGGCCGAATGCCGTAAAGGTCATTTTGAGAAGGTCATTTTAAGAAATAGATAAGGCCGAAGAAAGGTCCCCGAAACGGAAGGGATACAAAAAATGTATGGAGGGATGACATGCCGGAACTTATGGTTAACATAGACCACGTCGCAACGT
This sequence comes from Syntrophorhabdaceae bacterium, assembly GCA_017992765.1. Lineage (GTDB taxonomy): Bacteria > Desulfobacterota > Syntrophorhabdia > Syntrophorhabdales > Syntrophorhabdaceae > UBA5609. The sequence goes on from JAGOOA010000014.1 coordinate 35,774, forward strand.
TGCGGGAGGCCCGCGGCGCCCACTACCCCGATCCTGTCTACGCCGCAGGGATCGTGGAGATGGCGGGGGCGACAGGTATTATCGTACACCTGAGGGAAGACAGGCGCCACATTAATGACCGGGACGTGAAGCTGCTGCGGGAGGTTGTGACGACAAAGCTCAACCTCGAAATGGCGGCCACAGATGAAATGATCGATATCGCCAGGGGCCTTCAGCCCGATATGGTGACCCTTGTACCTGAAAAGAGGAAAGAGCTGACAACAGAAGGCGGCCTCGATGTCGTCAGGTTCCATGACAGGCTGAAAAGGGCCATACCAAGGCTCCGGGAGAAGGGGATCAGGGTAAGCCTTTTTATTGACCCCAGGGACGCGCAGATCATGGCGGCGCATAAGGCCGGCGCCGATATGATCGAGATCCACACCGGCGCATACAGCGATGCCAGGACAGAGGCAACCCGCAAAGAAGAATTAAAGAAGGTTATCCGTTCCGCCGTGAAGGGAAAGGAATTGGGCCTCGGCGTGAATGCCGGCCATGGCCTGCATTATCACAATGTGAGGGAGATCGCTGTCATACCGGAGATCGATGAATTGAGCATAGGCCACAGCATCATCGCGAGAGCCGTTTTTGTGGGCCTTGACCTGGCGATACGGGACATGATCGCACTCATTAGCTGAGAGCTGAGAGC
>JAGOOA010000014.1:36558-42772 GCA_017992765.1 Syntrophorhabdaceae bacterium
AGATCGCTGTCATACCGGAGATCGATGAATTGAGCATAGGCCACAGCATCATCGCGAGAGCCGTTTTTGTGGGCCTTGACCTGGCGATACGGGACATGATCGCACTCATTAGCTGAGAGCTGAGAGCTGAGAGCTGAGAGCTGAGAGCTGAGAGCTGAGAGCTGAGAGCTGAGAGCAAATGCTCCTCCTGTGGGCCATAAACTGGAGCAACAATGGTTGGTATTGATATCGTTGATATAGCGCGGATAACGGATATAATAGAGAGGTACGGCGAGCGGTTCCTCAACAAGGTATTTACCGGTGAAGAGATCCGGTACGCGCAGGGGAAAAGGCGGGTGCAGGAATCTCTCGCCGGACGGTTTGCGGCAAAAGAGGCCTTTATGAAAGCCATGGGAAGGCGGCTGTCATGGAAAGAGATAGAAGTATCACAGGTTGACGCGCGGCCCCATATCTGCTATAAGGATGCACTTTACCGCGGGGTAAGCATTTCCCATGAAAGGGCATATGCCGTTTCCGTGGTGGTCATCGATGAACAGTGAAGGACGAACGTCCCGCAAGGCGGGACTTGGACGAAGGACGAGGGACGATGAAAATCAGAAAATCAGAAGAGCAGAAGGCAGATATTTGGCGTGTTTGCTAAAGGACACCCCGGTACAAGTACCGATGAATTATCTGGGATGGGCCATTGGCTAAGAATGGAGGTACTATGAAAGTGCTTTCACCAAAGAGGATGGCGAAGTACGATGAATATTCCATAAAGACATGGGGGATCCCTTCCGCGGTGCTCATGGAGAACGCAGGCCGGAATACATACAGGCTTATGAAGGAGCGCTATCTGCAGAACGCCGGGGCCATTGCCATCATCTGCGGCCGGGGGAATAACGGGGGCGACGGGTTTGTCATATCGAGATATGCCCTGCGAGATGGCTTCCGGACGACAGTTTATCTTATTGGCAAAAGAGGTGAGCTGAAAGGCGACGCCGCGCTTAATATGGAACTCTATTCATCGCTCGGCGGAGAGATCGTTGAGTGTACAAATGATATTGACGCATTGAAAAGGGGCATAAAGGAGGCCGATATCCTGGTGGATGCTATCTTCGGCACAGGGCTTTCGAAGGAAACTTCAGGAAAGGAGAAGCTCGCCATTGAGGCGATGAACGGCTCCGGGAGGCCCGTTGTCTCCGTCGATATCCCCTCGGGCATTGATGGAAGGACGGGGCAGCCGCTCGGCGAAGCGGTACGGGCGACCCACACGTTTACCTACGGGTATCCGAAACCGGGGCAGGTGCTTTATCCTGGCGCTTACCACTCCGGCAAGCTGACGGTCATCGATATCTCTATTCCGGCGTTCATCGAAGGTGAGATCGGCATCGACGGCATCGTTGCAGACGGCGAGCTCCTGCGCGGGTTCATGCGGGAGAGGCTGCCATGGTCCCACAAGGGGACCTTCGGCCATGTCGTGGTGATCGCCGGGTCGACAGGCAAGACCGGCGCCGCCCATATGGCCTCACTGGCTGCGCTGAAGGTAGGGGCGGGCCTTGTTACGCTCATTGTTCCGGAGAGCTTGAACGGCATTATGGAGGCCAAGCTGACGGAAGTGATGACGTACCCGGTAAAGGATAAGGGGAAAGGCTGCCTGCCTCTCTCAGCATACAAAGAGATCGTGGAATTTATCGAGGATAAGGATGTCGTCGTCATGGGGCCGGGGCTTTCGCAGGACAGGGGAACAATGGAGCTCGTGAGGAAGCTGAACAGGAACGTGAAGAAGCCTTTTGTGATCGATGCCGACGGGATCAACGCATTCCAGGGCAGCCCTGATATGATCAGGACCTCGAAGCACGGGGCTGTCTTTACGCCCCACCCCGGCGAACTGGCTCGCATCATGGGCGTTGCGCCGCAGGCGATCAATGCCGACAGGATAGGGGCAGGGAGGTCTTTTACGGAAAAATACGGCGTCCACCTCCTCCTGAAAGGGGCACGGAGCATCCTCTTCGGCCCCGGCGGAGAGATCATTATCAACCCCACGGGAAACCCCGCCCTTGCGAAAGGCGGGAGCGGCGACATACTGACAGGATTCATCGGAGGTTTTATCGCACAGGGCTATTCGCTTGCCGAGGCATCGATATTGGCCGCCTACATCCATGGCTATATCGCTGACGCGTGGGCCGGGAACGGCGTTGATATCGACATGCTCGCCTGCGACCTCCTTGCCGGAGTAGGAAAGGCCGTTCAGGAGATCAGGGATGGAAAGGACAGAGTATATATCGAGAAGTCCCTCTGAGACATGGGACATAGGCGAACGCATAGGAAAAGAAGCGAAGCGGGGCGACCTCTATGCCATTTACGGCGAGCTCGGCACAGGCAAGACCCAGCTTGTCAAGGGCATCGCGCGGGGTCTTGGCATACAGGACTGGCAGTATGTGGCGAGCCCTTCCTTTACCATCATGAATGTCTATGAGGGCGACCTCACCCTTTGTCATGTTGACCTCTACAGGCTTGAGGGGTATGATGTTGAGAGCCTCAACATCGAAGAGTATCTTGAGGAAGGCATCGTGGCCGTCGAATGGGCGGAAAGGGGTGCCTGGTGGAACGGCGCGGTCAAGGTGTACATAGACGCCGTCAGTGAAGGAGAGAGAAGGATAACCATTACAAAAACATGAGCCGCCGGCGGTCAAAAGGCAGCGGGCCGATCGCTGACAGCCAATACCGATTTTTATATACGGAGGTAGACAATGCTTATTGTGCAGAAATACGGAGGAACTTCAGTGGCCGACCTCGAGCGGATAGCCAGTATTGCGAAGAGGATCATACGCTACAGAGAGGAGGATAACGACCTCGTTATCGTGGTCTCCGCCATGGCGGGAGAGACGGACAGGCTGCTTAACCTGGCGCACAGCATCTGTAAATTTCCCGACGAGAGGGAGCTTGATGTCCTTGTCTCGACGGGTGAGCAGGTGGTGTCGGCGCTGCTCGCGATAACGCTTAAGAACATGCTCTGCGACTCCATGTCCCTCTTGGGACACCAGGCAAGGATCATAACTGATTCAAGCCACACAAAGGCGAGGATCTCCCGCATTGAGCAGGACCTGATCGTGTCCGCGCTCAACAAAGGGAAAGTCGTGGTTGTTCCGGGCTTTCAGGGCGTTGATGAAAAGGGCAATATCACAACGCTGGGACGGGGCGGATCGGACACCTCGGCCGTTGCGCTCGCAGCAGCCCTGAACGCCGATGTGTGCGAGATATATACCGATGTTGATGGAGTATACACGGCGGACCCGAATATCTGCGAAAAGGCCAGAAGGCTTGACAGGATCTCCTTTGAAGAGATGCTCGAGATGGCGAGCCTTGGAGCGAAGGTGCTGCAGATACGATCCGTTGAGTTCGCAAAAAGATACAATGTGCCTATTCTCGTAAAATCTTCCTTCACCGACGGTGAGGGAACACTCGTTTGCAAGGAGGTTGCCGACATGGAAAGAATGGAAGTTACAGGCGTCACATATAATAAGAACGAATCGAAGATCACGGTAAGCAAGGTCCCCGATAAGCCCGGCATCGCGTCACATATCTTCACGGCCCTTTCCGACGCACAGATCGTTGTCGATGTCATTGTCCAGAACGTAAGCCGCGAAAACTTTACCGATATCACCTTTACCGTCGCCAATGCGGACGGCAAGAAGGCATATAAGCTTATGGAGGAGGTGGCAGGCAAGGTCGGCGCCGAGAAGGTCGCTATCGACGAGAACATAGCCAAGGTGTCCATTGTCGGGCTCGGCATGAGGTCCCATGCAGGCGTCGCTTCGAAGATGTTCTCAGTGCTCGCGAAGGAAGGGATCAACATAGAGGCGATCACCACATCGGAGATCAAGATCTCCTGCGTCGTTGAGAAGAAATACGGGGAGCTTGCGGTCCGCGCGCTTCATACCGCGTTCGGCCTTGATAGCGGGGCGGTCGAGGAGGAGAAGTGAGGGTCGAGTTTTACGACACCACGCTTCGGGATGGCGCCCAGTCCGAGGATATAGCCTTTTCCCTCAACGATAAGCTGAGGATCACGGAGAGGCTCGACGAGTTCGGCATCCACTTCATCGAAGGCGGATGGCCGGGGTCCAATCCCAAAGACCTCAGTTATTTCAAAGAAGTAAAAAGGCTACGCCTTGAGACATCGAAGATAGTGGCCTTCAGCAGCACCATCAAGCACAATGTCCGTCCCGAAGAAGATGATATCATGAAGGCGGTTCTGGAGGCCGACACCGGATGGGTGACGATCGTCGGCAAAAGCTGGGATCTCCACGTCAGGGATGCGCTGAAGGTGAGCCTTGATGCGAACCTGAGGATGATAGAAAAAACGATCGCTCATCTCAAGAAAAAGGGAAAGCATGTATTTTTCGACGCCGAGCATTTTTTCGACGGATACAAGAGGAACCGGGATTATGCGATGAAGGTGCTCGGCGTTGCCCACGATGCCGGAGCGGATGCGCTCGTCCTCTGTGATACCAATGGCGGCTCCATGCCGTACGAGATATACGACGCGGTGACGGATGTCAGGAAGGCGCTGAAGGCAAAACTCGGCATCCACACGCACAACGACACGGAGCTTGCGGTGGCGAATACGCTGGTGGCGGTAAGGGCAGGCTGCGAGAACATCCAGGGGACCGTGAACGGCTACGGCGAGCGTTGCGGCAACGCGAACCTCTGCTCCATCATACCGAACGTTATCCTCAAGATGGGCCACGAGGGCATACCGAAAGAACACCTGAGGAAGCTCCGCGACCTGAGCCTTTTTATCGATGAGATGGCAAATTCTATCCCCGACAAACACAGGCCTTATGTGGGCGAGAGCGCCTTTGCGCACAAGGGCGGCATCCATGTGAGCGCCATCAGGAAGAACCCCGAGACATATGAGCATATAGCCCCTGAGCAGGTCGGCAATGCCCAGCGCGTGCTGATCTCAGACCTGTCCGGCGAAAGCAGCATACTTTACAAGGCAAAAGAATTCAATATCGATATGGGGAAAGATAAAAAGATCGCCCGGGAGGTTGTCAAAAAGATCAAGGACCTTGAGATGTATGGCTACCAGTTCGAGGGCGCCGAAGGGTCACTCGAGCTTCTTATGAAAAAGAAGCTGGGGATCCACAAGGACTATTTTGAGCTGATCGGCTTCAGGATCATCGTCGAGAAGAAGGAGAAGGCGCACCCCGTGACAGAGGCAACGATCCTGGTCAAGGTCGGGGACCGGATAGAGCACACGGCAGCCCTCGGAAAAGGCCCTGTCAATGCCCTTGATAACGCCCTGCGTAAGGCCCTCCATAAATTTTATCCCCTGCTTAAAGGCATGGACCTTGTGGATTATAAGGTCAGGGTGCTCTCCACCAAAGACGGCACAGGCGCGGCGACAAGGGTGCTCATCGAAAGCAGCGACGGGAAGCGGACATGGAATACCGTCGGCGTATCGGAGAACATCATCGAGGCAAGCTGGCGGGCGCTCGTGGACAGCATCGATTATAAGCTGCTCATCGAAGAGGAGAAGAAGCGGTGAAAAGGCCTTTTAATATCAAGAACGCAACAAAGAGGTTGAATATCCTGAGGTCCCTGCGAGGCTACAAGCGTCCCTTCAAGGTAGTGGGCACCTACAGGCTCATCGATGACGGCCTGCGGCCGGAGGCAACGGTCATCCTCAAGACGGATGGCAAAGAGATGCACGAGGCCGCCACCGGCGTAGGCCCCGTTGACGCCCTCGCGAACGTATTAAAGAAATCCCTCTCCTCCATGTTCCCCATGATCCAGGGGGTCAAGCTCGTAGACTATTCTGCGAAGGTGCACGACGCAAGGTCGGGAACCTCTGCAAAGGTAGAGGTCTCCATCGTGTTCACCGACGGCGATGAGGTATGGAGCGTGACGGAGATCTCCGACAACATCAACATGGCCTCCTTCATGGCGCTCCTCGACGGCTTCGAGTACGCGATACTCTCCAAGAAGGAAGTCTAGACGGCTCACGGCTTATAGCTGATAGCTCATAGCAAACCAGATCTGGATGCTCGATGCCGGGTACTGGCAACGAACAACCGAACATCACACGGGCTTTCTTACCTTGCCCGCAGGGCGTCGACGATCTTCATGTGGGCGGCGCGGATCGCGGGGAGGATGCCTCCCACAAGGCCCATGATGAGAGAGAACGCGATGGCCTTCCAGGAGATGTCGAGGGTGAGGGCGAATTGGA
>JAGOOA010000014.1:42872-56897 GCA_017992765.1 Syntrophorhabdaceae bacterium
GCCCGCAGGGCGTCGACGATCTTCATGTGGGCGGCGCGGATCGCGGGGAGGATGCCTCCCACAAGGCCCATGATGAGAGAGAACGCGATGGCCTTCCAGGAGATGTCGAGGGTGAGGGCGAATTGGAAGGCGAGCTCCGAGAAGGTTTGGAAGTTCACCGTTGAGATAGTAAAGAGCTGCATGAAGGACGCAAAGAATAGGCCGGCGAGGCCGCCGGCAAGCCCCAGCATCAGCGACTCTATAAGAAATGCGGAGAGGATGCTCATCCTCCTGAAGCCGAGCGCGCGCATGGTCCCGATCTCGCCGATCCTGCTTGCGACCGCCGCGTACATGGTGATCATCGCGCCGATGATGGCGCCGAGAGAGAAAATGGAGGTCAGCGAGAGGCCGAGGATGCGGAGGAACTTCGCCATCATCTCCGACTGGTCTAAATAGTACCTGGTCTCGCGCTTTGCCTCAAGGGTGAGCCTTGGATCGCTCTCGATCCTCTCTTTCACGGCATTGAAGCCCGAGGGGTCGCGGAGCCTGAAGATGACCGATGAATATACGGGCCTCCTGAACGCCTGCATGAGCTGATCGGCGTCGCCCCATATCTCCGAGCTGAAACCGGTGTTCCCGGCATCAAAGACCCCGACAACCTGCCAGTCTCGCATCCCGAACCGAAGCGTATCGCCGAGGTCGGCGCCCCTGAACCTCTTCGTAACGCTTGTGCCTGTTATGATCTCCGTTGATCCTGGACGGGGTATCCTTCCCTTTATCAGCTTTACCTGGTCCCGCAGCCTTATTGACTGTTCGGAGATCCCCCGTATGACCACGTTCGACTGTTTATCGCTCCCCTCTTTGGGGAGGCTGATGAGCACGACCAGCTCCTTTGCGAGCATCCTCTGGCCGTCCGCCCCGATAAGGATATCCCGGTCCGTCTCAACGACCGATGCCTGGTACCTTTCAACGCCGCTTTGGACCTCTGATGAGGCTGCCTTGCGTATGACAACGACGTTTTCCGGCGAGCCCGTCTCGACGAGCGTCTTCTGGAGGCCGTGGGCAAGCATGAGGATCGTGGTGAAGACGAAGACCACCAGGGCCATGCCCGAGGCCGTAAGGATCGTTGTGAGGCGTCTCGCCCAGAGGTTCCGCAGGTTATATGAAAAGGGTATCTTCATCTATTCTACCGTCCTCAGCCCATCGGCGATGCCTGTCTTCAATGACCGGTACGTGGGCACAACGGCCGCGAGCAAACCGACGATAAGCGAGAAGGCGATGTCAAGATAGAGCGTATCGGCATCGACGTTAAAGACAGGAAAGAACGTCCCCATTGCCTTCGCGAATGCGGCCGCAGCCGGGAAAGTGGCGATCATCCCTGCTATGCAGCCCGCCATGGTGATCGTCAGCGATTCGCCGAAGATAAGGACGGCGATATGCATTCCCCTGAAGCCGAGGGCCTTAAAGGTGGAGTATTCCGCGGTCCGCTCGCGGCCGGTCATCGCCATGGTGTTCGCCACAACGGCAAGGATAATGACGATCACGACAAAAGAGACGAGCTGGATCGCGGTGATGATGGCGTCCGACATGGACACGAACCCCATCTGAAATGCCTTCTCGGTCTCGGTGAGCGTCTCCGCAAGGGAGTTCTGAAAGGCCCTGTCGATGGACAGGGCGACCTGCGTTGAGATGTCCGGATTCTTCGTGCCTATCATGTAGAAGCCGACCTGATCGGCCCTGCCCGGCGCCGTCTTTTTCATCATCTCGTTGAGGTAATCCCAGTGAAACAAGAACTGGCTCTCGTCAGTGCTGCTGTAGCGGCCCCGGTATATGGCGCGCAGCACGAATTCCCAGTTGCCGGGGAAGATGGTCCCCTTGAGCGTAATGACGTCGCCGATCTTCCAGCCGTACTTTGCGGCAAGCTTCCTGCCGGCGATAAAGGACTTGCGGTCACGCAGAAAGTCGTTCTGTTCCTCGGGCCTCAGCACATATTCAGGATAGAGGTCAAGGTAGGTCTTCGGCTCAACGGCGAAATTCGCAAAGAAGTTCTTCTCGTCGATGTAGATGCCGCCGAACCAGTTCCCGTAGGAGACGGTCGAGACCCCATCGACCTGCCTGATCTTGTCCTTGTACGACAGGGGGAGAGGGAAGATGATGGAGATGGAATTTCGCGTCACGAGGCGCGAAGCCGAGGACGCCTCAACGCCTGCGTGCCATGCGTCGATGACGGTGCGCAGGAGCCCGAAGGCGAGCATGGCAATGGCGATGCTGAGTATCGTGAGGCCCGTGCGGAGCTTGTGGCGCAGCGCGTTCTTAAAGAGTATCTTGAGGAGAAGCATCATTAAGGTAGCCCTTGTCGAGGTGCCTGATGACGTGCGCCTTCCTGGCGGCCCTCGGGTCGTGCGTCACCATGATGACCGTCTTGCCGGATTCGTGGTTGAGCCTGTCGATGAGGTCCATGATCTCTTCGGCGGAAACGCGGTCGAGATCCCCGGTAGGCTCGTCTGCCACGAGGATCGTGGGGTCCGTGACGATGGCCCGCGCGATGGCGACGCGCTGCTGCTGCCCGCCCGATAGCTGCCCGGGATAATGGTCCATCCTGTCGGTAAGGTTGACCACGCGGAGCGCCATCTCGACATGCTCCTTCCGCTCTTTCCGGGTTAGAGGAGCGAGGATAAGCGGGAGCTCCACATTCTCAAAAGCGGTCAGGACAGGTATGAGGTTGTAGAACTGGAAGATAAAGCCAACGTGGACTGCGCGCCAGCGGGCAAGCTCTGTTTCCGGCAAGGCGGTAATATCGACCCCGCCGACCTTGATCGTGCCGCTGTCGGGCTCGTCGATCCCCGCGATCAGATTAAGAAGCGTACTCTTCCCTGAGCCGGACGGTCCCATGAGGGCGAGGAATTCCCCCTCGATGATATCAAAAGAGATATCGTGCAGGACAGGGACGACCTGGCTCCCGCGGTAGTATGCCTTGCCCAGGCCTCTGATCTCGACGATTGCGGGAGGATTTTCCATTACTGTTCTGCGATCTTGATCTTTGAATTGTCCCTGAGGGTTTTGGGAGGGTTGATGACGACCTTGTCGCCTGCCCGGACCCCGCTTCGGACCTCTATTGCATCGCCTATCCTTTCCCCGGTCTCGACAGGCGTCTCGACTACGCGGTTGCCTTTCACAAGGAAGACGGTCCTTTTTCCGCTCTTCTCCGTGAGAGCCTTGCTGTCCAACCCGGTCCGGGGCTGCTTTTCCTTCTCGCTGAGCTGCCGTGACAGAAAAGCGACCTTGGCGCTCATTTCCGGCAGCACCCGCTCATCCTTATCGATGAACTTTATCTTGACCATGACCGTTGCCTTGCTCCTGTCGGCAGTGGGTACGATCATATGGATGGCGCCGGCAAAGCGGGCGTCGGGGAACGCGTCCAGCTGTATCTCGCAGGGCTGGCCCACTTTCAGCTTTTCTATGTTCGATTCGGAGACGTCGGCCTCTACCTGGAGCGATGACATGTCGGCGATGGTCACAACCGCTGCCTTGGCGTTCGCGGCAGCGCCGAGGGGCGTTACGATATCGCCGATGTCCGCATTCTTTGTCAGCACCACGGCGTCAAAGGGCGCCCTGATGTAAGTATATTCCAGCGCTACCTCCGTCCCGCGAAGGGCGGCAGCGCTTGATCGTATCGCTGCGTCGGCAGAGGCAACAGCCGCCCTGGCCTTTTTGTATCGCGCCTCTGCGGCGTCGTAGGATGCCCGCGTGGTAAATTCCTTTTCAAGGAGGTTTTTTTCGCGAAAGAACGATGCCTCCGCGTCTTTCAGCTCGGCCTTAGCCTGTTCGAGGCCGCTCCGGGAGACATCGAGATTTGCCAGCGCCTGCTTGCGGGAGGCCATGATGTCATCGTTTTCCAGCTGCGCGATGACCTGCCCCTTTTTAACCCTGCTGCCCTCCTCTACGTGGAGCGCCACAAGCCTCCCCGTTACCTTTGATGCGGCGGCGGCCTTCCGCTGGGGCACGACGTAGCCGCTCGCATTGAGCAGGGTGATGGTCTGGGAAGGATAGATCTGGGCGACGCTTCCGGTTTCTACGCGTATCGCCGGCGAGAAGATACCCGTCAGGAAAAGAATAACGAGCAGGATGAGCGCCGCGAGGCCCACGATGCCATAGAGCGCCTTTCTGCCTTTGCGCGGACGCAATGACGCCGCGGATTTGTCGATCTTCAGTTTCGTAAGGTCTTCGTCAGCCATTGTTCAATAAATGTAACTATGAAATCAGTTACATATGTTAAACGACCTCCATTCGTCCTGTCAACTGTTTGTCTTGCAAAATCGCATGTTTTCACTGATAATAGTAGGTATGAAACGATGGTACGTCGTGAACACGAAACCGAGGAACGAAGACCGTGCCGCAAATAATCTTCTGGGTGGGGGCATCGATGCGCTGTCTCCCAAGCTGCGGATGAGGAAATACAAGGAGGGCAAATTCATCAACTACATAGAGCCCATGTTCCCGGGCTATATCTTTGTAAGGTTCCATCCTGTCGATGAGTTCCGGCTTGTTAAATATACCCGCGGGGTAAAGACGATCGTCAATTTCAACGGCAGGATAATTCCGCTCCAGGACGAGGTCGTTAACTTTATCAGGGGCCGCCTTGAGGACGGTGTGGCGACGATAAGGAAACGGGACTTTAAGAAAGGCGAAAAGATCTTTATCAAGGACGGGCCTTTTAAAGGCCTGACGGGGATATTTGAAAAGGCGCTGGACGGCCAGGAGCGCGTTGCCATCCTCCTCGACAGCGTAAATTATTCCGCCAGGATGGAGATAGACAGGGACCTGCTGACAAGCCAGTAAAGGCAGAAGGGCAGTGAATAGTATATAGTATATCGTATATAGTGAACTGCGAAAGAACTCTCCGGGTCATAATATAGCGATATGCTGCGGATCGCGGGACATACTTTTTGCTGCCGGATGCCGGCGAAATCATAAGTCGTAAGGGGTTTAATCGCCTAACGCCTGACGACTTACACCTTACGTTACTGTAGGAGTAGTTATAGAACTTTACGGCAACACGCAGGGGCTGCACCACCTCATCAAACGAAGGCTCGCCAATCTTTATAAAAAAAGGGTTGAACCCTCCGCCATCATCTCTTTTGACACGGCCAGGCAGATCATGCAGTTATCAAAGGAAGCATCGCGACAGATAGGCATCCTCATCAACAGGAGGGGCCTTGTGGAATACGTGATCGTAGGAGACAACAGGGGGATAGAAATACCGAGGCTTTCCACGGAAAGGGTCGGCAGGGCGCGGTTCAGGGGCCTGCGGTTCATCCATACGCACCTGAACGGGGAACTGCTTTCCAGGGAAGACCTGACAGACCTGGCGATCCTCCAGCTGGACCTTGTTGCCTGTATCACCGAAAGGACAGGAGAGAGGGGAGAGTCTGTCCACATAGGCTACCTTGTCCCCGAGAACAGGGAAGGAAAGTCGTGGGCATTTATGGACCCTGTCAATATACAGGAGCTTGATATTGATTTCGTCTCTTTCATTACGGAGCTGGAAAATGAATTTATGCGCGCCCGCGGCAGGTTTTACATTACCGGCGGCAACAAGGAGCAGTGTGTCCTCGTCAGCGTTGTCCCTCCCGGCCAGAGAAAGAATATCGAGGATCACATCGCGGAGCTGAAAGACCTCTGCTATTCGGCTGGAATTACAGTGCTTGACATAATTGCCCAGCGGCCAAAAGAACTGCATCCGCGTTATCTCGTAGGAAAAGGAAAGATCGGGGAGATCATCATGAGATGCCAGCAGCTTGGCGCAAACCTTCTCGTCTTCGATGAGGAATTAACGCCGGGCCAGATAAACAGCATCTCGTCAATGACAGATCTCAAGGTTATCGACAGGAACCAGCTCATCCTCGATATCTTCGCCGGGCGGGCGAACACGAACGAGGCGAAGATCCAGGTGGAGCTGGCGCAGCTGAGATACATCCTCCCGAGGCTTGCCGAAAAGAACACGGCCTTTTCGAGATTGACAGGGGGCATCGGAGGAAGGGGCCCCGGAGAGACAAAGCTCGAAGTAGACAAGAGGCGCATCAGGGATAAGATCGCTTTTCTGGAAAAAAAGCTTACCGAGGTCAGAAAGGTGAGAGAGAAGAAACGGCAGAAGAGGCGGTTCTCAGGAATGCCTATCGTGTCGATCGTGGGATACACCAATTCCGGCAAATCAACGCTTTTGAACCTCCTCACGAAAAGCGCCGTTGAGGTTGAAGATAAACCCTTCAGCACATTGAACCCCACGACCAGGACGATCAAGTACCCGCAGCGGAAGGCGATCATCCTCACCGACACTGTCGGCTTTATCGATAAGCTGCCCCAGGTCCTTTTCAGGGCCTTTATTGCGACATTGGAGGAGCTTGAGGACGCGCACCTCCTGATACACCTTGTCGATATCAGCGCGCCGGATTTCGAGGGAAAGATAGACATTGTAGAGGATACGCTGCGCACCCTTGCGCTGGACAACAAGAAAAGGATCATTGTCTTCAACAAGATCGACAGGATAGACAAGGGGCACCTTCAATATGCCGAAGAGAGGCATCACGCCGTCTCGATCTCATGCAAAAAGAGAGAGGGCGTGGAACGGCTGGTGGAGACGATAGAGAAGACCTTGAGCATAGCTAATAACTGATGGCTGACAAAGTGAAAGGTAAAATGTAAAAGGTAAAAGGTAAAAAACCCTCGTAATTCGTGAATAGGTAAACCCAATAAAAGGTAAATGCGTCATTGCGAGCGGAGCGCGGCAATATCATTAATAGCTCATACTCTATGAGGTTGCTGCGTCACTTCGCTTCTCGCACCTTGTGCTTTTCCACTTACGTATCACGAATTACGGTTGTTCTCGCCGAACGCATTACGCCGAACGGGTTTATCAGAACCTCGATATACGATATACGAACTACGATATACGATTCTCTCAGCTCTCCGCTCTCAGCTGCTCGATAAGCACTGACGCGATGTACCGGTCCGGTTCCGGAAAGTCGTATTGTGCAAGCTCGCCGACAGATACCCACCTGACCTCGTCATGGTCCGTGAGCCGGATGTCGCCTTTTACATAAGCGGCGCGATAGGCATATATTTTTATTGCTGACTGGCAGTTGAGCTGGTGCCGCATGGAGCAGAGATAGCCTCCCACTTCGATCTCGATGCCGAGCTCTTCCTCGATCTCCCTTCTTAGGCATTCTTCCAGGGATTCGCCCTCCTCCATCTTGCCTCCCGGGAACTCCCACAGGTAGCCCGCATAAGCCCGTTTCCTCTTCGCGATGAGGACCCTGCCATCCTTCTCGATAACCGCGGCGGTGACAGGGGTATAATAGAGGTCATCCATATACGGTGTCCCTGAGGATTAGCATCGGTGTCGGGCCTACCCCGCAAACACGCTGAATAAAGGCAGTGAAAGGTAAAAGGTGAAAAGTGAAAGGTGAGGAACCAAAGAGAAAATTCTTTGAGAGGTTTATCTCTCTGCCCTCAGCTCTCCGCTCTCCGCTCTCCGCCGTCTTTCTCTCGCGACGGTTTGCTAAAGGAAAGCCCGACACTGATGCTCTCATAACATATCCGGATGATTCCCCGCAACGTGAGAGCAGGGCGACACTGTCCCCTCTCCCCTTGCGGGAGAGGGCAAGGGAGAGGGGTACCCGCCGCTTGCGGCGGGGTAGTTTGTTTATTGAGAAACCCGTCAAGGAGCTATCAGCTATCAGCAAAGACATTGCGTGTTTTATCTCAAATACTTCATCGGAACATGGTATCGGATCCTTTTCAAGCATCAAGCGTCCAGCATCCAGCATCAGGTATCGGGCTACCGGATGAGGTCGATCTTCGTCAGCGTTGTCTGGTTTGATACCCTCGGTGCATTCACAAGGTTCCATGCGACGTACTGTTCTGCGTAAGGATTTTCCGCAGACATCCCGTCGACGGGCACAATGACGGAAAACCCTCTGAGGGCGGCGGCGCTGGCCGTGTAGAGGACCGCTCCGTGAGCCGCTGTCCCAACGACGATGACCGTTTTTATTCCTTTGTCTTTAAGGATCTTTTCAAGGTCGGTGCCGAGGAATTTATCCGGCCCTGACGCTACAACCGGTTCATCCGCGCGGGGCGCAAGCTCCTGAGCGATATCTGCCGTTGCGGCGCCGGGAGAGAGGCTGTAGGCGACGGGCGCCCCTTTTGCCCGGGCGAGGACAAGAAGCTTCTTTACGCCTGGAATGGAAGCGATGCAGCGGGGCCGCCTCTCGGCATTGCAGGTCTGTTTGTTAAAGTCGAGCATCAGGAGGGCAGTCGTTTTCGCGTCTATTGTTGCAGGTTTTAGTTCCGGCGCTGCCGGGACCTTCACGGTATTCCACTCGTCAACGATGTTCTGCGCAGACAGCACGGTAGGAAGAAAAACGCAAAAAGCGATAAGGGAACATGCATATATCATCGCGCATCCTATCGCGGAGACAGTATATCTTTTCATGATGTCCTCCCTTTTAAGATATTTGTTCACCAATGCTAACTATTTGCAGGGGCTTTGTCAATAACATGCACGGATCGCGCTCATGACCCATAAGGAATCGTATATAGTATATCGTATATCGAGATTACAAAAAATTAAGATGGATTAGAAGTTACGACATACTATATACGACATACTGTTGTTGTCAGCTGATAGCTGTACTAACCCCTTAAGTTGTCGCGTAATCAGGCGACAATACTTATGGAGTACCCGTGAAGAATAGCGCGCAGAAAAGGATCCTCCTGGCAGAGGACAGCAGGTCTCAGGCAAAGATCCTCGCCGAGACGCTTGAAAGGGACGGCTACGTTGTAACCCTTGCGGAGGATGGGCTGGCAGGGCTTTACAAGCTGATGGAGTCAAAGCCCCAGCTCGTCATCAGCGATGTGTGGATGCCGCGGATGAACGGCTATGAATTCTGCCGGACATTGAAAAATGATCAGGACCTCAGGAACATTCCCGTGATCCTCCTCACCTCGATGTCGGATGTCGAAGATATTGTCAAGGGCCTTGAGGCGGGGGCGGATTACTATATCACCAAGCCCTACGATAAAAACATTCTCCTTGCCAAAGTAGCAATGATCCTTTCCGGCGCCGTGCCTGCATCAACGGGAGATGCAAGGATGCCGGTCGAGATAAAAACGAACGGCAAAGCGCACAGTGTCCTTCTGGAGCCGCAGAAGGTGGTCAATTTCCTCCTCTCCACCTATGAGAACCTGCTCTCTCAGAACAGGGACCTTACGCAGACCAAGATAGAGCTAAAGAAGCTGAACGACCACCTTGAGGAAAGGGTCAGGGAGAAGACGGGGTATCTCGAAAAAGAGATAGCGGAACGGAAAAAGATCCAGGACGCCCTTGCGGAATCAGAGAGAAGGTACCGCGGCATCTTCGAAAATGCCGTTGAAGGCATCTTTCAGAGCACCCCCGAAGGCCGTTTCGTCAATATGAACCCTGCCCATGTCAGGATGCTTGGCTATACGTCATTGCAGGAGATGCTCGAAAGTATCGATGATATCTCAACACAATACTATGTTGATCCCGGCGACAGGGATCATTTCATGGAGGCGCTTGAGCTGCAAGGTATCATTCGCGAGTTCGAAGCGCGGGTATATAAAAAGGACGGGAGCATCATCTGGACATCTGTGAACGCCCGCGCAGTCAAAGACGGGAAGGGCAACATCCTCTACTATGAAGGTATTGTGGAAGATATTACGGAGTCAAAGAAGACAGAAGATGCTCTGAAAAAGAGCTTTGAACATCTGCGGAAGACGCTCGACGGCACGGTGAAGGCCCTTGCCACGACGATCGAGATGCGGGATCCTTACACGGCCGGCCACCAGAGGCGCGTTGCACAGCTCGCCTGCGCGATCACAAAAGAGATGGGCTTTCCGGAAGACGCCCTGGAGGGCATGCAGGTCATGGGCTTCCTCCACGATATCGGTAAAATAGTGGTGCCGGCCGAGATACTCAGCAAGCCGGGCGCCCTCAACGATCTGGAATTCAATATGATCAAGGCACACGCGCAGGTCGGATACAATATCCTTAAGGGGATCGAGTTCCCCTGGCCGGTGAACGATGTCGTCTTGCAGCACCACGAACGGTTGAACGGATCGGGATATCCGCAGGGCCTCATGAAAGAGAATATCATAATAGAAGCCAGGGTGCTGGCCGTCGCAGACGTTGTTGAATCGATGGCATCGCACAGGCCCTACCGCCCCGCCCTAGGCATTGACAAGGCCCTTGAGGAGATTGCCCAGAAAAGAGGGGTCCTCTATGATGAAGATGTTGTGGACGCCTGCGCGAGGCTCTTTGCGGAGAGAGGCTTTAAGCTGGAATAACAGAAAACCGCAAAGACCGGTGAATCGTATATCGTAGTTCGTATATCGTATATCGAGATTACAAAAAACATAAGACAAAAAAGATGAAGTGGAAATTACGACATACGATATACTATATACGACATACTATCAGTTGAAAGCTGATCTTGCCTTTCCATCCCGCCATGTCTCTGTTATACTATTGAGCCGTGTTATCCAGATATCAGACGATGCTGTCGACGTTCAGCCCCCTGAAGCAAAGGTTCTTCAGGATGCTCTGGATGACAAACGTTGTATCCCTGATGGGCACGCTCATGCACGAGGTTGGGGCCGCCTGGCTTATGACAACGCTTGCGCCTACCCCTTTTATGGTTGCAATGGTCCAGACCGCATCGACATTCCCATTTTTCCTGCTTGCCCTTCCGGCAGGTGCACTTGCCGACATCATAGACAGAAGGCGGCTTCTGCTGATGACGCAGACATGGATGCTTGCCGCATCCGTCGTTCTCGGCGTGCTGACCATTTTGGGCATGACAACGCCAACGGTCCTCCTTGTCTTGACCTTTTTTCTCGCGCTGGGTGCCGCGGTAAATGCGCCCTCCTGGCAGGCGGTCATCCCCGAGCTGGTGGAGCGCAACGAGCTGCCTGCGGCGATAGCCATCGGTTCGGTTGGGTTTAATCTCGCGCGCGCCGTGGGGCCCGTAATAGGCGGCTTGATCGTTGCGGCCCTCGGGCCCGGCATAACGTTCATTCTCAACGGCGTATCGTTCCTCGGCGTTGTCATCGTTTTGAAGAAATGGAAAAAGGCGCAGCGGACAAGCGCACTCAAAGAGGAGCGGATGGTGAGCGCAATGCGGGCCGGCATACGCTATATCAGGCATGCCCCGGAGGTAAGGTCGGTATTGGTCCACACTATATTCTTTTCTTTTTTTTGCAGCCCCCTGTGGGCCTTTTTGCCGATCGTTTCGAAAGAATATCTTGGGCTTGGCTCATCGGGATATGGGGCGCTCCTCGGCTTTTTCGGCCTCGGGGCCCTCCTCGGGGCGCCGTTCTTGCCGGTTCTCCGGCAGAGGTTCTCTCTCAACCTTGTCGTTCTTTTTGCATCGAATATCTTTGCCCTTGTCATGGCTGCAATGGCAAACCTTCATTCGTTCGCATTCCTTGCGATCGCCATGGCAGCGGGCGGCATGGTCTGGCTCATCCTTATCTCGACCCTCATTGCGGTCGTCCAGTCGGTGATCCCTTCGTGGGTCCGGGGGAGGGTTCTGTCCGTGCACATGATAACATTCTTCGGCGGCCTGGCGGGGGGAAGCGCCTTGTTTGGTTTTATAGCCGGCCTGGCGGGCATATTCTTAACGCTGAACGTTGTAGCCGGATTCCTGGTGATCGCTACGATCATTACCTGGAACTATAAGCTGGTAAGCGGTGAAGAGCTCGACCTGAACCCTTCCATGCACTGGCCTTCGCTTGCCGTTCCCTGTCAGCCCGATCTCGACGAAGGGCCGGTCCTTGTTGTCATCGAATACCTTATCGATCCGGGAAAGTCCGCTGAGTTCTCGGATTCAATGCGGTTATTGAAAACGATCCGCAGGCGCGACGGCGCCATACGGTGGAACCTCTTTCACGACCTTACGGACCCCGGCCACTACATCGAATCCTATATCGTCGAGTCCTGGGGGGAGCACCTCCGGCAGCACGAGCGGATAACCGTGGCGGACAGGGAGATCGAGAAGAACGTTATTTCATTTCACCTTGACGGAAAACCGCCAAAGGTCATGCACTTCCTCGCCGAGCCGCTCCCCGTGAAGAACAAGAAGCCTGACGCAGCGGGGTCATGTTGAAAATGATACTGCCGAGTTTCTTGCCTCTCCACGGTTTGCTCCGGGATATCCCCACATCATTTTCAGGTTATTCTGTACCCATTTTCTCCATAATTGGTATAAAATAATCATTATCATACTACCCATGGATGAGATAGACAGAAAGATGCTCAACCTGATACAGGAGGAATTTCCGCTTTCGGAAAGGCCATTTGCAGATATCGGGAAACAGGTCGGGATCAGCGAGAAGGAGGCCTTGAAGCGGATAAAGGAGCTGAAAGAAAAAGGGATCATACGGAGGATCGGGCCTGTCCTCGAACGGAAAAAGCTTGGCTATGCAAGCGTTCTCTGCGGCGTGCACGTAGATGACGACAAGATCGTGGAGGTTGCCCGGGAGATCAGCGCGCTTGCGGGGGTTACCCACAATTACGAGCGGGATGGCGAACTGAACCTCTGGTTCACCATTACAAAAAAGACGATGGGCGAGATAGGTCACGAACTCTCGAACCTTGAGAAGCGCTACGCGCTGAGGATATACCGGTTCCCTGAAAAAAGGACGTTCAAGATAAAGACCTATTTCCCATTATAGCCCGCTGTGCGGCAGTTC
This sequence comes from Syntrophorhabdaceae bacterium, assembly GCA_017992765.1. Lineage (GTDB taxonomy): Bacteria > Desulfobacterota > Syntrophorhabdia > Syntrophorhabdales > Syntrophorhabdaceae > UBA5609. The sequence continues at coordinate 55,623 of JAGOOA010000014.1, forward strand.
AAAGCGAATAAAGTCTACGGAGAGACCGGATGATGATGGAAAATTATGACTTTGAAAACCTTAGGGACAAAGATGCCGGATAACGCCGAACGCCGAACGCCGAACGCCGAACGAAAAACCCGAAGGGTCTTCCTCGTTGACGGCAACTCCTACCTTTACAGGGCCTTCTACGCGACCCCTCACCTCTCAAATTCAAAGGGCATGCCGACAAACGCCGTCTACGCCTTCATCAGCATGATAAAAAAGCTCACGACCGCCGAGAGCCCCGACAGGCTTGTCATCGTCTTCGATGCAAAGGCTCCATCCTTCAGGGAAGAGATATCTAAGGCGTACAAGGCCCAGAGGCCGCCGATGCCGGACAACCTATCGGTACAGATACCGTACGTAAAAAAGGTAATTGAGGCCATGGGCATACCAATCCTCGAGATGGAAGGATTTGAGGCCGACGACATTATCGGGACGATCGTGAACGGGCTCAAGGGGCATGACGATCTGGAAACATATATCGTGACCAGCGATAAGGATATGGTGCAGCTCCTGTCGGAAAAGGTTTTTATCTATGACTCAATGAAAAACCAGTTGATCGGCATGAAAGAGGCAGAGGAGAAATTCGGCGTCAAGCCACAGCTTATGGTCGATTATCTGGCCCTCTGCGGCGACACATCGGACAATATCCCCGGCGTGCCGGGCATCGGCGACAAGACGGCCCGGGAACTTATAAACAGCATCGGATCCGTTGATGCCATCTATGAAAATATTCAGGAGGTAAAGAAACCATCAGTAAGGGAAAAGCTCGTGGCCGGAAAAGACCTTGCCGCCATGAGCAGGCAGCTCGCGACGATACGGCTCGATGTGCCGGTAGACGCAAGCCTTTCAAGCCTCGGAAACAGGGAGCAGGACCTCCAGGAGCTGCGGAAGATCTACAGGGAGCTCGAATTTACATCCCTCTATAGGGAGATAAAGGCAGGAGGCGAAGAAAAAAAGGAATGGAAAGAAACAGGGCTTGAGCAGTTAAATGTGAGATCCATCGCCGTCATGGCAGCCTTTCAGGGAAAGAACTCCGGCAGCCTGAACCTTGAGTGCTTCGCTGCCTTTGACGGGGAAGGCGTTTTTTTCTCGCACGATGGAAAAGAGCTGCATGGGGTGCTCTCCCACGCCGGAGAGATCATCACCTACAATTTGAAGCCCCTCCTGGTGATGATGCGGCAATGGGGCAATGGGGAAATGGGGAAAGGGAAAAGCGGGGAAGGCAATGCAGGTCCGCGGTTTTTCGAT
>JAGOOA010000015.1 GCA_017992765.1 Syntrophorhabdaceae bacterium
GCGGTGCTTTGTCCGGCGATCCGCAGTCAAAAGGCGGCTTGGGGTCATACTCCATCCCGAGTTGTATGGTCTTTGCTGCATCGTCGCCGGCGATCTTGCTCACTAAGTACAGCGCCATATCGATGCCTGCCGAAACTCCTGCCGATGTTATGACCTTGCCGTCCTGGACGAACCTGTCATCCTTGATATGAACGTTATATTTCTTTAGCTGCCCTTTGCGCCTCCAGTGCGTGGTACAATTTTTATCTTCTAAAATGCCCGCCTCTGCCAGCAGCAATGAACCTGAGCAGACCGAGACCGTCCAACGGCTTGTCTTGTCGATCTCCCGGATCCGATCAACGATGTCTTTGTTTTTGAGAAGATCATCAACACCGAATCCCCCCGGGATAAGCAGGATCTCAGCCTCCGTTATTTCGTTTATTGCACAGTCGGCCTTTAACTCCAGCCCATAGGTATCCCTATATCCTTTCTTTTCATATCCGGCAAAATATATCTTTGCACCAGGCAGCCTCGATAGCACTTCATAAGGACCGATCACATCAAGGGCCGTATAGCCGTCGAAAAGCAAAATGACAATCCTGATCAACTGTGCATCCATGATCATAGCCACCTTAATGTCCTGCATCCGGTTTGCCGTGAGCTACTTAAGCTCGATAGCAATGTTTTCAACGTTTTTGTCAACTTCAAAGGAGACCTCGTCGAAGCGGGGCGCGCGGAATGTTGGCCGTGCGGGCCTGTATGTGCCCCATGGTTGTTTCGGCCCGAACATCCCCTTTTCCATCTTGCCGGTCCCGCTCACGTCCTGGAAGCAGCGTATGCCGTATGTGCCCTTGGGGACGCCTTCGAACGAGAAAGGCGCCCTGCCCTTTTTGATATCATCAGGACCGACGGCGACAATAATACCGAAACCGGCATCTTTATCGCTTTCGAACTCTTCCCTGGTAATGAGCTGGACATAAAGATCGCCTGTCTTGGGGAAGGCTATCTCGCCGCTTACCTTAAAAACCGCCTGCTGTGCAAGTAGCCGGCTGCCCGCCAAAAGAAAAAGGACGATTACGAAGATCAGCTTGCGCAATTTTTTCTGTCCCTTTATACGTCCCGGCTGCATGAGTCAGTACCTGATCCTCCTCAGCAGCAGCCCTTTTGCCGGGGCTGTGGGGCCTGCGTTGACGCGGTCTTTCGACGCAAGGATCGCCGGGAGATCATCTCTTCCCAATCTCCCCGCGCCTATAAGAACAAGCGTCCCGACGATGTTCCTTACCATGTATCGTAAAAAGCCTTTTGCCTCTATGACAACATAAATAAATTCGCCCCGCCTTTTTACTCCCGCCATGAGCACGTTGCGTACGGTGCTTTTATATATCTCGTCCTTCTTCTTAAAGGCCGCAAAATCGTGCTCTCCTTTAATGTCGCCTATCGCTTTATCCATGGCGCCGCTGTCGATCTTGTAAGGGATATGCCATGAATAGCGGAAATGAAAGGGCGAATGGAAGGTCGTGTTTGCAATGGTATAGGAATAGACCTTGCTCTTCGCGGAATACCGGGCATGAAAGGATCGATTAACCTCAATGGCGCCCTTTACCTTTATATCGTCAGGCAATAAACTGTTCAGCCCCTTCCTCAGATTTAAAAGCGGGATGTCTTTCCAGGTATTAAAATTAACTACCTGCCCTGATGCATGAACTCCGGCATCGGTCCTCCCCCCCGCATATATCTTGACCTCATGGTTAAGAATACGCGCAGCGGCTCCCCGTAAAACCTCTTCTACCGTTATGCTCTTTGGCTGGCACTGCCACCCGTGATAATCTGTCCCATCGTACTCTATCACAAGCGCAATATTCCTCATGGAAGACCTTTGTATATATGCTGAAATGTGCGTATCCGGCAAGACACGGCGCTTTGCTACCGCTTTACCTTTTCGTTCTCAGGCTTTTTAAGTTTGGAGGATTCCTGTGGCGCTTCCTTCTCTCTTTGCAGTTCCCTGGTCCGTGCGTTCTCTTTTTCTTCAATCTTTTTATAGAGTTCTTCAACTTCTTTTTTAAGACCGATGTTCTCTGCCTTCAGGTAGCTGTTCTCTTCCTTTAATGCCTTGATCTCCTCTTTTAACCCTTTTACCTCTTTGCCGCAGGAGGCACAAAAAGTCATCAGCATAACGACGGCGATTATGGTTGTAAGGTATTTCATAGTTTCAGTTTATTTATTTTCCACGATGTTTGTCTCATTGTCAATGCTTATTGTTTATGTTACATTATTACCAAAAAACCGCTGAAAAACGACAATACAGGGAGGATTTAATGCAGACGTCCGTTGTCACCGTTCCCATTGAAGAGGAGATGCGAAGATCGTACCTCGATTATGCCATGAGCACCATCATAGGAAGGGCTTTGCCCGATATACGGGACGGTCTAAAGCCTGTCCACAGAAGAATTTTGTACGCAATGTACGAGCTGAACAACACCCATGATAAACCGTATAAAAAGTCCGCCAGGGTCGTCGGCGATGTGATCGGTAAATTCCATCCCCACGGAGACCAGGCGGTCTATGATGCAATAACAAGGATGGTCCAGGATTTTTCCCTCCGCTACCCCCTCATCGACGGGCAGGGGAACTTCGGTTCAGTTGACGGCGATGCTCCGGCGGCAATGAGGTACACGGAGATCAGGCTTTCAAGGATAGCGGAAGAGATACTGGAAGATATCGAAAAAGAAACGGTCGCCTTTAAGGCAAACTACGACGACTCCCTTGTCGAGCCTTCCATATTGCCCTCGAAGATACCGAACCTGCTCATCAACGGGTCTTCAGGCATAGCGGTAGGAATGGCGACAAACATACCTCCGCACAACCTTAAAGAGGTTGTGGACAGCATGGTCGCTTATATCGAAAACCCCGATATTACGGTATCCGATCTCATTCAGTATATCCCGGGCCCTGATTTTCCTACCCAGGGAATTATTTACGGCAGGCAGGGCATCCGCGAAGCTTACGAAACCGGCAAAGGCCATATCATCCTCCGTGCACGGGCTTCCATCGAGCAATACAGAAAAGACGGGCGGGAGGCGATCATAATCACCGAGATCCCCTATCAGGTCAACAAAGCCCGCCTCATCGAGAACATTGTTGAGCTGATCGAAGAAAAAAAGATCGAGGGCATTTCCACGATCAGGGATGAATCCAACCGGGAAGGCATGAGGATCGTCATTGAGCTGAAAAAGGGCGAAATTGCCGTGCCCATCCTGAACCAGCTCTATAAGCATACCCAGCTGCAAACCACCTTCGGCATCATTTTCCTCACCATCGTCAACAATGAGCCAAGGCTTCTGAACCTCAGGGAAATAATAAAGGAGTTCATCGATTTCCGTAAGCAGATAGTAACGAAACGGTCTACCTTTGAGCTGAACAAGGCCCTCGACAGGCTCCATATCCTTGAAGGGCTCAAGATAGCCCTTGAGCATATCGATGAAGTTATTGCTCTAATTAAGAAATCGAAAAACACACAGGAGGCCCGGGCATCGCTGATCGAAAGGTTTGCGTTGTCCGAAAAACAGTCAACGAGCATACTTGAAATGCGCCTCCAGCGCCTTACCTCCCTTGAGCAGACAAAGATAATAGATGACCACGCAAACACAGCGGAAGAGATCAGGCGCCTGCAGAAGATACTCCAGAGCGAAAAGCTCCTCCTGGGCATTGTTAAGAAAGAGCTCCTCGAGATAAAGCAAAAATACGGGGACGCCAGGTATACCGAAATAGTTGATGAGCTTCCGGAGATCACCCTGGAAGATATGATCAAAGAAGAAGAGGTCGTTGTAACGATCACTTACAAGGGGTATGCGAAAAGGACTTCCCTTGATCAGTATAAGCACCAGATCCGCGGCGGGAAAGGGAAAACGGGCATCGTGGTGAGGGAAGAGGATTTTGTTGACCACCTTTACATAGCATCTACGCACTCGTATATCCTGTTCTTTACGAATACCGGGAAGGTTCATGTAGTGAAGGTTCACACCATACCGGAGGCGAGCCTCTCTGCAAAGGGCAAGCATATCGTGAACCTCATCAACATCGGCAAGGGCGAAAGGATAACGGCCATAACGCATGTCAGGGAATTTTCCCCTGATAAATATCTATTTTTTGTTACAAAAAAGGCCCATGTCAAGAGGATGGCCCTCGATCTCCTGAAGAATATACGGTCCACAGGGATCAGGGCGATAACCCTTCCCGACGACGATAGCCTCATAGGCGTTCTTGAAACGAACGGCGAAAGCGAGATCATGCTGGCAACAAAAAAAGGCCTGTCTATACGCTTCCTTGAAAAGCAGATCAGGCCTATGGGTAGGACTGCCTATGGAGTAAAGGGGCTGCGCTTCAAGAAAGGAGGCGACGAGGTCATCTCCGTAGAGATCGTTCATAAGGCTTGCAACATTTTTACGGTAACCCAGAAAGGCTATGGAAAGCGGGCGCCTTGCTCCCAGTACAGGATACAGTCAAGGGGCGGCTCAGGCATCCTCAACGTTAGGTGCGGCGCAAAGAACGGGGAAGTCGTAAGCTTAAAAAAACTGGGAGAAAAAGACGAGGTCATCCTGGTCACCGATACGGGAAGAACGATCAGGTTCGGCGCCAATGATATACCTGTCCAGAAAAGGGGCGGCCTCGGTGTAAAATTGATGGGCCTGAAAGAAGGCGAAGCTATCAGCGGCACGGCGATAATAGGCGAAGAAGAATGAAGATCGGCCTGATAGGGGCAGGCGCCTGGGGTACGGCTTTCGCCCTTCACCTTGCGAGAACGGGAAACAAAGTACTGCTATGGTTCTTTGAAAGAGAACTTTTCGACATTGCGGAAAAGACAAAGGAGAATTCTTATTACCTTCCCGGCTTTGCCCTACCGGACAATATCTCATTTACCAATGACATAAAAAGCGTCACTGAATTTTCCGGGAATATTATTTTTGCCACCCCATCCTTTGCCCTGAGAACGACCGCTGCAATGATCTCTGAAGAGCTACCGGACAAACGCGTGCTGATCCTCACAAAGGGGATCGAGAACGGCACAAACCTGTTCATGAGCGAGGTCATCAAAGAGATGACAGCCGGAAGGGCCGGCATCGCCTCCCTTTCGGGGCCGTCTTTCGCGAAGGAGGTCGCGGAAGGTCTTTTCACATCCACCGTTATAGCTTCAAAGGACAAAGAGCTTTCGCTCTATTTTCAGAAGATCATACACAGCAATACGTTCCGGGTATATACGAGCGATGACATTGCCGGCGTTGAGCTTGGCGGGGCGATGAAGAATATCATGGCGATCGGCGCTGGCATTATCCAGGGCCTGGACCTTGGCACCAACACCCTGGCAGCGTACATAACCCGCTCTCTCGCCGAATTGAAGAGGCTGGGAAGGTCGTTGGGCGCAAGGGACACAACGTTCATGGGGCTTTCCGGAATGGGAGACCTCATACTGACATCCTACGGAAAACTAAGCAGGAACAGGTTTTTCGGCGTTGAGCTCGCACAGGGAAAAAAGGCGGCAGAGATCATTGAGGGCCAGAAAAGCGTCGTTGAGGGTTATTACACGGCCAAGGCGGCTTACGACCTTTCACGAAAATTGAATGTTGCAATGCCGATCACCGAAGAGCTCTACAAGATCATATACGAAGGAAAGAACATCCAGGCCTCTCTGCAGGATATCATCAGCAGGGAGTATAAGGAAGAAGATCAATAGCTCATAGTTCATAGCTCATGGTTCATAACAAAAACTAAACAAAGTAAGCAGTAGGAAGTAGGCAGCAGAGGATTTGAGTGCATACTCGCCCTGATCTTTGCTGTTGCCATGAGCCATGAGCTATCAGCTATGAGCTTTATTTTTCACGTTCGGTCCTCCGCCTTTTACCGTGCTTACAATGACAAGGCCGGCGAGAAACAAGATGGAGATTGACAGGACAGCAGGCCTCTGGTCCCGGAATGTGGAAGATATGAACCCGAACAAAAGGGGGCCGATGATCGCCGATGATTTGCCTACCATGCTGTAGACGCCAAAGTACTCGGACTCAAATCCGTCAGGGACAAACTGCGCGTAAAAGGCCCTTGTTGCCGCCTGAACCGTTCCCAGCCCGAGGCCGGCAACGGATGCGATAACCACGAACTGTGCCTTGGTCCCGATGAAATAGACCGTTGTCGTTGTAAGTATCCAAAGCACAAGGGACAGCATGACCACCCTTTTAGGCCCCCAGTAGTCGATAAAGCGCGCCATGATGAACGCGCCCGCGAGCGCCGTCGCCTGAATGATAAGATATATGCCGATCAGCTCTACCGGTTTGAACAAAAGGGTCGTGGCGGCGAAAATGCTGGAAAAAACGATGACCGTATTAACGCCGTCTTCATATATAAGGTAGGCAAGGAGAAACCTTCTTTGCTCTTTATTTATCAGAAGCCTGCGAAAGGTCGATATCGTTGACCTGAGGCCGTCCATAGCTGCCTGACAGGGGCTGACATGGCCCTTTTCGTCACCGGGCAAAAAGAAAAAAGCCGGCAGCGAAAAGGCGCCGAAAAAGACGGCTACCATAGGCCAGACAAGTTCAATATGGCCGGCTTTCATGATAAGAAGCCCTATAAGGAGGGATATGATAGAGCCGGCATACCCTATTCCATATCCCCAGGCAGACACCCTGCCCTGGTGCTCCGTGTCGGCAATATCGTTGAGAAAGGCGTTATAAAAGACAAGCCCTCCCTCAAGACCTATATTGGCAAGAACGATCATCAGAAAACCCTCGACGGCCATTCCTTCTTTGAGAAAGTACAAAGAGGCCGTCATGACCACGCAGAGCAGCGTATATGCCATAAGAAACCCTTTCCGCTTCTTTGCGTAGTCCGCCATACCGCCAAGGAAGGGGGAACTAAGGGCAACAAAAGCCATGCTTAACGCTATTGCCCTGCCCCACCACAGGTCCCCTTCGTTCGACGCGTTGCCGACAACAATGCCAGTGTAATATACAGGGAATATCACCGCTGCGATCACAGCGGAGTAGCTCGAATTCGCAAAATCGAAAAGACACCAGGAAAATACTTTTTTATTCATCTTTGGGTAGCCATGATACAATACAATTTTTTCTTCGCCATATCATCCTAAAAATATCTTTTGCAATTGCCGCGATAAAAGATATAATCGTTATGTCACCTGACGCAGATTGTTGACAGACAATAGGTGGAGAATGACATAAATACGAAATTCTAATATCGAAGCACGAAACAAATTCAAATGTTCAAAATTAAGAAACATGTATTTGTTTAAAGCATTTGATATTTGGATTTTGACATTGTTTAGTGCTTCGTGCTTATGATTTAGATATTCGTGTTTTTAGGAGGGGTTATGGACTTGCGGATCTTTGAGAAGATGGAGGCTCCCGAGCTGAGGAGTTATATAGAATTTTTGCTCTGGCACTACCGGGTTATCGACGCCTTCTGGTTCCTTTTCGTAGCGGACAAATTTGACCAGCCGACGGCAGAGCAGATCAACGAACAGGTCTGGGGGCGGGTGCCTCAAATGGCTGCCGATGATCTTATAAAAAGGTTCAATATCAAAGAGAAAGGCCTTAAGGGTTTTGTAAAGGCGTTAAAATATTTTACCTGGACGATTATCGTAGGGTACCAGATCGAAGAGAAGGACGACGAGGTTATCATTACCGTGCCCAGCTGCCCTACGCAGGAAGCAAGGTTGAGAAGGGGCCTTGATGAATTCGTGTGCAAATTCATGCATAAAGGAGAATTTGAAAGCTTGGCCCGTGCAGTAGACCCGGGGATCAAGGTGGAATGCCTTTTCGCTCCTCCCGACCCGCATCCCAAAGAAGCGTTCTGCAAGTGGAGGTTCACCATGGAAGCAAACAAATAAATAATATATTAAAGGGGGAAAGATATGGATCTATTTTCAGCAATGAAGGGGAGAAGAAGCTGCCGCCACTACCTGCCTGAAGCGATAAGCGAAGACATCATTGAAAAGATACTGGAAGCGGGTACATGGGCCCCATCTCCTCTTAATACGCAGCCCTGGGAATTTATCGTCATCACGAACAGGGAGGTCAGGGAAAAGATCTTTCATGAAGCAAACAGATGCCGCGTGTGGGCGCTTGATATAAGCCAATGGAAGTGGCTGGACACCTATCTCATCGATTTTCTCAAGCAGGCCCCGGTGATCATTGCTGTTGTCGGCGATCCGAAAAAATCAGGCGTCGATATGTTCATGGAAGAAGGTATGGTGGGCTATCTGTCTGCATGTTCCGCCGCGATACAGAACATGCATCTTGCCGCATATGCTTACGGCCTCGGCAGCCTCTGGTTTACCTTATTTGACAAGAAGAAGCTGCGGGAGATCCTCGGCATCGACGAAGCCAAAAACCCGGTAGCGCTGGTATGTCTTGGAAAAAAGGCTAGCGAACCTGCCCCGTTGCCGAGAAAAAGCGTGAAGGACAAAACGAGGTACATCCGGTGATCGCCGGTCCCGATCCCGTCCGCGGCATATTTTGCTTAATATGACGGTTTCGCCGGCTACGCCTTCTGTATCTCAACCAGCGTAACTTCGAAGCGAAGGTCTTTGCCTGCGAGGGGGTGGTTCATGTCGAGGGTAACATCGTTATCCGTTATCGCGGAAACGACAACATTCGTAACGCTGCCCTCCGGCGAGCGGACCTGAAGCACCATACCGATTTTTAGATCAATGTCTTCAGGTATGCGGGACTTTTCGACGACGCCCACGAGGTCTTGCCTGTAGGCCCCATATGCGTCTTCAGCCTCTATGGAGATCACCCTTGTGTCGCCTTCGCACATGCCAACCACGCCCTTTTCAAACCCGGGGATCACCATTCCCTGGCCTATTGTGAACTCAAGCGGCTGCCTGTTCTCCGATGAATCAAATACCGTACCGTCTTGCAGGGAACCTTTATAATGAACCTTGACCCTGTCGTTTTCTTTTGCCTCTGTCATTTCTTGCTCCTTCAAAAACCTTTAATGCCGGCAGATCTGGATCAGGCCTTCTAATACCTGCGGGAATATTTGCCTTTCTGCCTGTCTTTTGGCGGGCGCGCCTCCTGAACGGCGATCGTGCGCCCCATGAACTGTGTATCGTGAAGTTCCTTTTTCGCCTTCTCGGCGTCTGCCTGCGACCCCATCTCTACAAAACCAAAACCTTTTCCCTCTATGACCTTGACCTCTACAACGGTGCCGTATCCGGAAAAAAGTTCTTTCAATTGCTCACTGCTGACAGCATAGCTTAGATTTCCTACATATAATTTGCTCTGCATTGCTACCTCCGTTTTTTAATAGTTTTGATCCTCAAGCTTTGCATGGAGATAGAGAGCGGTCAGCAGGTCTATCTCAAAGTTGAACATTATATAAAAAGGAAAAAAATACCTGGGTGAGAGTATTTATGCTCATCATTCAATGGGCGGCCTGTTATATCTACAGTATATGCCGATTTCTTTAAAAAGAAAAGGTTTTTCTATAGATATATGATCATTCGTAAAGATATTGCTGCAATGTGCAGCGTTTATCGATCAGCATTTGCATCTCTCCATGGGGGATAGTAAAGGACGGCATACCGAGCGGACGGGGGCCAACCTCGTATTGCTGATAGGCAAACTCGATCCCCCTGTCGGTTACGGCAAAGTTTTCCGGAAGGTAAAATCTATCGAGGAACTTGTTGTCCAGGAGGTCGAGCATATCATCGGCCCTGGCCTTTTCGACAAAAAATTCTTTCCCTCGCCTGGCCAGCTTCTGGCGGCCGGGATCAGAAAAACAATCGTTGATGTTGAGCATTTTCCCTGTTCTGGCATCGAAGTTCAGATAGGTGAGGCTGTTTAATCCGTTCGCTGCGCCATAGGGCATTTCGTAGCTAATAACCTTTACAGTAAAAATGCTGCCGGCATTATGGATCACATCTGCGGCTGACGAAAATTCATATCCTTTAAAATTATTTCTCATGATAAATCTTTTAACACCCTGCACAAAGTCCTTTTGTCCGCCAAAGGACTGGCTTGTAGCCTTTCCGGGAAAACGGATCGTCAATACGCCTTTTCTGATCTGCCCGTTGATGGAGCGGTATTGCCTGTTAATGCCTGCGACCTCAGGGTACCTCAGCTTGATCACTACCCCGTCCTGATTGTAATCGAAGGTCTTTATCGTGTACGCGAGGAAAGGATCTGTTTCAATGCCGTGGGCGGCCGGAATAAAAAAAAGAAGGCTGCAGATGAAGGAAGGTATTGCCTTGCGCACTATCCAGATCAAGCAGCCCAATATAGAAAAGACGCTTCCAACGATGCGCCTTTGTTTATCTGGCTCCCCGGGCAGGACTCGAACCTGCAACCTACTGGTTAACAGCCAGCCGCTACTGCCGATTGAGCTACCGGGGAACATACATTTTTATTATTCCGTTACAACGGTCTATAATAAACAATAAAAGCATTTGCGTGTCAAGGATTCTCAGCCATAAAAATTACCTTTTTGAACTTCCTTTTGCCCACCTTCCATATATATCCAATGACGTTATCAAATGACATCTCTTTGCCGGTTACCCTTGCAAGCTTGATGTTCGCATGGGGCAATGTCAATTGCGCTTCAGATGTATATGCAAAGCCCGACACCCCGCCTTGCTCGATCATCCTGATCCCTTCCCCCACAGAGGTCACTGCACCGATATCCCGGAGAAAATGCGGGATCGAAACAGGGTCTTTTTCAGGTTTCTTCATTGTTGAGGTGTCTATCTCTTCGGGAACTTCCTTCTCCCTGAACATCTTTTCAAAGTTATCGTGGGCGGCCTTCGCTTCTTCTGCATTGTGGAACCTTGTTATGATCTCTTTCGCGAGGTTCACCTTTGCGACTTTCGGATGTACCGTTCCTCTCTGCATCCCCTCCTTCAGGTCTCTCAGCTCCTCGAGGGATATGTCGCTCAAAAGCTCGTAGTATTTCAGCATCAGCTCATCGGATATGGACATGAGCTTGCCGAACATGGCATCCGGCGGCTCGTCGATGCCGACATAGTTCCCGTAGCTTTTGCTCATCTTATTAACGCCGTCGGTCCCTTCGAGGAGGGGGACGGTAACGATCACCTGCGATTCCATGCCATAAGACCTCTGTATGTCCCTGCCGACAAAAAGGTTGAAGATCTGGTCATGGCCTCCGAGCTCCACATCGGCATGCAGGGCCACCGAGTCGTAACCCTGCACCAGCGGGTACAGAAATTCATGGATGCTGATGGACTGGTTGTTTTGATACCTGTTCCTGAAGTCCTCGCGCTCCATCATGCGCGCCATTGTGTACTGGGCGCAGAGCCTTATCATGTCCGCCGCGTTCATTGCCTCAAACCACTCGCTGTTAAAGCGAACCTCTGTCTTTTCTGGGTCAAGTATCTTAAACACCTGTCTTTTATAGGTCTCTGCGTTTGCGAGCAATTCTTCCTTTGAAAGGGCCGGTCTCGTCTCGATCCTTCCGGTAGGGTCTCCTATCATGCCCGTAAAATCACCGATGAGGAAGATGGCCGTATGGCCCAGCTCCTGGAACTGCTTGAGTTTCTGGAGGACAACCGTATGCCCGAGGTGCAGGTCGGGCGCTGTAGGATCGAGCCCGAGCTTGACCCGGAGCGGCCTTTTGTCTGATTTTGCCTTTATCAGCTTGCTCCTCAGCTCATTCTCATTAACGAGGTCAACGGCGCCTCGCTTAATGATCTCTATATCTTTCTCTATGTCCATATGCCGTCCTAAGTATTCAGTCTATCTTTTGCTTTACCCGTTCTATTGCAACGCACTTCTTGCTTGTGCTGTCTATCGTTATTATCACGCCCTGCGCTTCAATATTATCCTTCCCGACCTCAAATTTCTGCGGCAGCTGTGTCAGGAACCTTTCAAGAACGACGTCTTTTTCCATGCCTATTACAGAGTCCGCAGGCCCTGTCATCCCCGCGTCCGTAATATACCCTGTGCCCTTTGGCAGGATCCGTTCATCGGCTGTCTGAACATGGGTATGAGTTCCTACAACAGCAGAGACCTTTCCGTCAAGGTACCATCCCATAGCTATCTTCTCGGAGGTTGCTTCGGCATGGAAATCGACGATGATAGGAACGTTCTCTGCGACCTCCCCGAGGAGCCTTTCCATTGCCCTGAAAGGGCATGTAAGGGTATTCATGAAGATGCGGCCCTCGATGTTCGCGACGCAAAGAGATTTCCCGTTCTTCCGGACGATCGTGTATCCGAAGCCCGGAGTGCCATCGGGATAATTCAAGGGACGTATTACCCTCTTTTCTTCCATGAGGAAAGTGGTGATCTCCTTTTTCTTCCAGACATGGTTCCCCGTAGTGATAATATCGACTCCGTGAGACAGTACTTCCAGCGCTGTTGAGGCGGTAACGCCTATTCCCCCGGCAAGGTTTTCACCATTGATAACGTAAAAATCCGCTTTGACGGTTTTTATATACCTTTCAATCGCCCTTCGCCCCGGTTTACCGATAACATCACCGAGGAACAGTACAGTTATGTTATTTTGCATATTCTATTGACCTGGTTTCTCTGATCACGACAACCTTGATCTGCCCCGGATAGGAAAGATCTGTCTCTATCTTTTTTGCGATATCCCTCGATATAACATTTATGCTGTCGTCGCTGATCTTTTCGCTGTTCACAACAATACGGATCTCACGGCCCGCCTGTATTGCGTAAGATTTTTCAACGCCCTGAAAGCTGTTGGCTATGCGCTCCAGCTCTTCAAGCCGTTTAATATATGTTTCCAGCATCTCTCTCCTGGCGCCTGGCCTTGCCCCTGACAGGGCGTCCGCTGCCTGGACGATGACGTCAAGAAGGCTTGTCGTCTCTACATCTTCGTGGTGTGCAAGGATCGAGTGGACGATCTCTTCGTTTTCACCGTACTTTTTCGCGAGATCAGCCCCGATGGTTGCGTGCGAGCCCTCTATCTCATGGTCTACGGCCTTTCCGATATCGTGCAAAAGGCCTGCCCTTTTTGCGTCTTTTGGATTGAGCCTTAACTCAGAGGCAATGGCGCCGCAGATAAATGCAACCTCCAGGGAATGCTGGTATATGTTCTGGGCGTAGCTGCTCCTGAATTTGAGCCTTCCAAGCAATTTAATGATCTCGGGGTGGACATTGTGGACGCCAAGGTCAAAAACAGCCTGCTCCCCTGAATCTTTTATCTTCTCCTCCATTTCCTCAGCGACCTTTGAGACGATCTCTTCGATCCTTGCCGGATGGATCCTCCCATCGCTGATCAAACGCTCGATGGATATCCTTGCCACCTCTCTCCGTATGGGGTTGAAGCAGGAAAGGATCACTGCCTCGGGCGTATCGTCAATGATGATATCTACGCCGGTGGCAGCCTCAAGGGCCCTGATATTGCGGCCTTCCCTTCCGATTATTCTTCCCTTCATCTCTTCGTTGGGAAGGCTTACGACCGATACGGTGTCCTCGCCGACGTAATCGCCGGCATATCGCTGAATGGCAAAGGCAATGATCTCTTTAGCCTTTTTGTCCGCCCTTTCCCTCGCCTCTTCCTCTATTTTCTTGATTATTTTCATGGATTCGTATTTTGCTTCGTCCTCCATTGCCTGCATGAGCATCTTCTTTGCTTCTTCTCCGGTAAGCCCCGATATCTTTTCCAGACGTTCTTTCCCTTTTATGATGAGGTTTTCATGCTCCCTGATCTTGGTATCGAGCAATGACTGTTTTTGCAAGGTCTCCCGATCTTTTTTCGATAGGTCGTCTTCCTTTTTGTCGATAAGCTCGATCTTTTTATCCAGGTTCCCCTCTTTCTGGGCGAGCCTTCGCTCGGTATTTTGCAATTCCTGCCTTCTTGCCTTGGTCTCCTGCTCCAGTTCATTCTTTGCCTGCAGGACGATATCTTTAGCCTGGATGGAGGCTTCCCGCATCATAACGTCGGCCTCTTTTTTGGCATCCTCGAGTATCTTCTTTCCTATCTTCTCATACTCGCCAATTTTTTTCTTCTGGACAAAGCGGGCAAGTGCAAAGCCTATAAAAACAGCTACTAAGAAGCTGATCGCTGAAACAATTATTGTATTCAAAATTCCCCCTACGCAAAGGTTACTTTATACAGGGGTTAGGAAGATAAAGAACAGAGAGGGGTAACTAATCTATATGAAAGGAGTTTTAAGGCCTCCGTAAAAACACATAATATCTATATTAACCCTCTTTTTCTCTACTGCCAACCCTGAAATTTAAACCCCGCAGGTGCCGTGTAAACAGTATGTCTTGAACCTCTTGTTAAAGTGGGCGCCATTTTGTCGCATCAGGCTTCTCGTTGCAAGAACGAGCATGCACACAGCAACAAGGTAAAGCTCCCCTTAGAGAGGTGTTGGCTCTAAGCCTACCATTTATCACGTACACTGCAGGGAACATCTATGTCCTCAAACTTTTTTATTAATCGTAATGTCCTTCCCTCAACAAGCTCCGCCTGCTTTTTCATCTCGAGATATTCATCGGTCACTTCCATAAATGCCATTATCACCGCGTTCAATGTATTAATTATACCATACCTGTTCACTGCATGCTCTATCTTTTCGTTCACATAACGTGCATCTCTTTTGATCCTATCCTCATCTTCTCCTACGAAAGTAAATGGTTGCTTTAAAATGGTTACTTCAACTTTTTTCTCCATATTTTACCCTCATATCTCTACTTTTTCAACTTTCTCTAAGATCTTAGTAACCTTATCGATAAGGACTTCTCGCTCTTTTTTTATTTCAATAATTTTCTCTTGTATATTCTTATCGTTACCTTCTAATGATTTAAGTTTTACATTAAGTTTTTCATTTTCTTCTTTAATAATTTTATAGTTTTCTATAAGTTTGTCAATCTTTTCTTCAAGTTCCTCGATCTTATTTTCGCTAAAAACATCTCTTTTTATGCTGAAAACTTCCATAATATATTAACCTTCCTCCCTATGTTCTTAATTATCCTCCCTTTTTTGTTCAAAAGTCAAGTATAAAAGGTAAGATTTAATAAAAGTATCGATATCCCCGTCGAGGACCGCCTCGGCGTTATGCTCTTCGTACTTTGTCCTGTGGTCTTTTATAAGCTTATATGGGTGAAGAATGTAGGAACGTATCTGGCTCCCCCAGGCAATATCCTTCTTCTCCTTGTTCAGCGCATTCAGCTTATCTTCCTGCTTTTTCTTTTCAAGCTCGTAAAGTCTCGATTTCAGGATAGCCATAGCTGTTCCCTTGTTCTTATGCTGAGACCTTTCATTCTGGCATTGCACGACAATTCCGGTAGGGATATGGGTGATCCGTATCGCTGAATCTGTCCGGTTTACGTGCTGGCCGCCGGGTCCGCTGGAACGGAAAGTATCGATCCTCAGGTCCTCATCCTTGATATCTATCTGTATCTCTTCAGAGACCTCCGGGTATGAATATACCGATGCGAACGAGGTGTGGCGCCTGTTGTTCGAGTCAAAGGGAGATACCCTCACGAGCCGGTGGATGCCGACCTCGCATTTCAGGTACCCGTATACATAGGGACCTTTTACCATGAAGGTAACGTTCTTTATCCCCGCTTCCTCTCCCTCCAGCATGTCCACGATCTCCGTTTCAAAGCCTTTCCTCTCGGCCCACCGCAGGTACATCCGCAGGAGCATCTCGACCCAGTCCTGGGCCTCTGTCCCCCCCGCCCCCGAATTGATGTACATGATCGCATTGGTCTTGTCGTTTTCTCCTCCAAGCATACGCTCGATCTCGTATTTTCCAAGAAGGGCGTCGAGGGAGGTAACCCTCTGGTCTAATTCTTCAATATCCTTGGGATCTTCCGTTTCTTTTGCGATCTCTGCGAGGATCAGTATCTCTTCCAGTTCTCTTTCTTTCCCTTTCCAGCTGTCAAGCTCTTCCTGGGCAAGGGACCTTTTTTTCAGGATGCTTTGCGCCTTTTCCTGGTCATCCCAGAAGGTAGTTTTTGATATTTCCGAATCGAATTCCTGAAGTTTTACCTGGAGGGCAGAGAGGTCAAAGATAACCTCTCAGGGAGCTCATTCTTTCAATTAATCCGTCGATCTTTATCCTTATTTCGTCATACATAATTTTTTCCTTCTGTAAAAAATTAGTTCCTGCTTTATAGCCTCAAAGCTACCTGTCGTCCAAATTCTGAACATTTTACAGGGGTTACATTACTGAGCTGCCTCGCGAGATCGTATGTAACTATCCCATCGCTTATCGTCTTCTCCACGGCGCCTTTAATGATCGCAGATACGCCGCCGAGCCCGATATGCTGGAAAAGCATCGCGCCGGAGAGAATGAACGATGCAGGGTTAACGACATCCTTGCCGGCGTATTTCGGGGCGCTTCCATGCGTCGGCTCAAAAATGGCGACCCTATCGCCTATATTTGCGCCCGGCGCCACACCAAGGCCGCCTATAAGCGCCGCGCACGCATCGGACAGATAATCTCCGTTCAGGTTTGGGCACAAAAGGATATCATACTCATCAGGCCTCAGTATAACCTGCATGAACATGTTGTCGGCGATCCTGTCATTGAACGCTATCTTGCCCTTCTCTCCATCGAACGTGATCTCTTCGGGGAAGCCCTTGGCAACCTCGTATGCCCATTCCTTGAAGGCGCCTTCAGTATATTTCATTATGTTGCCCTTGTGGACCACAGTGATGGACCTTCTTTTGTTCTTTATCGCGTAATCGACAACCCACCTCGTAAATCTGACGGTGCCTGCCTTGCTTATCGGCTTGATCCCGATGCCCGTGCTGTCAGGCAGGTCTGTTTTCATGGTGTCTTTCAGGAAATGTATCAGATCCTGCGCTTCTTTCGTTCCCTCTTTCCATTCGATGCCCTTGTAGAGGTCTTCGGTATTTTCCCGAAAGATAATAAATTCGACCTTTTCCGGTGACTTCATCGGGCTTGGAAGCCCCTTGAAATATTTCACGGGACGCATGCATACGTAAAGGTCAAAGATCTGCCTCAGGTATACGTTAATGCTTCTGAACCCTCCGCCGACAGGCGTGGTAAGGGGTCCTTTGATGGCTATCTTATATCTTTCTATCGTTTCAACCGTTTCCTCGGGGAGAAGCTTTCTTGTTTTGTCCAGCGCCTTCTGTCCTGCCGCCAGTTCTACCCACTCCACGCCCTTCTGGCCATCTGTGGCCTTTGTCACCGCCTCTTCAAATATCTCGTGAGAAGCGCCCCAGATGTCTTCACCTGTGCCGTCGCCTGCAATATAAGGTATGGTTATCTTCTCTTTCAAATCTTCAAGCTCCCGTGTTTTTTAATATAGCTGTCAAGCCCGCCCTCGTCGAGGATCTTCCTCATTATGGCCGGCAGCGGCGAAAAGTTATTCTTGATCCCCTTGGTCATGTTGTCAAGTATGCCTTCGTCGAGCCTGACCTCCAGCTCGTTGCCTTCCTGGATGTCATCGGTATTGCATATTATTGCAGCGAGCCCTACGTTGATCGCGTTTCTGTAAAATATCCTGGCGAATGATTTGGCAACGATCGCGTCGATCCCGGCAAGCTTTATAATGAGCGGCGCATGCTCCCTGCTCGACCCGAGGCCGAAATTCCTGCCGCCGGCAATGATATCCCCTTTGCCGATCTTTTTGTAAAAATCCGGCACGACGTCTTCGAAGACGTGTTTTTTTAATTCTTCCAGGTTGGACCGAAGGTGATAGAATCTTCCCGGTATTATATGGTCCGTGGAGATGTCATCTCCAAACTTCCACGCCTTTCCTCTCAAAATCATCCAGAACCTCCCTGGGGTCAGTCAGTTTTCCCTTCAATGCTGTTGCCGCTGCTGTCGCCGGCGAACCAAGGATGATCTTCGAATCAGGGTTGCCCATCCTCGCAAGAAAATTCCTGTTCGATGTGGAAACGCAGGTCTCTTTGTCTCCGAGCACTCCCTGGTGCAGGCCTATACAGGGCCCGCATCCCGGCGGCAATATAACGGCCCCGGCATCGAAAAGCGTTCCGAGGATCCCTTCGTGCAATGCCTGATAATATACCGCCCGCGATGCGGGGCAGACAAGCAGGCGGACATCGGGATGTTTTCTCCGCCCCTTCATGATGAGCGACGCAACCCTCAGGTCATCGATCCTGCCGTTCGTACAGGAGCCGATGAACACCTGCTGTACCGGAATGTTCTTCACGTCCCCGTCATCAACGCTTTTCGTATTGTCGACCTGGTGGGGCAGGCTCACCATCGGTTTCAGCGTATGGACGTCGATCTCGAAGGTCTTCTCATAGATGGCATCGTCATCAGGCACGATCTCGATGTACACCTTTTCTCTCCGCATCCGCCTGAGGTACATGAAGGTCATGATATCCGACGGAAAAAGCCCGCATTTCGCCCCTGCCTCCACCGCCATGTTCGCTATGGTCATTCTCTCTTCCACGTCGAGGTGCTTCACCATCTCTCCTGCAAACTCCATCGATTTATAGGTTGCGCCGTCAGCGCCGACCATTCCGATGATCTTCAGGATCAGATCTTTCGTAAAAACACCGGATGGGAAGCGGCCGTTGAGAACAAATCTATAGCTCTCGGGCACCCTCATCCATGTTGTGCCAAGCCCCATGGCAACGGCGATGTCCGTAGAGCCCATTCCAGTGGAAAAGGCGCCCAGCGCCCCTCCCGTACAGGTATGGGAATCAGCGCCCACAAGGACCTCTGATGGGGCGAGGATCCTCTCCGCCATTATCTGGTGGCAGATGCCGTCGCCTATCCCGGAGATGTTCGCCCCATGCCTTTCTGCAAAATCCCCTATCGCCCTGTGGTCGTTGGACAGTTCCATCCTGGGGCTCGGTGAGGCATGGTCGAGAAAGAAGGTCACGCGGCTTCCATCAAAAAGCCTTTTAAAGCCCATCTCGCCAAACTGCCTGATCGCGAGAGGGGCAGTGCCGTCCTGAAGCAGGATCCTGTTCACGTTGACTATAGCATAGTCGCCCTGTCTGACATCGCTCCCTGTATTGATGCCGAGTATCTTCTCCGCTATTGTTTTCCCCATCTCCTATCCTTCAGCCTTTGTCAGGTCTTCAAACCGTATATCGAGGCCCAGCACGCCGTTTATATCGCCGAACTGATCCCTGATGGGGCCCGATACGGTGACGCACAGAGCTTCGGTTATCTTCGATGAATAGATGTTGGTAACGCTTATCTTCCCTGTCTTCATGGGGCTTATAAACCATTCCCTGTCTGAGAAATCTTCATGAAGACCTATCTTGTAGTATTTTGCCCTGTCGACTGCCTGTGTTATATTCTTTGTGATCTTTATGCCCTCGCTGTTCACGATATAGGCAAACTGGATAAAAGGATAATCCTCCACGATCTTTTTCAGTGCCTCTTCCTGTTTTTCGGGGACCATGGTTTTGATCTCGTCTTTTTCAATATATTTCTCGATAAGGTGGGCTGCCATGTCGTATGCCCTCTTCTTCAGAAGCTCGAACTCGGATACGAACATCTCCGGTATGTAGATCCTTACAAGGCGCTCTATCTCTTCCTCCGATATAGACGTGCATCTGCCTTCGTCATACTGCTTGATGATCCATTTATTTACCTTTGCCACGCCGGGGTGCATCTTGTCGATCCTGTCTTTTCCGACCAGGGCAAAATGGGAGTTGATCCAGTGGGTGATGCCGGCGAGGCCCGATTTGTCGGTAATATTGATCGCAAGAGGCCTGTTGAGGATCCTGTTCGTATCAAAAGGCAGGTAGATCTCCTCGTTCTTTAATAATCCGTCTATATGGACTCCCGCTGATGTCGCGTTAAAATCAAGGCCGATGAAGGGCTGGCCCTTGGGGATATTCTGTCCTATCACCTTCTCGAAGTAGTTGCGTATCTCCGTGATGACCGTCGGGTCTATGCCGTTGTCTTCGCCGGTGAATGCTATGTGCTCCATGATAAGCGCTTCTATGGGCGCGTTCCCGGTCCTTTCGCCTATGCCGAGGAGCGTGCCGTTGACATAGGTACACCCGTAAAGCCAGGCGCTGATGCTGTTCACGATGACCTTGTAGAAATCGTTGTGGCCGTGCCATTCGAGATATTCGGAAGGAACGCCGGCATCGTCGATCATGGCCCTGATTATCTTCCCTATCGACCGCGGCAGGGCGGCGCCCGGATAGGTTATCCCCACTCCGAGGGTGTCGCAGAGCCTTATCTTGATCGGTATCTTCGCGTCCTCTGACATGCTCATGAGGGCCTGGGCAAAGGGCACGCAGAACCCGTAAATATCCGCCCTTGTTATGTCCTCGAAATGGCATCGCGGAGCAACGCCTTGCGAGAGGGCATTTTCAACGATCTTAATATATTCTTTAAAAACCTGTGACCTCGTCTTTTTCAGTTTTAAAAAGATATGGTAATCAGAGGCGCTCGTCAGGATCCCTGTTTCCCGCAGGCCAAGATCCTTAACGAGCTGGAGGTCGTCTTTGTTCGCCCTTATCCATCCCGTTATTTCGGGGTATCTATACCCCTTTTCCAGGCATTTTCTTACAGCATCCCTGTCCTTTTCAGTATAGAGGAAGAACTCGCTTTGCCTGATGATACCGTTTGGCCCGCCAAGCCTGTGCATCATTTCATAAAGGTCTTCGATCTGCTTTGTTGTAAAGGGCGGCCTTGACTGCTGGCCGTCGCGAAAGGTTGTATCCGTTATGTAGATGTCTTCAGGAGGGTCGATCAGCTCTATCTTATGGTCAAACTTTACCTTGCAGACCTCAGTAAAAGGAAATATGTCCCTGTAAAATTCAGGAGTGTCCACATCGATCAAGGGGTATTTTGCGCCTTTGGCAACATTCTTAAATATAAAACCCTTTTTCTTCTTTTTCACGCTGCCTCCTGTTGGCATGGATTACTTTATGACGGTCCTGATCTTCAGTTCGTTCAGTTGCCTCTGTCCGATCGCAGACGGCGCCCCGGTCATAAGGCATGTCCCCTTCTGGGTCTTCGGAAAGGGGATCACGTCCCTGATGCTTTCGAGCCCCAGGAACATCATCAATATCCTGTCGAACCCGAAGGCGATGCCGCCGTGAGGAGGGGCGCCCATCTCCAGGGCTTCGAGGAGGAAGCCGAACTTCTCGGCAGCTTCCTCTTCCTTGATATTCAACAGCCTGAACATCTCAAGCTGTTCGTCCATCCTGTAGTTCCTGATGCTTCCGCCTCCGATCTCGACGCCGTTCAGGACAAGGTCGTATGCCCTTGCAATGATCGACTCGTAATCGCCGTTAAAGTTCCGGATGCTTCCCTTCGGCGATGTGAAAGGATGGTGTCTTGCTATATACCTCTTTTCCACATCGCTGTACTCAAGGAGAGGGAAATCGGTAACCCAGAGGAATTTGTCCGTTGCCTTGTCGATGAGCCCGAACTTTTCTCCTATATAGAGCCTGAATCTCCCCATTACCTCGTTCGCTTTGTCCTTTTTGTCGGCCACAATGAACAGGACATCTCCGTTTGAAAGCTCAAAAACCTTCGACAACGATGCCTTTTCTTCATCTTTCATGAACTTTACCACAGGGGATTGGAGCGCGTCGTTCTCTTTCCTGATCCAGATAAGCCCTCCTGCCCCCATGTCCTTTGCCGCATCTACGGCAGTATCCAGGTCCTTTCTCGAAAGCGTCTTGCCTTTCAGGACAACGGCTTTTATGATGCCGCCTTCGTTGATGGTCTTTTTGAAGACGCCGAATTCTGTTCCCTGGAAGATCCCTGTAATATCCTTAAGCGGCAGACCGAAGCGCAGGTCCGGCTTATCCGTTCCATAGAGTTCCATCGCGTCAGCATAGGTCATCCTCGGGATAGGAGAAGCCGCATCTGTTCCTTTCAGCTCCTTGTAAAGCGACATGATGAGGCCTTCCCCCAGTGCAAGCACGTCATCGACATCGACGAAGCTCATCTCTATGTCGATCTGCGTAAACTCCGGCTGCCTGTCTGCCCGCAGGTCCTCGTCCCTGAAGCACCGCACGATCTGGAAGTACCGGTCGAATCCGCCGATCATCAATATCTGTTTGAAAAGCTGCGGCGACTGCGGCAGGGCGTAGAACATGCCCGCATTTAACCTGCTCGGGACGATGAAATCGCGCGCGCCTTCCGGGGTGCTCTTTGTAAGAAAGGGCGTCTCGAACTCAAAGAAACCATTCTCTGTGAGGTAATCGCGGGTAACCTTATAGGCCTTGTGCCGGGCGAGGAATATCTTCTGGATCTCAGGCCTTCTCAGGTCCAGGTAGCGGTATTTCAGGCGCAGCGATTCATTCGGCTCATCCTCGTCGAGCTGGAAGGGCAACGGTTTTGACGTATTCAATATCTCGAAGGAACTGACCAGCACCTCTATATCGCCTGTGGGCATATTCGGGTTTTCCGTCTCCGGCGGCCTCTTCTCGACCTTGCCCGTCACTTTTAAGACATACTCCTGTTTGATGTCCCCTGCCCGCTCGTGCGCCTCGCGGGATATCTCGGGCGAGAACACGACCTGTACGATCCCGGTTATGTCCCTGAGGTCTGCGAATATAAGGCCGCCATGGTCCCTTCTCCTGAATACCCATCCGGCAAGGTCGATCACCTTGCCGATATCATCTCTGGAAACCGATCCGCAATGTTTATCTCTCACTCTCTACCCCTTTCAAAAGTCAATTATTATATATGCTTTGGACGGCACAAGTCAAGGTTTTAGGTTGATTTGAAGAGGATTTGCTTTATTTCTGATAGATCAGATTTTTTGCTGGTTCAAAAGCTCGTAGACCTTTACCTTTTCCGACCTGGATCAGCTACTCAAACCTGAACCCCTTTTCTCTGAACAACCATATACAAGCATCAACGGCATCAGGATCATAGAGAATACCCTTGTTCTTTTCTATTTCTTTAAGGGCAACATCTATCCCAAGGCTGGGACGGTAAGGACGATGGGATGCCATTGCTTCTACAACATCAGCGACTGCCATGATCCGCGCCTCCAGCATGATCTCTTCTCCTCTCAAACCCACTGGATATCCCGAGCCGTCAAGACGTTCATGGTGCTGGAACACGATCTGGGCGATAGGCCAGGCAAATTCTATGTCCTTAAGGATATTGTGTCCCACGGCTGGATGTTGCTTGACAAGATTAAACTCGGCATCCGTCAGTTTGCCTGGCTTGCTCAGTATCTCCGCGGGCACCGATATCTTGCCGAGATCATGGATGACCCCAGCCATGCGTATGCCGTCGATCTGCTCCGGAGGCAGGCCTATCTCCGTCGCTATGGACCTCGATATATTCGCAACCTTCTTCTGGTGGCCTGAAGTATAGGGATCTCTCAATTCCACGGTGGCAACAATGACGTTTATGATCCCTCCCATGGCGCGCCTCAACTTTTCCATGCTCTGTTTCAGTGCTTCTTCCGAGGATTTCCGTTCTGTAATGTCCTCAATAGTACCTTCATAATATGAGGTTTTCCCGGCGCTGTCTTTAATGGCCTTTATGTTTATTGAGACCCATACTATGCTCTTGTCCTTACAGTAGAATTTTGTCTCAAACCCTGTCACTCTGTTATCTTTGTTCAGCATATCAATAAGCTCATTATGCTGCTCAGGGTTCACGTAAACCCGTCTTATATCGCTCACTGACGTTATAAATTCCTCAGGAGAGGCGTATTTCAATATTGAAGCGTAAGCGCTGTTCGCCATGAAGGGTTTCCCTTCAGGTGTAGTCTGGTATATGCCTTCTAAAGCGAACTCAACAATATCACGATACTTCTCTTCAGCAGCTATGATCTTTCTTTCGGCCTCTTTGCGGGCGCTTATATCACGTACGACAGCATGAATAAAAGTTCCCTTTTCCAACTTAACGGCGTTCAGGTTTACTTCGGCATCAAATGTCGCCCCATCGTATCTGCAGTGCTGCCATTCAAAAAATTGCGGTTTGCCTGCCAGTGCGGCCTTGATCTTTTCGAGCGCCTTTTCGGTAGAATTCCTGCCGTCAGGTTGGAGAGAGGGAGAAAATTTGTACGGCGGCTGCATAATGATCTGTTCCCTGTTACACCGGAACAATTCCAGGGTCTTAGGATTGCAATCAACAAACATATCGCCTTCTAAAAGAAATATGGCATCATCAGAAGAATCAAACAGTGTCCTGTACCGTGTCTCGCTCTCTTTGACGCGTTCCTCGGCCCTTATGCGCTCGGTAATGTCTTCAATGGAAAGGATGGTCGTGTTTGTATCCAATTTTACAGGTATTAAATTTATGATCTTATCCTGCCCGTTCTTGCAACGTACCGTGAAGACTCGTGGTCGTTGCTCTCCCAATCGGGAATCCTTCATATCATGTATCCAAGCCGCTGTCGCTTTTTGCCTGTATTCAGGATCAGGGTATATCTTCCTCAAGAACTCCTTACCGTTCGGAATATCCTTGATATCATATCCGAGTATCTCTGTAAATTTGCGGTTTATATAACTATATGCACCGTCACTGCCGATCATCGCTAACCCAAATGGTACGTTTTCAGACAGCATGATGAATTTCGAATGTCCCTTACTCAAGCCTGAATCCTTTCTCCCTGAACAGCTTTACGCATGCATCGACTATTTTTGAATCATAAAAAATACCCTTATTTTTTTCGATCTCGTCAAGGGCGAAATCAATGCCGAGACCTGCCCTGTAAGGACGATGGGAGGCCATGGCCTCCACTGCATCTGCAACGGCCAATATCTTTGCCTCGAGCAGGATCTGTCCATCTTTTAATCCTTGAGGGTATCCCGACCCATCGATCCTTTCATGGTGCTGGAAAACAATATCGGCAACAGGCCAGGGAAAGTCGATGTCCTTGAGGATATTGTATCCTGCCTCGGAGTGAACTTTGATGATGTTAAACTCCATTTCAGTCAGCTTTGTTGGTTTGCTGAGGATTTCCGCAGGAACCGCTATCTTTCCTATGTCATGGATGAGGCCTGCCACCCGGATACCGTCTATGACGTCTTTAAAGAGGTTCATCTCCTGTGCGATAGATCGCGCAAGGTTAGCTACCCTTCTCTGATGACCTGCCGTATATGGATCCTTCGTCTCGACGGTTACTGCCATTGCCTGGACAACAGAACCAAGGACCGTGCGAAGCTTTTCAAGGGTCTTTCTGGATTCTCTTTCAGCATTTATGCGAGCAGTTATATCTTCCGAGATGCCGAGCAGGTAGAGCGGTCGCCCTTCTCTGTCGGCGATAGGTATCTTCTTTGTATGAAGCATCCTCTCGCCGAGGTGTTTAGTGTGTATAGTCTCCTCAAGGATGTCCACAAGCTGCCTGTTTTCAAGAACTTCCCTGTCTTTTCGTATGAAAAAATCTGCCTGCTCCTTTGGGAAAAAGTCATAATCGTTCTTTCCGATCAGGTCTTGCCTGCCATAGCCCAGCAGATCCTCTCCTGCCCTGTTGAATCTCACAAAACGCAGGTTCTCGGCATCCTTCACGAATATCATGTTCGGGATATTCTCCACGACGCTGTCAAGAAATTCTTCATTTTTTCGCAACTCTTCTTCTTCCGACTTCAGTTTTTCAGACATCATCTCAAGATCAAGCATCTTTTTTTCGAGTTTCCTGAAGAGGATCTCATTATATTGTCTGAAGAATTCCATCTCTTCACCCAAGGGCTTTGTCGTTGGCCGTGTCTTTGTATCATTCTCCTGCCATACCTTGTTAAGAATGTCGATAAACACGTCCGGTTCCTGCGGCTTGAGGATGAACCGGTCGGCCCCGATGCTCAACGCAAACTTCTCATCTTTCGGCTCGGTATATGTGGCGGTATAAAATACAAAAGGGATATGTTTAAGTCTTTCGTCGAGCTTGCATTCCCGGCAAAGGGCATAGCCGTCCATCACCGGCATTAGGATATCTGAGATAATAATGTCGGGTGGTTTGGCGCGAGCCTTGTTTAATGCGTCTTTGCCGTTTTCTGCCGTCATCACTTCCATTCCTTCTCCCTCCAGCAGATTTTTTAGCAGGTAAAGGTTTGTGTTGTTGTCATCGGCAATTAGTACAGCCTTTTTCATCCCCTCCTCCATTATTATCCTGTATGCGCAGGTACGCTTCTACCTGCGATGCAAACGTATCCGGATCGATAGGTTTTTCTATATAACCGCTGCAGCCTGATTCAATGGCCTTTTCTTTGTCGCCGGGCATAGCATAGGACGTCACCGCAACGATCGGCGTTTTCTGAAGAACAGGGATCTGCCTCAATGCCTGCGCGACCGCATAGCCATCCATTACCGGCAGTTGGATATCGAGGAGGATCAGATCCGGAAGGAGCGACGCTGCCGTTTCGATGCCCTTCTTGCCGTCCATTGCCGAGAAGATCTCATAGCCGCAGTCCTCAAGAATATACTTGATGAGATAAAGGTTCTGTTCATTATCCTCTATGACCAATATTTTCTTCTTCATCCGGTCTTTCTCTCCTTTGGTATCGAGAAACTGAAAGTGCTCCCTGAGCCGAAAACGCTTGTCACCCGGATACTTCCGCCCATCAGTTTAACAAGCCTCTTCGATATGGAAAGGCCCAGCCCTGTGCCTTCCTGTTTTCGACTTATTCCCGAATCTATCTGTCTGAATGTCTTGAAGATTGTCTCCATATCTTCCTCTCTGATGCCGATCCCGGTGTCAACGACCCTGACATTAAGATTTGGTCCGTCTGATTCGCATATTATGTTTACCGAACCCTTTTCAGTGAACTTTATCGCATTGCCGGCCAGGTTCAGCAGGATCTGCTCCAACCGTCGGTAATCGGCCTTGATGCCCGTGTTTCCGTCAATGATCCGGAAGTCGAGCCCGATTCCTTTGTTCTCGGCGAGGGGACGTGTGGTCTGCACCACCTTCTCAATCACTTGACGGACATCGACTTCTTCGTATGCCAACTGCAACTGCCCTGCTTCGATCTTCGATATGTCGAGGACATCGTTGATCAATGCAAGCAGGTGTTGAGAGCTGCTGCGCACCATATTGAGCTGCTTCTTCTGCTCGTCATTCAGAGGACCGACGCGTTCACGCAGGATTATTCCCGTGAAGCCTATGATAGAATTGAGGGGCGTGCGCAGCTCGTGAGACATGGTGGCGAGAAATGCCGACTTGAGTTTGTCGGCGGCCTGCGCCTTTTCCATGGCTGCTGCCAGCTCCGCTGTCCTCTCTATGATGCGCTCCTCCATCCGCTGGTTTGCCTCCCGCAGCTCCCGGGTGCGCATGTTCACCTGATGCTTCAGCAGAATAGCCCCAATGATGCTCATGATAAGGGCAAGGCCGATGATGATGCCCAGGGTCCGCATCCAGGCTGGCAGTTCGAATTCAACCTCTTCGGATGTCCAGCGATTAAGGGACTTGTAATAGATTGAATGGGTATCCTTCTTCAGCCCGGGCAGAATGTTGTCAATGGCGTTCAAAAGCTCTTCATTGCCTCTGCGAGAGGCAAAATAAAGAGCGGAAGGATTGAAAACAATAGCAGTATCTTCGAGCCCGAACTGTCTCGCATGGAGCGTTCCATAGAAATGGTTTGCAACGGCCACGTCGGCTTCACCGCGTTTAACGAACTCAAACACCTCGTCGTATTCTTGCACCGTGACGATGTTGATGTGCAGGCCGAACGATTCGGCCATCCTGGCGAATACCTCCTGCTGCACAGAATTCTTCAGTACCGCAATTCGCTTCCCCCTCAGGTCCATCAATGATTTGATCCCGCTTCCCCGCAGGCTGTATACCTGGAACCACGACGAAAGGACCGGCACCTTGTTGAACGAGTATCTTTTGTCCCGCTCTGCTGTGTACGCCACGTCAGGCATAAGGTCGATCTCCCCTCTTTCTAGACGCGTCAGGCAATCGTTCCACGTGCAGTGGACGTAGCGCAATTTCCATCGTTCATGGGCGGCAATGTATTCAATAATATCGATAAAGATACCTTCCGGTTTGCCGGATTCGGATACAAAAATCTTCGGCGCGTTATCATATACGCCGACACGAACAACACGCTCACCAGCGTTCGACAAGGATACCGCAATGGTAAATACTATATACACTATTGCAAGAAAAGTGAGCGAGTATGTTGGCATGCGAGCATGTGGGCATGTAGCAGAAGCTCTCTTTTTCATCCTCATTCTCCGCCTTTCCACTTTTCCGTTTCTCCGCTTCTTTTTTGTCTTTATTTCCCCTTCCTGGCTCCCCCTATTCTCTGTTTCAGGCTTTTCCTTCGTCCGGCTTTGACGCCTCTCCGGTCTGTTCATATGCAAATTTTTTATGCCTGCCAGTCTTCATTCCTCCATATTCCCCTTTTATTTAACTATCGGAGATTACAGATAATTATATCTATATATTGAAGAATAGCACAACAGACGGTTATTGCAAGCAATTATCACCTGCTTTGCTATGGACATCAGGAATAATCCCACTTATTCGTAATGCGGCTCAGCTGCATTACGACAATGTTGGAGGTCATTCACGGCCATACTCATTGACTTGGTAATGCGCGGCGCGTTAATGTATTCGAATTTTATCCCCCGGTTTTTACCTCCGCCCTGCCAGAAAAGGTCCAACTCAGCCCCTGCATGAGTACTCCAGAAATACAGCGAATGGTCTTCTTTCCAGCTTTTGTATCTCTCTGAAATCTTTTTTCTTTCTATGAAGTTCATGCTTACAGTGTGGCAGGGTCTCTTGAAATGTCAACAAGTTAATATGATATTTCAATGATAGCGTAAAGCGCCTTACCGAATCCTGACGTTCCTCCTTTAAATGTATATACTTAATGATGTTGACTTACATTAATAATTATAGTATACTTATTTACAAAAGTAGGAGGAACAAGCATGGATAAGGCAATTGTTACAATCAAAGGACAGGTCGTGATCCCTTCCAAGATACGGCGCAAACTTGGCATTAAACAAGGAACACAGGTCACCTTTTATGAAAGAGACGGCGAGATAGTGATCAAACCGATCACCGATGAGTACTTGCAGAGAATGGCAGGATTCACGGGTACGAAGGGGAGGCTTTTGAAGGCCCTGAAAGAAGAAAAGGCAAAGGAGCGCGACCTATGAAAGCAGTTCTTAGGGTCCTTGATGCCTATAGCTTGATCGCTTATCTTGAAGGTGAAAAAGGCGCTGATACCATGGTTGAAGTATTCAAGTCCGCCAGAGATTCCGGGAAAAGCCTCCTTCTCTCAGTGGTAAACTGGGGAGAAGTCTATTATATTATCTTGCGGGAAGAAGGTCGGAGACGAGTTGACGAGATATCGCACCTCATATCAACGCTGCCTATAGAGATCGTTCCCGCTGACTCAGGGATCACAAGGCAAGCTGCCGAATACAAAGCCGTAAAGAAGATGTCCTATGCTGATTGTTTCGCTGCAGCGCTTGCAAAATTGCACAGGGCCGAGCTGGTAACCGGGGATATAGAATTTAAACAAGTCGAGGGCGATATAAAAATTAGATGGATTTAATTGACCTTCCCCGTTTCTGCCTTCCACTCACATACCCACACACTTTCTTTACGGAAGCCTTACGCTTCTCAGGAACGCGGCGCTCTTCTCCGGCATGGCGGTGTTGATGAACATGCCGGTGCCCAGCTCGAAGCCTGCAGCCTGGGATACGCGCGGGATGATGGCGATATACCAATGGAAGAACTTCGAGTCGGCGCCTCGCGGCGACAGGGAGCGTATTGCATAATTGAAGTCTGGGTTCTCAAGTCCCACGTAGAGCCTGAGGAGGACATCCTTAAGTATATATGCGAGGTCGGACATCTCTTTGTCCGATATGAGGCCGTAGCACGCCTCGTGCCTTCTGGGAAATATCCATAGGTGGAACGGGGACAACGCCGCATAGGGAATGAAGGCGACAAATGAATCGTTCTCGCAAATTATCCTCTCCCCGTCCTTCAGTTCCCCCTGCAAATAGGAACAGTAGAGGCATTCGCCGAAATTGACGTAGTAGTAGTTCCTGATCGCCTCACCGAGCCGCATCATGACCTGCCCCGGGAAGACCGGCGTCCCCACGATCTGGGAATGGGGATGCTCGAGGGACGTCCCGGCGCCTGCGCCGTGGTTCTTGAAGATGATCACGTGCTCTACCCTTTCGTCGTTGTAAAAGGCGAGCTGGCGGTCCTTGTAGGCGAAGAGTATCTTCTCTATGTGCGAAGGCGGCAGTAGGGCCGTCGTCATGTTATGACCGGGCGACTCTATGATGACCTCATGGAGCCCCACGCCGGAGATGTATTGTTTGAAGTCAGTCTTGTTCTTGATGATCTCGCCTTCAGGCGACAGGGCAGAGAACTTGTTCGGTACTGAGCGGACCATCCATTTTCCCTGTCCGTCATTGATCCTGAAGGTCTCGTCAGGTGTCTGGCTCTCGTTCCCCGGGCAGAAGGGGCAGGTAGGGACATAGGCCGGTATCTCTTTTGCCTCTTTTTTGCGTGTAAAATCTTCCGGTCTTTTCGCACGCTCGGTGGCAATGATCACCCAATCGCCTGTTACGATGTTCAATCGCACTTCCGGCATAACGACCCCCTTTTTCTTATAATGCTGTATCCTTCTGTTAATGTTATGACAAATACACTCACCATACAAGAGCAAATGTCGTATTTCGTATATCGTATTTAGTATATCGAGATAATGCGTGAGGCGGGGGCGAAATGGGATCGCCACGTCATTTCGTCCCTCGTGCTATGTCACACGATCTGTAGGAAAATCGTCATTAGATCCTTTTGCAGTTCACTATATACGATATACTATATACTGTTCACGGTTTTTTCATGTGAATTCAGTTTGACAGTCCGTTGCATATTGCTATAATCTCAATATAAATCTTAGCTTCTGGATGCTTGATGCTCGATGCCGGCAAGTACTATAACCGGCTGATAGCTGATAGCTGATAGCTGAGAGCTGATAAGATGAAAGCGCGGACAGCGATCATAGCGTTATTGTGCATTGCGGCGGCGACCACCCTCGCCTACCGTACGATCAATCGCGATTGGGTTATATACAGGCATGCCGAAACGCTGTACAAGAAGAAAGAGTACGTAAAAGCGATACCCTATTATTCGTCGCTGCTGGAGAAGGGCTTCAAGGACCCCGTTGCGCTGTCGAGGCTCGGCGAGATGTACCTGGCGACATCGGACCTCGATAAGGCCCGGTCCGTTTATGAGGCGATGCTGAGGAACGACCCGCTCAACATGTGGGCAAGGGTCACCGTCGCGGATATCTACATGAGGCTCGGACAATATGAGAGGACGGTCGGCATATACACGATGCTCCTTCGCTCCCGGCCTGAGGACCGGCATCTCCATATCCTTCTGGCGCGGGCGCTGACCGCTAAAGGTGATTTCGACGGCGCCATCAGCCACTACAAGATTGCCCTGGGGGAAGAACGATGAAACGAAACGCAAAGACGTTTTTAATCGCGTGCTGCGTCATCCTGTCCTTTTTGGTCATTGATGCCGCATACGGCCAGCAGAAGGCTCCTGAAGGATCGATCGTCCCGAAAAGCGATCAGGTCCCCGAGTGGAAGGCGCGCTGGGAGCTCGCACGGGTATTGGGCTATGCGAAAAGATACGGCGAAGCCGTTGACGAATATCAAAAGGTCCTCAAGGAGAAGCCCGATCTTCATGAGGCGAAGATAGAGATGGCAAAGACCCTTTTCTGGATGGGGAAGAAAGATGAGGCGCTTCGGGCGCTCGAGGAAGTTCCCGTCGCAAAGCTCGACGGCCAGGCGAGATCCGCCCTTGCGGAGATCTATATCTCTCAGAAAAGATATGACAGGGCGGAACCGTTGCTGCGGGATCTCGTCGCAAAGGACCCGAAAGACCACAGGGCGCGGCTGAAGCTCGCAGAGCTCCTGAGCTGGAATAAAAGATATAAGGAATCCATCGATGAGTACGAGGCTATCCTGAGCGACCTGCCGGATGATAAGCAGGTGCGCCGCAAGTACGGCCTTGTCCTCATGTGGTCCGGCAGGCACAGCGACGCCGCCGCACAGCTGAGGAAGACGCTGGAGTAAAATGAATATAACGACAGCATATCGTATATCGTATATCGTATATCGGGATCCTAAAGGGAACGCCCGGCATCGGCCGTTCGGACCGTTTCTTTGGTACTGCTTTATATGGGGGTTCGTTCTGGTCATGTGCTTTCTCCATGTCCTTCCCGTCTCTGCCTCTGAGAGGACCATCGTGCCCCCCGGAGAGGCCGTATCGGACTTCGATGCGAGGCTGGCGCTCGCACAGTCGCTCTCCTATGATGAGGCCACGCTCAATGATTCTGTCCGCGAATATGAGATCCTCAGCAGGGAACAGCCGCGCAATGCCGTTGTCCTTGCCGAGCTGGCCGGCGCGTATGCACGGCTGAAGCGGTACCCGGAGGCGCTTGAAAGGCTCAAGAAGGCCGTTGCGTTAAAGCCTGACGATAAAGACATCCTTCGTTCTGCCGGGGATGTGCACCTCTACAGCGGCGATCACGCCGGAGCAGAGACCTATTACAAAAGGGCATACAGCATCGATCCGGGATCAGAGGAGGTAAAAAAGAAGCTGGCCTTTGTCTTGAGCTGGCAAAAAAAGGATAACGAGGCCTTACCTCTGTTCCTTGACCTCTACAAAAAATATCCTGACGATAAAGAGACCGCCGTGGAGGCCGCCCGGCTTTATGCAAGGCGCGGCGAGCACGCGAGATCCCTGTCGATCCTCGAACACCTCCTTGCCCGGTATCCTGACGATCCGGAGCTGCTCGTTGAGCTCGCAGATATCGAGGCAGGACTCGGCCATGCAAAACGATGCAGGGAGCTCTACGAAAGGGTGCTCGGGAAAAGGACCGGCGACGACAGGCTCCTATTGCAATATGCCGAGCGAATGAAGCTGTGGGGCGACTTTTACAGGGCGGAACGGATCTATGCAAATTGGTTGAAAAAGAACCCGGGAGACGCCGCCGCGATGCTGAAGCTTGCAAAGGTCTATGGGAGCGCACAGCAGTATGAGAAGGCCGAGGGCGCCTACAGGAAGCTGCTCCTGAAAGACCCGGAGGACACCGGCGCCCTCTTCGGGCTTGCAACGCTCAAGCTCTGGGAAAAGGATTTCGGGCCATCGCTCATGTATGCCGATCGGGCTCTTTCCATAGAGCCAAAGGACCCTGCCGCGCTTGCGGTAAAAGGAGAGGCGCTCATTTTCCTGCAGAAGTACAAAGAGGCGCAGGAGATATATATGCTGCTGGCGGGGTCGAAGGGCAACGAGGCGCGGGGTTATCTCGGCGCCGGGAAGGCCTGCCTCAAGGGGAACGAAAATGAAAATGCAAGGGACCTTTTCAACAAGGCGCTTGAGGCTGCGCCCGATGACGTTGAGGCACGATTCTACGCGGCGGGCTTTCGTGCCGTTCAGGAAAGACATTACATTGAAAATGTACGGGAAGGCAACAGGCGTAGCCCGTCAAAGCTCACCGCCTGGGCAAACCTCTATGTGCGGCACGGATATTTCGATGCAGCCATCAGCTTGCTTCAGGATGCGCTGAGCTATGATCCCGATTATTTTCCCGCAAAGATAGCCCTTGCCCAGACCTTCGGCATCAGCCTCCGGTATGGTCAGTCGATAGCGGCCTACGAAG
The DNA here is from genome assembly GCA_017992765.1 of Syntrophorhabdaceae bacterium. Lineage (GTDB taxonomy): Bacteria > Desulfobacterota > Syntrophorhabdia > Syntrophorhabdales > Syntrophorhabdaceae > UBA5609. The sequence continues at coordinate 33,529 of JAGOOA010000015.1, forward strand.
AGCTTGAAAAGGATCTTCCCGGCAGCTCGAAGATACTCATAGAGCACGCGAGGGTCCTCGGATGGTCCAAGCGATACGGCGATTCGATCAGCTTATACGAACACGTCCATACGCTCAATCCCGGCGACGCCCTTCCGTTAAAGGAGATGGCGCGCGTCGCCATGTGGGGCAAGATGCCCGATGAAGCGATGGCGGCCTATCGTTCCCTTCTCGCCCCTTCGGTGGACAGCATGTTATCACAGAAGGCAGTCTCTGTCGTAGAGGCGTCGGACGACGATAAAATACGCGAGGAATATGGGCATCTTCAGAGGATCATAAGAGAAGGCTCGATCTACCAGGGATATGAGGCGGTCAGGAAGCCTTTTGAGAACAACGATCGGCTGAGGTCCGTCATGATGGATCTGCTTCCGGTATACAGGACGCAGAAGGCCGTGGCCCTCGAAAGCGAGGCAAAAAGGCTCTCCTTCGATAACCGCTTCGCCCGTTCCATGCCATATTATGAAGAGCTTATGCGTTTTGATCCCGTGAACGAGGAGGCATATTTCGACTACGCCCAGGTCGAATGCGCCCTCGGCCTCTGCGACAGAGAGAAGGTCACCTATGGCCGCCTTCTCAATATCGACCCCCTCCACAACCTCGCAGGGATCGCCTTGGAAAGGCAGCAGATAAGGAAGGAACCTTCATTGAGGCTTGACTACTCTTACTGGATGGAGGACGGCAGGGGCGACCTCGCCCAGATAAGGAGGAACCGGTTCGACCTTGCCCTCGACCTGCCTGTCCTCTGCAGATACCATTTCAATGTTGTGCTCCACCAGTGGTTCGAAAGGCCGGCCTTCAACCACAGGGCATACGGGGCAACGGGGTTCACCTTCGGCTTCAACGGCGTGTTCAACGAATATGTGAGGGGCGAGGCAAGCTGGACCTACAAGGACTACGCCAATAACGACCTGAGCGACAGAAACACCGGCAAGGCGGGCGTGTGGCTCAACCTGAAGGAATACGTGCACATCGGCGCCGGCTATGAAAGGACAGATGAATTGTATAATTATTTCGGTTTAAAACAGGGCACCCAGGCAGACAGCTGGTGGCTCGGCGCCCGCGCGAACATCACGCGTCGCCTCGACCTCGACGGGAAGGCAAGGTTCATCTCCTACAATGACGACAACGAGGGGACGCACTATTCCCTTGCCCTCGGATACGCCTTCACCGATCACCCGAAGGTCTTCAAGGTCGCCCTCTCCGGTGAATACCGCGACACGCAGCACGAGAACATCTTCACTTACAGCGGAAGCGACCTTAAGGACATCACCCACCCTTACTGGACACCGAGGAATTACACGGGCGCGGCAATCACCTTCCAATGGCGCCACGATTACTCGAAGCTGTTCTTTTGCGGCAACGAGCTTCGCTTCTACGACCTCCGGACCTCCTTCGGGACCGATTCGGAGAACAACCCTTACGCAAAGATCGAGGGGGAGCTGCACCATGAGTTCGGAAAGCGGTGGACCCTCGGCCTTAAGGCAATGTGGCACAGCTCGCCGGAGTGGGATGCCAACGGGCTGTGGGCCTTTTTGAGGTATCGATTCTGATATGGAAGACAAGACATCACGCCAGCTCGCTCTGAAAATAGTGGTGATCATGGCACTGCCGATCGCCGCCATGGTCTTTGCCGCCACCTATCTGATAACGAGGGTCGTCCTTTTCTTTATTACCGACTACGCCTGGTACGAGAAGCTTCTCGCCTTCTTCCTCCTCCTTGCCGAGATCTTTATCCTCACCCACGGCATCGGGTACTTTCTCGAGATCTTTTCCGTTGCATGGTCCAAAAGGACCCTTGCCAGGCGCTTCGACCCCCTCGTATCCCTTGACCGCCACCCTCCCGTCGCCGTTGTCATGCCCTCGTACAAAGAGCCCCTCGAGGTGGTGAAGAATTCGCTCATTACCTTTTATAATCTCTCCTATCCGAACAAGTACATCTATTTTCTCGATGACACGCGATACGACACTAACTGGGACACGCCGGAGAACATGGAGGCCTACAAACGGTCTATCGAAGAGCTCTGCCAACATATCGGCGTGGGGCTTTTCAGAAGGAAGTGGCACGGCGCAAAGGCAGGCATCATCAACGATTTCCTGCAATATCTCGGCGGCGACGGGAATGAGGACTTCAAGTTCTATAACTATTCCGGCAGGGCAAAGCCGGAGGTCGAAAAATACCTCGTGGTCTTTGACGCCGACTCCAACCCCTTCCCGGATTTTCTGGAACCGCTGGTCGCATACATGGAAAAAACCCCGCGCCTCGCCTTCATCCAGACCCCGCAGTATTACATCAATTTCGAGTCGAACCGCATTGCCCGCGCAGCCGGTCTCCAGCAGACGGTCTTCTATGAGTACATATGCGAGGGCAAGGCGTCGAAGGATGCCACCTTCTGCTGCGGCACCAACGTTCTCTTCAGGAGAGAGGCCCTTTCCGATGTCGGAGGGTTTGATGAATCCTCCGTCACCGAGGATTTTGCCACATCCCTCCAGTTCCACTTGAAAAAATGGAAGACCACCTACCTGAACAGGGTGCGCACGTTCCAGATGGGCCCCGAGGACCTGGGAGGATACTTCAAGCAGCAGTTCCGGTGGTCGCTGGGCACCATCGGCCTGCTCCCGAGGGTGATAGGCCGTTTTCTCATCAAGCCCCACGCACTGACCCTCTTGCAGTGGTGGGAATATTTTCTGTCCACGACGTGGTATTTCATCGGGTTTGTCTTCTTCATCATGCTCATCTGCCCCGTGGTCTTTCTCTTCTTTAACGTACCCGTCTATTTCGCCTTGCCCGAGTTCTATTTCCTCGTCTTCTTCCCCTATATCATCGTTACCTTCACTACGTTCTACTGGACGCTGAAGCAGAGGAACTATGCCGTAAAGGACCTTGTGACAGGCCAACTCCTTACCTTCGTGACCTTCCCCGTGTTCATGAAATCCGCGGTCCTCGCGCTTCTGGGATTTAAAGGTACATTCGGCATCACGCCCAAGGGGACGAGCCGGGCCCTTCCGTTGAGCGCAATGTGGGCGCAGCTCGCGATGCTCGTCGTATGCTTCGCCGCGGCAGTATGGGGAGTGAACAGGATCATATATGAGCAGCAGCCCCTGGGCGGCCTGCTGGTGAACACCTTCTGGTGCCTGTACCACGCAGTCATACTCTCCTCTATCTTCTATTTCAACAAGCCGGTGAAAGAATGAACGGATCATTTAATCCATACAGGCCATTGGCAGCCATATTGTTCTGTTGTCTCATTCTCTCGAGCAACGTATACGCACATGGATCGTTGATGTGGGGCTTTGCGCTCGACGGATACCCCGTAACGGACGACAGGCTACGCGCCGTGGAGGAAGAGACGGGAATAAGGCCCGACATCGTCGTCTTCTTCCTTCAATGGCCGGAGCACGGGGGTTCCGACGCAGCGGGCTTTCCCCGCGAGAGCCTCGACGCCATATGGAAGAGAGGGGCGGCCCCCTGCATCACCTGGGAGCCAATGTATTATGAAGATGGCAAAGAGGTCATGATCTCTTACGAGCGCTTGCTGAAAGGCGAATATGACCGATACATCAGGCGATTTGCAGAAGGCGCTGCGAGGTGGGAGAAGCCCGTCATGATACGGTTCGCGCACGAGATGAACATCAAAAGATACCACTGGGGTACCGGGGAAAACGAGTACGGGCCGAAAAGTCCCTCCCTATACAAAAAGATGTTCCGGTATATTGTTGACCGTTTCAGAAAGGCCGGCGCCGGTAATGTGCTATGGGTATACTGCCCCAACGCCGAATCCGTCCCCAATGCATCATACGACCCTTCCGCCTCCTGGAACACCCTGTCACAATATTATCCGGGCAATGCGTACGTGGACATCCTGGGTATAGACGGATACAACTGGGGCACAACGCGGAAGAAAGAGAAACATGGCTGGGGCAGCAGCTGGAAGACATTTGCGGAGATATTTGAACTTCCATGCAGGGAATTGCGGGCTGTCGCTCCGTCAAAACCGCTTATTATTTTTGAGACTGCCACCACCGGGCAAGGCGGCAACAAGGCGGAATGGGTGAAGGGCGCGATTAACGTAGCGGGGAAATTGGGGATAGAGGGCATCGTCTGGTTCCAGTCGAACAAGGAGCTTGACTGGCGCATCAACATGAACGGCGACAGGAGCTACGTATCGCTGATTCGGTCATCGCCTTCTCAAGAATGGATAGAGCGGTTCAGAAGGAACAGGCGATGAAGATACGCGGATTCAGCCTAAAGACCAAGATGGCAACGGTCGTTTCGGTCCTCTTCCTGTTCATCTTTGCCGCCGGCGCGATCATGTTCGAAAGCACCTTCGAGGAGCACTTCAAGAGGGCCATCGCCGAACAGCAGTTCGAGCTTGTCTCAAAAACGGTCAAGGATATCGATATGCAGATTCGCGAGGCACAAAAAATACTCGTCAGCGTATCGAAGATAATCCCTCTCGATGACATCAACAACTACATCGCGATGCAGAGGCACCTTGAGAAGATCGTTGAAACAAGGTTCTTCATCAAGACATTCTTCGACAACGGCATACTCCTCTATTCGAAGGCAGGCAGGGTCATAGGTGAGGTCCCCTATTCCCTGGAACGATACGGGAAGGACCTTTCCTACAGGGAATATTTTCAATATACGGTAAAGGCGCGTATACCTTACATCTCAAAGCCATATCGCTCCATAAAGCCGCCTTACGACCCGGTGGTGATGTTCACTGTGCCCATATTCAACAAGAGGAGCGAGCTTGTCGCGGTCCTCGGCGGCTCCGTTTCCCTCACCAAGGACACGACGCTTGGAGGCATCGCAAATGTTAAGGTAGGGAAGACAGGCTACATGTATCTGTACAACACAGACCGGACCATCATAGTTCACCCTGACAAGACAAGGATTCTCCGAAATGACGTTCCCCCGGGTGCGAACAGGCTCTTTGACAAGGCAATTAACGAATGGTTCGAAGGAAGCGGCGAAACGGTGACCTCAAGGGGCCTGCACGTTATCGGGACATTCAAGCGGTTCCAGAACACGGACTGGATACTGGCCGCCAATTTTCCAATAAAAGAGGCCTATGCGCCGATCATAAAGGCACGATGGTACATGGTAGGCTACACGGCGCTTGGCATCTTCCTGTCCATACTGATCATCCTGATCGTTATGAGAAGGAACCTGTCGCCTCTTTCGGAGCTTGCCACGCAGGCAGAGGCCATAGGCAGGGCCTGGGAGCGCATTCATTCTGTCAAAATAGAAACAAAAGGAGAAATAGGGGCCCTCGCATTCTCTTTCAACGAGATGCTGAAGAGGCTGCGTGACCGGGAAACGTCCTTGAAGAAGACCCTTGAAGAACTTCAGAAATTATACAATGCGGTGGAGCACAGCTCTGCAGTGGTTATCATTACGGATACACAAGGCGCCATAGAGTATGTCAATCCGAAATTTGTTCAGGTAACAGGCTATGAAAAGTCAGAGGTCTTAGGCGGTACGCCGAGCATCCTCAAATCAGGGGAGACACTGCCTGAGACATACAAAGAATTGTGGGACACCATACAATCCGGCGAGGAATGGCAGGGGATATTCCATAATAAGAAGAAAAATGGCGAATTTTACTGGGCTTCTGCATCCATCTCACCCTTGAAAGATACGAAAGGCGCGATAACCCACTTTGTCGGTATCCAGGAAGATATTACCGCCATCAAGCTATTCGAACAGGAACTGAAAAAGGCAAAAGAGGCAGCCGAAAGCGCAAACCAGGCCAAGAGCGACTTCCTGGCAGGCATGAGCCACGAGATACGGACTCCCATGAACGCAATCATAGGCATGAGCGAGCTGATGATGGAAACGCCTCTCAATGACGAGCAGAAAAGATATGTCGAAACCCTTATGCATGCAGGAGAGAATCTTCTCAACATAATCAACGATATCCTCGACATCTCGAAGATCGAGGCAGGCTATCTTGAGCTTGAATCAACGGAATTCAACCTTCAGGATTTATTGGACAAGGCATGCGATATCATGGCGATACGCGCGCGCGACAAGGGGATCGGGCTTGTCTGTAGCGTTCTCCCTGATGTGCCGGTCCATCTGATAGGGGACCCGGTCCGGCTCAGGCAGGTTATTCTCAACCTCCTCGGCAACGCAATAAAGTTTACCGACAACGGGGAGGTGGCTTTGGAAGTACGCAAAGAAAGCTCCGATGCGGGAACTCTTCTGTTTTCAATTCGCGATACCGGTATCGGTATACCGGAAGATAAGGTCAACAAGATATTTGAAAAATTTACACAGGCCGATTCGTCGACGACAAGGAAATATGGAGGAACGGGGCTCGGGTTGGCCATATCAAAGCGCCTCGTCAAGCTCATGGGAGGCAGGATATGGGTTACAAGCGCCGTCGGCGCGGGAAGCACATTCTATTTTACCGCCGGCTTTCAGCTTCAGGTGGAAAAGCTGAAGGCGGAACCTGTCGTTGCCCCAGTGCCCGAACGTGAAGTATTAAGGCCGCTGCGCATACTCCTCGTGGACGATTCCGAGGACAACAGGCTCCTCATCAGGTCGTTCCTGAAAAAGACGCCCTATGTGATCGATACGGCAAACAATGGGCTTGCCGCAGTTGAGCAATACAAGACCGCGCCATACGACCTCATCCTCATGGATATCCAGATGCCTGTGATGGATGGCTACGCAGCTACAAAAGAGATACGGGACTGGGAAAGATCGAATAAACGGGAACCCACCCCTGTGCTCGCCCTCACCGCTTACGCCCTTCAGGAAGAAATACGGAAAAGTTATGACGCGGGCTGCAGCGGCCATCTGACAAAGCCGATCAAAAAGAACGACCTGTTATATGCTATAGCGGCATATTCCAAAAAAACTTTGGGAAAAGACCAAAAGATAGTTAACAAGGGGTAAGGCGCCATGGACGACAATACCATCTCAATAGACAAAGACCTTGAAGACCTCATTCCGGGCTATCTTGAAAACAGGCTCAGGGATATCGCATCAATAGAGGAAGCCCTCATAAAAAACGACTTTGAAACGATAAGGATACTGGGCCACAGCATGAAAGGCAGCGGCGGCGGCTACGGATTCGCCGCAATAACAGAGATCGGGAAAAGGATCGAAGAGGCGGCGAAAAAGATGGACAAAAAGGTCATCACGGAACAGGTAGAGGAACTGTCCACATACCTGCGCAATATTACAATCAAGTATGAATAATATAAATTCAGCTATCAGCTTTCAGCCCAAAGCCTATAAGGACCTTTTTGCTTCAGCTGACGGCTGTATGCTGACTGCTGACGGCTGCCTTTATAGTGAATGTATATACAGCAGCACTACGGTGTTGTAATTTGAGTAAAGCCTTTTTTCAAGGTTTTTGATCGCGTTGAGATAGGACATCACGCTTTCGTTTGAAAATGCTATCTTGAAAAGCTCTATATATATCTCGGATTCGATGATCGGCCTTAGCTCTTCAAGATCAATGTACTTCGCGGTCTCAGACTGGGGTATGGTTTTATCCTTGATCTTTTCATAAAGCGCTTCCAATTCAGCACAATGCTCTTTGACCCTTTTGTGGATGTCAATAAGCAGGGACTCCTTGAGCTGGGGATATTCTTCCTGGGGATACCCGGAGATCCTGGAAAAGAAAGTGATCAGGTGCTCCAGGTAAATGTCCACGCCTCTTTTCAGAAAAGCGGCATCTTTGATAACGTTTAACAGCACATTGCTGTCTGTCTCAAAATAATTAAAATTAACAGAGATCGATGAAGGTTCGATGGAGATGAATGCCGGGTATTGCGGTTGCTCCATGCTGCTCAAGCGGGCGCCGCAAAGCTCTCCCTGAGATGCCTCATCCCACTTTGTCCATAAAATGACGCTTTGGTTGTAGTAGTTGTCCTTGATATGCAGGGGCAAATGGAAATTTATTACATCATTCTTTTGTATCTTCGTCCTGTTGACAACCCAGTTCGGCACGACGAACTTGATCCCTCCCCTGCTTATATCAATGACAATATATTGGAAACATGAATGGTCCTCTTCCCGCGTGCCCAGGAACGGGAGGTTTATTGACCCGATGTCAAACCTCCCTTCTCGCCTTCTTTCGATAGCTTCAACCATTTATACGGACAACCCTTACGTATATGATACATTGCCAGTCTCAAAATTGCTATATCAGGCGAAAAAAAAACTGTATTATTTAAAAAAACATCTGTAATATTACCTAATACGGCTGATGAAAGAAAAGATACTGATCGTTGATGACAGCGAAGATATACGGATACTTTTGCGGCGTATATTAAAGGCGGCAGGATACGAGGTCGTCGAGGCCGCCGACGGCGACAAGGCCCTCCGTGATATCTCCGGACTTATGCCCGACCTTGTCCTTCTCGACATCGTAATGCCCGGCATCAGCGGATTCGAGGTCTGCGAAACCGTTAAGAGAATGGATGCTGCCGCAGACATACCGGTCATTTTTTTATCTGCCAAGTCAGATGCTGCCGACAAGGTCCGGGGCCTCGAAATAGGCGGATCTGACTATATCACAAAACCCTTTGACAGAGGGGAGGTCCTGGCGCGCGTCGAGAACCAGCTTAAAATAAGGAGGCTCACAAGGGAACTGGTGAGAACGAACATCGAGCTTACCGACAAGCAAAAACGCCTTGACGATGACCTGAAGGCAGCGGCAGGTATCCAGCAGAGCCTTTTTCCTAAGAGCATGCCCGATATAAAGAATCTCGCCATTGCATGGAAATTCATGCCCTCTTATATGATCGGAGGCGATATCTTTAACGTATTTCGTCTTGACGAATCTCACGTGGGCATCTACATGGTGGATGTCAGCGGCCACGGCGTGCCTTCGGCGCTCATAACCGTTTCCGTTTCGCAGGCATTGAACCCCGACAGCGGGAACGTCACAAAGAAGAAGACATCCAGGCCGCCCGGCTACGAAATAATATCCCCAAAGGCAGTTCTCGAAGCCCTCGACCACGAATACCCCATAGAGAGGTTCGATAAATATTTCACCATCGTTTACCTGATCATAGACACAAAAACGGGGGATCTCATATACGGCAATGCCGCCCACCCTGCCCCGATCATTATGCGCTCAAACGGCAACAGCAAATATCTTGATAAGGGCGGCACTATTATAGGGATGAACAATATTGTGCCCTTTGAGGAAGAGCAGATCACCCTGCAAAAAGGAGACAAGGTCATTCTCTATACCGACGGTATTATTGAGTATCAGAACAACGACGGAGAATATTTCGGAGAGGACCGCCTCTCTTCTATCCTGAACAGGTCACGAAAAGAAAACGTTGAAGCGCTGCTTGACGGCATCCTTCATTCAATTGTTGATTTCGGTAAAGGAAGAGAATTTCAGGACGACATAACGCTTATCGCCATCGAATACAAAGGCACGGCCGTATGATGGCGCGTTCATCCCAAATTTGTCATTTGGTCGTTCTATATTCGATATGCGACATACTATATACGATATATCAGGAGGATTCGTATGCATTTAGAGAGCGTTAAGACGGGCGGCGTGCTGATCGTTAAGCCGTCAGAGAAAAGGATCGACGCATCGGTTGCGACGGAGTTCAAGGGCAAAATGGTCGACTGGATCAACGAGGGAAACACAAAGATAATCCTCGATCTGGTGAATGTAGATTTCATTGACAGCAGCGGCCTCGGGGCGATCGTCTCCAGCCTTAAGGCTATAGGGGGCAACGGCGATCTTGTCATTTCCGGTTTACAGGAGACCGTGATGGGCCTTTTCCGCCTGACCAGGATGAACAAGGTGTTTCAGATCTTTTCCTCCGAGCAGGAAGCGATCCAGGCCCTTTCGAAGATGTGAGCCCCGAAAATAGTTATGCCCGAACCGATGCCGCAGAAAAAGATCACCTTTTTGATCGACAGCACCCTTGATAACGTCTCCCTTGCGGGCGTTGCAGTACGCGGGATATGCAGCTACCTTTCTTTGAGCGAGGCAGACGCGTATTACCTCGAGCTATGCGTCGTTGAAGCGGTCAATAATGCTATCAAGCATGCCTATAACTCCGAAGCGGGAAATGCCGTGGAGATCAACATAACCTATTCAAAGGACTGCATATCCTTTGAGATAAGCGACTGGGGGATAAAAATGGACTCTCAAGGTCCGCCTCGTTTAAACTTTGATGCCGGGAACCTTGTTATGATCCCGGAACACGGGATGGGTCTTTTTATCATAGATTCTGTTATGGATGAGGTAGCATACCGGTCAGATGGCGGAAAAAATACATTGACTATGCGTAAATATTTCCATTATAAAAATTAAGATTCTTTAAACAATGAGCTTGTTGAAATGACGGAACAAGAACTGCTTCACCTTTTGCAACAATATGGCCAGGATCATCTTGTTGACCATTATCGCGGGTTATCTTCTCAGCATAAACGCGATCTTCTTCACAAGACCAATCAGTGCGATGTGCACCTTGCCTTTGAGCTCTATAAAGAATTTCACTCAAAGAAAGACGCGGCGGCCATGGAAAGAACGTTCGAGCCGCCGCAGGTGATCACTATCCCAAAAAACGACAGGGAGCAAAAAATCATCGATGAAGCCTGCGCTGCCGGTGAAGCGATGATCAGACAGCAGAAGGCGGCCGTTCTCATTGTAGCCGGAGGCCAGGGTTCACGGCTGGGCTACGAAGGGCCAAAGGGGACGTTCCCTATCTCGCCGATAAAAAGCAAAACGCTATTTCAGCTTTTTGCAGAGCAGGTAATATCGCTTTCACGACGTTACGGAACGACCATCCCCCTGCTCATCATGACAAGCCGGGAGAACCATAAGGATACCATCGGTTTTTTTCATGCCCATAGTTTTTTCGGCCTCGATCCGGAGGCGGTTTATTTTTTTCAGCAGGGGATGCTTCCCACGATCACCCCGGACGGCAGGCTGCTGTTAAAAAATGACGGCAGTTTTGTGGCCAATCCGGACGGCCACGGCGGGTCCCTGAAGGCGCTCCATGACTGCGGCCTCCTGGAAAAATTAACAGAATTGGGGTACGAGGAGCTCTTCTATTGCCAGGTCGACAACCCTCTTGTAAAGATCGCTGATCCTGTTTTCCTCGGCCTCCACACAATGACGGGCGCCGACGCCTCCACAAAGGTTGTCAGGAGGCGGGATATCAACGAAAAGGTAGGCCTTTACGTCTATGCAAACGGCAGAGACGCCGTGGTTGAGTATAGCGACATAGGCGAAGGCTACATGTCTGCGCTTGATGAAGACGGCGACATCCTGTACTGGGCCGGCAACACGGCGATACATATATTTTCCCTCGGATTTATTCAGCGCCTTACAGGCCATGGCTTCGTCTTGCCTTACCATTGCGCGCAAAAGGCTATTGAATACACCGACCACACCGGAAAGCGCTTCACCGCAGACGTATGGAAGTTCGAGACCTTCGTATTTGACGCGATCCCCTTCGCAGGCAAGACCTGCTGCATGGAGGTCGTGAGGGAAGAGGAGTTTGCCCCTGTCAAAAATAAATCCGGCCCTGACTCGCCGGAGACTGTCCGGAAAGCCATGGTCGGCCTTTACAGGAGCTGGCTGCAAAAGGCAGGCGCTGATGTTGGTCCCGATGCGAGGATAGAGATCGGCCCTCTCTTTGCCCTTGACGCCGTTGAGCTGTTCGAAAAGATCAAGGGGAGAACGTTCACGGGAAATAAAGATCTCTATCTGGATAATGAACAGTTATGATATTATTAATACACCAAGGAGACAGCGAATGGACATAAAGACTTCGGGCGATCTGAAAGGGATACTGGAAGTTCTCGCTGCCATGTCAGAAACCGAGCTGACCATAAGCAGATTCTATGCAGCATGCAGCGAGCTTTCACAGGGCGCTTCCGCCTTCTGGGACGGGATCAGCAAGGCCGAGATAAGGCATAGCGAAAATATAAAAAAGATGATCGACGTCATATCAACAAAACCGGAGCGTTTCGAAAAGGGCAGGCCATTTAACATCTTTGCGATCAAAACCTTTAACGACGGCGTAAAAAACTATATCAGCAAACTCATAAACGGCGAGATCGACGTAAACAAGGCCTGCTTCATCGCGCGGGACATAGAAAATTCACTTCTTGAAAACCGCTATGGCGAGATCGTCAAGACCGACGATATAGAGTTTAAAACGTTGATAGGGGAAATCATTTCGGAGACAGAGGAACACAAGGCAATCCTCGAGCGCAGGTGCCGGGAACGCTAATGTCAAAAATAAAAAAAGGATCGATCGTTGAATTCTGCAGAAGCTGCGAGAGCGAAACCGGATCGACAGACATGCTCCTGCGCGAATACATCGGGTCCCTCGCCGTCATCGAGGACGACAACATACAGAAAAGGCTCCTCAAAGAGCTCGTCAAAAAATATGTGGCCCTTGAGAAGCGCGTTGACGGCTTATTGAAAAATACGCTCCCCGGGGAGGTCGCCGAGGAGATCAAGTATCATTGGGCCTATCCCCCGCGTTCCTGCGAATGCACCATCCTCTTCACCGACATTGTCGGCTTCACCCATCTCGCAGAAAGGATGTCCGGCGAGCACCTCGTGGACACCCTGGACAAAATATTTAAAAAATTCGACGATATTGTGAACAGCTTCCGGGGGACAAAGATCAAGACGATCGGCGATGCCTACATGGCCGTCTTCGGGGCTCCCAATGCATATGACGGGCATGCCGTTATGGCAATTCGGTCTGCCCTTGCCTTTTTAAGATTTCTCGATCAGTTCAACAGAGATTCTGATCAGCATTTTCAGATGCGCATCGGGATCCACACCGGGAAGGTGGTTGCAGGCGTTGTGGGAAAGGAACGCATGCAGTTCGACGTGTTCGGCGATAATGTCAACATCGCTTCAAGGTTTGAATCATCAGGGGTCCCGGGGCGGGTGAATGTCTCCGAGGCTACTTACGGGGGCGCTCAGGGTTTCTTTGTTTTTGAGGAAAGGGGGGAGATTAGCCTTAAGAACAAGGCAAGCATGAAGGCCTATCTTGTGGTAAAAGAGGTATAAAACCAATGAAAAATAATCTCAAAGAATATGACAGACCTATACAGATCGCTGAGGGGATATACTGGGTAGGTTTTTATGATGAAAGCACTAATCTCCACTGCAATCCCTATCTGATCGTTGAGGAAGACGAAGCGATCCTCATAGACGCCGGGAGCAGGCCTGATTTCGCGACGGTCATGATGAAGATACTGCAGACAGGGATCGACCCTGACAATATAGTGGCCCTGATCTATCAGCACTTCGACCCTGACCTCTGCGGCTCAATGCCCAATGTCGTCGACATGTGCAGGAACAAACGCCTCATGATCCTTTCTGATGTACATAACAATGTTTTCATCAATTATTATATCGACAGCGACAAACATAAACTTTTGGAAACCATCGACAACCTGAATCTCACCCTGGAACTTAACGGCAGGGAGCTAACGTTCATCAAAACGCCTCACGCCCATTGCCCCGGCAGCTTCGTTACTTTCGATAAAAAGACGAAGACGCTTTTCACCAGCGACCTTTTCGGAAGCTTCTCAAGACAATGGGAATTGTTCACCCGTTTGACCGATGAATGCCGCACCTGTGAGGATTACGAACACTGTATCAATGAAAGGCCTTATTGCCCTTTGCCGGACATCATCAACTTCCATAGGGAGATAATGCCTTCAGGGAAGGTATTGCGTTTTGCCATGCGCCAGATAAGCTCTCTGGATATCGACCGTATCGCCCCCCAGCACGGGAGCGTCTTTGACCGGAAAGACGACATCCCCTTCCTCATAGAAAAGCTGGCCAGCCTCGACAGGGTAGGCATCGACGCCTTCGAACCCTGATTACGATATTTTCTAACCAAATCCGAATCACGAATTGCTCAACTCTCAACAATTGCCTGCGTAGCGCTTCGGGGTGTCGCTATTCCCTCTCCCCTTCGCGGGAGAGGGTCAGGGAGAGGGGGGAAAGGCTGTTTTCAACGTGATCGGAGGTTCGGGTCAGGCCAGCTGGTGCATCTTCATCAGGTTCGTCTTCCCCGATACCGACGGCGGGTGGCTCGCAACGATGATGACCCTGTCCCCCTTTTTCGCGTAGCCAAGCTTGACGAGCGTCGAATCGACGCCCCTGATCAGGTCGTCGGTATTGACAAAATGCTCGACCGGAAATGGCGTCACGCCCCAGTATAATGCCATCTGCCTGACCACCTCGTGCTCCGGCGAAAAGGCGATAACCGGCGTCTTCGGCCTGAACTTTGAGATAAGGCGCGCCGTAAATCCTGACCTCGTGAATACTACTATCCAGCGGGCGCTGACCTCCTCGGCAGCCTTGGACGCGGCATGGGCTACGGCGCCCGAGAATTCCCGGATCACGTTGCCGATCGGCACGTTCTCTCTCTGCTGCGTTGCGCCTGCCTGTGAATTCTCGGTGAAGGCGATGATCCTGTCCATTACCTTCACCGACTCGAAGGGATACTTGCCCGCAGAGGTTTCTGCGGAGAGCATGAGGGCATCGGTCCCGTCGATGACGGCGTTCGCTACGTCCGTCGTCTCGGCCCTCGTAGGCCTCATGTGCTGGGTCATTGACTCGAGCATCTGCGTTGCCGTAATGACAAGGCGCCCCTTTCTGTTCGCCTTTTCTATAAGCATCTTCTGGAACATGGGCACCTCTTCGAGGGGCATCTCGACCCCGAGGTCGCCCCTCGCGACCATCAGCCCGTCAACCTCGTCGAGTATCCTGTCAATGTCCCTGATCGCCTCGCCCTTCTCTATTTTCGCGATCAGCGGCATGCTGGCGCCCTTCTTCTCAAGCCACCTTTTTACCGCAAGAACATCGTTCACGCTCCTCACAAAGGACAGCGCCACATAATCAACGTTCATCGTGATCCCGAATTCAAGGTCCTGGCGGTCCTTATCCGTAAAGAAGGGCGCGCTGACCTTCATATTGGGAAGGTTCACCCCTTTTCTCTCCTTCAGTACTCCGCCTTCCACAACAGAGGCCGTCAAAGAGCCTTTGGACTTTTTCAGCACCTCAAGGGCTATCAGGCCGTCGTCGAGGAGTATAACGTCCCCTATTTTTGCGTCCTCGATCAGCCATGGAAAGTCGATGTATATGCCCTTGTCGTCTCCTGTGCCCTTCCCTGTCCTGATGGTCAATTCTCCGCCTTTCACCAGATGGGCCTTTCCATCGCGAAGTTCGCCTACCCTGATCTTGATCCCCTGGAGGTCCTGAAGTATAGCCACGTGCCTGTCAAGTTTGGCCGCGATCCTCCTGATCCTCTCTATCAGCTGGCCGTGAAATTGATGGTCGCCATGAGAGAAGTTGAGCCGCGCCACGTCCATCCCGGCGAGCATCAACTTTTCTATCATCTTGTCGCTCGCTGACACGGGGCCTATGGTACAGACTATCTTGGCCTTTCTTCGCGCCTTCACTGAGCTCCCTTTTTTTGCCATAGCCACAACCCCCTTTGCAATGTGGACCTTATGCAATATCGGAAAAATTCAATTCATTGTTCCATCGATTCGATATAATGACCTTCAGCCTTGCCATATCTTCTTCGCGGGCCCGATCAAGCATCGTCCCTGCAATTTTGCGGGCGCGGAGCATAATATCCATATCCCTTATTATATCACCTGCCCTGAATTTTGGTATCCCCGATTGTCTCACCCCGAGCATATCGCCCACCCCTCTTATCCTCATATCCTCTTCCGCGATCTTGAAGCCGTCCGTGGTCTCCTCCATGATCTTCAGCCTTTTCGCAGCTATGCCGGTCCTCTTTTCGCCGGCAACAAGGATGCATTGCGAAGGATGGATGCCCCTGCCCACCCTTCCGCGAAGCTGGTGAAGCTGCGAAAGGCCGAACCTCTCCGCATGCTCGACGACGATCATCGTTGCGTTGGGCACATCGATACCTACCTCTATCACCGTAGTACATACGAGGATGTCTATCGACCTGTTCTTGAACTGAAGCATGATCTCTTCTTTTTCCTCGGCCTTCATCCTGCCGTGGAGAAGGCCCACCTTGAACGACGGGAACACGGCCTTCTGCAGATGGCCGGCCATCTCCGTGGCATTGAGGAGCTCCATCTTTTCCGATTCCTCAACGAGGGGATAGACGATATATGCCTGCCTGCCTGCCATGGCCTCTTTTCCGACCAATTCATAGACGGCATCCTTGTCCTTCTCCGTGTACACCTTCGTCCGGATCTTCTGCCTCCCCTTCGGCATCTCGTCGATGAGCGACACGTCGAGGTCGCCGTAGACGACCATGGACAACGTCCTCGGGATGGGCGTCGCCGTCATCATGAGGACATCCGGCGTAAGGCCCTTGTCCTTCAACAATTTCCTTTGCAGCACGCCGAACCTGTGCTGTTCGTCGATGATCACGAGCCCGAGGTCTCTGAATTTCACATCCTGCTGGATGACGGCATGGGTGCCTACTACGACGGTTATCGCCCCTTCCGCGATCTTTTTCAGAACGCTGCCCCTATCCCTTCCGAGGTTGCCCCTCAGGAGGACAACCGGGATGCCCATCATCTCAAGAGGCTTATGGACGGTAAGGTAGTGCTGTTCCGCAAGGATCTCCGTCGGCGCCATAAATGCGACCTGGTAACCGCTGTCAACCGCCCTTAGCGCGGCCAATACGGCACACACGGTTTTTCCCGATCCCACATCGCCCTGGAGGAGCCTGTTCATCGGATTATCGCGCACCATGTCATCGTTGATCTCGGCGGCGACTCTTTGCTGAGCCTCCGTAAGGTCAAAATCAAGGCCTTTTAAGAACCTGTTGTAATAACCTCCGTCGGAGCAAAACCTTATCCCTTTCTCCGATTCAACCTCTCTCTTCCTGATCAAAAGGGCGCTCTGGAAGATCACATACTCTTCCAGTATGATCCTTTCCAGGAAGGGGTTTCTTGTCCTGCCCCCTTCGAAGTAATCGTCCGGCAGGTGGAGCGAGAGAAAGGAGCTTCTCAGGGTGCTCAGGCTTTCAACTGTTTCAATGCCCGCGGGAATAACGCTGCCGATATGTGCCCCGTATTCCGCCACGACACGGGCCATGATCTTTCTCAGGGCGCCCTGTCTGACCCCCTCTACTTCAGAATAAACAGGGACCACCCTTGTGTGATCGCCGGCATCGGGCTCTTCATCGAGTATCGTTATGTCGGGGTGGACCATCTGGAGCACACTCCCGAACCTGGTCACCTCGCCCGAGAGAAAGAGGATATTGCCCTTCTTGCAGACGTTTTTAAGGTACTGTGGGAACCATTGAAACCACTTCAGGGATATCTGCCCCGTATCATCGCCAACGACCGCCTCAAAGCCCTTTTTGCGCGAATGGCGGTAAAAAAGCGACCTGTATCGGATGACGCGCGCAATAATATTGACCCGCTGCCCTTCCCCGATCAGCCCGATCTTTGACAGGTGGCGCCTGTCAATGTACTTTACCGGCAGAAAGTAAAGCAGGTCCTCAACGGTCCTGACCCCTTTTTTCCCAAGGGTCTCTGCAATTTTCGGGCCGATGCCCTTAATATTGATCACGGGCGTCGCCAGTATATTATTAATCATTTTTCTTTTCCATTTTCAGAATTTTATATTACAATACTATTGTGCCCTTTTAAAGGAAACAAAGGCTGCCTTCGAAGTACTATCATGGTCAATGTATGAATATCCTTAAAGAAGTCTCCATAAAAGGAACAAAGATCAGCATCATCAAAGGCGACCTCACCGAAAGCGGCGCCGACGCCATAGTCAACGCGGCGAACTCATACCTCCAGCACGGCGGGGGCGTCGCGGGGGCGATCGCAAGGAAGGGCGGCCCCGTCATACAGGAAGAAAGCAACGCGATCGGCTATGTTCCCGTTGGCGGATGCGCCGTCACGTCAGGCGGGAAGCTCAAGGCGCGGTACGTGATCCACGCCGTAGGCCCACGATGGGGAGAAGGCGACGAGCACAACAAGCTGAGGAATGCGGTCCGGAGCATATTGAGCACGGCCGCATCAAAGGGCTTCAGGTCGATCGCGATGCCCGCCATAAGCGCGGGAATCTTCGGCTTCCCCAAGGCAGAGTGCGCAAAGATCATCATCGAAGAGATCGCGGCGTTCCTTAAAGGCAGCGCTCCATCGTTGAAGGAAATTTCCTTGTATCTTTTCGACGAAGAGATCATTGGGTTCTTTACAAAAGAGACGGGCTTGCTTGAGAAGGAAGCTGATGGCTCATAATAAATCGTATATCGTATATCGTATATCGTATATCGGAAGAATTATAAAGAAAACCCTTCGCCGTAACGCGTTCAGCAGAAGGGTAGAAGAAAATTGTTCTCTTTGTCTTTCACTTTTCACTTTTCACTTTTCACCTTTCACCTTTATCAGTCGTTGGAGAATGTATGTGCGGGATATTCGGGATATTCAATCATAAGGACGCGGCAAACCTGACCTACCTCGGACTCCACGCCCTCCAGCACAGGGGCCAGGAAAGCGCCGGCATATCAAGCACCGACGGCTATACCGTCACAACCCACAGGGAGATGGGGCTTGTATCCGACATCTTTGACGCCGATGTCCTGCAAAAGCTCAAAGGCAACGCGGCGGTCGGGCACGTCCGCTATTCCACTGCCGGGTCAAGCAACATCGGGAATGCGCAGCCTCTTTCTGTTGAATATTCACAGGGCTATCTCGCGATCGCCCATAACGGGAACCTTACCAACGCCAGGATCATCAAGGATGAGCTTCAAAACTACGGGTCCATCTTCCAGTCAACAACGGATACCGAGGTCATCATACACCTTATTGCCCTTTCCCATGAGAATTCGACCCTAGAGAGGCTCACCAGCGCCCTTAAAAGAATCGAAGGCTCATACTCCCTGGTCCTCCTTACCAACAAGGAGCTTATCGTTGCCAGGGATCCCCTGGGATTCAGGCCCCTCGCCCTTGGAAAGATCAAGGATGCCTACGCGGTATCGAGTGAGACCTGTGCCTTCGACCTCATGGGCGCCAGGTATATGCGTGAGGTCGAACCCGGCGAGATCATCCATATCAGCCACAATGGCATGAAAAGCTACAAACCTTTTAAAAAAACGGATCCGCAGTTCTGTATCTTTGAATATATCTATTTCGCAAGGCCCGACAGCTTTATGTTCGGGGAAACGGTATACTCTGTCAGAAAGGACCTGGGAAGACAGCTCGCAAAAGACACCCACGTAGATGCGGATATGGTGATAGCCATACCCGATTCCGGCATAGGGGCAGCGATAGGCTATTCCCAGGAAACCGGGCTCCCCTTTGAGCTCGGGCTCATCAGGAACCACTACGTAGGCAGGACCTTCATAGAGCCCGAGGAGTCGATCAGGCACTTCGGCGTAAAGCTGAAGCTGAATGCGGTCCACGACATCGTTAAAGGAAAAAGGATCATCGTTATCGACGACTCCATCGTGAGGGCCACCACCGGCAGGAAGATCATAAAGATGCTGCGGCAATACGGTGCGAAGGAGATACACTTCAGGGTCAGCTCTCCGCCGACCACCCATCCCTGCTTCTATGGCATTGACACGCCTTCAAGGACCGAGCTCATAGCCTCGTCGCATACTGTCAGGGAGATCAACAAATACATGGGGTCAGACACCCTCCGCTATCTGACCACGGAAAGCTTGAGAAGGGCCGTCGGCAGCGATAATTATACCTTTTGCGATGCTTGTTTTTCAGGTAAATACCCATCAAAGTTCCCATGGGGCATGGAGCTCGAACAGATGGAATTATTTTCGAAGAGGTGAACATGGACTATTTGGAAGAAGCAAGAGAAGTGCTGCTCAACATTTTAAAGTCCCTCTCTTATGAAGAAGGCGAATTTATTCTTAAAAGCGGTAAAAAAAGCTCTTACTACATTGACGCACGGGAAACTACGCTGAACCCCGAAGGCATGTACCTAACGGGCTACATCATGTACAACATGGTAAAAGAAATACCCAATATCGAGGCCGTCGGCGGCGTAAGCATCGGGGCAGACCCTCTCGTATGCGCTACCGTCCTCGCGTCATGCAGCTGCAAAGACAACCTTTTCGGCTTTTTTATCAGAAAGGAGCCCAAGGGCCACGGGAGGAACCTCTGGATCGAAGGGGCAAAGAACCTCAAGAAGGGGATGCACGTGATCATCCTCGAGGATGTGGTGACCACGGCAGGCTCTTCGTTGAAAGCGATAGAGGTGACGGAACAGGAAGGCTACAAAGTAAAGGGGGTTATTGCCTTATTGGACAGGCTTGAAGGAGGTAAAGAAGCTATAGAATCAAAAGGTTACATGTTTAAATCAATATATACTCTTAAGGATTTGAGGTAATATATTATAATAATTATTGATACTCGATAACAATAGCTTGCTCTTTGATTCTATAAAGCATCAGGTGAGGAGTATTAAAGACAGGCAATGCGTCTTTCCTCATTACGCCTAACGCCTTACGACTTACGCCTCACGGGTTCATCATCCGGCATCAAGTATATGGGCCAGCAGTTCTTTTCTCCCCTCCCCTGTCTTTGCGGAAAAGATGAGGATCTCGATGTCTTCCTTCACGTATTGCCTGAATAGTCTCTTCTTGTTCGCAGCATAGCCCCTGCTCTCCTTGTCGGTCTTGGTCAAGACAACCGAGAATGGCAGCTTCTGGTCAAAGAACCATTCCAGCAGCATTTCATCGAGATGGTCAGGTTCTCTCCTTACATCGTAGACCCAGATGATCCTTTTTATCGCCTGGTTGCCCTCGATGTAGCCCTCTATCATCTCCTGCCAGCCTTGCTGCATTGACTTCGATACCTTGGCGTATCCGAATCCCGGGAAGTCGGAGAAGACGATCTGCTGCCTCGCACCCGCGTGTTCATATTCAATGTGGTAAAGATTGATGAGCCTCGTGGCCCCCGGCGTGGAGCTCGTCTTTGCGATCTTCCGCACGGCGAGACTGTTGATCATCGACGATTTTCCCACGTTTGACCTGCCCACAAAGGATATCTCGGGCATCTTCCCTTGCAGGGATTTGTCCGGGGAGATAACGCTTTTCAGATATTGCGCACTCAGGATCTTCACAGAGAGAGAATAATCCACTTCTTCATATTTCTCAACAGCTCTTTGTTATTTGTCTTCATAAGGATGAGCATGTCGTCGGAACATCCCCCGCAAACACGCTCATTCCGCTCCTGCGGCTCCATTCGCTCGCGTTCGGCTTCGGAACTTTTGCTTCGCAAAAGACCGAGCTTCCTTGCCTCACGACGGTTTGCTCCGGGATATCCCGACGCCATGCTCTTATTATATGATCTGGGATAGATTATTTTCTACGTCATATCAAAATTTGAATATTAGATGCGTATTCCGATGAAGTCGGCCACGTGTTATGATTCAACCCGGCCACCTGTTCCGAAGCAAGCCGGCCAGTCATTATGATGGACCCGGCCACCCTGATCGGAGCCGTCAGGCGACGCATGGTTTC
>JAGOOA010000048.1 GCA_017992765.1 Syntrophorhabdaceae bacterium
TCCATCACGTTTAAAGTGTATACTCGAAAGTGAAATTGCAGCGCTCAAAGAACGTGATGAAATAATTCGCTGAAAGCAATAATGAAGAAAATAAATTGTGAAGGATGTTCCTAGACATTATATTGCAGGCATTCTCAAAGTTGTAATCAAATATTTCATCAAGAATTACTTTTATGTAATGACCAAAGTGATAATCCAGTCTAACAAAGATACAGCCATCTTCATCCAATAGCTCTCTAAGAAATAAGAGTCTTTCTCTCAATCCTTCGATAAACTCGCCGCCTTCAGGAAAGTATCTTTTCGACCTCTGCCCTGTCAACATCCATAATATACTGGATGTTGCTGATCTCGGCCGCTTCACGGGTCAATGCCGCCAGGTCGTTCCGCGACATATGCTCCAGGGAAAACTTCCTGCTCCCGGCCATGAGCTGACGAAGACCCTGCGCCAGCCGTTCATAGTATGTATAGAGGCCGATCGCGCCTGTGGGCAGTTTTTCGAATGCCTCATTTCCCAGTTCCTTGCGGAGAGAGCTTGCGGTGACAAAGATCTCGTCCTTTGTATTGCCGAACCGCTCTATATAGACAGGAACCTGCTGCGCCGCAATAGACAGGCCTATCGTCTTGCCTACCATTGCCGCAGCTATAGGGGCGCGCGCCATTCCCACTATCTTCACAAAGGGCGCGCCCATGGCAAGGCCTTTGAATATCTGATCCTCGAATACGAATCCGCCGTTCACAGCGATAGCGGGCAGGTATCTCTTCTTTTCCGAAAGCCTCTTTGCGTACTGATACACAAGCGAGTGAAGCTCCACAGGGGGAACGCCCCATTCGTTCATCATCCGCCACGGGCTCATCCCTGTGCCGCCGCCGGCAGCATCAACGGTAAGAAGGTCCAGCTTATATTTTGACGAGAATGAAACGGCACGCGCCAGATCGGCAGGGCGGTATGCCCCGGTCTTGAGGAAGATATATTTTGCCCCTGCCTTGCGGAGGCCATCCACGGTCTTCGCAAAAGATTCCTCGGTTATCATTCCAACCCTCGAATGCCGCTCGAACTCCTTGAATGCCCCCATTTCAAAGGCCTTTATCACATTCGGGTCATTGGGGTTGGGCAGCACAATGTATCCCCTCTCCTGAAGCATCTGCGCCTTCTTCAGGTCCTTTATCTTGACCTCGCCGCCTATGTCCTTTGCGCCCTGGCCCCACTTGAGCTCCACGCATTCTACCCCGAGTTCCCCGATGGCGTATTCCTGCACCTTCAAGCGGCTGTCTTCCACATTGGCCTGCACGATGATCGCACCGTACCCGTCATGCTGATAGTCCTTGTACAGTTTTACGCGGCGCTTCAGGTCCACAGTATCAACAATCCTGCCACCCTTGAAAACGGCTTCAGGGTCCATTCCGACGACATTTTCGCCTATGGTGAGCCCTGTGCCTGACAGCGCGGAGCCTATCGCAAGCCCCTCCCAGTTGTTTTTGGCGATGTTGGTCGAGCCGATGCCGGAGATGATCCAGGGGTAACGAAATCTTATCCCCCTGTCATACCCTATATGGACCTCAAGGCTTACCGCCGGGAAGATGGCCTTGTCGCTATCGGCCTCTATGCCTTGTGCGCCCACTACCGTGCCCATAATGTTGAAATGCGAATAGTCGACAGGATATTTCTTTTCCGCTGCCGTGGTGATGACGCCGAAGGGCTGCGGGTATATAACTTCATGGCCGCGGTATGCGGACTTGCCTATTTCGCACATGCCGATGCAGCCGTCGACGCAGGTTACGCACATGCCTGAGGCAGGGGTTATCGACTCCTCGGTCCTGTTCTTGGTAAGGGTTGCGCTTGAGGTGTTTATTCTTGAAAAAGACATGTATAGCTCTCCTTTCTGCTAATCTTTTTTTATTTCACACGCCGCGCACGGCGACATGTAGCACATCATGTCGTGGAACTGCTCCTTCTCGAGACAGGGCGGGCTCAAGTTCGCGCAGCCGCCGCATATTGCCTTTTCCGGTTCAGTGTAAGTGCACCGGAGCTCGCAGGCCGGGCAGATATACATGCAGGCGCCGCAGAGCCTGCAGACGTCCGAACGAACATCGAACGGCGTCCCGATGCTCCTGTTGGTCCCGCGACCACGGAATCCGATCGCGTTGGCCATCATCTGTTCCTTGCACATGCGCACGCACAATCCGCACAGTATGCAGTCTTCGTATTCCTGTCGAAATCGCTGCTGGCGCACGTTATATTGAGAGGCAATGTCCTGAATCGTTTTCGACTGCGGACATGATGCGAGCAGGAGCTCTATAATCATTCTTCGCGCCTTTATGACCCGTTCCGAGGCGGTCCGGACCTTCAGACCCTCCTCTGCCGGATAGGTGCACGATGAAACGAGCCTCGCGCCCTCCCCCTCCCCGATCTCCACCACGCAAAGCCTGCACGCCCCGTAAGGAGTAAGCCCCTCCTTGTGGCACAGCGTGGGGATGGGGAAGCCATAAAAATTTGCGGCTTCGAGCAGCGTCGTCCCCTCTTCAACGGAGACGTTGAGGCCATTTAATGTAAGGTTTATCATGTGCGCTCCTCTTCTTTATCGTTTACTTCCGCTCATACCACTTCTACGGCGCCTGCCTTACAAACGTCCCTGCAGTTCCCGCACTTGATGCACCTGTCCGCATCTATAACGTGCCGTTGCTTCTTCTTTCCTGTGATCGCTCCCTGGGGACAGGCCTTCACACAGAGCATACATCCTGTGCAGCGGTCACTGATAAAATAGGTGACGAGACCTTTGCATACCCCTGCCGGACAACGCTTCTTTTCGATATGCTCAATGTATTCGTCCCGGAAGTAGCGCAGCGTGGAGAGGACGGGATTTGACGCCGTCTGTCCCAGGCCGCACATGGTCGTGTCCCGTACGGTTACAGCGAGCTCTTCAAGGAGGTCAAGAGATTCAAGGTTTCCCTTTCCCCTTGAGATATCGTCAAGTATCTCGTACATCCTCTGGGTGCCTTTCCGGCACGTGAAGCATTTTCCGCAGGACTCGTCCTTCAGGAAGTTCATGAAGTACTTGGCCACATCCACCATGCAGGTCTTGTCGTCCATTACGATCATGCCGCCGGACCCCATGATAGAGCCTACATTTTTCAGGCTTTCATAGTCGATCGTCAGATCGAACATCGATGCCGGGATGCAGCCCCCGGATGGGCCCCCGGTCTGGATTGCCTTTATTGCTCCGTTCTCTGCCGGTCCTCCTCCGATATTACCGACGACCTCTCTTATGGTCATTCCCATCGGAACCTCGACAAGCCCCGTGTTTTTTATCTTTCCTACAAGGCTGAAGATCTTTGTTCCGGAGCTTCTCTCCGTCCCTACACCGGCAAAAGACCGGCCGCCAAAGCTTATTATGACAGGGATATTCGCCCAGGTCTCCACATTGTTTATCATGGTAGGTTTTCCGTAGAGTCCTTTCACGATCGGGAATGGCGGCCTCTGCCGGGGCTCTCCCATCCTGCCCTCGATAGACCTTATCAACGCGGTCTCTTCACCGCAGACAAACGCGCCTGCTCCCTTCACGATCTCTACGTCAAAAGACAACCCTGTTCCCATGATGTCCTTACCGAGCAGGCCCAATTCCCCGGCCTGCGAAAGGGCAACGTTGAGATGTTTGATCGCCAGCGGATATTCGGTGCGGATGTAGATGATGCCCTCCGTCGCGCCCGTACCGTAGGCGCCTATCAGCATGCCCTCAATGATGCTGTGGGGGTTGCCCTCCAGGACGCTTCTGTCCATATAAGCGCCGGGGTCCCCCTCGTCGGCATTGCATATAAGGTATTTTGCGGCGCCGTTTTTCTGGGAGGCGAAGAGCTCCCACTTCTGCCCTGTGGGAAACCCCGCTCCACCCCGCCCTCTCAGCCCCGATGCCTTTACCTCATCGAGCACAAACCGGGGCCCTTGCCCGGACATGACCTTCGCGAAAGATTGATAGCCGCCGTTGCGTATGTAATCATCGATGCGAAGGGGGTCGACCTTTTCGTTCCGGCCGATGATGGTCCTGAGCTGTCTTTTAAAAAAGGGTATATCTTCCTCTCTCTCGATCCGCCTGCCTGTTTCAGGATCGACAAAAAGCAGCCTTTCGACGATGTCGCCTTTCGCTGTCGCCTCAATGATCGTTATCATATCGTCCGGGTTTATCTTCGGATAGAATGTCCTCCTGGGCTCCACAAGCGCGGACGGTTCCATTGCGCAGAAGCCGTGGCAGCCCGTAATGCGGAGGCGGATCCTGCCTGTGAGCTTTTTCTGCAGAAGCTCGCCCTTTGCCACGCGGATCAAAGCGTTTGCGCCGCTTGCCTGGCCGCAGGTGCCTGCGGAGATGACGATGGTCGGCATCTCCGGATCGTCATGGGCAATGAGCTGCGCCTGCATTGCAAAGAATTCATCTACTGATGCGAGCTTATCCCTGCGCACATCCATCATGCCGCAGCTCCGTTGAGCTCAAGCATGTGCCCGGCGCATCCGGTGCGCGTACAGATGCTGACAACCCCGCCTCCCCCGTTTACTTTTACCGTCGCCATCGGTGCGTTGCATTCCATGCAGCCGGCCTTGCCCTGGAGGCTCGAACCGCAATGGGGGCAGAGAAATTTGACCAGCGTATTATCCGGGATCTCGTGCTCGTAGATCCTCGTAAAATTGCCGTAAAGGGAGGGCAGCCTCGCCCATCCCCTCGCCTCTCCCGCCAGAACATTGACCCGGATGGACGGATAACCCGCAAGGCGATATTCGCTGTCCATCAGGCTCCGGTTGCACTGCGGACAGGCGGCCTCAATGGGAAAGAGATACATCTTCGCATTCCCGTTCGATCCATACACCCCGTCCTTTGTTCCCTGGATTATATCCTTGGTATCCCCAGGGGCTACATTTGCGAAATAGTGCCCGTCCGAAACAACGATCGGGCCCAAAGCGCATGCCCCGAGGCAGTTTACCGTTTCAAGGGTGATCTCATTGTCAGGGGTCGTCCCGCCCGGCGCCAGATCCAATTGCCGCTTGAATTCATCCACGACGGCCTGGGCGCCGCGGACGTGGCACGCGGTGCCAAGGCATGCCGATATGCAGTGTTTCCCCCGCGGCTTCAGGCTGAATGCCTTGTAGAACGTTGCAACGCCGTAGATATCCACAAGCGGATATCCGGTCTCTCTGGCAATAAGCCTCAGCGCCTTTTCGGGCAGATAGGCGTACCTCTCCTGGATGTTTTCAAGGATGGAGATGATCCCCGCCTTCCCGTTGCCTTTACGAATTATATTGAGAATATCTTTTGTTTCCATATTGTTCTCTCCTGCACATGTATTCTCCCTGCTTTCCGGGAGTTCCTTTATCGATACTCTTCACAATGCCATATACCGCCTTCGTGCCTGGAAAAGACACAATCGTCCCGGTTCTCGCATGTTGTACACAGTCCTATATGGTTTCCACTGCAATCCTTTTCTTCGCTGATGCCCCCCTGCACCCGGCGGACATTCTTTCTTGCAGACCCGTCGTCATCGTCAAATTCCTCGCAGTAAAAGACCGGCCCCTCCGACTTCCTCGCAAACGAGCATATTTCGAGGTTCACGCAGGAGGGGCAGAGGCCCTGGTATATGTTCTCTTCGAAAAGAACAGGCTTTGCCTTTCCCTTCACTGCCCTGGCCATCCTCTTCATGCACACCTCCCCTTCGGTTCGGTTGGTTTTTCTGTCTAAAAGAAATGCACTTTCCCTGCCACGGTTTTTTAATCAGGAGAAAGAGCGGACTTCCTCCTTGCGATTACCGTTGATCGCACATCATCTTGCATGGTTACGTGTAGTAGTATTTTTCAGCGAAGAAAAGGGGACGGCCTCTGCCGTCGGGTAGTTCTGCGCCACCGGGGAATTATTCCCCTTTGCGCTGTCGTTAGATCGAGGAAAGCCAAGTCCTCGTGGCCGTCTTCATGAATATGTTTTTCGCGTTTTTGAAAGTTTTTCGCGCAGGGTCTTTCTGTCGATCCCGAGGATCTCTGCCGCCTTGGTCTTATTGCCGTTTACACTGGCTAAAACATTCCTGATGTATTCGGCCTCGACCGACGCGAGGGTGCGGTTGAAAGACCCGTGCCCGAGGGCCGAAAAACGCATGTGCTCGGGGAGATCAGGGGCGTCTACCGTGACCCCGTCTGTCATAACGACAAGGCGCTGCACCGTATTTTCAAGCTCCCTCACGTTCCCCGGCCAGTGGTAATTCCGGAGAACCTCCAACGCCCGATCAGAAAACCGGGGCGCCGGCCGTCCCAGCTCCTCTGAGAACTTCCTGGAAAAAAAACGGATCAAAAGCAATATATCGCTTCCCCGCTCCCTCAAAGGAGGGAGGTCTGCGGTGATCACATTGATCCGGTAAAAGAGGTCCTCCCGGAACAGTCCTTTTTGGACAAGCGTTTGAAGGTCTTTATTGGTGGATGCAAGGATTCTCACGTCGACCTTCCTTGTACGGCTCGAGCCGACCATGCAGACCTCCTTATCCTGGAGGACCCGTAAAAGTTTGATCTGCATTGCCAGGCTTGTTTCGCTTATCTCATCAAGAAAGATCGTGCCCCCGTCCGCTGTTTGAAAAAAACCGGCGCGGGTCTCTGCCGCCCCGGTAAAGGCGCCCTTGATATGCCCGAAGAGCTCGCTTTCAAGCAACTCTTCGGGTATTGCCCCGCAATTGACCGGTACAAAGGGCGCTGCAACCCTTTTGCTGCTGTAATGGATAGCCCTCGCGACCAGCTCTTTCCCGGTGCCGCTCTCCCCGCAGATAAGCACGGTTGCAGATGTCAGGGCAGCTCTTGCGATAAAGTCCCTGATCTTATCCATGGCAGGCGATTCACCGATAAGGCCATGGGGAGCGGAAGTCTTTTTCTGCGGGCATGCATGGGCAACCCTTCGCATGTGAAGCTTCTTGAGGGTTCGTTCTACAGCGGAAAGAAGCTCATCGTCGGTAAAGGGCTTTACCAGGTATTCTTCGGCCCCTGTCTTCACCGCTTCGACCGCCCCCTGCACGCTGGGGTAGCCGGTGATGATCATCACTTCCATATCGCTGAAGTTTTCACGGATGTGCCTCACAAGATGCACGCCGCTTATGCCGGGCATCTTGAGGTCTGTGATGACAAGGTCGACGGGGTCGGCGTCAAGAATTTTGATGGCTTCAGCAACGCTGGATGCGGTGAATACTATGTACCCTGCGGATGCAAGGTTGCGCCGGAGCACTTCCAGCGTTGCAGGTGCATCATCTACCGTTAAGATGCGGTCTTTTCTGTCGGAGAGCTCCAAGTCTTTTCCCGCACCTTTTTGGATCCTTTGATCGGCAATTCTATCCTGCATACAGTTCCTTGTCCTGCTTTACTTTCGATCCTGATCGAACCTTGATGGGCAACAATGATGCCGTGGGCTACCGGTAACCCCAGGCCCGTTCCCAGTCCTATATCCTTCGTTGTGAAAAAGGGGGTAAATATCTTCTGGAGGACCTCCCTGTCCATGCCGACTCCGGTATCCTCCACGATAATATGGATTTTCCGATGTCCTTTATGTGTGGAGATCGTTAGGTCGCCTCCGTCCGGCATTGCCTGCAGTGCATTGACGATAAGATTTACAAACACCTGCTTCAGTTGTGAAGGGTCGGCATCTATCTCCGGGATATCGGGCGAGAGGGAGCGGGCTGCATTGATCCCGTTGCCTGCGCACCGTGATTCCAGGAAGTTAAAAACCTCATTAACAAGGTTATTGATGTTCACTTTTCCCCGTTGCGGCGGGATCTGGCGGGCAAAGATCAGGAGCTTCTTTACGATCTCGCGGGCATAAAGGGACGTAGCCAGTATCTTGCCGATATCCTCCTGCGCCTGCAAGGGAAGCCCGTGGCATTTCTGTGCAAGCTGGGCAAAACCGAGTATGTGTCCGAGGGGCTCATTTAGTTCATGGGCAACACCGGCAGCAAGCTGGCCGACGGTAGCCAGCCTGTCGGCATGCCTGAGCTGCTCTTCAAGCCTCAGCCTGTCCTGCTCCGCCTCCTTTCGCATTATAACGATTGCAATCTCTTTCGCTACCGCCTCGATCAGATGCCTCTCTTCTTTGAGAAATGGCCCCTCATCGTGCCTCGGTCGTTCATCGCGGTAGCAGACCTCGATATGGCCCCGGCGTTTTCCGTTGATGATGATCGGTTCGCGCTGCCGGTATTTTCCCTGCCGGTAGTTCCGTGTTGAATACGAACAGCCGTCGAGAACAATTCTTGCACAGGCTGCCTCCGGATACAGCCAGGCGGGCGGAAGATCCTCCACAATGTTTACCAGCATCTCATTGATCCCGGCATCTCTCTCGGTGGCAAGACGAGCTATATTATAAAGACAGGAGAGCTCTTTGACGCGTTCACGCAGATCTGCCTGTGCCTTTTCATTAAGTTTGATAAGCGCTTCCATTTTGTCCGATACATTCATTGTAGACAATAGAAAAGGCTATTGCAAGGAGAGATTGCACCCATCCTTAACGACTCTTGATCTCTATGTTTATTGTTTTTAAGGCTTTAAAATAGTATAACTGTTTTGGAAGGAGGAGAAATGTTCGGAGCGCTCTTTGGATTCATATCAAAAGATCTGGGCATTGACCTCGGCACCTCGAACACGCTTGTTTACGCAAAAAACAAAGGCATCGTTTCCAATGAACCCTCTGTGGTGGCTGTTTACAAGGATTCCCGGGGAGCTAAAAAGGTCATCGCCGTCGGCGAAGAGGCAAAAAAGATGCTCGGCAAGACTCCCGGCAACATCGTCGCCACCCATCCGCTCAAGGACGGCGCCATTGCCGATTTCGAGATCACCGAGGCAATGCTCAAGTACTTCATCCAGAAGATACATAATAAAAAATCCTATGCGAGGCCGAGGATCGTCATCTCTGTGCCTTCCGCCATCACTCCCATCGAAAAGCGGGCCGTAAGGGAATCCGCAGAAACAGCGGGGGCGCGGGAGGTGTATCTTATTGAAGAGCCTATGGCCGCCGCGATCGGCGTTGGTCTGCCCATTACCGAGCCGAGCGGCAACATGATCGTCGACATCGGAGGAGGCACCACCGAAGTGGCCGTCATCAGCCTCGCCGGCATTGTCTACTGCAACTCCGTGCGCATTGCCGGCGACAAGATCGAAGAGGCGATCGTTCAGTACGTCAAGCGGAGGTACAACCTCCTCATCGGCGAGAGGACTGCGGAGAACATCAAGATCACCATCGGTTCGGCATACCCGAACCTCGACGGCGAAGAGACGACAATGGAGATCAAGGGAAGGGATCTTATCGCCGGGATACCAAAAGCCCTGGAGATCTCATCAAGGGAGATTCGGGAGGCCATAGCCGAACCCGTCAATGCCATCATAGAAACCATACGGATCGCCCTTGAGCAGACACCGCCGGAACTTGCTGCGGACATCGTTGATAAAGGCATTGTTATCAGCGGCGGAGGGGCGCTCCTTAGGAACCTTGACCTTCTCATCAAGGAAGTGACCCGCCTTCCTGTCATCATCGCGGACAATCCCCTGACCGCGGTTGCCGAAGGGACAGGAAAAGCCCTTGACGAGGTAAATCTCCTGAAAGTGATCACGAGTGAGTCGTGAAGCATGAAATTGATCTTATGAATCCTGGAGGGGAACACCGATGCACATATGGCCTGATTGCTACCCCTGCATCACGAAGATGTTCACGAAGGTTGCAGACATCGCCCTTAACGACGAGCAAAAAATACGGTCATTCGCTGACGCCATTGAAAGAAAAAAACCGGTGTCTCCACAAGACTTCAGAATCACTTCACCTGAGATCATAAGCCGCCTGTGGATCATATTCAGCGAGATGTCGGGGATTGATGACCCCCTGAAAGAAGTAAAAAAGAGACAGAACGATATAGCGCTTCAGCTCTATCCTTTGGTCAAAGAGTCCCTTCTGAAAGACCAGGACCCCCTGTCGTCGGCTGTTAAATTCTCGATCACAGGGAATGCAATCGACATAATGACGATCGCGGCGGAACAGCCGGTGGAAGAGATCATAAAAAAACTGGAAGGCTTTATGCTGGACCCTGCAAGCGCAGAACAGCTAAAGGAAAGGCTTCGCAATGCAAAACGGATCGTCTTTCTGGGGGACAACTGCGGCGAGATCGTCTTTGACAAGATCCTTATCGAGACCATTCGGGGATATTACGGCAGCGATGTCATCTTTATTGCCCGGACGCTGAAGGAACAATGAAGATTTATCCTGTAACTCCAGACCAGGCGTGGGAGATCGCCAAAACCGTCTTTCGTTGGGAGGGCTCGGATGCAATTGAAGAACATAAAGATGAAGGCTATATGCTGACCAGCAGCGGAGTGAACATGGTCTCGTGGGGAGCGGTTATGGGAGCATGGATTGAACCTTTCGATAAGGACCATACGAAGGTTACCGTTGTTACAAAACGCCGGCTCTCTATTAACATTGCAACAACCTTGACAGAAGGCACTTTTCATAACCGTTTTGCACAGGCAGTTGAGATTGTTAAGAGAGGAGAGAAACTTCCGCGCACTGCGCCAAACTAAGATACCAATAGTTTTTACATTATCAAAGACAGGCACCCCCGGCATGGCTCTTAGCGTTCGCCAATGGGCCGTGCCGGCTTGCCTATTTTCTTTCCTCTCTGACACCCTGTTGTCAGTACCGTCTGATAAAATAGAGTATAATTCATAATAAGAGGATGCCGTACATCGGATACAGCGGAGGTCACAGTTGAATAGCAGGGTTTGCCTGGTGATCGCGGGCCTCGGTCTTTCTTTGCTCATCAGTTCCCCTTCTTTTGCCGGGGAGGCGATATACGACAGGGACGGGAACCTGAAATACCGCATCGAAGACAACGGGAGGATCTACGACAGGGACTGGAATCGAAAGGGCAGGGTAGAAGGCAGCAAGGTCTATGACGAGAAGCAGAACTTCAAATACCGCATAGACGGCAACAAGGTATACGACAGGAACTGGGGCCTCAAATACCGGAGAGACGGCGACAGGATCTACGACAGGGACTGGAACCTGAAGGGGAGGATACGGAGACGGTAACGAACCGGAGATGAACCATGGACGACCTTTTTGACATACTCGGCATATCGATGTTTGCATCAGGCGGGAAGTGGTGCACGCTGAACAACATGCCCTGCATCCCCCTTCCGTCCTGCGACTCATACAGGGACGGTGATACCTGTAAATACGAATCCGGCAGGGAAGAGGAAGATGATGAAGAATGATGCCCACAACTACGGCATCATGCAGGCGCTGGCCTTTTCCCTTGCGTTCTTTTGCTTCTTTTGCGCCATCCAGCTTGCCCTTTTTTCCCGGCAATACCAGTACACGACTGAGGAATGGGTAAAGGTGGGGGAGAACGAGGACGGCCAGATGTTCTACGAGAAGAAGTCCGCAGTGAGAAGCATAAGCGGTGAGGCGATGGTCTGGGAAAAGTTCATCTACAGCCGGGGGATGTACGATGACTTGGTTATGTTGATGCCCAATATCGCCGGCGCCTACTATTCCCTCATCCTCGACAGGATCGACTGCAGGCAATATGAATATGTCACCCTCAGGGTGATCTACAGGACCCTGGAGGGGAAGACGCTGCACGATACCGTTGTAGGGAAGATCAAGGACAAATACAAGCTCCTGGGATACAGCGAGATACCTCCCGACTCGCTCATCGGGCAGGTGGCGAATGCGGTCTGCGCCGGCTACTCCATATAAAAAATGTTTGTATTTTTCATTTCATAGATATAGAATGGTTTTAAGGGGTTAAAATGGTTCCTCTGGTTCATTGAGTTTTACTTTTTTTCTTTGGTTGTGATCAGACAGACTAGAAGAAACAGATGAACCGATCGGCTCTCCGCTGATTATTGGTGGGATGTATCAGGTTTTAACGTTGAACGTAGAACGTCGATGATCGATTATAGATGGTCGAGTATCGAGTTTGTTATGAGCCATGAGCTGTTTTACTCTCAGCTCTTCGCTCTCGGCTTTATGCTGCTTCTACGGAACATGTCAATGAAAATGAGACACTTTTGCAAAACATTTAGTGTATCTTCCCATCACTCTTTAATACCGGCCTATTGATCCATACCGTATCGGGGAGTAACATCGGTTTCGGTATCTTCCCCT
>JAGOOA010000049.1 GCA_017992765.1 Syntrophorhabdaceae bacterium
GGCCCTCTCGCGGACCGGCGCCAGCTCTTTGTTGATATTCTCGAAGAGCATCTTCTTGCAGTCTATGCAGCCGATGGCAGCGGACCTGCAGCCCTTGTCGATCTCGAGAAGCACGGCGTTCTCTGAGAACGCCCGGTGTATCGTGTAGATGTTGCAGACCTCCGGATTGCCCGTATCGGAGCGCCTCACCCGGTTCACATCCGTCACGGCCGTCCGCAGCTTCTCCCAGACATCCTTCTCGTCTTCCAGTATCCCGATGTAGTTGTTGAGGGTCTTCGACATCTTTGCCTGGCCGTCTACCCCGAGGATCTTCGGCGCCCTGGAGAGTATCACCTGCGGCTCCGGAAAGATCTCGCCATACCTGCCGTTGAACTTCCGCGCCACCTCTCTCGACAGCTCAACGTGCTGCACCTGATCTTCGCCGACAGGCACGAACCCTGCCTTATATATAAGGATGTCCGCAGCCTGAAGGACAGGGTAGCCCATGAGGCCCATATTGATATTGCCCCGGTGCTGCTTCGATTTGTCCTTGAACTGGGTCATCCTCTCGAGTTCCCCGATGGGCGTTACGCAGTTGAATATCCATGCAAGCTCGGTGTGTTCGGGGACATGGGACTGGACAAAGATCCTGCACTTTTCGGGCGACAACCCGCAGGCGATGAGGATGAGCGCTGTTTCAACAGAGCGCTGCTTCAGTTCTTCTATGGGGTATTCCACGGTAATCGCGTGGTAATCGACGACGGAAAAGATACAATCGTATTCCTCCATTAAATGGGCCCAATGCCTGATGGCGCCGACATAGTTCCCCAGATGGATGTCCCCGGTAGGCTGTATCCCGCTAAATATTATTCCCTTCATTGATCCTCCGAAACCACAGCTTTTAACGGCAAGTTTTCACTCATGGGGCTTCAGGGAGCAACGCCCCGTTGCAGCCAAAAGCTCAATAATAATAGCTGAATGCTTGCGTTTCGTCTAATCTACAATAAAAAAGGGCCTAAATCAATTGTTGTTTATTTTTGTATACAAAATTCTTGACAATTATTTACAGTGATACTATAGTTGAAATCAATCAAATTGTATACAGTATCCAAAGGAGGGCGCATGGAAGACCATGAAATTTTTAAAAACATTACGGTTCTGTCCCTTGAACAGGCGACGGTTTTGCCATACCTCACATACAGGCTTTCCCTTGACGGGGCGAAGGTTATCCGCATGGAGCATCCCGTATACGGCGATCCGAACAGAAGGGTTGGCGAGAACAGGCTTAACGAAGACAGGATGTACACCTATTTTCTTGCCATCAACTGCAACAAGCAGGCAATTACGCTTGACCTCGGCGCGCCCGAAGGCCACGAGATATTCAGGAAGCTGCTCGTGGAATTGAACGTCGACATATTCGCCACAAACCAGCTCCCGCGCAACTACAAGAAGCTCGGGGTCGACTATGAGACGGTAAAAGCGATAAAAAAGGATATCATATGGGTAGGGCTGACGGGATTCGGCCCTGACAGCAACGAGGGAGCCTACGACCCGATCCTGCAGGCAAGAAGCGGCCTGATGGACCTCACGGGCGACAAGGACGGCCCGCCTTATGTTCTCGGTGTGCCGCTGCCCGACATGGGCACCAGCGAACACGCCTACGGGCTGATCATGAAGGCCCTCTTCAAACGCGCTACGACCGGGGAGGGGACAAGGATAGACCTCTCGATGTTCCAGAGCACCGTCTCCTGGATGACCGTCCCCATCACCCAGACGAAGTCCTTTAACAAAACGATCACGAGGCGGGGCAATACCCATGAGTTCTTCGCCCCGGTGAGCGTCTATAAGACGAAAGACAGCTATGCCTATATTGCCGTTGGAAACGACATCCAGTGGGAGAAAATGCTGCAGATAGAAGGCTTCTCGGCCCTTGCAAAACCCGAATACGGCAGGAACGAAGGCAGGATCAAGGATGTGGACAACCTGAATAAGGCAATTGAAGAGGCAACCCGGAGATACACGACCGACGAGCTGATCGCGCTATTCACCAAGGCCACGATCCCCATCTCCAAGGTCAACACCCTCGGCGATGTGCTGGAAGACCCTTACGTGAAAGACGAGATACTCACCTCTACCGATCCAAAGACAGGGACCACGATCTACCTCGCGCCCCCTCCGTTCACGAACAACTACATCAAGTCGATGGAGAAGAAGCTTCCCTTCCCTCCGCGCTTTGGGGAACAGAACGAGGAGATCTACAGCAAGAAGCTCGGCTATCCGAAGGAAAAGCTGGAAGAGCTGAAAACAAAAGGAATTATCTAAGGGGGATCACGCAGGGGGAGACATGGAAGCCTCGTACGACCAGGCCAGTGTCAGAAAGGGGAGGTTTTTAAGGGAGCAGGTATATAAAAGCCTCAAGGCGTCTATCCTGAACCAGGCGCTGCCGCAGAACAAAAGGCTTGTAGAGGAACGGCTTGCGGAGGAGCTGGGGACGAGCAGGACGCCGGTGCGGGAAGCGATCCAGAAGCTTGAAAAAGAAGGCCTCATCCATAAGCTGTCCAAGGGCGGCTATGCGGTAAGCGCCATTACGGACGGGGACATCGAAGAGATCCTCGGCATTCGCGGCATCCTCGAGGGCTACGCCGCATACCTCGCTACAACGAGAGTCACAGACGATGACCTCAGATTCCTGGAAGAGATCGTGAACAGGGAAGAGCAGTGCCTGAAAAGAAGGGATCTCGAAGAGTGCATAAGGCTCAATACCGAATTTCACGACAGGCTCTACAGGATTGCCCAGAGCGCCAGGCTTTACACCATCATTAACGACCTGAGGGATTATATCTACCGCTACAGGATCATCATACTGCGGTACGAGGGCATGGTGGAGCTCTCCATAAAGGACCACCGCGAGATGATAGCCCTTATGAAGTCGAAACGTGCAGGCAAGGTGGAGAGGCTTGTACGAAAACACATCACCCGCGGAAAGACGATCATTAAAAAGAAGATAAAAAAGGAAGCGCTGAAACATGGAACCGGCAATTCCAAAAAGAAACAGCAAGGCGGCCGGGCTTAGCAGACAGGCATAATCGAAGACAGGACATGGATTTCGATCTCACAAAAGAGCAGGTCTTTTTCAGAGAGAACGTCCGCCGGGCATTGCGGGAGGTCCTGTCGCCCCACGCCGCGGCCATCGACAAAGAGGACAGATTTCCCAGGGAGCTTTTTGAAGAAATAGGAAGGCTCGGCTATTTCGGCATCAGGTATCCTCAGGAGATCGGCGGGATGGGCGGGGACTGCATAACTTTTACGATACTCGCCGAAGAGATTGCAAAGGTTTCCATGTCTTTTGCGGCAGCAGCGACAATGCAGTGCCTCATGGGAACCGATTTCATCCATAGGTTCGGGACAAAAGAACAAAAGGAGAGGCTCCTGGTCCCCGCGATGAGCGGGCAGAAGATAGGGACCATCGCGTTCACCGAGCCGGACTGCGGTTCCGACCTTGGAGCAATGCGAACCAGGGCCCATAGAGACGGAGACGGCTATATCCTGAAAGGGAGAAAGCTCTGGATCACCAGCGGGGATGTTGCGGATTTCGTTACCGTCGCCGCATTGGCGGGTCCATCCAAAGGGCTCAAGGGGCTCACCTTTTTCCTTGTCGAGAAGGGTACGCACGGCTTTTCTGCAGGACAAAAGATCGAAAAGATGTCGGCGCGCGGCGCATCGGCCGTAGAGCTTATCTTTGACGAGTGCCGCATACCGAAGGAAAACCTTCTTGGCGAAGAAGGGAAAGGGCTGAAATATCTGGAATCCTTTCTGAGCGAGGTCAGGATCATGATCGCCGCCCTTGGCCTTGGGCTTGCAAAAAGCTCGTATGATGCAGGCCTCAGGTATGCGAGGGGGCGGGAGGCCTTTGGGCGCCCTATAGCAAATTTTCAGTTGATACAGGACA
Source organism: Syntrophorhabdaceae bacterium (assembly GCA_017992765.1). Taxonomy (GTDB): domain Bacteria; phylum Desulfobacterota; class Syntrophorhabdia; order Syntrophorhabdales; family Syntrophorhabdaceae; genus UBA5609. Next base: position 3,929 of record JAGOOA010000049.1, read on the forward strand.
AGATAGCGGAAATGGAGACAAGGATCAGGAGCGCATGGCTCCTTACATATTACGCGGCATGGCTGAAGGATAAAGGATTGGCAGTAAAAAAGGAATCAGCGATCGCCAAGCTCTTTTCGACCGAGACCGCATGCTACGTAGTGGACCATGCTGCGCGGATCCACGGCGCGTACGGCATAGCGGTGGAATATCCGGCGGAAAGATACTACAGGGACGCCCGGTTTCTTCTCTACGCAGGGGGGACATCGGAGGTAATGAAGACGCTGATCGCAAAAGAAAGCACACAGCATAAGGCGATGGAATAAAAAAATTTCAGGAGGCATGCCATGGCAGCAGGGAAGAGGATCAAGGTGTTGATAGCAAAACCCGGCCTGGATGGACACGACAGGGGCGCAAGGGTCGTGGCGCTGGCGCTCAAGGATGCGGGCATGGAGGTAATCTATTCGGGGCTGCACAGGACGATCGACCAGATCGTCAATATCGCGATCCAGGAAGACGTTGACTTCATAGGCCTTTCCATCATGACGGGAGCCCACATCCCCATTACCCAGCGGCTCTTCCAGAAGATCAGGGAAAAGGGGATCGGCGACAAGGCCGTTTTTGTCGGCGGCGTTATCCCTTCGAGGGACATCCCCAAGCTGAAAGAGTTGGGAGTGGCCGGTATATTTCCCGGAGGCACCCCGATGTCGGAAATAATCAATTTTTTTGCAAACGCGAAAAACGCATAGGAGGGAACCATGTCAGTGGCGCGCTATATAAAGGACGAAAAGGACAAGATACTTGACGTTGTATACGAGTCGGGCATCCACATTAACCCTTCCTATTCCCCGAAGGACCTTGAGCGAGTAGACTTCTCGTACGAAAAAGACCTGGCAGACCCCGGCGAATACCCTTACACGAGAGGCATACACCCGCTCGGGTACCGTTCAAGGGCGTGGACCACGAGGCAGTATACCGGCTTCGGAACCCCCCAGGAGACGAATGAACGGTTCAAGCTGATGATCTCTCACGGCCAGACAGGGCTGAACGTCGCCTTCGACCTTCCCACGCAGATGGGATATGACTCCGACGACCCCATATCAGAGGGTGAGGTCGGCAGGGTCGGGATGTCGGTGGATACGCTGCGCGACTTTGAGACCGCCTTTAAGGATATACGGCTGGACAAGATCGGATCGGGCCTGACCATCAATGCCGTCGCATCGATCATGCTCGCCATGTACCAGGCCGTCGCAGAGAAATACGGGTATGACCCAAAGATAATTTCTGCAACCCCCCAGAACGATATCCTGAAAGAGATGATAGGCCGCGGGGCATGGATCTTTCCCGTGGAGCCGGCGATGAAGCTCATCGGCGACACCATCGAATATTCGATGACCGTCATGCCCAGGACCAATCCCGTAAGCGTCTGCGGTTACCACATCAGGGAATCAGGGGCAACGCCTGCCCAGGAGATAGCCTGCGCCATCCTTATTGCAAACGCCTATATAGATAATGTCCTCGCGAGGGGGTATGACATCGACGATTTTGTGGGACATTTTTCCTTCAACCTTAATTTCTTCGGGAATATGTGGGAACAGATCGCCAAGTTCAGGGCTGCCAGAAAGCTTTGGGCGAGGAACCTGAAGGAAAAATACAAGGTGAAGAAGCCGCAGAACCTCTTTCTCCGTGGGCTCTTCGGCGGCGGTGGGTACGGCCTCACCAAAGAACAGCCCGAGAACAACATCATGCGCGGGGCATACTACGGGCTTGTTGCCGCCCTCTCCGGGGCGCAGACAACGGCGCTGTGCAGCTATGACGAGGCCTACACGATCCCCACGCCCCACTCGGCACTGCTCTCTCTCCGCACCCTCCAGCTCCTTATGGATGAGATGGGGCTTCGCGATACCGTTGATCCTCTCGCCGGGAGCTACTTTATCGAAACGATCACGAAGGAGATGGAACAGAAGATCGAAGAAGAGATGGGGAAGATCGAAAAGCTCGGAGGTATTGTTAAGGCGGTCTCCGAAGGGCATATCCAGAGGCTCATGGCCAGGCAGGCATACGAAGTCGAAAAAGGCCTTGAATCCGGCGAGTTGCTGAAGGTGGGAGTGAACATCTACAGGGAAGAGGGGGAATCGAAGGACGTGGAGCTCCATGAATATAACTGGGAATCGGCGGAGAAGCAGATAGAGGGCCTTCGCGCGGTGAAGAGGGAGCGCTCCGAAAAGGATGTCTCGAGGACGCTGAAGGACCTGGAGGCGGCCACCAGGGACGGAAAGAACGTGATGCCCTACCTTGTTTCATGTTGCAAGGCCTATGCCACCGTGGGAGAGATGGCGGGCATTTTCAGGGAGGTCTTCGGAGAGTTCAACGAGCCAAGTTTGTTTTAATATAAAGAGAGAAAATATCATGGAAGTTATAAATCCGAAATCCGAAATTCTAAACAATTTCAAATTTCAAATTTCAAATTTTTTCACGCATCAGATAATTTTGAACATTCGAATTTGTTTAGGATTTCGATATTAGGATTTAGTGCTTGAATCCAAGAAAGGGGATATTATGAACGATAGGTATTACCGGCTGGGCTGCGATATCGGCGGCACATTTACAGACTTTGTCCTGCTCAACGACCAGACAGGAGAGATAATGACCGGCAAGTGCCTTACCACGCCCCAGGACCCTTCCGACGCGGTCGAAGAGGGGATCAGGGCGCTCGAGAAGGCAACGCCGGACTTTGTCGGGAAGCTTGACGAGCTGATACACGGGACAACCCTTGTCATCAATTCCATTATCGAGAGAAAGGGCGCAAAAACGGGGCTTATCACAACAAAAGGCTTCAGGGATGTCCTTGAGATCGGGCGGGAGATACGCTATGCCCCCTATGATATATTTGCCGAATTCCCCAAACCGCTCGTTCCGAGGAAGTACCGCGTAGAGGTGGACGAGAGGATACGGAGCGACGGGAGCGTGTTGAAGGCGCTGGACAGGAAAGAGGCGCAAAGAGCGGTCAGGGCGCTCCTCGATATGGGCATCGAGTCGATCGCTGTCTGCCTTATAAATTCTTTTGAGAACCCCGCCCACGAAAAGATAATAGAAGAGGTTATCGCACAGGAGGCGCCGCAGGTCTCTGCTTCGGTCTCATACCACGTCCTGCCGCAGATCAAGGAGTATGAGCGGACGAGCACCACGGCGACGAATGCATACGTGAAGCCCCTCACGGGGCGATACCTTTCAAAGCTGGCGGGAAGGCTCCAGTCGATCGGTTTTAAGGGCAAGCTCTTTATTATGCTTTCAAGCGGAGGGGTCACCTCTGTAGAAACAGCGGCTGAATTTCCTGTCAGGATAATTGAATCGGGGCCGACAGCGGCAGTGATCGCAGGCCAGTATTACGGCAAGCATTTCAATATCCCCGAGATGTTCTGCTTTGATATGGGAGGGACGACCGCGAAGTCCTGCCTCATCCAGAAAGGGGTTGCAGGCGTTGTTCCGACGTTCGAAGTGGGACGGGTGCAGCGGTTCATGAAGGGCAGTGGGCTTACCATCCAGGTGCCGGTCGTTGACCTCATGGAGATCGGGGCCGGCGGCGGCAGTATCGCGAAGGTGAGCAAGCTTGGCACCCTCCAGGTTGGGCCGGAAAGCTCGGGTGCCGAACCCGGACCTATCTGTTACGGGCGTGGAGGCACAGACCCCTGCGTGACGGATGCCGACCTCCTGCTTGGCTATCTTGACGAGAACTACTTCCTCGGGGGCACGATGAAGCTTGACAAGGAAGGCGCGCGGCGCGGCATCGAGGAGAAGGTCGCGAAGCCCCTCGGGGTATCCTTCATCCAGGCCGTCTGGGGAATACATGACCTGATAAATGAAACCATGGCGGCAGCAGCAAAGACGCACATCGCGGAAAAGGGCGGGAACCCGAAGATCGTAACGATAGCCGCCTTTGGAGGGGCAGGGCCCGTCCACGCCTATGGGCTGGCGAAGAAGCTGGGATCGCCCCGCTTGCTTGTGCCGCCCAACGCCGGCGTAGGGTCTGCAATGGGATTTTTCACCGCCCCGCGAGCCTTTGACCTGCTCCGGAGCCACAAGTCCTCCCTTAACAACGTTGCTTTTTCAGTGATAGAGGATATCTTCAGGGGGCTCGAGGCGGATGCGGCGAAGATCCTCAAGAAGGAGGCGGCCGACGATATGATCAACTATGCACGCTCCATCGACATGCGCTTCGTAGGACAGGGCTCGGAGATGAATATCCCCGTAGCCGCCGGAGATTTTACAAAATTCCGCAAAGAGGAGATCAGGCGGCTCTTCGATGACGCCTACGAGAAGCTCTATGGCAGGACCTATCCCGACTCGGAGGTAGAATTCATCAACTTTAAGGTAAGGGCAAGCCTCCCGGAGCGCCTCCTGCAGCTTCCGAAGCTTCACAAAAAGAAGGGACAGACGATCAACGCGGCGATCAAGGGGCAGCGCCCCGCGTACTCGCCCGCTGCAAAAGATTTTATTCCCTACAGGATATACGACCGCTATAAGCTCTTTCCCGGGGCGAGCTTTCAGGGCCCGGCCATTATCGAGGAAAAAGAGTCCACCTTTATTGTCGGTGAGGATGCGGAGGTTAGGGTGGACGGCTTCGGGTTTCTCTGGGTTGACCTTAAGGAGGTGCAATAATGGGCCGCACATTTGATCCGATCACGTTAGAGATCCTGTGGCGAAGACTTATCTCAATCGTTGACGAGGCGGACTCAAGCGTCGCCCGCACGGCATTTTCGAGCCTGCTCAGGGATGCCCACGATTATACCTGCATGTTCACCGACAGGTTTGGCAGGGAGCTGGCGCAGGGGACCTTCGCAACGCCGGGGCAATCGGGGGCGATGGCGCTGGGGATCAAGAACCTTGTGAACAAGTTCCCGCTGGATTATTACAAGCCGGGCGACATATTCATTACGAACGACCCCTGGGCGCTGGCAGGCCATCTTAACGATGTCTGCGTCATGGGCCCGATCTTTTACAAAGACCAGCTTGTGGCCTTCACCGCCTGCGTGTTCCATCACTCCGATATCGGCGGCAGGGTTGCATCCGACAACCACGACGTCTTCGAGGAAGGACTGTTCATCCCCCTGGTAAAGCTTTATGACGGGGGCGTCCTCAACGAACCGGTGCTTGACATGATCCGGTGGAACGTCCGGACCTCCGATGAGGTCATCGGCGATATCAGGTCGCAGATTGCGGCAAACCACGTATGCGCGGAGAAGATACGCCAGATGCTCAAGGAGAGCGATCTCGAAAACCTCGATGACCTGGCGGACCAGATCATAGGCCTCACGGAAAAAAGCATCAGGGAAGAGATCGGAAAGATCCCCGACGGCACCTATCAAGCCAAAGGGATAATCGAGCAGACAAAGGGCAAAGAGGATATTGTTATCCAGGCATCGGTTAAGGTCGAGGGGAGCGATATCATCGTAGACCTCTCGGGCTCCTCTCCCCAGGTGGACTGGGGCGGCAACGTGGTGTTCAACTTCACCTACGCCTATGTCTTTATGGCAATTAAAAGCATGTTCGCGCCTGACATCCCCAATAACGACGGCTGTGCCAGGCCCATCGTCCTTTCGGCCCCAGAGGCGAGCGTTGTGAACTGCAAGTTCCCCGCTGCCGTTGCCGCCCGGATGCAGATAGGCCACTTCCTGACCGAGATCATCTACCGGGCCATCTCCGGCGTTCTGCCCGGAAGCGTCATCGCAGGGTCCGGCGGTACGCCCGCGGCAATGAATGTGTTCTACGGGAAGAGGAAGAACGGCAGGCAGTGGCATTCCGTGATCATCCGTGGGGGCGGCATGGGGGCAGGCGCCGCCAATGACGGAAACTATGTCTATATCTTCCCCGCCAACGGCGCCAATACTCCCGTTGAGATATTCGAAAGCGATACCCCGCTTATCGTAGAGAAGAGGGAGCTCATCAGCGATTCCGGCGGCCCCGGCAGGACGAAAGGGGGCCTCGGAAAAAGGGAGATCTTCAGGATACCCGATGACGAGTATGCCCCGATCCCGCCAGTCAACCTCGGCATCCAGGCGGGAAGGTACACCTACCCTGCAGAGGGGCTTTTTGACGGAAAAACAGGCGCCAAGGGCCAGTTCCTTGTCAACGGCGCACCGGGGAACCCTTATGGCTTAACACAGTTGAATCCAGGCGACAGGGTGACCATCGATGCCCCCGGCGGCGGCGGATACGGCAACCCGCTCGAACGCGACCCGGAGCTGGTGGTCAATGACGTGATCGAAGGCTATATCAGCATTGAAAGCGCAAAAAGTGATTACGGCGTGGCCATAGACCCGGCGACGCTTGAAGTAAATGAAGCGGAAACGAAGAAATTGAGAGGCTGACGATAAAAGCAGTGAAGCACAAAACCGGCTCATGGCTGATAGCTCATAGCAAAAGCGAACCTGGTTTATGCCGTTGCTATGAGCCGCTTTAAACAAGGAGGTACGATGGAGAAGCGATTTGACGCGAAGGTAAAGAACGAGAAGGAACTGAAGGCGCTGCAGCTCGAGGGTTTACAGTGGACGGTAAACCACGCGTACAACGGATCGGAACACTACAGGAAGAAGCTCGACGAGGCGAAGGTGAAGCCGCAGCAGATCAAGACCCTCGATGATATACGGAGGCTGCCGTTCGCCACGAGCAAGGACCTGCAGGAAGGGTACCCTTTTCCGCTGCGGAGCGTCCCCTTTGAAAAGATAGTGAGGATCCATGCGTCCAGCGGCACTACGGGCAAGAGAAAGGTGCTGTGCTACACGGCAAAGGACGTTGACGACTGGGCGAACATGTTCGCGCGCTGCTACGAGTATGCGGGGTGCACGCTCGAGGACAGGATACAGATCGCCGTCGGGTACGGGGTGTGGACGGCAGGGTGGGGCTTTCAGAACGGCTGCGAGCGCTTCGGCGCCATGTCGATCCCCATCGGGCCGGGCAACACGGACATGCAGTGCCAGTTCCTGGAGGATTTCGGGACCACCGCAATGACCTGCACCGCATCTATGGGGCTTCTCATGTCGGAGCTTATCGAGGAACGCGGGCTTCGGGGAAAGATCGCGCTCAAGAAGATGATCTTCGGCTCGGAGCGGGCCAGCGACGCGATGAGGCAGAGGATATCCGAGCTTTCAGGCGTCAGCTACGAAGAGCTCTACGATATCCCGGGGATGACGGAGCTCTACGGCCCCGGGACAGGCCTTGACTGCCGCTTCCACAGGGGGATCCACTACTGGGCGGATTACTATATACTGGAGATCCTTGACCCAGACACGCTTGAGCCCGTGAAGGAAGGCGAGGTGGGCGAGATGGTGGTCACGACGCTTTGCAAGGAGGCGGCGCCTCTCATACGCTACCGGACGCGGGACCTCACGAGGATCATGCCCGGCGATTGCCCCTGCGGGAGCATCATGCCGAGACACGACAGGATCCTGGGACGGTCCGACGACATGTTCATCTTCAGGGCTGTCAACATCTACCCGAGCCATATCGACCAGATACTCTCCAACGTCAGGGAGGTGGGGAGCGAATACCAGATCGTCCTGTACCGTAAAGAGAAGGGAGGCAAGGACCACATGACCATCAAGGTCGAACGGGCGCAGGGCATTGCGGGATCGCACGATGAGGACAAGCACATCAGAAAGACCATCGAGAAGGAGATCAAGAGACAGGTCCTGGTAAGCTGCGACGTCGAGGTGGAGAATTACGGATCGCTGCCGCGTTCCGAGAGAAAGACGAAGAGGGTCTTTGACAA
>JAGOOA010000016.1:0-19289 GCA_017992765.1 Syntrophorhabdaceae bacterium
TAAGCTCGAGGAGCACGTTGTTTGTCTTCCTGGGGTGGATGAAGGCATATTCGCAGTCCCGGAACGGCCGCATCGTCCCTCCGCCCGGGGCGGGGATGAAGGGGTAGCCCTTCGGCTCCAGCTCCAGCACGACTTCTCTTGTATTATCTACATTGAGGCTGACGATCATCACCCCTTCGCCGTTCTTTTCTATCCATTTCGCGACAGGACCATCGGGGGCGGTAGACTCCATGAGCTCGAATCCTATCCCGCCGAGCCAGTACCGTGCGACGCGGATCTTCTCGGGCTCGTCGGTATAGAGGTCGTCCGGCCCCGCCTTCCCTATGATCGGCTCCCACGCCTTTCTCGCTGCATCCAGGTCCTTCACCGCTATGGAGATGTGGTCGACCTTGTTGATCTTCATTATATGTTTCATACCAGATAGGCCGGGGAAGAACAAGCAAAGATTTAACCAAGATCTTCCATTAGGATGAGCACAGTGCCAGGCTCTTCCCCGCAAACACGCACAATAAAAGCAGTGGAAGGTGAAAGATGAAACCGGATCCCCTCTCCCCTCGCGGGAGAGGATAGGGTGAGGGGCACAATCATGCTGGAGACCTGCGCGGAAGTTAACGCACCGATTGTTATTTTACTTGTATCCAAAATAGCAAACAAATACCCGAAGCAAGGGTAACCAACACAGCGTTGTGTAGCACGACAATGGCGTTCGAGCAAAAGACATCGAACGCTTTTTTTATTTATTAATACAGGTGAGACGCGGGCGTCTTCGAACCGATGGCGGTTCAAGGCGCCTTTTTCATTTCATGGCAGAAAGGAGGTGATGAATCGTTTGGCGTCGGGCAGCATCATTTTATCATAACGAACAGGAGGTTCCAGATGAAGCTTCTTAAAATTCTTATGTGCATGGTGTTCTTGTTGTACTGTATTACGTCGATGCGTCTTTTTGCTGAAGAGGCAAAATCCCCGGAGAAGGCGCCTGAAGAAAAGGTGACCGGCAATATGGCTCTTGCCGTATTCAATAAGTACGTATTCCGGGGCTATGAGTTGAGCAGGGGCAGCTTTGTGGTGCAACCGGCCGTCACCGCCTCCTTTAAAGGTTTTTCGGCGACCTATTGGGGCAACGTTGACAGCAGCGCCCATGACACACAGTCATATTTTCCGGGCGCCTCAGATAAGGAAGGGAGAAAGTGGTTCAACGAGACCGACCTGACACTTGGTTATACGCGAGCCTTTGACAAGCTTTCCCTCACCGGCGGGTACATCTACTACAACACGAAGTATACGAATGAGACCGAAGAGCTCTTCATCAGCGCAACGTACGACATTATTTCAAGGCCGACCCTGGCCGTTAACCAGGACATCACGGAATATACCGGCACTTACATAAATCTTTCTTTCTCGCACCCGGTTCCCATATACAAGGATGTAACCCTTGATCTGGGTGCGTCAGCAGGCTATTTTATCGGGCAAAACAGGTACTGGAGGACATATGAGGAATCCACCGGTGCATATACCGGATCGAAATACAAAGGGTTCCATGACGGCATGGTGAAGGCCGGATTTACCATCCCCATCACAAAGGCCGTCTCGTTCCAGCCGGTTGCACAGTACTGGTTCCCGCTGTCCAGCGATTCAAAGAAGAAGTTCGGCGCCGTTTCATACAATCCCAACGGATACCTCGGTACGGTCTTTGTGGGAGGCGCGAACCTGATCTTCAGTTTCTAACAAACTACAGCGACGTGGCAAAGTCCCGGTCAAACAGACACACGGCAATCAGGCCCGAGACGCCCGACATCCTCAACAAAAGAAAAGACGGGCAGGGCGCCGCCGCTTGCTAATCTGTAAAAGCGCATATATAATAAACGATGCTGTACCCAGCACGGAGGATGCATGAAGTGTCACCTGAAACATACGGATGCTGTTTGTGAAGAGCTGCGTACATCGCCATCGGGCATATCGGCAGAGGAGGCCGCCGTACGGCTCGGGCAATACGGGCCGAACGAGCTAAAGGAAAAGAAAAAGCGGACCTCCTTCATGATGTTCCTTGACCAGTTCAGGGACTTCATGATCCTTGTCCTTATCGCCGCCGCCATCATATCGGGCTTTATCGGGGAGCTGTCGGACACCATAGCGATCGTTGTTATTGTCGTCCTCAACGCCGTTGTCGGCTTCATACAGGAATACAGGGCGGAGAAGGCCATGGAGGCCCTTAAAAAGATGGCGGCGCTTACCGCAACCGTTATAAGGAACGGGATGCCTGAAACGATACCTTCTTCGGGGCTTGTTCCGGGCGACGTGGTAATGCTTGAGGCGGGGCGGATCGTGCCCGCCGATATAAGGGTCATAGAGGCGGCAAATCTCCGGATCGAGGAGGCCGCCCTGACCGGCGAATCGGTGCCGGCAGAAAAGCACGCCGGCGTTCTCGATGATGAAGACCTGTCCCTCGGGGACAGGACAAATATGGCCTTCAAGGGCACCATCGTCTCCTACGGACGCGGCGCGGGCATCGTCGTGGCGACGGGGATGAGCACGGAGCTCGGCAAGATCGCCTCGATGCTCCAGGAGGAGGAAGAGGTGTTGACGCCCCTCCAGAAAAGGCTTGCGGCCTTCGGCAAAAAGCTTGCCGTCGCAGTCCTTGCCATATGCGCGATAGTGTTCGGCATCGGCATCCTGCGCGGCGAGCAGATCATGCTCATGCTTCTCACGGCCATCTCGCTCGCGGTCGCCGCCATACCGGAAGCGCTTCCCGCTGTGATCACCATATCGCTTGCGCTGGGGGCGAAGAAGCTGGTAAAGCGGAACGCCCTCATAAGAAAGCTCCCCGCCGTGGAGACCCTCGGATCGGTGACCTATATCTGCTCCGACAAGACCGGGACCCTCACGATGAACAGGATGACCGTAGAAGAGATGTTCGTTGACGGGAAGACCGTCAAGGAGTTGGACGTGAGAGAGAACGGGGGCGCGGGCGATCCCGGACGGTATTCCCTGGCTGCCCTTGCACTGAGCAACGACGCCCAGGAGGACACGGAGGGCGGCGTCATCGGCGATCCGACGGAAACCGCACTTTACAGCTTTGCGAGCAAGCACGGGTTTGACAAAAAGGAACTGGAGAAGATACACAAGAGAGTTGCCGAGATCCCCTTCGATCCTGAAAGAAAGTGCATGACCACATGCCACACATGGGAAGACGGGTTCGTTTCCTTCACCAAAGGCGCTACAGACGTCCTCATCGAAAGATCGGAGAATATATTGTCGTCCGACGGATTAAAGGTTGTCGACAAAGAAGAACTTCAAGCCGTCAACGCAGCGATGGCCGCCAGCGGATTGAGGATACTCTGCATAGCGAAGAAGGAATGGGACAGGCTCCCCGAGGATATCTCTCCTGATAATATGGAGAAAGGGCTTACGATACTGGGCCTCGTAGGGATGATGGACCCTCCGAGGGAAGAGGCGAAAGGTGCCGTCGCGATGTGCAGGGCGGCAGGGATAAGGCCGGTGATGATAACGGGCGACCACCCCCTCACGGCACAGACCATAGCGAAGCGCCTCGGGATGCTTGACGATGACCCGGAGGCGGTCATCACGGGGAGGGAGCTCGAGCAGCTGTCGCTGGAGGAATTTGAGGAGAGGGTGGAGCACATCCGTGTATACGCGAGGGTGGCGCCGGAGCAGAAGCTCAAGATCGTCAAGGCGCTTCAGGACAAGGGGCAGTTCGTCGCCATGACCGGCGACGGCGTCAATGACGCCCCGGCCCTAAAAAGATCGGACATCGGGGTTGCCATGGGGGTCACCGGGACGGACGTGTCGAAAGAAGCGGCCCACATGATACTCCTGGACGATAATTTCGCCACCATCGTGAGGGCGGTGAAAGAGGGTAGAAATATCTACGACAATATCAGGAAGTTTCTCAAATACCTCCTTACGACGAATTCGGGGGAGATATTGACCCTCTTCCTTGCGCCGCTGGTTGGCCTGCCGATACCTCTTTTGCCGATACACCTGCTCTGGATAAACTTGGTGACGGACGGCCTCCCCGCGCTCGCACTCTCTGTGGAGCCGGCGGAAGGCGATGTGATGAACAGGCCCCCGCGCCATCCCAAAGAGAGTATATTTGCCCACGGGATGGGGCTTCACGTAATGTGGGTGGGGCTCCTGATGGCGTGCATCATCCTTTTTGTACAGTCGTGGTCGATCCGGATGGGGAACGTCCACTGGCAAACGATGACCTTTACGGTGCTCTGCCTTACCCAGCTCGGCCATGTCCTTGCTATACGCTCGGAAAGAGAATCGTTGTTCAAGCTTGGGCTCTTATCAAACAAGTACCTCCTCGGAGCGGTCCTCCTGACCTTTGTGCTCCAGATGGCGACGATCTACGTGCCTGCCTTGAACCCCATATTCAAAACGGCGCCCCTAACCGTTGGTGAATTGCTGCTTGCGCTGGCATTATCCTCGATAGTCTTCATTGCCGTGGAGATCGAGAAGCTCATCAAAAGGCGCCGGTATAAGGGATGAGCATGATGACGGGAAATTCTCCGCGTCCCCTCTCCCCTTTGCGGGAGAGGGTCAGGGAGAGGGGGCACATGGCAAAAAACTTAATAACCAATCACCAAACATCAATCACCAATTAATACCCAATAACCAATGACCGAATCACCAAACGGGCAGCGATGACGACGTTGTCCCCGCCGGCATCCAGCATCCAGCATCGAGCATCCAGCAACGAGTAAGAACCTTGTCCCTCGTCACTGGCTTGAACCATTATCGCATCCCCCCATCTTCCCATCCCCCCATCTTCCGTTCCTATCACCAGCATCCAGCATCGATATCCCCTCTCCCCCTTGTCGTAAAGTGTAAACCATGTATCCGGTCTGTTTTGTAAACTATGTTACCAGTTTGTACCTGAGGTTCCCCTCTCCCCCTTGCGGGAGAAGGTCATACTAACAACGTCCCCTCTCCCCCTTGCGGGAGAGGGCCAGGGAGAGGGGGAATGTTAACCGGTTAACAGAGCTGTTGGATTAACAGACACACAAAATAAGCTTTGCTAAAAAGAATGTATGAAGAGAGAGGCGCCTACTGAACGAGAAGGAGGTGATACGCATGATACCAACATGGCTGCTGATAGGCGGGACGATATTTCTGGTCCTGGTCGCTTGTTTTCTGGCTGTCAAGCTGGGCACAAGAAATGATCAGGCATGAGGTGGAACGGACAGGATAATGCCGGGGACAGGATCGGCGATATCCCGTCCCCGCACATCCCCTATTTCCTTTCAACGCAGAAGTTGTGCAATGGCAGAGAAAGCGGTATAATCCTTCTGCAGAGGGATATGGGATGAGCAATGAAGAACACTACATACCCGATTCTCCCTATCTGACGGATAATCTAAAGGACCATCCGGAAGAACTGTCGCTACTTTTGTCCATTTCGGGAAGGAAACGGTATTCATCCGGCGAATTCATCTACATACAGGGGGAGGAGAGCAAGCCTTATTTCTATCTCATCGAGGAAGGGAAGGTTAAGATAAGCCTTCTCGGCAAAGACGGATCGGACAAGATCATCGTTATACAGGAGAGCAACACGCTCTTCGGCTATGCCGCCGCCTTTGACGGCCACCCCTATTTTCATACCGCGACCGCAGTAGAAGAAACAATGCTGCGAGTTATCAATGTCCGCGATTTCCTCGGCCTTGCAGAGAAGCACCCGAAGGTTTCCCTTCTGATCATCGCCGCCTTTGCAAGGGTTACCAGGATGCTTGTGTTCCAGATAGAAGATTTTTCATTCCTCGATGCCGAAAAGAGGGTGGCCCACATGATATATAAGCTCGCGTGCGAAGTAGGACAGAAGACAGCGAAAGGGCTGCTTATCGAAAAAAAGGTTACCCAGGAGGATATCGCAAGCCTGACGGGGCTTTCGCGCGTATCCGTTTCCCTTGCCCTCAATCACTTCGAAGACCTCGAGATGCTGCGTAAGAAGAGAAACATGATAGAGATACGGGACATGGAAAAGTTAAAGGATCTTATCGGGGATATATAAGAGCATGCTTGGTCATTCCCACTCAAAATTCCTTATCTCGAGGGTATTATGCACGCTTTCATGGATCTGGCCTAGAACATTATAGACATTCTCGTCAACGAACCGCTCTTCGATGCCGTTCAGCCTGGAAACGGACTTCAGCCATTCGATCTCACGATCGTGAGCCTCCCTGTCGATGAGCGACACTTTGAGCCCATCCTTGATAAAGCACTTCGCGATATCGGGGCTGGAAAAGCGGGGCGGCTCGTCGACGACATGCTTGCTGATCAATATCTCTTTAATGCTATTCTCGCAGAACTCCTCGTCAAACCCGAGGGACCTCCCGATATGCATAATCAGGGCCCTTTCTTCATCGTGCACCTCCTTGTCTTTTCTGATAAGGAGCATCAGGCCCTTCAGGTAGAGGCTGCGGTCAAAAAGGGTTATCTTCACATTGTCCTCCGTCTCCGTATCAGCTTATCGATCTCCACGGCTGCCACAACGGTCAGCGCCACTGCGGCAATCTGAACCCATTCAATGGGACTTATTGCGTCCGTCCTGAAGACCCACTGCAGCGCCGGCACATAGATAACGGCAAGCTGCGCGAGGAAGGCCAGGACCATGCTGTAGAAGAGGAACGGGTTGCCCAGGGGGTTCATGCGGAATACGGATTCGTGCTCGGAGCGGGAGTTCCATGCCTGAAAGAACTGAAAGAGCACCATGGTGGTCATGGCGATGGTCCTTGCATGTGCCACGGAGGACCCTTCGGCGATGGCCCCGTGAAAATTGTAGATTACGCCTGCCGAAATGATGATCCCCACCAGAATGCTTCGTTCGAGCATGAGCCTCGACATAATTCCTTCCGCGGGGTTTCTCGGCCTTCTTTTAACAATGTCCTTTTCGCCCGGCTCAAAGGCGAGCGCCACGTCCTGGAGGCCGTTGGTGACGAGGTTGATCCATAAGAGCTGGGCTGCCACGTAGGGGGCCGGCATGTCGAGGATCATTGAGATGATGATGGAGATGATCGCGGCGAACCCGGTGGGAATGAGGAACATGGTGACCTTCCTGATGTTGTCGAAGACGATCCTCCCCTCCTCGACTGCATGGAAGATGCTTGCAAAATTGTCGTCGGTGACGACCATGTCGGACGCCTCTCGGGCCACGTCGGTTCCCGTTCTTCCCATCGCCGCGCCGATATGGGCCGCCTTGAGGGCGGGGGCGTCGTTCACGCCGTCGCCGGTAACGGCGACCACCTCGCCGTGCCTCATATACTGCTGAACGATCCGGAGCTTGTGCTGGGGGGATACCCTCGCATAGACAGAGGTCTTTTGAACGCGGGCGAAAAGCTCGTCGTTATCCATCTCTTCCAGTTCTTTCCCCGTGATCGCGGGGGCTCTGTTCTCGCCGAGGCCGATCATCCTCCCGATTGCAGATGCCGTGACCGCATGGTCGCCGGTTATCATGGCAACCCTTATGCCAGCCTCTCTGCACCCTGCGATCGCCTCGATCGCCTCAGGCCTCGGAGGGTCGATCATGCCTTGCAGGCCGGCAAAGACAAGATCATTGCCGAGATGGTCATGGGTGAACTGTCCGGACGGGCTGCCGGCTGCGACATTTTTATAGGCCATGGCGAGGACCCTGAGCCCGTCCTCAGCAAAGCGCTCGGCTGCCTCGATGACCCTTGTTCGATCAAGGGCTTCCCCTGAAGGAAGGCCGTGGCACATATCGAGGACGCGTTCCGGCGCACCTTTCAGGAAGATGACCCTTGCGCCGTCGTGTTCATGGAGCGTTGCCATGAAGCCGCGGTCAGACTCGAAGGGGACTATGCCCGCCTGGGGATACCTTGACCTTTCCTCTTCCAGGTGGAGCCCCGCCTTCATGGCGGATATAATGAGGGCCCCTTCGGTCGGGTCGCCGTCGATCCTGAATTGGCCATTTCCGTCGGCCAGTTGTGATTCATTGCAGAGCAGGCCGATCCTGAGCACCGTCTCGATCCTTTTAAGGGATTCCCTGTCAGTAGGTTCCCAATCGTGAAGTATCTTCCCTTCGGGGTCGTAGCCGCTCCCGGTAATTTCATATGCGTGGCGCCCGTCGTAGAGGGCCTTTACGGTCATCTCGTTCTTTGTCAGGGTGCCTGTCTTGTCGGAGCAGATGATCGTCGTGCTCCCCAGGGTCTCCACCGCGGGGAGCTTCCGTATAATGGCGTTCCGGCGCGCCATGCGGGTGATGCCTATGGCCATGGTCACGGTCACCACGATGGGAAGCCCTTCCGGGACCGTCGCGACCGCTGCGGCAACGGCAATGCCGAAGACCTCCGCAAAGGTCATACCGAGCATAAGGCCGAGAATGATAATAGCGGCGGCGCTGCCGAGGACCAAAAGCCCTATGTACTGGGCGAACCTGACGATCTTTCGCTGGAGGGGGGTCTCGGTAACCCCCAGGCCCTTGACATCGCGGGCGATCTGCCCGAGGACCGTCCTGACTCCCGTTTCGACGGCGACGCCGCGGCCGCGGCCGTTGACCACAATAGTTCCCATGAAGGCCATGTTGGCCTGGTCGCCCGGCGTAAGGTTTCTCTCGCCTATGGGCCCAGCCGTCTTTTCAACGGGAAGGGATTCTCCCGTGAGTGGAGCCTCTTCCGTCCTTAGCTCAGTGACCTCCACGAGCCTCAGGTCGGCAGGGACCTTCGCGCCTGACGCGAGGAGCACAATGTCTCCGGGCACAAGTTCCTCGCTGGGGATCTCCATCTCCTTCCCGTCGCGCACGGCCCGCGCCTTGGCCACGACCATGCCCTTGAGGGCCCTGACGCTTGTCTCGGCCTTGTACTCCTGAAAGAATCCGACAATTGCATTGAGGATCACAACGGCTACGATCACCCCGGTGTCGATGTACTCCTTGAGGATGGCGGTGACAACGGCGGCTACGATCAGGATATAGATGAGCGGGCTTTTGAACTGATGAAGCAGGACCGTAAGCCGGCTCAGGCCCTCTTCCTCGGGAAGCCTGTTGGGGCCGTACTCCCTGAGCCGCTCTTCCGCCTCAGAGGCGGTGAGCCCCTCGGCCCTTGTCCTGCATTCGGCGAGGACAGCGGCCTTGTCAAGCTGATGCCATTTCATTTTCGTAACCTCACGGTTCCGCTGGCCGGGGATCTTCCCTAGCCAGGGGAAAGGTCTCTTTTATCTTCATGCTGCCCCCCCCTTATTTGTCCTCCTTGATGATGCGGAGGGGAGGGGAGCCCCCGTCCTTGCCTTCGCCCATGTATAATGTTACGTGCGGGAAAGGGATCTCGATCTTCAAATCGTCGAACCTTTTCTTGAGGCGGCGGTTGAATTCACGCCCTACTTTCCATTGCTTGATGGGAAGCGTGGTGGTGCGTGCCTTAATGACGACCGCAGATGCGGCGAACTGGTCGAGGCCGAGGATCTCGATCGGCTCGAGGATGTCGTCTTTGAACTCCGGGTCGCTGCGCAGCTCCTCGTCGATGCCTTTTATTACCTTGATCACCTCGTCAACATCCTCTCTGTAGGCAATGCCGATATCAAAGACGTACCGGGAGTAATCCTTTGTCATATTGGTGACCACGTTGATATGGCCGTTCGGTACATAATGAACGTTCCCCGCGAGGTCCCTCAGCACCGTCGTTCTCAGGCTGACCTTTTCCACGAGACCTCCCTTGTCGCCTATGTTCACAACATCGCCCACCCGTATCTGGTCTTCAAGGAGAATGAAAAAACCGCTTATTATGTCCTTCACGAGGCTCTGCGCGCCGAAGCCGACGGCCAGCCCGACTATTCCGGCCGCCGCCAGGACAGGGCCTATATCTACACCCAGTTCTCTTAGGATCGTCATGACGGCAACGGCAATGATGGCGAATAAAAGAACGTACCTGACCATTGAGCCAAGGGTCTGCATACGCTTCTGAAATTCACCGTCATCATTCTGCCGGGAAATGAATTGGACCAGGCGCGTCGAAAGCTTTTTGACCAGCTTTATGGCTATCCAGGCGAGGATGATGACCAGCAGAATGTGCAGGCCGCTTGACATGGACCAGTCCAGCACCTTTTTTAAATAAACCTGATAATCCACGCTTCCACCTCCTGAAAAAAATCTTTTGGGAGCATACACGATCGATATAAAAACCAGACAGAGACGGGAGATTTACATCATTTATAAAAACGCTTTCCGATATGGATTGCATACTACAGATAAAAAAGGCCACGGGAGTGGCCTTTTTTATCTGTAGTGAATAATACTGTGTTACTTGGCGACCTTGGTTTTCAGCTTTTTGCCGGCTGAGAACTTTACGACCTTCTTTGCAGGAATCTTGATCTCTTTGCCGGTCTGCGGGTTCCGGCCCTTCCGCGCTTTTCTCTGCGATACGGAGAAGGTCCCGAAGCCTACTACTGCGACTTTGCCGCCTTTCTTCAGTGTTGCCCCGACGGAGTCAATGACAGCGTTGAGCGCTTTTTCGGCGCTTGCTTTTGATATCTTGGCTCCCTTTGCTATTGCGTCAACCAAATCCCCCTTGTTCATAAAAAGTCCTCCCTTAGCTGTTTTTTCTTATATGATACACGGAATTCCCGCGATTGCAACAGAAATCAGCAAAAACGAGAAAAAAATAGCCATCAGCAGCCGTCAGCACACAGCTATCAGCCGAAACAAAAAATTTTATGCTGAAAGCTGACCGCTGAAAGCTGATGGCTAAAGAAGTTGTCAGCATCGAGGATCAGTACTCCATGAACATGCGCTGGATCTCTTTTGTGTCCTTGGTCTTTGTGAGCGCCAGCATGAGGAGGATGCGCGCCTTCTGTGGGTTGAGGTTGCCGGCCACTACAAAATCGTATTCATCGTCTTTTGCCTCCCCGTTACGGGCTACGAATCCGCTTCCCGTTCTCGAAGACCTGACGACGATGACTCCTTTTTGCCTCGCCTCGCGGTATGCCGCCTTCATGGCGTCGGACATGCTCCCGTCGCCTGTGCCGGCGTTCACCATGCCGGCGGCGCCTTTCCCGACTGCGGCGTCAAGCATAAAGCGGTTTGCCCCTGCGTATCCATAGGCGATATGGACCTCCGGAAGCGCCTCGAGCTTCATGATATCGAACTCGCTCTGCGAGGTGTGGCGCTTCGTAGTGGCCCTGTAGAAATAAGCCTGTCCGCCCGTTATGTATCCGAGAAATCCCATGCCGGGGGTTTTAAAGGTGTCAAGGGCCGTTGTGTTTGTCTTTGTCACCTCGCGCGCCGCGCTGATCTGGTCGTTGAGCGCCACGAGGACGCCTTTCCCTTGAGCGCCGGCGGACCCTGCGAGGAGGACGGCGTTGTAGAGGTTCATCGGGCCGTCGGCGCTGATCGCGGTGGAGGGCCTCATGGAGCCCGTCAAGACCACGGGCTTGCTGCTTTTGACGGTGAGGTTGAGAAAGTACGCCGTCTCTTCCAGGGTGTCCGTACCGTGCGTCACGACGACCCCGTCCACGTCGTCCTGCGCAAGAAGCCCGTTGACCTTTTTTGAGAGGGTGAGCCAATCCGTGGGCATCATGTTCTCACTGGCGACCTGCATGACCTGCTCGCCTCTTACCTTTGCGATGCCCGACAGCTCCGGAACCGCGGAGATCAGCCCTTCAACGCCCACCTTTGCCGCCGAGTACCCCACCGTTGTTGTGGCGGTGGCGCCGACACCGGCGATCGTCCCTCCTGTCGCAAGGATAACGATGCGGGGCAGGGAGCCGCCCGCATGGGACGGGAAAGGACAGGATAGAACCGCGCAGATGACCAAAATACAGATTGAGTATCTTTTCATGACCGGCCCTCCTCTTGACCCATGATCGCTGGATCGATACTATAGATAGTATACATTATATGATACCGGTTGTTATATATGACGGAAAAGAGCTGGCAATGTTCAGTCCGGCAGCGTATACGGGTCTTGAAAGGAGCGTTATTGTGTCTTAAGTTGAGGAACATTATCATAGTAAACCTGCAAGGAGGGCGTTATGATCTGGAAATGCACGAGATGCGGCTACGAATACGACAACAGGGTGGAGAAGGTCCCCTTTGAAGGGCTGCCGGAAAACTGGCACTGCCCGCGCTGCAAAGCGCCTAAAAGCGCCTTTGCGAAGAAGGGCTGAAAAGACTTGGTACATGGTACCGGATGCTCGATCCTCGATGCCGGCCAGGTACATCGCAAGAAACAAGCAAAAAGGATCAAGAAGTATGGGCCGGATAGCCGCTGGACGAGATAGCGCTTGACAGGATTATTTAAGCGTCTATGATTAAATACAGGTCGAAGATCGCTAAAAGGTTCTGGTTGCCTAAATAATAAGGAGGAACGCATGGAAAATAAAAGCAGGCGGGAATTCATCAAATTGGCAGGTTTGTCAGGTTCGGTCCTGATGGCCGGTCTTCTTGAGGGGCATGGCTTTTCCAGAGCTGAAGCCGCTGGTGAGAGCAGGGCAAAGAAGGCTGTGGCCTACAAGGCGGGCGGGATAAGGGATTTCGTAAAATTCCTGGATAAGAACGGAGAATTGGCGAGGATAAAAAGGCAGGTGGACCCTCAATATGAGATCGGGAGCATTTTGAAGGAGTATGAAAGGCGCGGGAAGGCGGTGCTTTTCGAAAAGGTCAAAGGATCGAAGATCCCTGCAGTGGGAGGGCTATACCAGAACTGGAGGAGGATAGGCCTTGCACTGGGGCACGCCGAGAAATTCGGACAGGCTGAGATGTACGGCCTGTTCTCTGCCGCGATGTCGAATCCGATCACGCCGGTGCAGGTTGACGCATGTCCCTGGAAAGAGGTCGTCCTGAAAGGGGATAAGGCCGATATGACAAAGCTGCCTGTCCCGACGCTCTTTGCGGATGACGGCGGTCCCTATATAACGGCAGGGGTGGGGGTATGCAGGAACCCGGAAACCAATGCCTATAATATAGGCGTATACAGGATGCAGGTGCTGGGCCCGGACAAGATCCTGGTCTGGGCGTTTCCCGGGAGCGACCTGCATTACATCTACAAGGCATATGAGAAGATGGGAGAAGAGCTGGACTTTGCGGTGCTCATCGGGGCCGATCCTGCCGTGTTCGCCGCGGCGGTATCCAAGATACCTCCCGACATAGACGAGCTGGCAGTGGCAGGGGCATTGAGGGGCAAAGGCATAGGCGTTGCCCAATGTGAGACCGTTAACCTGTCGGTGCCTGCGCTTTCAGAGTTCGTCATAGAAGGGAAGATAAACCCGAAGGCGAGGACGCAGGACGGTCCTTTTGCCGATCATGGCGGGATCTACAAGGGGGGGCCGTCGCCGACGATGCGCATATCCGCCATCTGCCACCGGAAGAACCCTCTGTTCCAGGTCCTCCTCGCAGGCGATTCAAACGAACACTGCACGACATCGGAGATACTGGCCTGCTTCTGGGGGCGTGATATCCTCGACGACCTTCGATCGAAGTTCAATAATGTAAAGGACGCCTGCCTCTTCTGGCGCGGCGGGACGAAGAAATCGCTCGTCGTTTCCCTGTCCGACAAAAAAACCGACAAAGAGCCTCAGGAGATCCTGACGGAGATCTTTAGCTTTAAAGGCTCGAAATACCGCACCATGCCGGTAAGCTCCTTTCTGAGATCGGCGGTCATCGTGAACGACGATGTGGACATATATGATATAGAGGAGGTCATCTGGGCGGTGGGCACGAGGCTCGCGAACTGCTATCCGATGGAAGCGGATAAGACAAAAAGATATGAGATCAGGGTCGGCTTCGACGCGACGAAGCCCGTAGGGGCAAAGCCCGACCTGAACAAGAGAACAAAGACAAAGCCGGTCAGGCTCTAAGAATAACGAGGCGTGATCACGGCCCGCGGCCTGTCAGGAATTAAAATAGGATGCCAAATATAGCTTGTTTATGATAAGTTATGGGCGGCGAGGAGCAAGGTATGCCCTATGATGCGGACAGGATGTCTGACTGGCAGATCTCTGAAGCGGCAGAGATCCATATGAAGTCGATCTGGCAGCTCCAGGAGGAACTGGGGCTGGAAAAAGACGAGATCATCCCTCACGGGAAGGTGGGAAGGCTCGGCTTCATGAAGATCATGGACAGGCTGGGCGATAATAGAAACGGGAAGTACATCAATATCACCGCTATTACCCCCACGCCCCTCGGAGAGGGGAAGACAACGACGTGCATAGGGTTGTTGGAGGGGCTGGGCAAACGGGGCAAGAGGGCCGGGGGCGCCATACGCCAGCCTTCCGGCGGGCCGACGATGAACGTGAAAGGGAGCGCCGCCGGGGGAGGCAACGCCCAGGTCATCCCGCTCACGGAATTTTCGCTGGGGCTGACCGGAGATATCAACAACATCATGAACGCCCATAATCTCGCCATGACGGCGCTGACGGCGCGGATGCAGCACGAAAGGAACTATACCGACCCCGAGCTCGCAAAAAGAAACCTGAGGCGCCTCGACATCGATACCAAAAGCGTTCAGATGGGCTGGGCCATCGATTTCTGCGCCCAGGCCTTAAGGAATATTATCATCGGGATCGGCGGAAAGATGGACGGGTACACGATGCAGTCCCGTTTTGACATTGCCGTCAGCTCCGAGCTGATGGCGATCCTTTCGATAGCGAAAGACCTGAGGGACCTGCGGGAGAGGATCGGGAAGATCACCGTGGCGTTCGACCGGTACGGCAAGCCCATTACGACAGAGGACCTGGAGGTCGCGGGCGCGATGTGCGCATTCTTAAGGGAGAGCATCAACCCGAACCTGCTGCAGACGGTCGAAGGGCAGCCGGTGCTGGTGCACGCTGGGCCGTTCGCTAATATCGCCGTCGGGCAGTCGTCGATCATCGCGGATATGGTCGGCCTGAAATTATTTGATTATCACGTTACGGAGAGCGGATTTGCGTCAGACGTAGGTTTCGAGAAGTTCTGGAACGTTAAATGCAGGATCAGCGGATTGCAACCGAATGTGTCGGTCATTACCGCATCGATCAGGGCGCTGAAGATGCACGGCGGAGGCCCAAGGGTGGCGCCGGGCCTGCCCCTTGCCGACGAATACAGAAAAGAGGACCTGCAACTACTGGAGCAGGGCCTCCCGAACCTTGTCCACCACATACGGACGGTAAAGCTGTCGGGCATCAAGCCCGTTGTATGCATCAACAGCTTTAACACCGATACGAAAGACGAGGTGAAGCTTGTAAAAGGGGTGGCTGAGGCTGAAGGGGCGCGCGTGGCCGTTTCGGAGGCATGGCAAAAGGGAGGGGACGGAGCCCTTGAATTGGCGGACGCCGTGATCGACGCATGCGGCGAGAATGTCGATTTTCAGTTTCTTTATCCCGCAGAGATGCCCCTGGTAGAGAGGGTCGAGCTGATCGCAAGACAAATATACGGCGCAGAAAAGGTGCTATGGATACCCGGCGTGGAAGAGAAGGCGGAAAGGCTGGAAAAAGACCCTGACAAAAAGGACTACTTTACCATGATGGTCAAGACCCACCTCAGCCTGTCCCATGACCCGGAGCTGAAAGGCGTGCCCAGGGGGTGGACCTTGCCCATCAGGGACATACTGGTCTTTACGGGCGCCAGGTTCCTTTGCCCGGTGGCAGGCTCCATAAACCTTATGCCGGGCACAGGCTCAGACCCCGCGTTCAGAAGGATCGACGTGGACGTGGAGACGGGCAAGGTTACCGGACTTTATTAAGTGAATGCCAATTACGTGAGGCGTGAGGGGGAAATTCAATGCAAAACGCAAGGCATGGGATAAACGCGAAGAATCCTTGGCGCATCGGAATTATCATGTTTGGTGGGTGTCTTTTGATGCTGCTGGGCATGGATGGGATGGCGGTTGCGCAAACGGCAGAGGGGGCCGGCAGCCCCGAGGTGAAAGCCCTGCCGGTTGTCTACGTGGCAGATTTCCAGCTCGAAGTCGAAGCCGAGGACAAGGCGATCCAGCGCCCATTCCAGGTGAGGAAAAGGATAAAGGATAGAGTCGATCTGGCAACGGGCGAAGAAAGTCCTGAAAAAAAGGCAAAAGAGATCGTCGATACCCTGGCAGAGTCGATCGTTGCGGAGCTGAGCGGGAAGGGCGTAGTATCGAAGAGGCTTTACAAGCAGCCGCCGCCGGCTTTTCAATGCTGGGTCCTGGAAGGCGAGTTCGTGGAGCGCGACGAAGGCGATCGTTTAAAAAGGGCTGTCATCGGTTTCGGGAGCGGTTCCACTGATATGCAGGTGGGAATAACGCTCAGCGATATAGCCGATAAAACCGTCAAGGTTTTGCTGGATACACAGATGGATGGAAGAAAAGACAGGATGCCCGGAGCGGTTGTTACCAGGAACCCATACGTCGCCGGTGCAAAATTTATCCTCACTAAGAATGCCCCCGACAGGGACGTAAAGAAACTTGGCTCGCAGATAGCCGACAGGATATATGAGGTTATGAAGGGCGAAGGCCTGGTCAAGCAGTAAAGAACCCGTAAAAAGACAAGACACAACAGGCAAGGCGGGCAGGGCGCATCAGTCGCACCAGAGGCTGCACTTCGCCCCGTTATGAAGGCTTTGGATCACAGCGCTGGAACATGCCCCATAAGGGCTTCCCTGCAGGAAGACGACCCAGTCCCCTTCGTCGATCCCTTCGCAGACCGTCATGGCCTCGTACCGGTATCCGTTAATGATAAAAACCTCATTTTCGATGATCTTTTGCACCGGGTATGCAGGGGTTGTATTGCCTGCCGTGATAGATAAAAGAACGATCAGTACGCAAACGGTACACGCCATTATCGCCATGACAATATAATAGCATATTTGGAAAGAAAAGCAGCTTTCAGCATAAAGCCTTTTTTGTTTCAGCTGACTGCTGATAGCTGAAGGCTATCTGCTGAAGGGAAAGCTTGTACTTTGCCGATATTTGGATTAACCTATACAAATGCAGGGTCTTTTCCTCGGTCTCAGCAACGGCGTGACGTGCGTCGCGTACTGTACGCCTGTGCTGGTCCCTTATATGCTCG
Organism: Syntrophorhabdaceae bacterium; assembly: GCA_017992765.1. GTDB lineage: Bacteria > Desulfobacterota > Syntrophorhabdia > Syntrophorhabdales > Syntrophorhabdaceae > UBA5609. Next base: position 16,987 of record JAGOOA010000016.1, read on the forward strand.
GCGAAGGGAAAAGTGTAGCTCAAAATTTTCTTGCCTTATTGCAGTTCCTGCTGGGGCGACTTGCCGGGTATCTTGCCTTTGCCTTTGTTGCCTGGCTGATCAACCTGTCGGTCCTCGAGAGGCTGGGATCAAAGGGATTGATTATCGGCGTCCTTTATATTATCTTTTCCTGTCTCATGATGGTCTATGCATTTTTCAGGATAGACATGCCGTGCGCTGCACACAGCGTCGGCTATGTTGTAAGGAAGATCAGGATTCCCCTGCTTATCCCTGTTGCGGCAGGCCTCCTGAGCGGCATTGCCCTCTGCCCGCCTTTCCTGCTTGCGATGACCGATGCGGCGGGAAAAGGGAGCCTGTCCTACAGCCTTTTCTTTTTCTTCATGTTCTTTATAGGCACTTCCGTGTTTTTTATCCCCATACCTTTTGTCGGTGCGCTGCGCCGCCTGACGGCGCTCCGGATAATAGGAAAAATGGCGGCAGGTATCGTCGGGCTATATTACCTTTATGCAGGGATTATAACCGTGATTGCAGGGGTCAGGGGCATATGAGAATGGATACGCATCAGGCTCCTCAGGGAGAAGGCAAGGGCAGGACCATCATTCTCACCGTGATAATGGCGGTCATTACCGCCTTCATGTTCAGCAGTGGAAAGATACCGCAGGACCCGAAGGAGGCGATCGCGCTCATCGTCACATTTCTTTTTGCGAATACCCTCTTCTTTCTCTTGATATACACAGGTAAAACGGACAGGTACCGCGCGGTCTATTTCAGCACCTTCGCGGTGGCGCTGATCATATCCTTTATCTCGCACATGTTCGAGGCGAGGGGGAGCATGTCCCTTTCGGAGGCAAAGATATTCCAGTGCGAAGTCCCCTTCTGCCACCTCGTGATACCCATGACGTTGGTCCCTATGGCCCTTACCAAGACGATCATCTTCCCGGGCAGCCTCATCGAAGGATATGCCGCTATCGCCTCCATGTTCGTTATCTGGATAGGGGCAACGCTCGCGCTCGGAAGGGGATTTTGCAGTTGGGTATGTTTTTACGGCGGTCTCGACGACGGGTTCTCGAGGATCCTCAAGAGGCCGGTCATAAAAAAGATCAACCCCAAATGGATATACCTCCCCTTTGCGGTTCTCCTCTTTGTGGTATTGACCGCGGCGGCCTATCTTTCACCCACCTATTGTTCGTGGTTCTGCCCTTTTAAAGCGGTAACAGAGTTTGAGGCCGTTACCTCAACGAAGATCCTCATCCAGACGATCATCTTTGTCAGCCTCTTCATCGGCCTTGTGATCGTCCTTCCCATCCTGACAAAAAGGAGGACACAGTGCGCATTTTTGTGCCCATTTGGCGCCATGCAGTCGCTGACAAATAAAATAAACGTATTTGACGTGCGTATAGACAAAGAGAAATGCGTGAAGTGCAAACGGTGCATCCAGGTCTGCCCAACCCTGTCGATAAACGAAGAGAGTCTCGAAGAGGGTCGTACCCGCATTACCTGCATGAAGTGCGGCAAATGCATCGACAACTGTCCGAAGGGTGCGATCAGCTACCACATAAAAGGGACCGATATTCCGGAAAAGAGGAATACCTATCGCCTCCTTTTTCTTTTTGCAGCCTTCCTGTTTCTCGCGATATTTTCCTCCCATACTATTCAGAGCGGGATCATAAGGATCCTGAAGCTCATTACAACAGGGAGCATGATCTCATGAGGGGCATGTGATGCCAAAGATTCGATCGATCCTCGGATATATGTGGGCCGGCGCGGCGATCATTGTGGTATTTGCCACATTTCTGGGAAGCGGCTTCTTCGGTCGCACCCTTGTCGCTGCTTCCGGAGTAAAGATCTCTCCGTTGTATTCGGGAGGAGAGGTCGTGCGCTCCGTCGATCACGGTTCGTACAGGGCACTTATCCACCGTCCCGTCTTTGATGCCCTCATCGGCGAGACGAGCGAGGGTTTTATACAGTTGAACTGGGAGCCGCTTGCCGGCCTGCCGCCTGTCATCGAAGAATCAATTGATTATACCGGCGACGGCAAGGAAGATTTCTCGATTCGAATAGATACGAAGACCGGGGAAGCATCGCTCGCTCCCATCAACCCGATGGTCATATCCATAAGGAAAACCGCAAAGCTCGATAACGGATGGGTTGCCCGGGTGCAGCTGAAAAGGAACTGATTGTTGTAAATCGTTTCACATGCTTTATAAAACATTATATATGGGGATGAACAAGAAAGGACGCGACTGTTGAATAGTACGAACACGCAATATAAAGGGGTGAAGGGGTGGCTGCTGCTTTTGTGC
>JAGOOA010000016.1:19389-30373 GCA_017992765.1 Syntrophorhabdaceae bacterium
ATTGTTGTAAATCGTTTCACATGCTTTATAAAACATTATATATGGGGATGAACAAGAAAGGACGCGACTGTTGAATAGTACGAACACGCAATATAAAGGGGTGAAGGGGTGGCTGCTGCTTTTGTGCGTATGTCTCACCGTGCTTGACCCTTTCAGCGCCTTTATGACGCTCATCGCCGCAACCAACGCGGCGAAGCCTCACTTTGACCGGTACCCTGAACTGTTCCGGCTTGTGCTGATCGGCGGGATATGCAGCACCTTCCTGATAGTGTTCAGCATCTACGCAGGGCTGTCGCTTTGGAGGGTAGTTCCCAATGCGGTGACGACGGCGAAACGATATTTTATCAGCGCGTTCATCTATGCATTGTTTTCGATGTTCCTCCCGGTGATCGTGGGCGTTTCCGAAAAGGCTTTCCCTGAATTTTCCCAGGGCGCCTCGATAAACAATGTGATCGTCATACTATACCTTGCCATCTGGTATCTCTACCTGATGCGGTCGAAAAGAGTGAGGGCAACGTATGGAGAAAGCAGTGAGCGGAGAGCTGAGAGCTGAGAGTAAGAAACCCGTGAGGCGTCATTCGTAAGGCGTAAGGGGTTAGATCGCCTAACGCCTTAGCCTACATCACATTCGGCGCGGTCGTCCTGTTGACATTTATTCTTGTGCCGCCGGAGTTCAGGAGAGAAAAAGACGGGGATTGAGCCCTGACGTTGCCCGGTCATCCTTTTTTACGTGCGGTAACTTCCATTGATCCGTTGTAATGCTGCGAGCTGTGGTAATCAAGAACCTCGAACCCAACCTGTGCAAGGGCTGAGCTCAGCGACCGGTACGAGAAATAGTTCAGGTGTTCGCATACCCTCCACATGGGGTCTTTATCTTTCATGATGAATGAGAAGGCGCTTTCGAAGTTCGGTGTTGATATCCAGAGGATACCGTTATCAGCCAACAGGCGGTATGCTTTTTTCAGTGTCGCGAGGGGCTTGATCGTGTGTTCGATGACATCGCCGAGCATAAGGATGTCAAAAAGGTCATCCGTTGCGAAATCCATGAAATCGACAGAAAACACCGGTATGCCGAGCCTTGTCGCTACATTCTGTGCGTAAACCTTTCTGATCTCTACGCCGACTATGTCGAACAGCAGCTCCTTGGCCACAGAGGTCATCTCGCCTGCGCCGACGCCTACCTCCAGCACCCTGTTCCCGTGCGCGAACCCTTTCAGACGCCGCAGAATATCCGAAAGCGCAGGAAGGAACTGCAACCGTGGCGCAACGTGGCTTTCAGGAGCTGTTGCCGACAGGACTTCCTGAAGGTTCTCGGGGTAGCTGCCGGCAAAGATGTGGCTGCATGGTCTGCATATGCGCCATATACGTATCGGGTTGAAGCCATCCATGAAGTCGCTGTTCGTGCACATGTTGTAAACTGAGTGGATGTCTCCGCGAGCATCACAGAGCGGGCATGCTGTAACTTCGATCTCATTGACCTTTGCGTATCGGTAGGTGTAGATATGACCGGAACGCTGCTCATCGATGAACTGTGCCGCCAGGCCAGGTTCGAGCTCAAAGGCCTTCATGTGACAGATGTATGATCGCTCGACGTTCTTCTGCCTGTTCTCGATCTCGCCGAGCCGAAAAAAGGCAAGGGCGCCGGTCTCGGGGTACTCCGTGAGCCGGAGGAACACCTGCCTTGCTTCGTCATCTTGGTCTTCGGCAATGAGCTGCTCTGCCTTTCTGAAAAGCTCGACAGGTTCCATGGGATGCATTGTAGCAGAAAAATGATGATAAGTCACGGAGGTCTGCTGTTGTTTCTATTGTTGTTGTGTTCTATAATATATCGAGTGCAAAGCTAAAATGACGCTTGCGGAGAGAAGAGGATCATAGGGCAAACGAGGCATTTGGGGAACATCCGGAATGGAAGATCGTAAAAAGACAAAAGAACAGCTCGTCAACGAACTTGCAGAGATGCGCAGGAGAATTGCCGGGCTGGAGCGATCGGAAACGAAGATCAAGCAGGCCGAGAAAGCGCTCAGCGATAGCAATTCAAGGTTTCGCGCCCTTGCCGAGAACAGTATCGCCTCTATCTTCATTATCCAGGGGGAGAAGTACGTATACATCAACCCCGCCTTTACCAGAATGACAGGGTATGACCTTGAAGACCTGTCGTCCATGAATTTCTGGGATCTTATCCATCCTGATATGCGCGAACTGGTAAGATCAAGAGGTATGGCACGTCAAAAGAAAGAGGATGTGCCTCCACGGTATGAGCTGAAGTTCATCACAAAATCCGGGAAGGAAGGGGTCGGCGACTTCGGGGCAACGTACACTGAATTTAACGGCAAGCCGGCCATATTAGCTTCGGTATTTGATATAACAGAGCACAAAAGGATAGAGGAGGCGTTGCAAAAGAGCGAGGAGCGCTACCGCAGCATTGTCGAGAACGCCATCGAAGGGATATTCCAGACTACCCCCGACGGACGTTACATAAGCGCAAACCCCGCCCTTGCCAGGATGTATGGATACGATTCCCCCCGGGAGCTTATCGACTCCATCGCCGACATAGAGATCGATCAGTACGTAAACCCTTTAGACCGCATTATGATGAAAACGCTTTACGAAAAATACGGTTACGTTGAGAAATATGAGACCCAGCTGTACCGTAAAGACAAAAGTAGAATATGGATCTCGATGAACGCCCGGGCAGTTCGCGATGCAGATGGGGTCGTGCTTTTCTATGAAGGTACGGCAGAAGATATCACAAGTAGAAAGAAGGCCGAAGAAGAAAAAAGGAGCCTTCAATCCCAGCTCCTCCAGGCGCAGAAGATGGAAGCGATAGGGACATTGGCCGGAGGTGTTGCCCATGATTTCAACAACATCCTCACGGCGCTCATCGGCTACGGGAATCTCTTGCAGATGAATATTGAAAAGGATAACCCGCTGCGGGTATATGTTGACCAGATAATTGCCTCTTCAGAGAAGGCTGCCAACCTTATCCAGAGCCTCCTGGCCTTCAGCAGGAAGCAGGTGATAGAGCTGAGGCCGTATAAGGTACGGACCATTATAACGGGGATAGAGAAGCTTTTGAAGAGGCTCCTTACCGAAGACATCGAGCTCAAGGTGATGCTCTCCGATAAAAGATCGACCATTATGGCAGACATCACGCAGATGGACCAGGTATTGATGAACCTTGCCGCAAACGCGCGGGATGCGATGCCCGGGGGCGGACGGCTTACCATCGAGGCGACCGAGGTAGAATTGGATGACGCATTTATCACCGCGCACGGCTACGGCCATCTGGGCGCGCATGCGCTTATCTCTGTTTCCGACACCGGCACCGGGATGGACGAAGCGACAAAAGAACGGATATTCAACCCTTTCTTTACCACCAAAGAGGTCGGGAAAGGGACCGGGCTTGGCCTTTCCACGGTATACGGCATTATCAAGCAGCATAACGGCTACATCGAGGTCGAAAGCGAGCCGGGCCAGGGAACAACATTCCGCATCTATTTCCCCGTAGTCAATGCAAAAGAACAGACAAAAGAATCCTCGCTGCTTACTACCAGGGGAGGGACGGAGACCATCCTCGTCGCAGAGGATAATGTGGCGGTAAGGAACCTGTTAAGGGAAATCCTCACCATGTCAGGATACGAAGTGATCGAGGCCGTCGATGGGGAGGACGCCGTTAAGAAATTTATCGAACACAGCGACGCGATAGCCGCTATGATCATCGATGTGGTGATGCCGAAAAAGAACGGCAGAGAGGTTTACGAGGAGATAGGGAAAATAAGACCAGGAATCAAAGTTATTTTTACCAGCGGGTACACCGGGGACATTGTCCTTGATAAGGGGATCCGCGACGATATTGTCGATTTCATAAAAAAGCCTCTCCTGCCGGACGAGCTCCTCCTGAAAGTAAGAGAGGTGCTGGACAGGTAGCGCTTACAGATACGTTTCAGGCTCTTTCCTTTTGCTGCAGCTCTTAAGCAGCTGTTCCGCCTTATGCAGTATTCGCGGATCTTCCATTATCCTTGCCCCGGTTGGGCAGCTTTTGACGCACGCGCAGCACCTGATGCATGCGCTCTGGTCGGTCACGATCGCGCCTTCCAAGGTGATCGCGCCGGTTGGGCAGGCCGAGATGCACTTTTCACATTTTATGCATATCATCTCTTGCGTAACGGGGGATATCTTCGGAAACGGCGGCGGTTCCTTGTAGGGAAGGTTCCCGGGCACCTGTATCGGGAGCATCTCAACAGGCGGCTGCATATTCCTCATCTTCTCACGGATCATTTTCCCGAACTCCTTGGCCTTTTTCAGGTCTTCCGCATCGGGACGCCCGGCGGCGATCGGCATGGCGCTGGTGGAAAGCGAGTGCTCCCCGATGAAGGCGCCGGCGGCAACGGGCCTGAACCCCATTCCCAAGGCAAGGTCCCTTAATTCCAGGAGGGCATCTTCGTACTCCCTGTTTCCGTATACGGCAACGACAGCCGCAGGCGCGCCGTTTCCCTTGATCCTTCGCAGCCTGGGGATCGCGTCAGCCGGCAGGCGCCCTATGTACACCGGAGATCCTATGATGGCCAGCCCATCGTGTACTTCCACGATCTCCCGCATCCTTGCATCGGGCGGCGTCAGGTCGACGTGCTCGACCGTGGAGCCCTGAAACCCCTGCGCAATGCCCTCTACGATCTTTTTTGTCGTTCGGGTCGGTGAAAAGTAGATAAGCTTTAACGAGCTGATATCCATGATCGCCCTCATGTTGAGACTTTTTTCACGCAGCAAGCGTTGCTGATCTTATATCATGGATCGTGGATAATAACCAGAAGGCATGACGATCGCCTGTTGCGCAAAAGCCGGCGGCAGCGGATAATAAGCAGGAGAATTTGAATTGACAATGCTTCAGGGCTTTTGTTAATGTTTCGTAACGTTTCATTATGTACAGAGATGCCCTATACGTCAAGCTGTTAGACAGCATAGCGGTTGGGATCTTTACGGTCAACCTCAACTGGGAGATCACGTTCTTCAACAAAGAAGCGGAAAAGATAACCGGATTCACGAAAGAAGAGGCAATCGGCTGTAAATGCTACGAGATCTTCAGGACAGAGCTCTGCCATGAGGGCTGCCATCTTAAACGTGCTATCAGATCAAGGACAAAGATCATAAAGGTGAGAAATATAATTCTTACCAAAAGCAACGAAGAAACCCCGGTCGATATAACGGTCTCAATACTACGAAATGATAAAGGAAAAATAATCGGCGGCATCGAATCTTTCCTTGATGATTCTGTCCGTGTGTCGCTGGAAAAGGAGATATATAAGTCATATATGTTCGATGATATTGTCGGAAAAGACGAAAAGATCCTCAACCTTTTTGAGATCTTTTATTGCCTGGCGCGAACAGACACGCAGATCCTCATCGTCGGCGAAACGGGTACAGGCAAGGATATCTTCGCCCGCGCGATACACAACATGAGCTGCAGGAATGATAAGCCTTTTGTGAAGGTAAACTGCGCCGCTTTGCCCGCCAACCTGATCGAATCAGAGCTGTTTGGCTACAAAAAGGGGGCATTTACCGACGCAAGAGATGATAAGCCCGGCAGGTTCCAGTCGGCAGAAGGGGGAACGATCCTCCTTGACGAGATCGGCGACCTCCCCATTGAGTTGCAGGCGAAGCTTTTGCAGGTACTTGATGAAAAGATGTTTTACCCGCTGGGGTCAACTAAGCCGATAAAGGTCGATGTGAGAATCATCGCTACAACGAATAAAGACCTGCAGCAAATGATGAAAAGCGGGTCGTTCAGGGAAGACCTGTACTATCGCCTGAATGTGGAAGAAATTAAAATTCCTCCTTTAAGGGAAAGGGCTATCGATGTACCCCTGCTTGCAGATCACTTTCTTCGCCAATATTCAAGCAAATTGGATAAGCCCGTGCAAAGGGTAAACCCGAGGGCCATGAAGATATTGCTTAACCACACCTATCCGGGTAACGTGAGGGAGTTGAAGCATATTATTGAGCATGCGGTCATAGTATGCAATGGCGATGAGATCAATATAGACGACCTGCCCCTTTCTATAAAGAAAAAGGTTTCTCATGCCCCCGCCCGCAATGAGGAGGGCGAACTTCTCGATGTCCTGAGGAACAATGAATGGAACCGTGGAAAGGCTGCGAAGGCATTAAAGATCAACAGGACCACCCTCTGGCGCAAGATGAAAAAGTATGGCCTTCGGCGAAAAAGTGTTGCATAAATGCAACACATGTATGCAACAATATGCAACAAATCCATCCAGCCCCCCTGCTTACCAAATATTAACATATTGATATAATTAGCAATTTACCAACCGCGGAAAACGGCATGTAACTTGCAAATTTTTAAAGCCATTCTTATGAAATTTGCTGTCTGCTGCCTGAATGGAAGGGTGTCCCCCTTGGTAAAGTATTCAAGGGAGATCGTAGTAGTGTCGGTCGGCCGCAGGGGACAGAAGATAACCAAGAAGATACCTGCCATTTCCCTGAAGCCGTCGGAGCTTATCGACCTGTTGAAAAGCATCAAAGTTAATCTGCTGGTTTGCGGCGGCATAAAAGAGGAATGTCAGCAACTACTGAGAAACAATAATATCGAATTCATAGAAAACGTGATCGGCAACGTTGATGATGTGGTGAAAAGTTACCTGGATGGCAAGCTCCGTGCTGATGTCGTTATTAAATCACCATAGGACATTATGAAGGCAACAGGCAATTTCCGTAAAAGGGAATACAACGCTTGGCAGGCTACAGCTGGTGGTTTCGGCTTAATATTAAAAAAAGGAGGAAGGTATGAGTGTGCTCTTGGGTACTGTGCAACGTTTCTGGGATTGGCAATGGAAGGTGCATTACAGCGCGAAGCGATTTTTGCTCTTTCGCTCAAGCGCCGTCGGTGAAGGCGGCCCCGGACCGGGCTCAAAGGACATGTCAGGCGGCGCTCCCGCAAAGGCCGGAGGCAGCGTTTCGCCTCCTTCGCCGGCAAAAGAGGGAGGCCCCAAGCCATACAGCAAGCGCAACATGATCGGATTGGTCGGCGGCATTATCGTGTTGATAATAGGGCTTGCCATGCCGGCACCCCAGAGCATGTACCGCGTTGCCGGAAAGATGGCCATAGAAAAGGCAGCTCCGGAGGTGCTCAAGGCGGGAGTCGAGGCGAATGTTCTGACATTGAACAAGAAGGGAAAGGTCAAAGAGGTTACCGACCCGGCGGCGTTCCTGGAGTGGACGAAGAAGGCGCAGCCAAAGATTTACGCAGCGACAAAGGCAAGCGCCAAGGCTATGAAGAACTGCCTGGCGGTCATGCTTATCATGGTGATATGGTGGATATGTGAATCGGTGCCATGGGGCGTGGCAGCCCTCCTTCCCGTCGCCATCTTTCCCCTGGCGGGAGTTGCAAATGCGGCAAAGGCGAGCGCCCCTTATGCAAACAAGACGATAATCCTGTTCATCGCTGCCTTTTTCATTGCCGAGGCCATGCTGAAATGGAACTTCCACCGCAGGATCGCCTTGTTCATCGTGGACAAGATCGGGGCGAGCCCCCGGCGCATTGTGTTGGGGTTCATGGTGGCCTGCGCCTTTCTTTCAATGTGGATCTCCAACACGGCGACCGCCATGATGATGATGCCTATGGCGCTCGCCGTCATCCTCCACACGGTGGAGGTCGGGAAGCGATTGCAGGAACAGGGGCAATTGAAGGGAGTTAATTTTGCTGCAGGCGCCTATATCTTCGGCAGCTGCCTGATGCTGGGGATCGCCTATTCGAGCAACAGCGGAGGGATGGGGACGCTGATCGGGACCCCGCCCAACCTCATCTACGCCGGGCAGTTGCAGCTAATGTTCCCCGGCTCTCCCAAGGCTGACTTCGCCCGTTGGCTGGTCCTGGGAGTGCCTCTGGCATGGATCACGACCATCGGCCTCTGGGCGCTGCTCGTCTTCTGGCTGCGGCGGCCCGAGATCAAGGAGCTCCCCGGCGGCCCGCAGCTAATCAAAGAAGAGCGCGCAAAAATGGGGACCTGGGGCAAAGGGGAGAAGGCGGTTGGGATCATCTTTCTGATCACGGCCCTTGCCTGGATCTTCAGCGGCGAGAAGAAGATCGGCGAGACTACTATCTACGGGCTCCAGACGATCTTCCCGTGGATCGACGATTCCACCATCGCAGTGTTCATGGCCATAGCGCTCTTCTGCATCCCTATAAGCCTGGAGAAGAACGATTTCGCGCTGACCTGGGATTGGGCCATAAAAATCCCCTGGGGGATCGTGCTCCTATTCGGTGGAGGGTTTTCTCTTGCCGCCGCCATATCATCCACGGGCGCCGGTACCTGGGTGGGCTATCAGCTGGCGGGCCTGGCTGACTGGCCCCTGGTATTGTTAATGTTTGCAGTGGCGGTTGTCGTTGCAGCATTGTCAACGGTTGCAACAAATACGGCGGTTACGGCGGTATTTATGCCGATCCTGGGCACCATGGCCCTGGCGACCTCCTTTGATCCGAGGTTCCTGATGATCCTCGGCTGCCTTGCCGCCCAGTGCGCCTATGCGCTGCCGGTAGCGACGACAGGGAACGCCATCTGCTTCGGTTCAGGGTATATTGATATGGTTGACATGGTGAAGGTGGGCATCGTATGCTCGATAGTAGCGATCATCATCGCCGTATTCGGTTCCCTGATATTCATGGGGCCGGCCTTTGGCGTATCGCCAAGCGTGGTCCCGCCCTGGGTGGCAGGAGGGTAATTCCGGCTGCAGTAAGTGTGCCGGTGAGTGGGTGCGGTTTTGTTCGCAGGGGATGCATCCGCACCCTTAAAAATTTAAGAAAAAACAGGATAAGGAGGAAAACGCCATGCCAGTGACGTTGACGACGCTGAGCGAGAATACAGCGGGAAGGCCGGATTTTATGGCCGAGTGGGGGCAAAGCATCCTTGTTCAAACCGATGGATGCACGGTGCTGTTCGACGTGGGCGGCAGCAATGTGGCGCTTGCAAATGCGGACAGGCTCGGGATCGACCTGTCGAAGATAGACGCCATTGTATTGAGCCACGGACACCATGACCACACCGGCGGGCTGTGTGATGTTTTGAAGAGGCTGGGAAAAAAGAGGGTGATCGGACATCCGGACATATGGGACATAAAATATGCCAGGCGCCCCTTCGAGGACAAGGAAGCCTTTATCGGCATTCCCTTCGCCAGAGAAGAGCTTGAGCATCTCGGGGCATTTTTCGAGCTGACGGCGGACCCCGTTTCATTGAGCGGCCGCGTGATGACCACGGGCGAAGTCCGGATGACGACGGACTTCGAGATCATAGAGCCGAATCTACTGGTGAAAGAAGGGGGGGAATTCAGGCAAGACCCTCTGGCTGACGATCTCGCATTGATCGTGAGGATGGACCAGGGGCTCCTGGTCGTGCTCGGGTGCGCCCACCGCGGAACGATCAATACGATCCGCCATGCGCAGAAGCTCACCGGGGAGGAGCGAGTCTACGCAGTTGTCGGCGGGACCCATCTTGCCCCGGCATCGGAGGAGCGCATAGAGAAAACAATACGGGAGCTTAAAGATATCGGCGTCCAGAAGGTAGGCATATCACACTGCAACGGGTTTTACGCCTCTGCCCGGGTTGCGCAGGCCTTCGGCGATAAATTTTTTCTGAACAATGCGGGGACCCGGACAACGTTCCCCTGAAAGCCAGAAGGCCCCGCTCACAGCACCCGGTCTGTATATGGCAATTTGCGGATCAGGGCGCTCAGCACAAAACAGGCCGGTATGGCGATCATCGACAGAACGGCCCACTTGAGCAAAGGATGAAGTGCGACATCCCGGACCGAGAAGGCCAGAAGCGTGATCACCGGGGCATGGATGATATACACGGCATAGGCATTCGGCACCAGGAATTTCATCAACCTTCCCTGGCTATTGAAAAAGCGCCGGAAGATATAGACCAGGCCGATGCACATGCTGAGGCAAAGGAAAGATTCCCAGAGGGCGGTTGCAAGGGCCTGCCAATGCAGTCCTCCGATAAAAGGCGTATGATCTACGAGGGCGCCGCCTGCCACTATGAGCGGGAGCCACAGAAGGATGAGGAGGACGGCAATTTCCAACCAGAAGCGGCCCGTTCTGTCGGGCAGGGCCAGGAGCCAGTTGCGCCGGTAGGCGATAAGCCCGACGACGAACAGGGCGACATACTGCGCAAAGAAGGGGAGCTGGAGATTCAGCGGCACAAAATCCCAGCCCACGGGATGCCAAAGGCGCACTATGAACCCGGCAATCCCCAGAAGCAGGGCAAAGAGCGCGATGATGCCGTTGCCGGGGAAGGGGGGTTGTGCGGCCGGACCGGCCGGGCGGGGCCGGCTGACAAGCCTCCAGAGGATGTAGCCGAAGGAGAAGATGAGCAGGGCCTCCACGAACCACAGCGGCCCGGCGCCGATCACCGGGCTGTGATGGAAATATTTGCCGGGAAAGTACTGCCAGAAAGGCATCCGTATATCCTTATAGAAGAAGGCGTACACGAACACGGGATTGATGACCCAGCTGAACAGGATCAGGGGTATCCCGAGGCGGACCATTCGATCCTTCAGGAAGTGCCTCGCCCCCTTGCGATCGTAAGAGCCCGGCACAAAGTACGCGGAGATGAGCAGGAAAAAGCCCATGAAGTAGGCCTGGTTGGTCGAGCAGAACCAGGCGCCGAGCATTCGGGTGACCCCGTCCTGCTGGCCTTCGTTATAGTACCACATTCCCGTCCCGGCATACGTGATCATCATGTGGTGCGCGAGCACGAGGATGGTCAGGTAGACCCTGATATTGTCGATAAAGTACAGGCGGGCTGCAGGCTTGGGCTGGATGTCTGCCGCAGCGGGCAACGGGTAGCTTTCACGTGCAGGTTTTGTTTCGCTGGGTGGGTCGGGGAATGATGCCTGCTGTGCTATTTTTCCTCCTTTCTTTGATTATAGTAATATCTTTATGGCTATTACAACAACTTATTTTGGGATAATA
>JAGOOA010000016.1:30473-51574 GCA_017992765.1 Syntrophorhabdaceae bacterium
CATTTCACCTTTTACCTTTCACATTTTACGGGGTTAATTGCCTCACGACGGTTTGCTAAAGGAACGGTTTCATTGCGAGGTCAGTCTTGAGGAACAATCCCGACACTGTGCTAATGACTTATCTGGGCTTGAAAAGGTTCCGGTATTTTCCATACCCTTCTCTTTCCAGGCTCGCCCTGGGGATAAACCGCAATGCCGCAGAATTAATGCAGTACCGCAGCCCCGTAGGTTTGGGCCCGTCGTTAAACACATGGCCGAGATGTGAGTTCGCGTGTTTGCTGCGAACTTCGGTTCGCACCATGAGAAAGCTGCGGTCAGCCTTCTCGGCGATATTCCCCGGCTCCAGCGGCCGGGTAAAGCTTGGCCAGCCCGTTCCGGAGTCGAATTTGTCGGTGGAGCTGAAGAGGGGTTCCCCTGATACGATGTCTACGTAAATGCCTTCTTCGTGATTATCCCAGTATTCATTTGCAAAAGGCGGTTCAGTACCTTCCTGCCGGGTGACCTGGTATTGTATGGGCGTCAGGCGCTTTCGCAGCTCCGCATCATCGGGGATCACATAAGGGGGCGTGGTTTTGCCAGGGGGCATCCCATCCTTTTTCGCCTCCGCCCAGACCTCGCTCAGGAACCGATCGCGCCCGGATCCCGAGCGGTACCCATTGTAACAGGCCGGGTTCTTTTTGTAATAGTCCTGATGATGGGCTTCGGCCGGATAAAAGGGGCCGAGCCGGAGGATGTCGGTACGAACCGGCTCGGTAAAGGGCCCGGCAGAGGCCAGGCTTCTCTTTGAACGCTCAGCCAGTTGGCGCTCTTCTTCGGTAGCATAAAAAATGGCGGTGCGATACTGGGCGCCCCGGTCCGTAAACTGGCCGCCCCCATCCGTGGGGTCTATATGACGCCAAAAGACATCAAGCAATTCCTCATACGTGATCTTCTCAGGATCATAAATGACTTGAACTGCCTCTACATGCCCGGTATTGCCTGCACAAACCTGCTCATAGGTCGGATTCGGCACGCTGCCTCCGGTATACCCCGCTATGGCTTCAACAACACCGTCGACTTTTTCAAAATCCGATTCCATGCACCAAAAACAGCCGCCGGCAAAAACGGCTGTTTTTGTCTTTCGTGTCTTTTCGCCCATCCTTCCCTCCCTTGCATGGCTCAAACCTTTGGCCTGGAGAAAGCTTGCCAGCGCTACCATCAGGATCAGAAGTATGATCGTTCTCTTCTTCATGGGGCTTCCTCCATGTATCGTCTGCATACACAATATAATCATCTGATCGAAATTGTAAACTCTGCCCCGGTTTCCGGATAATGGATAGGGATCCGCAACGGATAGGGGACATTGGTAACTTTTGTAACTAACCTGATGCACGCGGCGACATTTGATACAGTTGATAAAAGAAGGGGTGCCGCGACAAGTCACATAAGTTACCAACGTCCCTGTCAGTCCGTAAACCGAAGCAAACCGGTGTTCCTCTATTGCAAAACACGTGGAATGGGAGGACAATGAAGGAAAAAGGAGGAAGAACAATGAAAAAGACTACTTTATTTCGGCATCTGATCGCCGCGCCTGAGATCTTGCAATTACCCTGTTGCCACGATGCGCTATCGGCAAGGGTTTTAGAGCAGGCCGGATTCAAAGCTATCAGCGCGGCCGGCTACGGCACTGCGGGCAGCACCTTGGGCTTGCCCGACATCGGATTGGCCACAGCGACTGAGATGATCAACAATTATCGTCATGTCTGCAACGCCGTTGATATTCCGGTTTTTGTCGATATCGATACCGGCTTTGGAGATGTGAATAATGCCATCAGGGCTGTGCAGGATTGCGAGCAGGCAGGCGCGGCCGGCCTGTTCATTGAAGACCAAACGTATCCTAAGCGATGCGGTCATATGGCGGGGAAAAGCGTTGTTTCCACCGAAGAATATCTTCCCAAGCTGCGAGCGGCATTGTGGGCGCGCAAAGACCCTGATTTTGTAATTATGGCGCGAACGGACGCAACCGCAGTGTATGGCGTCGATGATGCAATAAACCGCGCCCGTATGTATGCGTCCGAGGGCGCAGACATGGTATTCATCGAAGCGCTCAAAACGAAAGAAGATATGATAAAAGTCAATAAAGCCATGAAAGAAGCTGGCGTTCCCGTTATGGCAAACATGATAGAAGGGGGCGAATCGCCTTTTTTGACCGCCGTTGAGCTGGAAAGGATCGGTTTCAGCGTGGTCGCTTATCCTTGCGGTTCTTTGTACGTTGCCGTTAAGGCACTGCAAAAATGGGCTCAACACCTGAAGGAGAATGGAACGACCGAAGGCATATGGGACCAAATGCTTACCTTCAAGGAATACTTCGATTTCATAGGAGCGACAGAGATCCGTGAACGGGAAAACATCTTTCAACGGCCATTAAAGAAACCCTAAATGGCTCTATAAGGCAATTGGAATGAAGATTCCGGAGGCATTATTGTATGAAGAAAATTAGCGAGAAACTGGCTGAATTATGTGCCGGTATGCTTTTTGACAGTTTTTCAGAAGTAGATGTCTTTTCCGCCAAACTTCACTTTCTTGATTACCTGGGTGTGACAGCCAGGGGAAATACCACTGAACCGGCAAAAGCAGCGGCAGCACTGGCCATAAGCAAACCTGCAGGCGTAAGATCCCCAATTATTGGAACGAAGAAATCCGCAAATTATGACTGGGCCGCTTTTGTCAACGGTACCGCCAACCATTCGATCGAATTTGATGATACATATTTTCCCGGAATTATCCATATTGGCGCCTCCGTATTTTCCGCCTGCCTTGCGGAGGCCTGCAACACTAACCGCGAAGTATCGGGAAAAGATTTCATCGAAGCCATTATTACAGGTTATGAGATATCGGGAAGAACAGGCGCATCTCATAATAAATTCGCATTTGAAAGGGGATTCCATCCCACCGGAACCTGTAACGTATTTGGCGCCGCCATGGCATCTGCCAGGATAAAAAAAATGGATATCGGCAAAATGGTAAGGACATTTGGCATTGCAGGTCATTTTGCCTGTGGCCTCAATTCATTCCTTGCAGAAGGAGCCTGGACAAAGCGTATCCATCCCGGCATGGCCGCATTTAACGGGCTACAGGCGTCTGCGCTGGCAGATCTGGGATTTGTCAGCGAAACAGGCATTTTTGAAGATCAGAGTGGATTCCTTCGGGCCTATGCATCAAATTACAGTGAGGAAGCTCTTTTTCCACAAAAACCGGTAAATGTTATTTCCAACACTTCGTTCAAACCTTATCCCTGTTGTGCAAGGATACACGCTAGCATAAAAGCGACGCTTGATCTGATAACAGAGAATAAAATTTATACTGAATACTCCCTTCACCTGGGATGATGATTGCGATAAATTTCTTTCATTGACAGGAGAAATTTTCAGCAGGGACAAGAGCCGGCTTATAATCAATATGGTGCACAATCTGGAAGAACTGGATAATACTATAAAGTTGATCGAGATCCTTACATGAGATATGGAGCCATAATGGCACCATAAGGGACGTTGTCGACTATCTTGACCTATCACCATTTTCCCCACAGCCAGCTCTCTTCTGCCTTTGCATGCTGGTAGCAGAAGAGCTCGTCACGTTAGTCAACTACGTTATTTATTCCTTTTAAAAAGGGAGACCTCCCGTTAAGTAAGAGATAGGAGAAGGAGGACCCCATGGTGTTTGCCCGTTGTACTAAAGGGATATCTGTACGGTGTCCCGGGGAACCGTGTCGTCACTTTTCTCAATGTTCTTGTTGATAGTTTGATTTTTCTTATGTTATCCGTATTGCATGCCGGAAAGTAAATCCATGCTCGAAGGACTCAATTCGGCCGTACTTGTATTTGCGGCCCTTTGTGTCTTTGCAATAGCCTACAGGTTTTATGGTCTGTTTATCGCCGCAAGGGTCTTACGCATGGATCCGTCGCGGAGGCCTCCCTCCGACAGCATGGCTGACGGCCTGGATTACCACAAAACAAACCGTTATGTTCTTTTTGGGCACCATTTTGCAGCGATAGCAGGGGCAGGCCCACTGACGGGGCCTGTTCTCGCGGCCCAGTTCGGCTTCCTGCCCGGCGCGCTCTGGATCCTGATAGGCGCGGTACTGGGAGGCGCTGTCCACGATGTGGTTGTCCTCTTCGCATCCGTGCGCCATAGAGGCGAAAGTCTCGCCAATATAGCAAGAAATGAGATCGGGAGAACGGCCGGCACGGTTTCTTCGGTTGCCTTTCTTCTCATACTCATATTGACAATAGCCGGCGCTTCAATAGCCATGACAAACGCCATTTCTGAAAGTCCGTGGGGATTGCTGGTTGTGGCAACAACCATACCGACCGCGGTCATCATGGGCATTATCATGAAAAGGCCCGGAGGTAAGCCGGTGGTCATTGCGAGCTTTGTCGGCGTTACCATTCTGTTTCTCACCGTATTTCTCGGCAGTTTCATCGCCGGAATACCCGCTCTCGCGTCGTTGCTGAGCCTGAGCAAAAAGCAGATATCGTTATTGTTGCCTGTCTATGCGTTTACCGCCTCTGTGCTTCCCGTGTGGCTGCTTCTCGCCCCGAGAGATTATCTGTCCACATTTCTGAAGGTTGTTACTATCATTGCGCTCGCCTCAGGGATCATCTTTTTGCAGCCGGAGCTCAAGATGCCCCCGCTTACTCAGTATATACACGGCGGAGGGCCTGTTGTTCCGGGAGGCGTCTTCCCGTTCATCTTTATAACGATAGCGTGCGGCGCGATCTCCGGATTCCATGCAACGATCGCATCGGGTACAACACCAAAAATGATAGCCGGTGAAAATGATATTCTCTTTGTCGGATTCGGCGCCATGCTCTTTGAAGGAGTTGTGGCCATGATGGCCCTGATAGCCGCATCCGTTCTCGTCCCGGCCGATTATTTTGCCATCAATTCATCGGCTGAAATGTATTCGAAACTTGGCATGCATCCCTTTGATCTTCCCTGGCTTTCCGACATGGTCGAGGAGAAGCTTCAGGGCAGGCCAGGCGGGGCGGTCTCTCTTGCGGTGGGGATAGCCTATGTCTTTTCAAAGGTCCCTGCCATGGATAAGCTGATGTCCTACTGGTACCACTTTGCCATAATGTTCGAGGCCGTATTCATACTTACCCTTATCGATGCAGGAACGAGGGCCGGCAGGTTTCTCCTGCAGGAAATGACGGGAAAGGTGTTCCCGAGATTTAATGACCATAACTGGCTCCCGGGTATGATCATCACAGGGTTGGCCTTCACGTTCATGTGGGCATATCTGCTTTACACCGGATCAATATCGACCATCTGGCCGTTGTTCGGGATAAGCAACCAGCTCCTCGCCGCGTGCGCTTTGATCATTGTAAGCACAATGCTTGTGCGGCTTGATAGGAAAAGATATATATGGATAACCCTTGTACCCGGAATTCTCATGGCAGCCATTACGCTCTGGGCCGGATACATCAATATAACAGTGAGTTATCTGCCGCAGAAGCTTTACCTGCTGGCGTTTCTCTGCGGACTCATAATGCTTCTGATCGTTATTATCATCGTTTCGGCAGGCGTAAAGATAAAAAGGCTTTTACGCATCAAAGACACGGTGACAGACAACTGGGGAGACCGTGTTCTGATAAAGGTTGAGGATGAGAATCCACATTAGGCAATCAGGCGGCAGGCATCATGCAGCCGCCGCGCATCTTTTATTGTTGATACATTTTCGCACGGTGAAAAATGGACCCTTACAGAAATAATAACCCTGTTCGTATTATTGCAGCCCTGGCTATAAGTATCTTTTTTGTGCGGTTTGACGCCTATATAGTCAATATCGCTATGCCCACTTTCGTTGATGTATTCAAGGTGAGCGTCAGCCAGGCCTCATGGATCGCCCTGTCTTATGTCCTTTCCCAGGTTTCGGCGGTGATGCTCTTCGGCAAACTTTGCAGCCAATTCAGACTGAAGAATATCTTTTTGCTCGGCATGGCTATTTTTACCGTAGCCTCTTTACTGTGCGGGATATCGCCTGGCTTCTGGTCTTTGATAGTTTTCAGATGCATGCAGGGCCTTGGAGGTTCAATGATGCTGGTGAGCGCTTATGCTGCCGTTCTTTTGTATCTGCCGCAGGAAAAGGTCGGGTGGGGCTTGTCGATCATGACCACGGCTGCGGCCATAGGAGTCCTTTTGGGTCCGGTAGCAGGAGGCTTGATCATCGCTCGTTTCAGTTGGCATTGGATATTCTTGATCAATTTTCCCCTGGGGATAATGGCATTGGCATTTTGTTACAGGGCGATCCCCGACGCAGCGGTCCCGGAAAAGGGATCAGGACAAAGGCTGGACATTGCCGGGCTTATGCTTTCTGCCGCTGCTTTATTCTTATTGGTTTATTCGTTGAATATGGGGTACGAACATGGTTGGACTTCTCCTCTGATCTTAGGTTGTGAACTTTTTTCCATTATCTTTTTTGTCGCCTTTTTCGCCGTGGAGAAAAGGTGCAAAGATCCTCTTCTGGATATGTCGCTTTTTGTCACGCCCGTATTTGCGATAGTGCTTCTCTCTACCATAATTGGATTTCTGTTGTTCTTCGGCGGGAATTTTCTTTTACCTTTTTATCTTACCCAACAGGGATCAAGCCCTGAGCAGATAGGTTTTCTCCTGATGGCATTTTCCATAGTTTATATTCCGATAGGCTTATATGCCGGCCGCCTTACCAACAAGTTTCCTTCGAAAAAGATATCCGCTTTCGCGATGTTTTTTGCCTCGGTTACCAGCCTTCTGTTCGCTGCTGATCTTGGCGCCGGGGTGCTCTGTGCCGTTATTTATCTTGTCATGCTTGCTGTTTCCTACGGCATGTTCTTCGTACCGATCAATCATTGTATAATGAGCTTTGCCTCAGATAAAAACAGGGGCAGCGTATCGGCCGTATTCAATACGGCAATGAACATCGCGATGGCAATGGGCATCGCGGTCATGGAGACGATCTATTCCGAGTTTAAAGTGCCGGTTGACGGCTTTAGAGCCTCCTTTATTGCCGGGGGCATCTTTTGTTTTATTGCTGCGGTAATGCTCGTGTCTTTTTCGAAAGAAAAGGCCTGATCTGACGCGAGCAACTTACAAAGCCAACATTTTTCTTGTAATCCGCTATGCAAAGGAAGAGAGCTGCCGGCAAAAAGTCGCCTAACGCAGCTCAAGACGACAATGGCCTAACGGTATGGTAACCTCCGCATTTACGTTCCAGCAGCACGTGGCAGTTTTAAAACCGCCGCTGTCAGTGCAGAAGATGGGGTCGAGCTGTTTCTCATAGGTTCTTCCAAAAGCATCTTTCACATAATAATGTCCGGAGATCTTGCTTGAGCATATACCCCCGGGCAGCCTGCAGGTCCCCGTCTCACCCCTCGCCACCTTCATCGTGCAGTCAACCTGTTCAAAGTACAGGTGCTGCCCATAGACAAAGATCTCGACTTCTGCATGGCACGAGTTCTTGACCTTTACCTCCCATGCATTGCCCGAAGATGCAAACATCAACAGAATCGCTACGGTTGCCATAACGAGCAAAAATCTTTTCATGATGTCTTCTCCTTATCACTCATCTTTATTCCATTGCGAATCTTATCTGTGCCATACAAATATAGTATGTAGATTGTAGGGGTTTTGCAAGAATATTGTCGTCCAACAGGTTATGGTATATGCCCACGGTGGTGCAAGGGGTGCCGCTTTGTTGGGTGGATGTGATATGCGTAGAATACGAAGTTATGACGAATGCCGCCTGAAATGCCTAAGCCTTCGGACGGGTCTCCTCGGCATAGTCAACCATGTTCACCTCGCGGACTTCCGGGAGAGCCTCTTTCAACAGCTTTTCAGCCCACAGACTGAGGGCATTGTGCCCGCATCAGTGGATCCGGCCGCCAAGGATCCGCAGCGTGACCGTACCCGTCTTTTCGTCCACAGAGATCACTTCGGCCTCTCCATCCGCCAGTTCCTCCAGCCGGGGGTTCAAATGATCGATCTCCTCTTCAACCCTTTGCCTCAGCTCCACGTAATGCCTCCTCGAACGACGAAAAACGTTCATTCAATAAGCGGAATATATGCACAGGGCAAATCGATGTCAAGGAGAGGCCCCCGCCTGTTTCTGAGCGGGACATCGTGTGCAGGTCATCCACATGTTCGTTTACTATTTTTTTACTATTTTCTTACTATTTTATTGTATCTGTGCTATCGTCGATTTATATATAAACTCTGGAATAGCCTATGCCGGACGATAAAAAAATGAAGGGGGAGTATCTTTCATGAGACGGATATTGCTCGGAAGAAGAACATTTTTCATAAAAACGATCTTTATCGTGCTGCTCCCTTTCTTGATCCTTTCCAATACAGGATGCAAGAAAAAGGCCGATCAAAAGGGCCGCGCAGCCCCGGAGGTCACGGTCGCAAAGGTCGCGCCCGGCGATATACCGATGATCTTCGAATTCGTTGCGCAGACGCAAAGCTCCCACGAGGTGGAGATCAGGGCCAGGGTAGCCGGCTTCCTCGAGAAGAGGGTATACACGGAAGGCGCCATCGTTAAAGCGGGCAGCACCCTTTTTATCATGGACAAGAAGCCTTTCCAGACCCAGGTCGACTCGGCGGCTGCCGCGCTGGCCAGGCAAAAGGCGGCCTATGAGGTGGCCCGCATGAACCTTGAGCGCGTCAAGCCGCTGGCAGCGCAGAACGCCTTATCGCAGAAGGACCTCGACGATGCCAGGGGCGCCTACGAATCGAACGCCGCTGCCGTGGAGCAGGCAAAGGCCCAGCTCGATATGGCGCAGCTTAACCTCTCGTACTGTACCATAACCTCCCCCGTTACGGGCATCAGCGGGGCAGCGATGGTGCAGGACGGCGCCTATGTGAACCAGCAGAACAGCCAGCTCACCACCGTGTCGGTCCTATCGCCCATGTGGGTGAATTTCAGCGTCTCGGAAAATGATATGAAACGATACAGCGACCAGATCACCCGCGGCCGGATCACCCCTCCGAAGAATGACAATTATGAAGTGGAGATCGTCCTCGTGGACGGCTCCGTATTCTCCCAGACCGGGCGGATCACATTCGCGGCGCCGTCCTATAATGCAAAGACGGGGACGTTCCTTATCCGCTCAAGCGTAAAGAACCCCGACGGCCTTTTGCGCCCCAACCAGTATGTGCGTGCCCGCCTGAAAGGGGCGGTACGGCGCAACGCGATCCTGATACCGCAGCGCGCAGTACAGCAGGGGGCCAAGGGACATTTTGTATGGGTCATTCACAACGAAGGAAAGGCAGAGTTCAGGCCCGTTACGGTGGGCGAGTGGCACGGCAATGACGTGTTTATCTCCCAGGGGCTGAGCGCCGGCGACCAGGTGGTTGTCGACGGAACCCTCGCCGTGCGGCAGGGAGAACCCGTGACGATTAAGCCCCTTGCCGCGGCACCCCCGGCGCCGGAGAAGAAACCGGCCGAAAAGGGGGCCGTAAAAAGCGGCGCCAAGGGGAGGTAGGGCATGTTCTCAAAGTTCTTCATCGAGCGGCCGATCTTCGCCACCGTTGTTGCCTTGCTCATTGTCATCGCCGGCCTGGTGTCGATAAAGGCGCTTCCCGTGGCGATGTACCCCACGATCACGCCGGTCCAGATCATGGTGACAACGACCTACCCGGGTGCCGACTCGAAGACGGTAAGCGATTCCGTGGCCGCCCCTATCGAGGCCCAGATCAACGGCGTCGACAACATGCTCTACATGACGTCGACGAGCTCCAACACGGGGCAGATGACGCTGACGGTCTACTTTACCCTTGCGACGGACCCCGACATTGCCCAGGTCCAGGTGCAGAACCGCGTCAATCTTGCGGTGCCCCAGCTCCCGGATTCGGTTGTAAAGTACGGCGTTTCGGTGCAGAAGAAGTCGTCGAGCGTCCTGATGATACTCTCGGTGTTCAATAAGGACGGCCGTTACAGCCCGGACTACGTGAACAACTACACGAACGTATATGTGCTCGACGCGATCAAGCGCATCGACGGCGCCGGCCAGGCGCAGATCTTCGGTGTGCCCGACCAGGCCATGCGCATCTGGATGAACCCTGACAGGATGGCTTCCCTCGGGATCACCACGTCTGATATCCAGCAGGCAATTGCCAAGCAGAACGCCCTCTGGGGCGCCGGGCAGGTGGGCCAGCAGCCAAGCGATCCGGGCGTGCAGCTGACCTTCCCGGTCGTAACCCAGGCCCCTTTCACAACGCCCGCCCAGTATGAGAACATCATATTGCGGACAAGCCAGGACGGCAGCGCCATTGTCCGGGTGGGGGATGTGGCCCGCGCCGAGGTGGGGCGCAGGCAGTACATCGACGACAACAGGATCAACGGGATAAGCGCAGCCCCCATAGCCGTCTACCAGCAGCCGGGCGTGAACGGGCTCGATGTCTCAAAGGCCGTCCGCAAGACCATGGAGGAGCTGAAAAAGTCCATGCCCGACGGCATGGACTACGTTATCTCCCTGGACACGACCGATTTTGTGCGCATCTCCATTGAAGAGGTAATTCACACCCTCTTCGAGGCAATTCTCCTCGTTATCTTTGTCGTCTACCTCTTCCTGCAGAGCTTCCGCGCAACGATCATCTGCACCGTCGCCATCCTCGTTTCCCTTATCGGTACATTCTCGGGAATGCTCATACTGGGATTTTCGATCAACATGCTGACCCTCTTCGGTATTGTCCTTGCCATCGGGATGGTGGTGGACGACGCGATCGTCGTCGTGGAGAACGTGGAAAAAAATATGGTGAAGCGGCGTCTTTCTCCCAGGGAGGCCACCATCAGGGCAATGGAGGAGATCGGCACCTCTCTCGTTGCGGTCGTGCTCGTCATGGCCTCGGTATTTATCCCCGCGGCATTCCTTCCCGGCACCACGGGCCAGCTCTACAAGCAGTTCGCCATCACCATCGTCATCTCCGTCGCCCTCTCCGGCTTTGTGGCCCTTACCCTTACACCGGCCATGTGCGCAGCATTGCTGAAGCACGGCGCCCCTCCCCAGCGCGGCCTCTTCAAGTGGTTCAACCGCTTCTTCGCCTGGTTCAACCGCGGCTTTGACCGTTTTACCGTCGGCTTCGGGGAGGCCGTCGTCCTCATGATCAAGAGGATGAGCATCGCATTTATACTCCTCGCCTTTCTCGTCTGGGCCCTCGTTCACCTCTTCCGCACAACGCCGACGAGCTTCGTGCCCAATGAGGACCAGGGATACCTGATGGCCATGGTCATCATGCCCGATGCGGCAAACCTGAAGCGTACCAGCGAAACATCGGATCGCGTGGACGCGATCTTCGCCAAGCAGCCTGCCGTGGCCGACAGGACCATCGTGAACGGGTACAGCCTCATCGACGGCCAGTACAAGCCGAACGTGGCCACCTTCTTCGTGACCCTCAAGGACTTTAAAGAGCGGTATTCCTCCATCGACCGGGCCAAGAAAGAAAATGCCGGTGCGGTGGCAAGGGCAGTGGCGGCCGAAACGGCCAAGATCGAGACGGGCATCACCATACCCATAGCGCCGCCGGCGATCCCGGGGATCGGCACGACGGGAGGTTTTGAGTTCTGGATCCAGGACAAGGCGGCCGGCGACCCGGCGCGCCTCTACGAACTTGTGCAGCAGTTTCTCGCCAAGGCCCGGACGCGGCCCGAGCTAAGCGGCCTCAACTCGACGTTCCGCGCCGCATCGCAACAGCTGCGGGCCGATGTGGACCGTTCCAAGGCAATGCTTCTCAACGTGCCCGTCGAGGACGTGTACAGCGCCCTGCAGGCCCAGTTCGGTTCCATCGTGGCAAGCCAGTTCAACCAGTACAGCCGGGTCTGGAACGTAACCCTCCAGTCCGACGCCCCGTACAGGAAACAGCCCGAGAATATCACCCAGCTCTATACCAGGTCGAGGCATAACGAGATGATACCCCTTTCCGCGCTGGTAAAGACGAGCTATGTTACGGGGCCGGACCTGATGCCCCGCTTCAACGGCTTCCCCGCCGCGCAGGTCACCGGCAGCGCCTCCCCGGGGCGAAGCTCCGGCGAAGCGATCACGGCGATGGAAGAGGTCGCCAACGAGGTGCTCCCGCAGGGCTACAGCTTTGCGTGGTCCGGCATGGCCTTCCAGGAGAAGCAATCGGGAGGGACCTCTGCGAATGCCTTCATCTTCGGCCTCATCATAGTCTTCCTCATCCTGGCGGCCCAGTTCGAGTCGTGGGTCCTGCCCGGCTCCGTCATGACGGCGGTGCCCTTCGGTATCCTCGGCGCCCTGGTCTTCAACTGGATACGGGGCCTGGAAAACGATGTCTACTTCCAGATAGGCCTCCTCGTGCTCATCGGCCTCGGGGCAAAGAACGCCGTGCTCCGCGTTGCCTTTGCCACTGAGCTGCGGAAGCAGGGGCTGTCGATCATGGAGGCCACGATCCAGGCGGGCGAGGAAAGGCTTCGCCCGATCATCATGACGTCCCTCGCCTTCATACTGGGTGTGCTCCCGCTTGCCATCGCAACGGGCGCAGGCGCCAACGCCCGCCACTCCATCGGCACGGGCATCATGGGCGGCATGATCGGCGAAACGACGCTTGCCATGCTCTACGTGCCCCTCTTCTTCTACCTCTTTGACAGGTTTGCCGAGGGCGGGAAGAAAAAGAAAGAGGCGCCGCACGAGGGGCCTCCTCCGGAGAACGGCACGGGAGGAAGCCCCGGCGAAAACCACGAACCGGGAAAGGAGGGGGGCTAACATGCGCACACTATTGATCATCGTCGCCATCGCCGCCTCTGTGGCCGGATGCATGGTGGGCCCCGACTATAAACGCCCCGACGTTGAAATGCCCCAGTCCTTCCGGTACGACAACGGCCAGGCATCCGATATTGCCGACGGCACCTGGTGGAAGCAGTTCAACGACCCGGTCCTTGACCAGCTTATTGCCGAAGCCCTTGGCAACAACAAAAGCGTCCAGATCGCTACCGCAAACGTTGAGCGCGCATCGGGGATCCTCACCTCCACCCGTTCTGCCCTCTTTCCCCAAATAAATTACAGCGGGAACTGGGCGAGGCAGCGGCTGTCGGACAACAATGTGACAAGGTCACCAGCGCCGAACCCGTACAATAATTTCCAGGTCCTGGGCGGCGCAAGCTGGGAGATCGACCTCTGGGGGCGCATCAGGCGACTCACCGAGGCCGCTCAGGCGAGCCTGCTTGCGACCGTGGAAGCGCGCAGGGGCGTCATACTCTCTCTCACCGCAGAAATAGCGGCGTCCTATATTCAGCTGCGGGCGCTGGATGAGCAGCTTGTGATCGCCAGGAACACCAAGAAGACCTATAGTGAATCGGTGAAGCTCTTTGAGCTGCAGAACAAGTACGGCCAGGTCTCCGGGATGACCGTCGAGCAGGCGCGTTCGCAGTATGAGACGGCCGCGGCACAGATCCCCCAGATCGAAACCCAGATAGCGCAAACAGAGAATGCCCTTTCTATCTTGCTTGGCCGCAACCCCACCCCGATACCGAGAGGCAGGAGGCTCAACGAGCTCACTCCTCCCGTTGTCCCGTCGAGCCTGCCTTCGACCCTTCTGGAGAGGCGCCCCGATATACTGCAGGCCGAGCAGAATCTCATTGCGGCGAATGCGCAGATCGGAGCGGCACGGGCGCTCTATTTTCCCAGCATCTCTCTTACCGGCGCCGCAGGAGGATCGAGCGAAGACCTATCGAATCTCTTCCTGGGGCCAAGCAGGACATGGAACTTCATCGGCTCTGTCACGGGGCCAATCTTTACCGCCGGGAGCATAAGGGGCCAGGTGAGGCAGGCAGAGGCATCCCGGCAGGCAGCCCTCCGTGCCTACGAGCAGACTATCCAGGCCGCCTTTGCCGATATGGAGAATTCCCTTGTCTCGCGCCAGAAGCTTGGGGAGCAGCTTGTCGCCGAAGAGCGGCGCGTTGCCGCCTACAAGGAGTACGCGAGATTCGCCGATCTTCAGTACAACGGGGGCTACACGCCCTACCTCACCGTGTTGAATGCACAGCAGCAGCTCTTTCCCGCCGAGTTGAACGCCGTGCAGACAAAGGCCGCCTCTCTTGTATCTATCGTCAATATCTATAAAGCAATGGGCGGGGGCTGGGTGACGGAAGCGGACAACCTTACCAAGGCGGGGCCTGCAGCGAAGTAATGCCGTTGCAGGCAAATCTTATCAGATCAGGAGATCGCCATGAAAAAGACAGCATGCATTTTGTTGGCAGCGGTGGTGGCCGTCGTCCTCGCGGCTTCCGCGGTGCAGGCGTCAGGCAAGAAATATTCCGGCTTCCTGGGCGATTACTACATGAATATGCACCCGGGGCCCGAAGGAGGAGTGAAGGACCGATGGCTGAAGCCGAACGTCGATTTCTCCAAATACAAGAAGCTTATGGTGGACAATGTGATCTTCTATTTTGCAGACGATTCGGCGGACAAGGGCATCGATGCAGAGGAAATGAAGGAGCTGAGCGATGCCTTCAACCAGGCGATCGTGGATGCCCTGAAGGATAAATACACGCTCGTGGCCGAGCCCGGGCCGGATGTGGCGCGGCTCAGGATCGCCATAACCAACGTGAAGAAGAGCAAGCCCGGCAGAAGCGCCGTCAGCACCATACTGCCCATCGGGCTGGGGATCAGCCTGATAAAGAAGGGGACAACGGGCACCTGGTCCGGATCCGGAGCTACCAGTGCGGAGTTCATGGCCCTCGACTCCATGAGCGACGATGTGATCGCCGTGGCTGCCGATGAGCAGGCCGCCGCATTTTCCGACCGGTTCACCGGACTGGGAGCCGCAAAGGAGGCCTTTAAGTTCTGGGCAGGAAGGATCAGGGCGTTTATGGATACCGCAAGCGGCGGCGATAAAAGGGTACCAAAATAGACTGACAGGGGCGTCCCCTATCCGGGAGTAGGAGCAATCATCTCCACCGTCCCCTTCGAGCCGTCTATTCTGATGACATCGCCGTCATGAAGGGCGTCCATAATTCCGTTGATGCCGACGACAGCCGGAATCCCCTGTTCCCTCGCATACCCTGAAACGATGCTGCCGGCGCCTCCTCTTCCTGTGACCAGGCCGTGCAGGGCCCGCATGTACGGGATCAAGGCCGGGGACGCCGCCTCGCATACGAGTATCGCACCGTCGCGCACCGCGAGCATGTCTTCCGGGGTTCTGATGACCGTGCAGGGACCCTCCACGATGCCGGACGATGCCGCCAATCCCCTCAATCTGAAGGACACCACCACTCCTGTTGTGGATATCGCCTCACAAGGAATAGATTCCCTAACCGGTCCGTATGAAGCTGTTGCAGTTTGCATGTTAAAGCCCTCCTTTCTTGTCTCTCTCGGCTGTTCTTGCATTGTTCATGGTATCAAGATAACAACGAACGGTTGACATAGCAACTTAAATATGTTTAATTGCTATTTAGTTTAATTTAATACTTATAAATAGGTACATCGTGATCCTGAACATGAACCAACTGCGCTCCTTTTATATGGCCGCGAGCTTAAAGAGCATTACAGGGGCCGCCCAGGCCCTCATGGTCACGCCTCCGGCCATTACCATACAGATCAAGCAACTCGAGGAGGCCATCGGGATTCGCCTTCTCGTCCGGGATGGAAACTCTATCCGGCTCACCGAGGCTGGAGCAAGCGTCTTTAAGAGGGCAGAGAAGATCTTCGACGGCATCCGCGAGATGGAAGGCTTTCTTGATGACATGGCAACGGGCAGATCGGGGGAGCTGCGCATAGGGTGCCCGGAGATACCCCTGAAGCGCCTTATGCCCGTGATCGACGCCTTTAAGAAGACCTATCCGGGCATCAGGATCATCATCGATCAAGGCCTGAATGCGGATATGGTGAGGAGCGTGGAGGACCATCGCAACGAGCTTGCGGTCATCCGGCACAGGCCCAGCACCAGCAGGCTTAAGATAAAGGTCATCTGGGCGGACGAAGTTGTCCTTGTACGCTCGCCGAAAAGCGCCCATCTGTCAGCCCCGGAGATCTCAGTCACGCAGTTATCGGAGATTCCGTTGATCCTCAGGCGGGATGGCTCTGCAGTGAGGGAGGTTGTCCTTGAGTACCTGCGGAGATTCAAGGTAACTCCCCTAATCGCGATGGAGTCGTCAAGCGCTGGCCTTCTTAAGGAATTTGTACGGCAGGACAACGGTGTAGGCTTCGTCGAGAGGGACGCCGTCGTTGAGGAGCTCCGGAACGGCACGCTGCAGACCATCCGCATACTTGAAGGATCTCCCTCGATCGAATTCGGGATCGGATACCGGAACCGCAGAGACCTCTCTGCCCCGGCATGGGCCTTCCTCAGGCTCCTTGACAAGTCCGTGCCTTCGTTGATGGCCCTGAAGTAATGCAAGCCAGGCTTTAGGGGACCCTGTCGTATATTCAGAATATTTGTTATACCTTGTATTAATTTTCTTGACATCGTCCGCATATAAACCTACAATGATTTTTTAATCTTTTGATCCTTGTATAATAACATTCGAGGAGTAAGCTATGAAGTTTGCATCAGGATGGTCGGTAAATCCTGACCCGGAAAAAGCTGCGGAAGAGGCATTCTGTATGCTTCTTGAAAAGCTTGGACCCTCTCTCCATCTCATCTTTGTCCATAGCTCCAGCGACTACGACAATAAGGCCCTGATAGCACGTTTGAGCTCCCTTGCACCAGGTGTGCCCCTGCAGGGGGGAACCAGTTGCACGGGCGTTCTCACCGAGGATGGATATCATACGGAGAACATGCTCGGGGTCGGCATGCTTGGCCTGTTCGACCCTGATGGCGCCTATGGTGTTGGAATCGCTTCCGAAGGCGCTGATCCCGCCGCAGCCGCCGCATCTGCGCTCATCCAGGCGCTTAACCATGCCGGACGACCCGGCGAGGTGCCATCGGCTATCGTCATAGCGAGCCCGCCTGGCGGCGAGGAGGCAGTGATACGCGCGATCGAGAACTATCTCGGCAACAAGGTCCCCATTCTCGGCGGTACCTCAGCAGACAACGACATGAGCGGGCAGTGGCAGCAATTCGGCAACAATACCATCTTGCGCGACGGAATATCCGTTGCCGCCCTCTTTCCTTCAGGGGAAATCAGCTATTCCTTCCATAGCGGCTATGAGCCTACGGCCAATAAGGGCACCGCAACCCGCGTGTCCGGCCGTATCCTTCACGAGATAGATGGCCGGCCTGCCGCGATCGTCTACAATGAATGGACAGACGGCTTGGTCGGCGACGTGCTTCCCGATGGCGGCAGCCTTGTGCCCACGGCCACCTTTACGCCATTGGGCCAGCCTATCGGGCAGGTCGGCGGCGTCCCTTACTACAAGCTTTCCTATCCTGTCGCATATCTCGCGGATAAGGGATTGCAGCTGTTTGCAGAGATCCAGCAAGGCAGTCAGGTTGTGCTTATGAAGGGCACTCATTACAGTCTGTTAAGCAGGGCCGGGAGGGTTGCCAAGGCAGCTCTTGACGTTGCCCCGTTCCCTGACAACGAGCCCGAGGGGGCTCTCATGCTCTTTTGTGCCGGGTGCATGCTGGCCGTCCAGGACAGGATGGGACAGGCTGCGTCAGAGGTGAGGGACATCCTGCACAACAAGCCTTTCTTATGCGCCTTTACGCTTGGAGAACAAGGGTGTTTCGTCGGCGGAGAGAACCGCCACGGGAACCTGATGATCGCCACCCTACTGTTCGGACAGGCCACGGGAGACTGATCCATGGGCACGTCGGAAGAACTCCGCGAACTCCTGCTCGACCTGGAAGAAGTCAGAAAGAAAGAGGCCCTCCATCACAAAATGGCCGAGGCTCTTCTGGCAGGTCTCCAGGTCCTTGTCGCAAGCAAAGATCCCCATTCATTATTCATCCGGCTCTTTGATGTCATGAAAGAACCGCTTGGTTTTGAGGCAGCGTTTGTTCTTCTTGAGCACGATGACGGGACGTTCATGCCGTTGGCCTCTTCCAGCCCCGTCTTCATGCAGACAGTCTGGAGGCCGCGCGTCATGCTGAACCGGGTCCTTCAGGACCGACCGGTCGCCGTGTTCGATGTGCATCTTGTTGAGGAGTGGAACGCACAGCCCGAAACAGTAAGACTTGACATCCGCTCAGCGCTTCACTTTTCCCTCCACACTGCAAAGAAGAGGGCGATCATGGTCTGTACTCATTCACATCGGGCGCATTTTTCAAAAGAACATGTAACGCTGGCGAAGCGATTCTCTATGTTGGCGACCCAGGCATTGCAACAACTGGAATCTGAGGAAAGGCTTAAGGCCTTGGAAAGAAAACTTGAGGTCGAGGTCAAGGTGGCAGAGCTGAACCGCATGCTTGCCGAAAGTGAGCAAAAACTTGCCAGGGCCCGGAGGATGGAAGCGGTTGGGCTTCTTGCTGGGGGCGTAGCCCATGACCTGAATAATATCCTGACCGGCCTTGTCGGTTATCCTGACCTGCTGCTCATGGACAACAGGATATTGCCCGAACATAGGAAAGCCTTACAAACCATTCGGGATGCAGGGCTCCGGGCAGCAGCCGTTGTAGAGGACCTGCTCACGGTGGCAAGGGGTTCAGCCAGTTTCAGGGAGGTCTTGAACATCAACCCGATCGTAAATAGCCATCTTCTCTCCCCTGAACATAAGAAACTCCTTCAGCACCATGATGGAATAACAATCAGGGCGGAACTCGAAAAGGACCTCCTCAACACCGTCGGCTCCCATATCCATATCACCAAGGCGATCATGAACCTGACATACAATGCGGTTGAAGCCGTGCAGCACAAACAGGGGGGATCGATCACCATAAGGACAGAGAACAGATACATCGACAGGCCCCTGAAAGGCTACAGCAACGTCCGGGTAGGAGAGTATGCAGTCCTTTCTGTGCATGACAACGGCAACGGCATTGCGCCGGAAGATCTCGAGCGGATCTTCGAACCCTTCTATACCAAAAAGACGATGGGGCGGAGCGGCACCGGGCTCGGCCTGACCATTGTCTGGAACATGATGGAGGACCATGAAGGTTACGTGGACGTGGCTACCGGCAATGCAGGCACAACGTTCAATCTCTATTTTCCCGCAACCCGCGAGGTCGTCTCTGGTAGAGAAGCTGCTCCCGTATTTGACGACTACAAGGGAAACGGAGAAACCGTTCTCGTGATCGACGACCTCGAGGACCAGGGGAAGATCGCGTGCGCCATACTGACAAAGCTCGGCTATAAAGCACATTCGGTCACAAGCGGCGAATTGGCGCTGGAATATCTGAAGAAACATTCAGTCGACATGGTGCTCCTCGACATGATCATGGATCCGGGCATGAACGGCCTTGAGACCTACAAGCGAATCATTGAGATCCATCC
Source organism: Syntrophorhabdaceae bacterium (assembly GCA_017992765.1). Taxonomy (GTDB): domain Bacteria; phylum Desulfobacterota; class Syntrophorhabdia; order Syntrophorhabdales; family Syntrophorhabdaceae; genus UBA5609. The sequence continues at coordinate 49,822 of JAGOOA010000016.1, forward strand.
GGGACAGAAGGCCGTTATCGCAAGCGGATATTCCAAGAGCGAGGATGTAGTCGCAGCCCAGCGCCTTGGCGCAGGATCTTTCATTAAGAAGCCTTACACCCTTGCAAAGCTGGGATATGCCCTGAAGGAAGAGTTCAGGCTGTAAATAGACTGGCAGGCCCCCTATCCGTCCGGCGCGCGTTCTTTTTCCATTAAATGAAAGAGGGCGCGCATCTCCGGGGAAACGCCTCTAAAATCAAGGTGCCTTATAATATCCTCTACGGTGAACCCTTTTGTCTTTCGGTAAAAGCCGCGCGCCTTTGCGCAGGCATGTCCGGATGCATCCTCTATGAGCCCCGAGACGATGTATGTGCCGTGAGCCGAACGAAGCACCTGACCCTTCGCACGGTACGCTTCCCCGCAGATGATCGGCCTCCTGAACTCGACTTCGATCTTGGAAGTTGCCGTTATGAGCCTCGTTTCCATGAACAGCGCCCACCACATGACCTCGTCAAGGATCCCCGAGACGATGCCTCCGTGCATCACCCCATCGTAGCCCTGGTATTTCTGATCTGCGGTAAATTCGCAGAATACGGCCCCGTCTGCATGCTGGAGCCCGAGGGCAAGCCCGCCGGTCGCCGGTCCGCAAAAGAAGCACTTCTTATAGCCTGGGAGCAGTCCTGTCATCGACGTTAAGACCTCCTTTTCTTTTTGATGACCTCTTGTCGGTATTTTTCAATAATCGAATGCGGTTTTCAATACATTTTTGATCACGCGCGCAAGGCCGTCTCATTTTCCCCTCTTTTATTTTGATCGAATTCAATATATAAAATATACATGCGACAAAAGAGCTTGAGAATTTCGGGAGGCGTTCATGATCGATATTTTACGCACACGGCGGAGCATCAGGAAATATAAGGACAGGGCGGTCGAGAGGGACCACCTTGAAGCGCTGAAGGAGGCGCTCCTCCGCTGCCCCTCGTCACGGGGGATAAATCCTTGGACATTCATCTTTGTCGATGATCCCGAAACCATCGCCGCGCTTGCCCGGTCAAAGGAGCACGGTTCCCAGTTCCTCAAAGGGGCGCCCCTTGCCGTTGTCATATGCGGCGACGAAACAAGGTCCGATGTCTGGGTAGAAGATTGCTCCATCGCATCCATCGTGCTCCAGCTCACGGCCCATTCCCTCGGCCTCGGCAGCTGCTGGGTACAGATCCGCTTAAGGCCGCACTCAAAGGATACAACGGCAGAGGCATACGTTCAGGAGCTCCTCGGCATCCAGCCGCACATGAGGGTTGAATCCATCGTCGGCATCGGCTATCCCGCCGAAACCAAGGCACCCGTCCCGAAAGATCAGCTCGATTATGCAAAGATACGAATTGGAACAATTGCACAACAGAAACACTAAATCGCGAAGGGGGGACGTCCTTCAAGCGAAGGGGGACGAAGCGAAGGGGGACGTCCTTCAATATTTCAATTCAGAGAAAGTTCAAGCAGTGTGACGAACTCTCCTCTTGCCGTATATGCAGGGAAAAAATATGGATAGATCAATAGTAACATAGGGGACGTAGTTGACTATCTTGACTTATCATTATTCCCCCCACAGTCACCTCTCTTCTCCTTTTGCATACCGGTAATAGAAAAGTTAGTCACGTTAGTCAACTACGTTATATATTCCTTTTAAAAAGGGGAACCTCCTGTTAAGTAAGAGATAGGAGTAAGCACCACCAAACTCAAACTCTTACAAAGGAGGACCCCATGGATGAGAATAGCA
>JAGOOA010000050.1:0-2900 GCA_017992765.1 Syntrophorhabdaceae bacterium
GTTTCCGGCTTCAGCAAAAAATCAAACAATTTATCGATGGGTGCGTTTAATGTAAATCCTCCCTCTATAATCATGCAAACCTCCTATGTTTAAATTGCCCTTTTAAACTTCTTCCTGATCTTTACAGTTTACTCTGGGCCTTCTCGATCAACTCTGCCACGGTGACATAGCTCTTGTTTCCGGGCGTTGTGGCCTGTTCGATCATAAGATCGATAAATGTAAAGCCCTTGTCTTTGCCTTGTTCGTCGATCCAGGCCTTGTGCGGCTTATCGCCTGTGCCGAACATATGGCGCGCGACCTGCAGGCTGTTGTTCCACTCTTTTTTACATACAGGACATTTAAAGTTCACGGTATCCCTCCTCTTTATTTTTTCCCTTTTTTCTTCTCTTGCTCTTTTTCCTTCTTCTCTTTCAGGGCCTTCAGGATCATCTCAGGCGTTATGGGGTTTTCTTTCATCTGGATACCAAAACGGTGGAAGATGGCGTTGCCTATTGCGGCAGCGGTCGGGTTGGTAAGCCCTTCGCCGGCCTCTTTTGCGCCGTACGGTCCTTCCGGCTCATAAGTATCGATCTCGGCTACTGCTGTTGGAGGCATCTCTGTAGCCCTGATCATCTTGTAATCCACTAAGTTCGGGTTCATCAGCTTGCCGTCCTCGTAGGGCATATATTCAAGATACCCGTAGCCGGCAGCCATGGAGAACGCTCCTTCAAGCTGGCCGATGAGGCCGAGGTGGTTTATGGGCTGCCCGCAGTCGTGGGCCGTTAAGCTGTCGATGAGCTTGATCTTGCCTGTCTCCTCATCGATTTCTACTTCCACTCCCTGGAGCATGTAGCTGTATGCCGGGGAGATCATGCCTTTTCTGTGAGGCGTGTAGTAGCCCCTTCCCATTATCCTTTGCCCGTCCTTAGCGCGGAGCGCCTTCTTTACGAGATCTTCGTATTTCATGCCTCTTTCCGGCCGGGCAACAATATGCACCCATCGGTCCTTGATATCAAGGTCGTAGACGATGTTGATGCCCATCTCTGCGTATGCGAACTCGAGGAGCTGCTTCTTGGCGTCTTCGCATGCCATCTTCACCGCGTTCCCCGTCATGAGCGTCTGTCTTGAACCCCAGGCCCCCAGGTCTGCAGGGCTGTTGTCCGTATCGCCGGAGTATACCTTTATGTCCTCTATCTTGACGCCAAGGGTCTCAGCAGCAATGATCGCCATTGTGGTATTCGACCCCTGGCCGATTTCCTGACATCCCACACGGAGCTCAACGGTGCCATCCTGATTGATGGTGACGACTGCCGAGGAAAATGAATAAGGCGTGTCAAACCAGTTAAAGATGCCGCCGGTCATGAAGCCGCAGGCAGAGATTCCGATGGCCCTGTTTGCAGGCAGTTTTCCTTTATCCTTGATCCATTGCTTTATCTCATCATAGCACTGGTCGATGCCGCAGCTTGCGATCGTTGCCTGACCGGGCACTTCATAGCCTTCGTAATGGGAATTTTTCCGCCTCATCTCGATGGGATCAAGGCCAAGATCGGCCGCGATCCACTCTAACTGCTGCTCTGACGTAAACATTGCCTGCGGGGCCCCGAATCCCCTCATCGATGTCGAGGGCAGGGTATTGGTATAGACCCTGTAGCCGTCATAGCGATAGCCCTTCCATCTGTAGGGGAAGGAATGGAAGAAACCGGTGAGATATATCGCTGTTGCGCCCATACCGGTATATGCGCCGCCGTTGGTAAAGACCTTCGCTTCACGTGCGCAAAATGTGCCGTCCTTTTTAACGCCGGTCCGTACGTAATAAAGCATGGGGGTCCGGCGCTTCGAGGCGATGAAGTCCTCTTCCCTCGTGTAGACGATCTTGACCGGCCTGTGGAGCTTTCTGGAAAGCACTGCGCTGCAGAATATCGCACCGTCAAGTTCGAACTTGCCGCCGAATCCGCCGCCCGTATAGGTCGAAATAACCCGTATATCGCCTTCCCTCATGCCGAGCACGCCTGCCATGAGCCCCTGCAAATAATAGGGTGACTGGTTGGAATGGTAGATCGTCAGCTTGCCGTCGGTGTAGCTCGATACCGCTACGCGGGTCTCCATACACATATGGGCCTGACCGCCGCACTTGAACCAGTCTTCACGTATGTAATCCGCCTCCTCGAAGGCCGCCTCCACATCGCCCCACTCGATATGCCGGGTAATGTTGATGTTTCGCTCGAAGCCTTCGTGTATTTCAGGCGCATCCTTTTTGATTGCATCCATTGGTTCGTAAACCGCTGGAAGCACTTCATAATCAACATCAATATAATCGAGGGCCTTTTCTGCGATCTCTTCGGTTATTGCCGCCACTGCCGCAACGGGCTCACCGATGTAGCGCACCTTGTCGACAGGGAGTATCTGCTCGTCGCAGAGGTCTTTGTAGCGCCGCCAGATGCCCTGCTTAATGCCCAGGGTGTCTTCCTTGCCTGTTACAACGCCCACAACTCCGGGAAGCTCAAGCGCCCTGCTATAGTCGATCTTCAGGATCTTCGCATGAGGGTGCGGGCTTCTCAATATCTTGCCGTAGAGCATGTTGGGCAGCTTCACATCAAAGGTATAGGTTGCCCGGCCTGTTACCTTCGCTACGCCGTCTACATTATGAACATGGGTGTTAATCACCTTAAATGCTGAATGTGGGTTGATTACGGTGTATTTGTTCATGATCTATCCTCCTCGTATTTCCCTTTGGCCGTCGCATCTATTGCCCTGACGATGCTGTTGTAGCCTGTACACCGGCAGATATTTCCTTCAATGCCTTCCCTTATCTCCCAATCTGTCGGGTTTTTGTTTTCGTCAAGAAACGCCTGCGCCGTCATGATCATGCCTGATGTGCAAAAACCGCACTGGAAAGCGCCGTGGTCAATGAATGCCTTCTG
>JAGOOA010000050.1:3000-11388 GCA_017992765.1 Syntrophorhabdaceae bacterium
CAATGCCTTCCCTTATCTCCCAATCTGTCGGGTTTTTGTTTTCGTCAAGAAACGCCTGCGCCGTCATGATCATGCCTGATGTGCAAAAACCGCACTGGAAAGCGCCGTGGTCAATGAATGCCTTCTGAATAGGCGCCAGCTTGCCATTTTTTTCCAGCCCTTCAACGGTGGTTATCTTGGTGCCTTCGGCTTGCACTGCAAGCACAGAACAGGACTTCACGGACGCGCCATCGATCATCACCGTGCACGCGCCGCAGGATACGGTGTCGCAACCCCTCTTTGTCCCGGTCAAACCTATATGGTCTCTTATCGCTTCCACCAGAAGTGTTTTCGGGTTTATATATAACTCATACTCTTGTCCATTTACCGTGAGCCGTAACAATTGCTTTTCCATATACAAGACCTCCTTTCTCTATTAAGCTTTCGCTTGTTCAAAGGCTTTCTGCAGCATCCTCTTTGTAAGAACACCCAATATGTGCCTTCTATGTTCCTCAGACGCATGGATATCTGCTACAGGCTCACAGTCTTCCGATGCTATTGTGCCTGCCTCGACAAAAAGGCTTTCCTTAAGCGCCTTTCCAATCAACAATTTTTCAGCCCTCTTGACCCTTTTCGGCGTTGCGCCGGCATTACCAAGAACAATCCTTGCGTCCTTGCATTTGCCGCTTCCGTCAAGTGTTACTGAGGCTGCTGATGCTACTATGCCCATATCGCTTTCGAGAAGATTGAATTTCTGATACGCGGCGCCTGTTTTTGTCTCAGGCACAGGTACCTGGACTTCCAGCACCAGCTCGCCTTTGTTTAAAGCCGTTTCGAAATAGTCCACAAAGAAATCTTCCAGAGGCATGGTCCTCTCGCCTGCCGCGCCGCCGATCTTTATGTTCGCCTTCAGCGCGATCAGGACCGGTGCAGGGTCTCCGGCAGGATCGGCATGGGCAAGGTTGCCGCCGATGGTCCCCCAGTTTCTCACCTGGATCGATGCAAGCTTATTCTCCATCGACACGAGCACAGGATAATTTTTCTTGATCACATCGGACTTTTCGATGGCGCGGTGTGTAGTGGTGGCGCCGATCTTCAAGCCCTCTTTCTTGTCGAATTTGATATAATCAAGTTCCTTGATGCGCTTGATGTCGAGCAGGTATTCAGGGGCAATCATTCCCTGTCTCATGACGATCAGCAAAGACTGGCCTCCGCATATCACCTTACAATCGTCGTGCTCCGCATACATGGCAAACGCCTCTTTCAGCGTGCCAGGCTTCAGGTAATTAAAATCGTTTATCATGGCTCTCTCCTTTCTGTTAATTCTTCCACTTCTACCAACTCTTCAACGTTGCTTATCCACTTTGAACTTTTTTGTATATCTTCCGGCATCCCGAACTTCTCGTCCTTAGCATGATCATGTTCGACCTTATATCGCGCCTTCAGCTCCTCGATCTGCTCTGCGCCGAGTGATGCGCCCTGATATTCCTTGGAAAAACACATACAAAAATGTCTTCCCCTATAAATAGCACACTCAATGCAAAGCCCCTTGGTAATTGGACAAATCATCCTAACCTTTGCCATTGGCCAACTCCTTTAAGCATTATTTTAACTCTTTTATCAATAAAGAGATTCTTGAACCCATTATGAGAGTTATAAGGGCTAAACAATTTATATATCGAATTATGATATTAGCATATTTTATCATTTCATTGCCACATGCTTCTGCGTATGGATATCGCTTTTGTGTCAGTTTTTTGGTTAGATTATTATAAAGAGGCATAATGAATAACCCTTTATCAGACATGTTCACTATCAAGAATAGTATATGTATTGTATATTAATTCCTTCATTCTGTCAATATATTTGTTAATTTATTTTCTAATTTTAGTGTTCATTATAGTAAACATAAGTATATTCCGCCGCGCTCCTTGGGGCGATCGGGATCCCATGCAGCTCTTCCCGGCCTATAAATCATTGAGAAAACCCTCCAGCAGCCCTTTGATGGCCGGCACCAGGTACGAAACATCTTTGCAGGGGGAGCCGTCCCGCTGCCAGACGTATCTGAATTTTTCCATGTCTGATTTTCCCGGTTGTCCGATCTGTATGGCCTTAGCGATCACTCCTTGCCTCACGAGCCTGCCCTTGGCCTCTTTAGCCAGCGAGACGTCATCGCTTCCCCCATCGGTGATAAGGATGAGCACTTTCCTGAGGTCGCCGCTCTCGATCTTTCGTTTTGTTTCTTTGTCTATCTCTGCCGCCACCTTGGCCAGGGATTTATAGTCAGCGGTCCTGCTGCCCGTACAATTCTCCAGCCTCCGGGCGATCCTGACGCGGGTGGCGAAATCTATGGTGTCGCTGAGAGGCTTCAGCTCTTCATCGCGTGCATGGAACCCCCGTATTTCCGTCAGAACGTGGAGATCGACGGACCTTTCGAGCCGCTCCTCTTTCAACTTTTTCTCGAATTCGTCCAATGCTTCAGTGATCAGGATGGCTGACAGCTTCTGCTCGTAGCTCTTCCCGCCGGGCCGGTTTTCGTTCATTGACCCCGAAAGGTCGCAGATCAAGGTGAACTCGATCTCTCTGAGCCTTTGCTCGTCAAACTCCTCTCTCCGGACCTTCAACTGGGTGCGTGAATTAAGAATGCCGCCGCTGATATCAATATATGACTGGGCGATCATTGCAGGGTCGAAAATAGCGCCCTGGTCTGTTCGCTCTTTCAGCCGCCGCTTTATCTCCTTCCTGGTGGCGATGATCCGCTCGAATATACCCCGGAGCGGCTTGATCTGGTGCTCTATCTTTCTGTATTCGTCTGCGTAGTCCTCCACCTCTTCTGCGGAAACGCCGTGGCGTGCCCTGAACTGCTCCCTGGCGATCTGCTCCGGCGATCTGTTTTCTTCCCTGCGGCGCCTTACCTCCCTCTCGATCTTCTCCCTCGCCTCTTCAGGCGAAAAGGCCTGGGGGAGCTTCTCCTCTGATTCATCGTATTCGCCGGCGAAATAGTCTTCGTCCCTCATGATCTCTTTCTCGATGTACCCCCTGTCAGAGCTCCGGGACCCGCCCTCCATGCTCTCCCCGGTCAGGGCATCCGTGTCATCGTCCTCGCCGCGCCTCTCCTTTTCTTTCTTTTTTCGTTCTTCCATGTCCTCCAGGAAAAATCCTTCATAGACCGGCTCGATATAATCCCGGATCACATCAAAGCGGTCCCCGGGCGAAGCGGTGGGGTCGGACACCAGGAGGACGAGATCGGTCCCCTGGCCGTCAATGTTCTTAAGCCTTTCTATTTCGGCCCGGACCTCGGGCGACAGGATCACCTCCTCCCCGGGCAGCATCTTTTCCCGGAGCATGGCATAGATAAACTGGAGGTGCCGGGGGGCCTTCGCATAATTGATGCGGGGGAACAGCTTATCCTCATAGAGGTATTCGCGGGTCTCCCGGTGGGCAGGAAATCTTCTGTCTTCCTCCCTGTTTGCCAGGATATCGTTGATGTAATGGTAAAGAAGATCGAGCCTCCGCTCTTTCTTTGTCCGGGCATAAAGATCGGCATAGGCTTCCGGATCTTTGCGCCAATCGCGGAGATGTTCGATCTCGTGGCATGTGGCCCACATGCTTTCTGATTCTGTAAATCCCCTCTTCACAAAAAAGTTCGGATCGAACGTTCCTCGTCCCGTTTCCATGTCGATGGCCCAGCGGTCCCCCGGCTCAAAGACGAGTCCGGCCTGCCGGGCGTAATCGCAAATGGCGCGCTCGTTCTCAAGGAAAAACCTTGTTGCCTTTTGCGCTGCCCTGGAATCGGCCGCGCTCTTCGCTTTTTCTCTCTGAGAACTGCCTTCCGCCCTTTCTTTATTGCGGTTCCCTTGTCTTTCTGTACGTCGGGAAGGGCCTGCACTATCCCGTTTTTTCTCGCCGCCCCTGATCATGGCTCGCCGCCCGCAAAGAACGCACCGTCCAGGATGTCTTTCACGTAGGCATAGTTATTTTTGGCGATCACATAGGCCCGGCCGTCCGGAAGCGGTTTCAGGCAGTAAACCTCATCGTATTCACGGCCGTCCCTGCCGCCTCTTTCGTTGACGATGAAATATTTCGCTCCCTGCCGCGCCCAGAAGGCGATCCGGCCGTGGATATTCTGCGGCACGCCCACCTGCTCGTACTCGCCAGGGATCTTTTCGCCCTTCTCGTTGATCACAAATTGCTCCTTTATCTGCTCGGCCTTGAACGCTACCCGGCCGTTGATGTCCCGGGGATTGCTGACGGCCGTATATCTTCCGCCCACCGGGAGGCCTTTCTCGTTTACAACAAAATAACGGCCGGCTTGAAATGCCCAGAATGCTACGGCATCGCCGATGCTTTCCGGGTCGCGGACCGAATCGTATGCTTCACCTATCTTTGTCCCCTCTTCCGTAACAATAAACCACTTGTTTTTGTGTTTTGCGCGGAAGACGATCCGTCCGTTGATGTACCTGGGGTCGCCGATCGCATCATATTCTTCCCCGACCCTCTCGCCCTTTTCGTTCACGATGAAATATTTCGTTCCCTGCCGCGCCCAGAAGGCGATCCGGCCGTGGATATCCCGGGGAGCGCTCACATACTCGTACTCTCCCCCGACCCTCTCGCCCTTTTCGTTTACGATGAACTCCTTCTTGCCCCTGACGGCACGGAAGGCGATCCTGCCGTTGATGTTCTGCGGGTCGCCGACGCCATCGTACTCTTCTCCTACCCGCTCGCCCACCTCGTTGACGATCAATTCCCTGCTGCCCCTGACGGCACGGAAGGCGATCCTGCCGTTGATGTTCTGCGGGTCGCCGACGCCATCGTACTCCCTGCCGATGATCCCGCCCTTTTCGTTTACGATGAACTCCTTCTTGCCCCTGACGGCACGGAAGGCGATCCTGCCGTTGATGTTCTGTGGGTCGCCGACGCCATCGAACTCCCTGCCGATGATCCCGCCCTTTTCGTTTACGATGAACTCCTTCTTGCCCCTGACGGCACGGAAGGCGATCCTGCCGTTGATATCCCTCGGTTCGTTGACGGCCTCGTAGTCGCTGAGATCAATGCGATATGCCCGCTCATTTTCTGGAAGGGGGACCGCCTTCACGGGAACAGGTTTTTCGATCTGCTTTTTTCGAAAGGCTTCGATGTTTTGCCGGCCCCGGGCGCTTTGCGGCGGACCGTACACATCGTCTACGATCTGCCTGGCACGGAATATTATAAAGTTCTGCGCTGATGCCATATGGTTACCGGGCCGTTTGATTGGCCTGCTTTCCCTGGAAGGCCAGAACCTTGGCTTCCGTCAATCCGGGAATTCCAAACTCATCCGGTTTCCAGGTCTTGAAGAAGCGGAACCGGCAAAAAAGCTGCACAAGGTAGACCTGGTCCTCGACCACCGCGGGCCTGATAAACTCATTCAGGATATAGGATTCGAGGGGCCTGTCAAAATTGCGGGCCTTCCATGGCCTCACAATATTCCACAGGTGGCGCAGCGAAAGAACCGATTTTTTGAGGCTGGCCGGTATCTCGCGGGCCGCGTCCGCCCCTTCGCCGAAATAATCCACCTGCTCCCCGGTGAATATCCTTTGGATCTCGGCTGCCGCTTCCGTCAACCGCTTCAGGTCGTCCAGGTCTTCGGGGCCCTTTATCTGGAGGTTCCCTCTTCTATCCAGCAATGAAGCGACCAAGATCTGGTACGTTTCGTGCCGAGGAGTATACCTGATGTCGTTGGACCACCAGCGGGACAGGAAGGCTGCATCAAGCTCCTCCCGTTTATAACGGGCCGATTTGATATTGGCGGTGGCGAGAACGGCGAATCCCTTCTTCACCATTATGTCGCCTCCCCCGTTTTCCTGGACCTTTACCGTGTCCCCCGGCCTCCTGGTCAAAACGTGGTTCAACCGCATGATGATAGAGTGGGGAATACCGTCCATCTCATCGATGATAAGGGGCTTCCCATCCCTCATGGCCCGGACCAGCGGCCCGTACTGAAAGAAGCTGATGGTCAGGCCCTTGACCACAATGGCCTGATAGTACTGTTTCTCGACCTCTTTCAGCTCTTCCTTCGGGGCATCGGGGTTCCACCTCGCGTATTCGCGCATGTGGTGTTCAAACTCACGGATCCTGTCCTTCTGGGGCCTCACGCCAATCTGCGTTCTTCCGTAGATGTCATATTTGGTGGCCTCCTCGGAACCGGAAATAAACTCCGGCTCGCAGCCGAAATATTTGCGCGCCACATGGAGCGCGACCTCCGTCTTGCCTGCCCCCAGGTGGCCCCGAAGCAATACGGGGATGCCAAGCTGCGAATGGCTCACGACCTTCATTACCTCGTCCCTGATGCTCGGCGTTTCGACAAAACCGCCGTTGAGAAGCTGCCTTCTGTACTTCAGAAGCTCCCTTCTCTTTGTCTCGTAGTAGACCTCCTCATTGCCCATAAGCTCATCTATCTTGCCAAGGGACTTCAGGCGTATCGATGCATATTTTTCTATGGTCTTATTATCTGCCCTGGTCAGCGCCGCGTTCTCGTTGTTGCGCCGCGCCAGGAGTTCCATGCCGGCGAGCTCGCATTTCTCGATAAGCGTCTGGAGGCTCTCCACGTTGCGCGCGGACCGGATGACTGCAACCTTTCGCGCTATGTGATCCTCATAGGCTTTCGCTATCTGTTCGTGGGTGATCAGGCCTTCTGTTCTGGATTTAACTTCCGCCAGTCTGCGCTTTGCCTCTCTGACCGAACTCTCAAGGCCCTGGGTTGACCGCAAAGAACGCGTCAGCGACCTTAAATCCGCCCCTTTAACCGCCTCCAACTTTTCAAGCGCCTCCAACTTTTCAAGCGCCTCCAGGACTTCTTCCTGTGTAACAGATGTTTTTTGTCCATCCAGAACAGCTTGATCGGAAATGATCTGTCTGAGAAGATCCTCCTTTTCTACAGTGGCCTCAACGAGCCCGGCAACGCCCTGTTCGATCTCCAGGCTGTTTACCCGCTCCTTGACCCTACCCTTTTTTCCTCCAGGACGAGCCCCTCTCTCCGTCCTCAGCCGTTCGGTCAGGTACTTCGCTATTTTCTCAGCCGGAAACCTGGTTACCTTTCCCATAAATCCAGACCCCTTTTCCTGCTTCTTTCAATCAATTGAACTCCTCCGCAGCACGCTGTGGGGTATCATCCGGATTGAAAAAGCGCCTTTCCCCTTTCGGGAAAAGGCGCTGGTCATTTATTGCTGGTTTACCACTTTGGCATGGGAAGTTTCTTCGGGCTTTCCCAGTCCTTAAGCGGCTTCATCCATTCCGCGCGCTCTATGAACTCGTCATGGGCCAGCGGTACCGGCGGGTGGCAGACCCATAGCGGGTCGAACTCGTCTTTCACTTTCAGGAGCCATTCATGATAGTTCGGCCCATACATCGGCCCGGTCAGGTAGAGGGGCTGGTGAGGCCCGAGGAGCGATGTGTAGAACCGCTCCTTAATGTTCATCTTTGCGGTCTCCAGATAGAAGTGGTCAACGCCGGTGGTGTCCTCATCCTGGTCCCAATAAACGAGGAATTCGGAATAGCCCTGATGGCCAAGCTCGAAGCTCTGGAACCAGCCGGGATCGCCGTTGTCAGGCATAAGGGGCGGCGTGTATTTTCTCTTCAGGTCTGCATAGCATTCTCCATGCTGCGTTGCCTGCGAGAGCGACTCGATGATGTAGTCGACAGACACATAGGATCCGCACATGAGCCACATACCTGCCGAGTCGGCATTTTTTATCCATGATTCATCTGACGGTTTTGTAGGCCGCGCAATGCCGCCCAGCTCGGTCATAATGTCATTCAGCACGTTCTCGTCATACTGCATCTGTTCCTCGGAAGTATAGCCGATGAGAAGCACGCGGACGATAAAGAAATTCTTGATCGTCTCCTCGGTCTCTTTGCCCCAGATCTCCCAGAATTCCTCCTTGCACTCAGCCTTGGCAATGGCCCGCCAGAAAAGAGGTACTTTGGTTACTGCGCCAGCAATCTCTGCCTTGCCGATCTCGAACATGGCCTTTACCTGGGCTGCTTTGCTGGGCATCTGAAAATTGACCCACTTGACGCGCTTCTCCGGCAGGGCAAGGGCGGTGTTCGGCGCGATGCCTGTGGGTACAAGCGGTTCGGGCTGGAAAGGAAGGGTCTTGATGGCCATTTTCGTAACGATGCCGAGGCAGCCGCGAAGGCCTGTGAAGCCCCTGAGAAGGCCTCTCAGGTCAGGCCCCGGGCCGTCGCCCCAGAAGGGGTCGTTGCCGTCTGCAAGAGATCCCATTTTAACGAGTTCCCCGTCCGGCAGCACAAGTTCGGTTCCCAGTATACGCCTGTGAGGAAGGCCGATCCGGTGGCTTAAGGGGGACCAGCCGTCGCCGATCAGGTTTGCGATTGCCGACGCCTGAGCGCCGCCGCCGCCGATGATCACAT
>JAGOOA010000017.1:0-1443 GCA_017992765.1 Syntrophorhabdaceae bacterium
CCATGAAAAGGGAAGCAAGGGTAGAGAGGAAGACGAAAGAAACGACCATATCGGTACGGTGGCGTATCGACGGAAGCGGCTCCTACACGATCTCAACGGGCATACCCTTTTTTGACCACATGCTCAGCCTTTTCGCAAAGCACGGGCTTTTTGATCTCACGATAAAGGCGAAGGGAGACATTGATATCGATTACCACCATACCGTTGAAGACATCGGGATCGTCATGGGAAAGGCCCTTAACAAGGCCCTTGGAGAATATAAGGGGATAAAGAGGTACGGTTATGCCATAATACCCATGGACGAGTCATTGTGCATGTGCGCCATAGACTTAAGCGGCAGGCCCACCCTCGTATGGAAGGGGAAGGTGCAGGGCAAGACCGGGGAATTTGACGCCGATGTGGTAAAGGAATTTTTCCAGGGATTTGTTAACGAGGCAAAGGCATCGCTGCACATCAATCTCCTTTACGGGGGGAACCTCCATCACAGGGTGGAGGCGATCTTCAAGTCCTTCGGAAAGGCCCTTCAGGAGGCCGTTTCTAAAGACAAGAGGATACGGGGCGTTCCCTCCACGAAGGGTATTCTGTAAAAAATACGGACAACGGGACGTCTGACAGGGTGGAAAAAGATGATAGCCATTGTTGATTACGGCATGGGAAACCTGAAAAGCGTTGCCAATGTTTTCAAAAAGCTCGGCGCCGATGCGGTGATCTCCAGGGAGAAGGAGGCCATAGGGTCCGCAAGGGCCTTGGTCTTGCCGGGCGTGGGCGCTTTTGGAAAGTGCATAGAGAACCTTGAACGGCTTGATCTCCTTGCCTTTCTCAGGAAAACCATCCTGGAGGGCAAGCCCTATCTCGGCATCTGCCTCGGGATGCAGGTGCTCTTTGAGAAAAGCGAAGAGGCGCCGGGCGTTAAGGGCATGGGAATCATAAAAGGCAGCGTGCCCAGATTCAGGGGCCGGATAAAGGTTCCCCATATGGGCTGGAACAGCATCGAGGTCGTGAAGGAAACCCCGGTCCTGAAAGGGATAGCAACCGGCGAGCACTTCTATTTTGTACATTCATACTACTGCCTCCCGGAAGAAGACGTAACGGCAACAAGAACGGATTACGGGGGGGATTTCGCCTCCTCGATACTGAAGGACAATGTTTTTGCATGCCAGTTCCACCCGGAGAAAAGCCAGAGGATCGGGCAGGCGCTGCTGAAGAACTTCATCGCCCTTCATGCGTAGACCAAAATAGGACGAGCATCGGTGCCGGACTCTTCCCCGCAAACACGCTCATTACGCTCCAGATGAAAGGCGGCTCATAGTTCATAGCTCATGGCTCATAGCAACAGCAAGAACCTGTAGACAAAAAGCAGTATATTCAAAAATCTATTACGCCTTCCTCCCTGTTTATTGTTTTTTGTCTTTGCCATCAGCTATGAGCCATCAGCTATGAGCC
>JAGOOA010000017.1:1543-13266 GCA_017992765.1 Syntrophorhabdaceae bacterium
GCCATCAGCTATGAGCCATCAGCTATGAGCCGGTTTCCCGCCTCGCGTTGGATTCCCTTGACATACTGGCTTTTTTTACGATAACATGAGAAAAATTTTTTGAGGCGAGCCGTGAAAAGGACATTGACCGCTACCGCGCTGTGCGCTGCGGCGGTATTTTTTGTTGTCATTATTATCAGTCCGGCGGGTGCGCAAAAAAAGGCGCCGGAGCCGTTAATCCTTTTGCTCAAAGGGGCGAAGCTCCCTCCAGCCCCCTTTTCTCACACCACGCACGTCGAGAAGGCAAAGGTCGACTGCTCCGCCTGCCACCATAAAGATAAAGACCCCAAAGAACCGGACAAGTGCACAACGTGCCATCTCATGAAAGAGGTTAAGGATAATGCGCCCCCCGCAAAGCATGCGTTCCACAAGAACTGCAAGGCCTGCCACGAGGAAAACGCGGCAAAAGGGGTTAACGCGCCAACGAAATGTGCAGAGTGCCACAAGAAGTAGCCCGGGGGACAACTGACAGGCCATAAAAAAAGCATAGTAAAAGCAGCCCATGACTTTATCGCTTCGCTGCGATTTGCAATACTCATCCTCTCCCTTATCGCCGCCGGCTCTGTCCTGGGCACGGTCGTAAAGCAGGGGGCAACCGCCGAGGAATACCTCGCCATATATTCTGAGAACACCTATAAGATGATCAGCCTTCTTGGGCTTGACGATGCGTACCACGCGCCGTGGTTTATCGCGCTTATCGCCCTGTTCGCGCTAAGCCTGATCCTCTGCAGCCTTCGCAGGCTCACCCTTTTCGCGAAAGAAAAAAAGACGATCATTCTGCCCGAAGAGGACAGGTTGTTAAAGATGGACCTTCATTCATATATCCCGGAGAAAGATTTCAGCGAGACGCTCGGCCTTTTGGCGCGACGATACAGGCTGGCCCTCAGGGACGAGCGGGGAGCCGTCCTGGAAAGGGGGCGGCTGTCACGATATGGGGTTTTTATTATCCATGCGAGCATTATTATGATCCTCGCCGGGAGCTTTATTGGGCTTCTCTTCGGGTACAGAGGGCTTGTAACGCTTAAGGTGGGCGAGACGAAAGACCGGTTAACGCTGCGCGGAAAAAGCCCTGCCGAGGTGCCCCTTGGTTTTGCCTTAACGTGCAAAGACTTCAAGGTAAACTTTTATCCTACCGGGGAGCCGAAGGATTTCGTAAGCAGCGTTGAGATAGTAGAAAACGGGAAAGCCGTGCTAAAAAAAGAGATAAGGGTGAACGAACCCCTTTCATACAAGGGGATCCGTTTTTACCAGTCACATTACGGCAGCGCCCCTGTCTTTTTCTTCAACGTGGGAGGGGAAAAGGTTGCCCTGGCGGAACGGGAGGCGTTCCGGAAGAACGGCCTGTTGCTGATGGTGGCCCGCTACGAAAGCAGGGTCCATGACTTTGGGCCCGGAGCCCTTGTTGCATACCTTGACGGCGGCGAGCCCAAGGCGACCTGGTTCCTTAAGAATGTGGATCGCCTCAGGGAGCAAGACCTGCAGGGGGTGAGGGTGAGCCTCAAAGATATTCAGGAACAGCTCTATACCGGCCTTGAGGCATCGAAAGATCCCGGGGTTTTCGTGGTATGGGCGGGATTTGTTTTTATCCTCTTCGGGATGTATGTTAACTTCTTCGTGCGGCACAGAAGGATATACCTGCTTAAAGTTCCCGGAGGGTTGCTGGTGGCGGGAACGGCGTTGAGAAACAGGGGAGACCTCGATAAAGAGTTCAAAAACCTGTTAAAGGAGATTCATGGCCATACACCATAAGATCCTCGGGGTGGCGACATTGTTGTACCTCTTTGTTTTTTTTCTCCACATCCTCTACTTTTCCCTGAAAAAGGAGAAGGCCCTTTCCGTCATATGGATAACCCTTTACGGTACCATCTGCATCCACACCCTGGGGCTTGTTCTTCGCTGGATAGAATCGTACAGGATGGGCATAGGGCACGTGCCGCTGGCAAACTTTTATGAATCCCTCATCTTTTTTGCATGGTCTGTGACCTTTGTGCTCATCGTAATGCGAAAAAAGATCCCCTACCCCGTGATCACCATGTGCGCGTCCCTGGCCTCCCTTTTCCTGATGGGATACGCCTCCATCTCGCCATCGGTGGACAGAAGCATTCAGCCCCTGATACCGGCGCTGCAGAGCAACTGGCTTCATATCCACGTCATCACCTGTTTTGTAGCATACGCGGCATTTGTCATATCCTTTGTCTGCGGCTCCCTCTATTTTGTCGAATGGAAGGGGGTTGTTCCGCCAAAGGAGGTCCTTGACAATATAAACTATCGAAGCGTGGTCATAGGCTTCCCCATGCTCAGCGCCGGCATACTCACGGGGGCCGTATGGGCGCACTACGCCTGGGGTTCATACTGGAGCTGGGACCCGAAAGAAACATGGTCATTGATTACGTGGATAATATATGCTTTATTTTTACATGCCAGATTAGTGGGGGGCTGGCGCGAAAAAAGGATAGCGTTGATCTCGATCATAGGCTTTATAAGTGTTATTTTTACCTATTTCGGAGTAAACTTTATTCTTTCGGGGTTGCATACGTACGCCACATGAAAAAGAAAAGACCAAAAAGCCTGGTATTGTTTGGAAACGGGATAAACTGCGAATACGAAACTGCCTATGCCAACAGGCTGGCAGGGTTCGACACGGCCCTCCTCCATATAGACCGACTAATGGAGGATCCAAAAGATATCCACCGCTATGCCTTTATAAATTTTCCCGGCGGTTTTCTTGACGGGGACGATCTCGGCTCCGCTAAGGCCCAGGCGGTGAAATGGCGGTATCAGAGGCTGCGAAGCTCAACGGAGAAGTTTATTGATGAGCTGATCAGGTTTGTCGCCGACGGAAAGATACTGCTCGGCATATGCAACGGGTTTCAGCTTCTCGTGAAGACCGGGTTGCTCCCGGCGGCCGGCGGCGAATACGGAAGACAGACCGTAACGCTGACATCAAACGATTCCGGAAGGTTTGAGGACCGGTGGACGCACCTTAAGATCAATAAACTTTCCCGTTGCATATTTACCCGCGATATGGATAAAATTTATCTTCCCGTGAGACACGGCGAAGGAAAATGCGTTGCGGACAGCCGGGAAACCATTGGGAAGATAAAAGAAGGCGGCCATATCGTTTTACAGTATGCCGATGAAAAGGGGGACGTTACCGATGAATACCCCTGCTGCCCCAACGGTTCGGCAGAAGCGATCGCCGGCCTGTGCGACGCATCGGGGCGAATCTTCGGCCTCATGCCGCACCCGGAAGGGTTCATCCATTATACGCAGCACCCCCGATGGACGAGGGAACCCGTTGAGGAGGCGGGGGGAGATGGGTTGAAAATATTCAGGAACGCATATAGGTTTGTGTCAGAAAATCAATAGGAGGTATTTCTATGAACAAGATGGACATTATCAACAAGCTTGCCGCCGACATCAATGTAAACCAGAAGATAGCGAAGATAGCCGTTGATACGATCATCGACAGCGTGAAAAAGGCAATTATAAATAATGAACGCGTCGAGATAAGAGGGTTCGGGAGCTTTACCCTCAGGGAATATAAGGCATACAAAGGAAGAAATCCGAAAAGCGGCGAGATGGTCAACGTTGAGCCGAAAAAACTCCCCTATTTCAAGGTCGGCAAGGAACTGAAAGAGATGATATGGAAAGACTCCTTATAGCGGGAAGGTATTGGAGCTAAAAATCCCCCCAGCGGGAACTCAAAACATGTTTCAACCCTTTTACCGTCTGCACTATCTCGTTTGATTGGCCCTTCTTCTTTTCGTAGGCATATGCGGGGCTCCCCTTCATCTCGGTTATCACCGCCTTCACAGAGCTTGCAAGCCCCGGCAGGTCATAGCCGCCCTCAAGGGCAAAAAGCGCCTTGCCCTTCGAATGTTTTTCGGCGATCTCAAGGAGAATCTTAGTCATCATGGCGTATCCCCCCTCGGTTACAACCATGCCGCCGAGAGGGTCGTTGTAATAGGCGTCGAAACCTGCCGAAACAAGCACCATTTCAGGCCTGTAGATATCCGATACAGGGACAAGGACTTCGCGGAAGGCATAAAGATAGTCCTCGTCGGACATGCCGTATGACATGGGCACGTTAATAGTATACCCTTCGCCCTCGCCTTCGCCTATCTCTTCATACCACCCCGTCCCGGGGTAATAGGGGTATTGATGGGTTGAAAAGTAGAGGACGGTGGCATCCCCGTAAAAACTGTGCTGCGTCCCGTTGCCGTGATGAAGGTCGAAGTCGACGATGAGAACCCTCTTTGTATTATGGGACTTTTCCAGGTACCGGGCGCCGATGGCAATATTGTTAAAGATGCAGAAGCCCATCCCCCTGTCGCGCTCCGCGTGGTGCCCCGGGGGCCTCACGAGGGCAAAGGCGCTCTGTATCTCAGACGCCTGCAGCTTGTCGATGAGGGCCAGAACGCCGCCTGCGGCGAGGCACGACGCTTCGTAGGTCTTGGGAGAGGTGACCGTGTCCGGGTCGATCCTTTTCGGCGGCTTGCCGCTTGTCGCAGCGACATAATCGATATAGGCAACATCATGATTGAGGGCGATCTCTTCTCGGGTCGCCTTCCTTGGCCGTACAAAGACGATGCCATCGTCGCTTATCGTTTCGAGCATGGAATAGATAGACCTCAGCCTGTTGGGATTTTCTGGGTGGTAATCATCGGTGATATGTTCTAAAAAGAGATCGTCCTTTACAATACCGACGCTCATATGGCCCTCCCTTACGACAGGATAGTAAGTTTTCCGTAAAAAAGCAAGGGATTATAAAGGCAGTCGATAGTCGATAGCGAATAGCAGATAGCCGTCAGCGGTCAGCTTACAGCCGTCAGCAATAAATCCGTGAATCGTAAGGCGTCAGGCGATAAGAACAGAATACGCGAGGATGGGAATACGCGAGGGTGCGGTACCGGTTGCTGGATACCGGTTCAAACCAGCGACAAGCAGCGAGTAACGAGGGACAAGCTTTTCGCTATTCACTGCCGTGCTTCGATCCTTCCTTTCTCGCCGAACGCCCAACGCCGAACGCATCACGCGCCTCACCGGGAGATTGAGTCGCCTTGCCGCTTGTCAATCTTATAGCAGCTTCCCCCGTGAAGCTTTGCGTGCTTTTTCATCTCTGAGGCAACCTCGGTAAATTCCCCGTAGTGGGAAAACGAAATGTACCTGTTGTGGGCGATGCCTATGGAGAGGGAAACAACAGGGAACCTTTTTTCATTTCCCTGCCGGTCCTTTGTCTGGATGTATCCGCGCTCACCGTCCTCGGGATCGTAGAACGTGGGCATGATCCTGTCAAACGCCAGAATGACCTCTGCCGAAACCTCTTTAACAAGTCCAAGATCCATGATGTATATAAAATCATCGCCGCCGATGTGCCCTACGAAACCCCCGGCAGGCTGCCTGTTCTTTACGATATTCAGAATAAGGCGGCCGGCCGCCTTTATCACCTCGTCGCCGCGCGTAAAGCCATAGTGGTCATTGAAGGGCTTGAAGTTGTCGAGGTCGCCATAGGCAAGGGCAAAAACATCACCGCGGTCTATCCGCTTTTGTATCTGCCGGTTAATGGAGATGTTGCCGGGAAGCTTTGTGAGGGGGTTTACTTCCACGACCCTCTCAGACCTGACGATACAAAGATCGACGCGGGCGAGGCCCTCTCTTTCAAGGTCGCCCTTTAATATGTAATCTTCGACAAGCAGAGAATCCCAGCGAGGGACCTCCCCGGCATCCTCAAAGGCCGCCAGCACAGGAAGCTGGTTGAAGATGGGGTCGCTTTTCAGGGTGTTCAGGATATTTGTTGTGAAGGGATCGCCCCCGGCTATATCAATGATCAGCAAACCGGGAATGGCGTTATAGATATAATCGAGGGCAGGCCGGATATTGTCAAAGGATACCAGGCGATAATTGTCCTGCAGGGCATCCGCCAGAAGGCCCGAAAAGGCGGGATGCTGCGAAACGATAACGATATCTTTTTTTTTCATAACGCAAGGTCTTCCGTCATTTCCAGGGATTCTTCAAACGTCCACAGCACATCCCTGAGGTCGGCCTCGGACAGGCCAAGCATCTGCCAGGATTTTGGATTGACTGCCATAAGGGCGTGATCGCCGGCAAAGCCGAACCCCCTTGCCCGCACCAGTATATCTGAGAGATGGACAATAGCGGATTCAACGGGCGCGCTCTTTGAAAGGTGAGGTTTGTGGTGGTGTTCAATGACATCGACAAGCTTTTGTGGAAAGCGCCACTTCTGTGCCATCCACGAGCCGACGCTTGCGTGGGTTGTGCCGTAATGAAGGCGCTCGGCTTCATATATGCCCATGCCGTTAATGTCCGCATCGTGCATCGCCTTCTCATATTTATCGGGGAACCGAAGGATCAGCAGAACCTTGCCGATATCATGGAGAAGGCCGTCGACGGACGCCTCTTCGGGCTCCTTCAGCCCCTTTTTTTCGGCGATAAGCCTTGCTATGATGGCACAGCCGAGGGAATGTTCCCAGAGCCCGATCATGGTCTTTTGCATGAGATCAAAGACCGAGACGCCGAGAAGCAAGCCCTTGACAACGCTTAATCCCAGGAGGATCACCGCCTGATTTACCGACGATATCCTGCCGGGAAACCCGTAGACCGGCGAGTTGACCATTTTAAGAACTTTTGTTGTAAGGGCGGGATCGTTCGATATGAAGTTGCTGATCTCGTTCAGAGAGACCCTCGGGTTTTCGATGACCCCCAAAAGCCTTTTCAATACGCCCGGAATGGTCGGCAGCGCATTTATGTTCTCGACCTTATCTCTTAGGTCTCCGATGCCGGCAACGCTACCCATATAAACCCTCTATATGCTCTCTCAAGACCTTTTTTATGATATCCATATAGGGCTTCCCCTCCGCGGACTTGAAGCGCCCGTCGAGATCCGACAGGGCATCCTCCTTTGATGTTGAAGGCGGGGAAATCCCCTGAACGAATATGCTGTCGGCATCCATGTCCCTGATCTTTTCTATAAGGGCCGCCGTCAGTTCTGTCCCCTCTCCGAGCAGCACCATTCCGCCCCTGTTCGTCACGGGCCTGAGCAGCTTCATACCGGGCTTCAGCTTGTCGGGCGTAATTTTCGGCACAGCGTGCCCCTCCTGTTCAAACGTTTCCTTGGTCAGACATGAAACGTCTCTTAGATATATCGGCCAAAAACACAATAGGTTAAGTTTTCCGTGATCTTTTACAGATATTTACAGAGCCGAGAGCCACGCCCCCAGCCTGTCGCACCCTTCTTTAAGCCTATCAATACCCGTGGCATAGGAAAAGCGGACATGGGAGCCGGCCCTGAAGGAGCCGAAGTCGTATCCCGGGGTAAAGGCCACCCCGGCCTCGTCGAGGGCCCTCCCGGTAAAGACCATGCTGTCAATCCCCCAGCGCTCGATCCCCGCGTATACGTAAAATGCCCCCTCAGGGGTTAAGGGCACGCGAAACCCCAGGTCTTTTAGCCTCGGCACCACGAAGCCCCTCCTTTCCTCGTAGGTTTTCCTCATGCGGCCGAGCTCTTCCGCGTTGTCAAAGGCGCATATGGCCGCGTACTGCGATATTGAAGGAGGAGAGATATATATATTCTGAGCGAATTTTTGTACCGGCCTTACGAGTTCGCGCGGGACCACCATCCACCCGAGCCTCCAGCCTGTCATGGCGTAGGTTTTTGAAAAGCCGTTTACAACGATAATGTCGTCGGATATGGCGAGGGCGCTTTTGGGCCTGTCCCCGTAAGTAAGGCCGAGATATATCTCATCGACGACAAGAAGCTTGTCCTCCGCGGAGAGGCTCTCGTAGATCGATGACAGCGTATGTTCCCCGTAAACGGTGCCCGTCGGGTTCGACGGGTTGGCAAGGACCAGAAGGTCCGGAAGGCGATCGAGGACGCCGAGATGATCTTGCGTAACCTCGAAACCCGTCTCCTCCGATACCGGTATGGAGAGAATCTCGCAGTCGAGGAGAGATGCAATGTTTTTATAACAGGGATAACCGGGATCGGAGATGCCAAGCGATCTCCCCCGTTCAAGCAGGGCGGCAAAGAGCAGTAAAAGCGCCCCCGAGGTCCCGTTTGTTATGACGATCCTTTCGGGCGGGACGGCTATTCCGTCTGTCTCCAGGTAGTGCCGGGAGACCCTCGCCCTCAGTTCCGGGAGGCCGAGGCTGTGGGTATAAAAGGTGCGGCCGCTCCTGATCGATTGGATCGCCTCTTCCTTGATCATGAAAGGGGTGGGAAAGTCCGGCTCGCCGACCTCCATGTGAACGATGTCCCTGCCGCCTGCCTCCATCTCTTTCGCCTTTTCAAGAAGCTCCATGACATAGAAAGGCGCGATGGCGCCGGTCCTCTTTGCAACCCTCATAAGGCTCCTTCTTTCATGTGCATCCGCGGCTTGCCGGGTGGAAAAAGATATGATTGAAATGTATCAAAAACGCGCTGTCCTGTCAATCCGGATGATCCCCCGCGGCTTGCCGCAGGACGACGCCGTACCCCTCTCCCCTCGCGGGAGAGGGTAGGGTGAGGGGGCATGATCACGCCATTTCTATCCTCTGATTACCCGCGGCTTGCCGCGGGGCTGTTCATTCACGGAGAGATCTCTGATGTGCATCATGTCTTTTTCTCACATAGAACTGAAAATAGCACATATTTGCAAGATAGAGAAAGGACAGGCAGAGAAACATCGCCCGGTAGCCCGTCAGGGAAAGGAGCATGCCCATAACGATCGGCCCGAGCGCCAGCCCGAGGTCAGAGATCGCACGCAAGGTCCCGACGGTGGCGCCGCTTGAAGAGCCTGCGTAATCAAGGGCATAGGCCATCGTTACCGGGACCAGGAAGGAGATGCCCGCTCCCCAGAGCAGCCCTACAACAATGAATGCAAAAAGGGACTTTGCAAAGAAGAGCATGGCAAGGACGGCCGCGCCCGTAAGGGTAAAGGTCAGAATGAGGCTTTCCTGGCTGAAAGAGCGTAAGACCCTCCCTCCCAGGGCCCGCCCCGCCATGATCATTATGGCCGATGCGGAAAAGAAAAGCCCCGGATTTGCAACTCCGCGCTGTACCGCATAAATTGGGAGAAAGGCGATGATGGCCCCCCAGACGAAATACTGGAGGAAGCTGGAGATAGCGGGGACAACAACATTCCATTCAAGCAAGGCGTTGCCCCGGGCAAGATCGCCGGTTTCGGGCCTTTTGCCCCCCCGCCCTTTCAGCCTCCAGGCACACAGGAAGGCGCAGGCGGAAAGGCCTGCGCAGGCGAGAAAGAGGATGAAGAAGCTATAATGGCTGACGAAATATATGCTCAGGGAAGGGGCAACGGCCGTCGCAAGGCTGGGCGCCAGCATTAAGTAACTGATGCCCTGGCCCCGGCATGTCAGCGGCAGCGCGCCCACGATAAAGACGAATATGGCGGTATCCACGCATGCGAGCGAAGCCCCCTGAACGAACCTCACGATCAGCAAGGGCCAAAAACGATGAAATACGGTAAAGGCAAGGAAAGCAAGGACAGACAACGCGGCGCCGGCCATGATAACGGCCTTTTCTGAATATTGAGAAAGGATCCCGCCCACAAAGGGCCTGCATACCAATGATGCGACGCCAATGGTCCCGACCAGTATGCCTATCTGCTTTTCGCTGGAGCCCAGCTGCTCCAGATAGAGGGGGAGCGTGGGATAGAGGGCGGTATTGGTCGCCAGAAAGGCGAAATACGCAAGGAATCCGAGAATAAAATCGTGATTCAGTATGTTCCGTAAGCTCAGCCGGGGTACGCTTTCTTCTTTTTGCACTGCATCACACCTCGACAAGCCGTCGCGAGAGGACGATATGGAAGATCAGGGCGCATGTATCAGGTAAATGACAGGTTGGCCATCAGCTCACCGATGTCTTCCAGCTGCTCGAGACTGAAAACACAATCAGCAATACGCTCCGATCGGTTCTTGTCTAAGAACTGCAACGCCGTTCCTTCAAACTTCTTCACCAATTCTTCATCGGTCATCGGGTTGAGGCTGTTCCCTTTCGGATAGTCGATCCGGCGTGTAAGCCTCCTCCCGTCTTTCGTCGAGATATGGGCAATGCCGGCAAAAACAAAGTCGTCGAGGTCCGTGTTGGCCTCCACGGTTACCTTGTCGATGAGGCTTAGCACCACGGGGTTGGTAAACCTGTCCGCGGTATACTGGCCGGGCCCGACCGTTCGGTCGACAATGGCAATTGCCGTTAGATAATAAAGGCTGTGATCCGCCGTTTCCTTGTCTGTCGGAAAACGCTTCACATAGTCTCCGGTATGGTTCGCGGTGCGCGTTGTCGCCTCTATCTTCACGTGCTCGATGTCCTGCGGCCGGAGGTCATATTCCCTGACGAGCTCAAGCACCGCATTGAGCGCCCCTTGGGTCGTATGCTCTGCGGCCAGGTTCTTCTGGTGCACCTCAAGCAGGGCGGGTTCGTTTCTCGGCGCCAGCAGCACCTCCAGATCGTACACGCCGCCCATCACGGTCTGTATAAAGCCCTTATTCCCCTCGATGATCCTCGCGGGGCCCGTAAAGCCCTTTTGTGCCAGCAGGGCGGCTATGATGCCTATCTGGGCCACCTGGGGCAGCCCGATGTTCTTGGTCATGTTGTACGGCTCGCCCTGCGCGTCGATGATGTCCAGCGTTAGGCCATGCACCCCGGCTATGCCGACGGCGTCTGCGAGCTGCTCCGCAGAGAGGCCGAGGAGCTTGCCGGCGGACAGGGCAACAACAAACCCCGCTATGGCAGAATAGTGCCACCCCCTCGTGTGCAGGTTCTGGGCGAAGGAGGCGTCGATGAACCTCGCCGCCAGGTCATACGCAAGCGCTATTGCCGCTATGACGTCCTTGCCGGTTGCGTGCCGGCGCTCCCCCACGGCCAGCGCCGCAGGGATCAATTCGTTGGAATGTATGCCGAACCTCAACGTACCGTTCGTCCTGAAATAGGTATCGTTGTAATCAAGATAACGGGCCATCGCGCCGTTGGCAAGGGCGGCGTTCGCGCAGGGCACCTTGACCAGGCTGCCGATCATGGTTGACTCCCGGGCCCCGCCCTGGTCTTCCATGACAGAGCGGACGATCCTTCCGGCATCGCTCTTGTGGGCGCCTATGGCGCATGCGAGCATATCCAGCACGGCCCTTTTTGCCACATGTATCTCCTGGTCGCTTAACACTGTATAAGAGAAGCCTTCCGCGTGCTGAGCAAGCTTCCTGCTCACGGACGCAGCATGTGTATCCATAGGGCCCTCCCTGGGTTTATTCTTTACCCCTGTTGCCCGGACAATTTTACGGGCTGCCGGTACGGCCGGCCGCTTCCGTCAACCGGCGAGCTTCTTCGCGATCACGTCCCCCATCTCGCTGGTTCCCAGCTTCGTCATGCCGTCGCTCATGATGTCATAGGTGCGGTAGCCCTCTTTCAGCACCCGGTCTACCGTATCTTCGATCGCCTGCGCCTCTTTTGTCAGGCCAAAGGAGTAGCGAAGCATCATGGCCCCGCTCAGGATCGTCGCTATGGGGTTGATCATGTTGAGGCCTGTGCGGCGCGGTGCGCTGCCGTGTATAGGCTCGTAGAGGCCGACCAGTTTGCCGCCGGCGGACGGTATGCCGGCCAGGCTTGCCGACGGCATCATGCCGAGGGACCCGGCGAGCATGGACGCCTCGTCGCTCAGGATGTCGCCGAAGAG
>JAGOOA010000017.1:13366-29048 GCA_017992765.1 Syntrophorhabdaceae bacterium
GTTGCCTTCGGCAGCGCCTCGCCGATCTTCTCATAGGCTGCCGCCCCTATCATGCCATCGCTGAACTGAAACTCATGACCGAACTTTGAACCGACAGCCTTGAGAACCTTTACTCCTTCCGCAACGATCTCAGGTCCGACGCCATCTCCAGGCAGCAAAGCAATAGACAATTTCATGACCTCTCCTCCTTTGGCAATATAATTTTAACGTGTTTCATATTTCCGCCTAATCATTTTTCATCTGCTTTAACAGCGGTTCAATACCGCCGCACTCCAGAACCCTGAGCATTTCATCAGGAAAAGCCTGAAAATCGAGGACCTTGCCGGTTGTATGGTTTATCACCTTCCGGTCGGCAAGGCTTACTTCCGCCTCGTCGCCATCGTTGCCGAGCGAAGCTGCGCCCGGGCAGATAATGGCGGGAAGACCGATCGCAATAGAATTTCTGTAAAATATCCGGGCAAAGGATTCCGCCACGACAGCCCCGATCCCGAGCGCCTTAAGGGCGGCGGGCGCCGTCTCCCTGCTGGAGCCGCACCCGAAGTTGCGGCCCGCCACGATCATGTCTCCGGGGCTCGCCTTTTGTGCAAATTCAGGACGTACCTCCTCGAAGGCGTGCCTTTTCAACTCGTCCATGGGGAGATTGATATACTTCCCTGACGTCATGACATCGGTATCAACGTTATCGCCGAATTTCCAGACCCGACCTTTTATTTTGCTGATCATGGCATTCCTCCCCTATAGCCCTCTCGGATCTGTGATCTTGCCTGTTATTGCCGATGCGGCAACGGTTGCGGGAGACGCCAGGTAAAGCTCCGATTCAGGGCTGCCCATTCTGCCTTTAAAATTTCTGTTGGTTGTGGCGATGCAGGCCTCCCCCGATGCAAGCAGGCCCATGTGTCCGCCCATGCAGGGGCCGCAGCCGGCATTGCAGATAATGGCGCCCGACTCGGACAGGCGCATTATGATGCCTTCCCGAAGGGCGTCCCGATACACTTCCCATGATGCCGGGATCACAAGCATCCGGACATCGGGGTGGACCTTCTTTCCGGCCATCACTTCAGCCGCCATCCTCAGGTCTTCCAGCCTTGCATTGGTGCAGGAACCGAGGACGGCCTGGTGGATCTTTATATCACCAACCTTCGAGACCGGTTTTACATTATCCACTGAAAATGGGGAGGCAACCTGGGGCTCCAATGTGGAGACGTCTTCATGATATACGGCCTCATAGGAGGCATCGCTGTCAGCGGCAACAACGTCGAAATGCCGCTGAGTCCTCTCCATGAGATAGTCTGTTGTCTTTTTATCGGTTTCAAAAAAGGCGAACTTCGCCCCTATCTCCGCAGCCATGTTGCACATGGTTATCCGGCCGGCGATGCTCAGATCATTGCATGCCGCGCCCGTGAACTCTACGGCCTTGTACTGGGCCGCTTCGACAGAATACTTGCCCGCAAGGCTCAGGATAACGTCCTTCGAAGACACCCTTGGAGGGAGGCTGCCTTCGATGATGAATTTGATGGTCTCGGGCACCTTGAACCAGAGCTTGCCCGTCGTAAAGACGTAGGCCATCTCTGAATGGCCGATCCCTGAAGCGGCCGCACCAAGGGCGCCGTAGCTGATCGTGTGAGAATCGGCCCCAACAACCAGCATGCCCGGCAGAATATGTCCTTTCTCGATGAGCACCTGGTGGCACACGCCGGCGTTCTGGCCGTAAAAATGCTTTATGCCAAGCTTTTTTACGGCAGACCTGATGAAATTGTACGTTTCCGCATCCCTTACCGTGGGCGGAGGGTTCCAGTGGTCAAGGACGCATACTATCCTGTCCGGGTCCCAGACCCTGTCCACGCCTGCCCTGAACAGGACCTCGCATACCGGCCCCATGGAATCGTGGACCATTGCCAGATCTATATCTGCCATTACGTACTCGCCCGGCCTTACGGCCTCTTTTCCTGAGGCCCTCGCCAGGATCTTTTGTGCTGCCGTTGCCCCCATGCGCCCGCCTCCCTTCCTGAATTATAAAACACGTGTTCCGCCTTATCCGTTCCTGTTGTTGTTGTCGATTTCTAAGGCGGCGACTTCCGCAAGATCTCAAAAAACCTCTCCAGGTCGTCCGTTCCGTCCAGGCCCTGTATGATTGAAAGCAGCTCATCTGTCTCGTTGCCCTCAAAAACAGAGCCGCTCAATTGCCAAAACTTGGCGATCAGCTCGTTTTGGCTCATCGGGTTTTCCGGCTCGCCTTTGGGGACGCCCACCGTGTGGGAGTAGGCCTCCCCGTTGTCGAGCGTGATAACGATCTCGGTCAAAAGGTCAACCGCCCCATGGCCCCATTGAGCGGGGTGTTCAAAACGTATGCACGGTATCAGTTTTTGCCACGAGGCCTCCTGAACTTCCTGGTCGGTGAAGTCACGCATGGTGATCTCGCCGTTCATGATCGACTTCGCTATGCAGTACTCCATGCTGAATTTCGCCTCGTAGGCCGTTTTAGGCCTGTGCGCCGTGGTCATGCCCAACACGAGGGGATTGACCCTGCTTATGATCGAAGCGACCCGTTCCGGCCGGATGCCGTATCTTCGCTTCAGATACAATATGGCGTCGATAGTGGGGTGCGTGGCCCGGCAGCAAGGGTAAGGCTTGAACCCCAATCCGGTCGACACGATCCACCATTCCTTGCCCAGGTCATCGACAGGCACCATATCGGAAACCCGTCCCCCGCTATAGACCTCGCAGAAGCTGGTCTTTCCGTCAAGGACCGACTGGTTGCCCGTAAAGCCGCCCTGGGCAAGAGTGGCCGCGATCACGCCGTTGCGCGCCGCGTTGCCCGCATGCATCGTCTTGGTCATGGTCTCCACGTTCTTTTTTAG
Organism: Syntrophorhabdaceae bacterium; assembly: GCA_017992765.1. Lineage (GTDB taxonomy): Bacteria > Desulfobacterota > Syntrophorhabdia > Syntrophorhabdales > Syntrophorhabdaceae > UBA5609. The sequence goes on from JAGOOA010000017.1 coordinate 16,225, forward strand.
GCCGCTTGCCAGCGATGAGGCGATGCCGAGGGCCGAGCGGGCCCGGGAAGCATCAAGCCGCAATGCCTTCGCGCAGGCGGCAGCCGCTCCAATGGTGCCCAGTATCGGCGTCGGATACCAGCCGATCGCGGGTATTGTCTGGCCGATAGCGGCACCGACGCGATAGGTTGTCTCCATCCCGGCCACATACGAAAGAAGGAGGTCCCGGCCAGACAGCTTAAGCCTTTCCACGACGGCGAGCGCTGCGGGCAGAATGCACGTTGTGGGGTGAATGTTGTAGCGGGCAGAGTTCGCAAAGGTATCATCAAAGTCGAGGACGTGGCCCATTGAACCGTTCATGAGGGACGCCAGCTCTGCCGTGGTCATAAATCCCTGGCAGATGCCGCTTGCTTCCCCCTTCGCGGCAAGCCCTTTCGCGTACTGCGCGAGAATTGCGACCACCGGTTCCGAAGCGCCCGCGATGGCGACGCCAAGCCAGTCGAGCACCCCCTGCTTTGCGATAAGAATAGCTTCTGGCGGGATGTCTTCGTAGGCGGCATCCACAATGAATCCGGCGATCCTTGCCGTATTGGAATTTTCATCGATCATTTGACATCCTTATATTGGCCCTGTTTTTCAAATACCATGAGCCGGCTCAACTCCTTAATGTCGCTCGCTTTGTCCAGAGAGAAGATCGTCTGTATAATCCTGTCTATGCGCCCCGTCGTCATGTAGGGCGCGGCCATATCGGTAAATTTGGCCGCCAGCTCTTCATCGCTCATAGGGTTCTTGGGGTGCCCCTTTGCAAAATCAACCTGGCACGAACACCTCTGCCCCTGCTTTGTCACTATCTCTGATGTCCCTGCCGTGAGGAACAGGTGGTCAAGGCGGGGATCCCCTTCAAAAACAACCTTGTCGATGAGCTCGCGCACCCGCGGGTCGGAATATTTTTCGGGGCTGAATTGGGCCGGCCCCAGCTGCCGCTCCAGGATCGCCATAGCCGTGAGATAGTAGGAGCTGTGGTCGGCAGATTCCTTGTTGGCGGGATATTTTTTTGCCGGGTCGCCTGTGTGGCGCGCGCAGCGCGTGCTTGCGGTGATCCGGACCGCCGCCACGTCTTCGGGCCTTATATCGTTTTCTTTTACCAGCTGAAGGGTTGCCGACAGGTGCCCCTGGGCCGAGTAATCAGAGATTATCGACTTGATGCATGCCTCCATTACCGTGTACCGCCGCCCCGGATCCACAAGCCTGAGCGGTTCATACTCTCCCGAGAGGACCGTTGCAATAAAGCCGTCGTGCCCCTCAAAGACATTTTCAGGGCCCGTGAACCCCTGGCGGGCCATCATTGCGGCCAGGATGCCCCCATACGCCATTGCCGGGAAGCGCAGGTTCTTGGTCATAGTGTATTCCTCTCCCGAGGCGTCGAGAATGCCCAGCACAGCATGCGTGCTGCCGGATATTCCCGCTGCGTTCACCACCTGCCCTGCGTCAAGCCCCAGGATGCGGCCTGCCACAAAGGGCATGATATAAGCGCCCCTTGTGTCCCCGTTCCAGCCCCGCTGCTCCATTTCCCGTCCGACGATCCCCTCCAGGAAACGGTTTGAAAGGTCGTAGCCCAGAACGATCGCCGCGATCGTTTCAAGCCCTGAAAGGCCCTGCTTTTCTGCCAGGGCCAGAATGGGCGGGATGACCTCGCTTGGATGATAGCCGACGCGGAAGCTGTCCCCTGCCTCTATGACAACCGCGTCGTTATAATCGAGGTACCTCGTCATCACGCCATTTGCCAGCGTCGCGTTAAGGCAGGATGTTCGAATGCCGCTGCCCACAACGGTTGCCTCCTGCGGGCCGGCCAGCTCGGCGATCAATTTTTGAAGCGACCTGTTCGCATCGCTTGCATAGCCGCCGATAGCGCACCCCAGGGTATCTAATATCAAGCGCTCTGTTTGGTGAATAACATGGGAAGGAATGTCCCGGGCGTCGAACCCCAGGACCTCCTCGGAAAGCTGTCTTGATAAGCTCATCTTTTCACCCCTCCTATCAGAAATTTCCTCACGCCAAGCTTAGGCGCAAGCCGCATATCGGCCAGCCTTGTCATTTTTTTCGGAATGCCATACCCTTGCATGCCCCTTTATTCACCTTTGGCCCTCTTGCATCTTTCCCGTGGTCGCCAATATGAGTTAAATATATTAAATAATATATCAAATGAAAATACTAGACGGGGGAAGGCTTGTCAAGGAATATTTTGTACGGCTGATCATGGCCATTGCTTTAATGCGGCAACATAAATGTATTTTTTATTGAACGCGCACCTCTCGATCCCCCATGAACGCCCCCGATTACAAAGCGCTGTACGTGGTGCTTGGGGACCGGCGTCGATTCACAAAATAAACTTTCTTGTTTGTGCCGCTCAGGCTCATTATGCCTCATCGTGCGGCCCTTCATCCCCGCCCCCGGCATGCCCGTTGATAAAATATATCTAAAAATATATTAATAATCGCAAAAAAACTTGACAGGCTCGAACGATATGTGTATGTATAGACAATACTGAATGTTAAGAAATTAATACGAAAGGAGGGTTCTTTCCATGAAAAAACTGATGAGGTGTCTTGCAATAGGCCTGTTTGTGGCCGTCTGGCTTATGTACGGCATTCCAGCCAGCGGGGCTGAGCAAACGTACAAGATACGCCTGACCTTATATTGGCCCCCTTCACATCACCTGGTAAAGCTTTCCCACTTTTTCTCCGATCGTGTGAAGGAGCATACCCAGGGCAGGGTCATCGTCGAAGTCTATCCGTCAGGCCAGCTTTATTCCCAGGCAGAGTCGTTAAAAGCGGTCTCCATGGGAAGCATCGAGATGTCTGACGAATTTATGGGGAAGGCCGAGACCATCGATCCCCTGTGGGGCGTGGTACAGACGAACATGTTCGTTTTGACCGACTACCAGATGCTCTGGAAATACTTCGACCATCCCAAATTCCGTCAGATAATCGGGGATCTGTATGTCAACAAGATGAAGGTTAAGCCTCTTTTTATCGTTGCCAGCGGGAGTTACATGATGCTGACAAACTCCAAGAACCCTATCGTCAAGCCGGCCGATCTTAGCAAAAAGCTGATCCGCGTGCCTTCAAAGTCCATTATGGAGATGATCAACTATTGGGGCGGCAAGGGCGTGATCATGAGCTCCGGAGAGCAGATCATGGCCATGCAGGTGGGCACGGTGGATGGTTCATGGACGAGCCTCGGGGACGGCGTTTCCCGCCAGATCTGGGACGTACAGAAATATGCAATGCTTTTTCAATCCAGCATCACCCACCCCTTCATTATCAATATGAGGTTTTTCAACAGCCTGCCTAAGGACATTCAAAAGGGAATAGAGAAGGCCGCAAAGGAGGCGGAGGACCAGGGGAGAAAGGAGCTGGAGAAGATAGAAGCGGAACAGATAAAGACCCTGCAATCCAAAATGACCGTGCATGCCCTGACTGCCAAGGAAACGGAGGCGTGGGCACAGACGATCCAGCCATTGATCGACCGGTGGGTCAAGACTACAGGGGAAAAGGGGAAGACCTTGCGGGAGGTAATGATGCAGGTGAGAAAGGACGTTCTGGCCGGGAAATGATACCGGATGCATGCGCCTGGTTCCCGGGCATTCCCGGAGCCAGGCGCTGCCTGACAACCTTTGTCGAGGAGCGCACGCATGAAGCCTGACAACATCCTGATCGTCCTGATAGAGCGGCTGAGCAGCCTTGGGACTGCATTCGCCTCCATAGGCTACGCCGTGATGACAATGGGGGTCTTTGTGTCCGTTGTCTTCCGGTATGTTCTTATGAGCCCTATGGGGTGGACCGAAGAGGTGACCCGATTCCTGCTGGTCTGGTGCGTCATGCTCGGCATGGCATACACGCTGCAGCAGGGACGCCACATCAGGGTGACGACTTTGGTCAGAAACTTTTCTCCGAGGGTCCAGAGGGCATTGGAATTTATCGGCGGCCTGATCGCATTGGCCGTATTGTGTGTTTTCGTTTACAAGAGCTACCAGTTTACATCTTTTACGAAAGATATCGGAGAGGTTTCGCAGGGGTCCCTTGAAATCCCGCTCTGGTGCGCAAATTTAGCGCTCCCGTTCGGAGGGGGACTCTTTGTCCTGCAATACCTTGTGGAATTATTGAAGATCCTCATGGGCGTCAAAGGAAAGGAAGTACATGGACATTAGCGCTATAAGGCTGCAAGCTTTACCGCCGGGGAGGCAGACAGCATGATGGACGGTACCTGGGTCTTTCCGCTTCTCCTTTTTCTTTTATTGTTCGGTCTGCCTATCGGCATTGCGCTGTTTACGTCTGCGCTGGTTGCCTTGCTGGTCAATAACTTCGACGTCATGAACATGGCCCATACCATGTACCAGACATTGGACAGCTTTCTTCTGTCCTCTCTCCCGCTCTTTATGCTCATGGCGAACATCCTCTTCCGCGCGAATATCGGGGAAGACCTTTTCGAGCTCCTGAACGTCTTCCTTCGGAGGATACGGGGCGGCCTGTCGCTTTCGGCCCTCGCGGCCTGCGGCCTGTTTGCTGCCATATCCGGGTCCAGCGCGGCGACCGTTCTGACGATCGGGATCGTTGCGATCCCTGCCATGTTGTCCCGTGGATATGACAGAAAATTGGTGTTCGGGGCCTTGGGGTCGGGAGGATTGCTGGGCGTATTGATCCCTCCGAGCGGGTGGATGATCATCTATGGCGACATCGCAGAGGTCTCGGTGGGAAAATTGTTCCTTGCGGGGGTGATCCCGGGCCTGATACTTCTGGGGATCTTTCTGATCGTTGCCTATATTCAGTCCATAAGGACCCGCATGCAGCCCATGGAGCCTGCCACGTGGGCAGAAAAAAAGACGGCGCTGAAACGGGCCTTTCCGGCGATCTGGCTGCCGCCCATAATACTCGGCGGCATCTATTCCGGCGTCTTCACGCCAACGGAATCCGCCGCCGTCGGATGCGTATACGCTGCCGCCATTTCCGTAAAGCGTCTGAAGATAAAAGATTTCTGGCCTATATTCAAGGACACCGTCGTTGCGACGTCAATGCTTTTCCTCGTGATCAAGACGGCAGTGGTCTTTGGCTCGTCGCTGACCATGATGCAGATCCCTCAAAAGCTGGCCGCGATCGTTGTACAGGCGGGCCTGACGCCTATTCCATTCATCATCGTGATGTCCCTGGTCTATTTTGTCCTTGGATTGTTCGTTGACGGGATATGCATGCTGCTTTTGACCCTCCCTATTATCCTGCCCATCCTCGGCGCTTTGAACATAGACCTGATATGGTTCTGCATCATCGTGGTTGTCAACATGGAGATCGGGTGCATCAGCCCGCCCTTCGGCGTCAACCTCTTTGTCCTGATGGGTATCGTGAAAGACGCCGAGCTGCCGGAGATCCTGCACGGGCTGCTGCCGTTCTTCCTCGGCCTGGTAGCCTTTCTGATCATTGTTATAAGCTTTCCGATACTGTCAACCTGGCTGCCGACCTTTCTAAAGTAGCGTCTAGCAGAGCGACGGTCCGCTGATCAAGCCAGCCTGATCTGGGGCGGGTTGATGGCGCCGTACTTTCGCTTGTTCGCGGTCATCTCGATAGCTTGCTTCACGCTCTCGATCCCCTCGAGCGTATGCGTTATGAGCGGAGAGAGGTTGATCCTTTTGCTCGCTACCAGGCCAACTACCCACGCCACCTCTTTGTCCGAGCAGATCCTTACGCTCTTGTACTGAACTCCCCTGCTTAACGGCGCGGTATTCAGTCCGCCGCCGCTTGTCTGAAGGCCGACCACAATGATCGTGCCGCAGTCCCGTACGGCCCTGGCAGCGGCAGCCAGCGTCGCATTCCCGGCAAGGCCGAACCTGGGGTTTCCCCCTGCACAATCAAACACAATGTCCGCCCCCACTCCTTCGGTGGCATCGAGGATCGATCCCGCCGAATCGCACGCGCTCGCATCAACGGTGATATCCGCCCCGAGCTGGCGGGAGAGATCCAGTAGTTCGCCGCGCACATCCGACGCTATCACCCTGCCTGCCCCTAAGAAGCGGATCAACTGCAGGCAGTTCAGCCCCATCACGCCCTGGCCAAGGATGGCCACGGTGTCGCCTATCGAGATGCCGGCTGCCGCAACATGCACGAACGTGGCGAAAAGGGGCTTCAAAGCGGCGGCTTCGCTGTCTGTGACCGTTTCCGGGACCTTTACCAGAAAGCCTGCGGGTACAACGGCGTACTCTGCAAGGCAGCCGGATGTGTCGGTGCCCAGGTGGGGGCCCTTCAGACAGAGTGCCCCATGGCCGGCCCTGCAGAGGGCGCATTCCCCGCAGGGTATCATTCTCCCCCAGAAGACCCTGTCTCCCACCTTAAGGCCGTTGACGCCCGCGCCCGCCTCTACCACCTCCCCGCAAAATTCGTGGCCGAACATCTGAAGCGGACCGTGCTCACGGCATCTGTCCTCCCACTTCCGGGCTTCGAGGTCGCCCTCCAGGAGCAGCGAGGCCTCGGTGACGCTGAGCTGCAGCATCCTGATCCTGAGGAGCACGGTTCCCGGCTTCGGTGCGGGAATGGGGATCTCGTCAAGCCTGATATCTCCCCGGCCATACACCCTCCAAGCTTTCATTTTTTTCCTCCTTTAAAGTACCTCATACAACTGTATGAGAACGTCCTCCGTTGTGTCCGGATAGAAAAAGGCCGTGCGGCCGTAAGCGCCGGTCCTCGGGCACCCTTTAACCAGTTTTGCCCCGTTCCTTTCGAAGTCCTGAATAGCATCCTCCAGGTCGTCGACCTCGAAGCAGATATGATTAATGGTTCCCTTGCGGCTGCGGATCAGGCTGGTAACCGGGTCTTCGCCTGAATCAGGGCGGGTATGGCTGATCAGCTCGAGCATGAAGCCCCCTGTGCGCAAAAAGCCGATCTTAATGCCGGCCTCCTTGTTGTCGATCAGCTCTTCGCAGGCAAGCCCGAACCCCTTGAATCTTTCGATAGCACGCTCAAAATCTTCCCCGGTGACCCCGACGTGGTGTAGCCTTTTCAGCATGATCTATCACCCCTTTTTTTTGCTGCGCTCCAAAAGCTGTGCAGCTCAAACGTTGACGTACATTTTGAATATGGCGAAGTCCCGCTGGCCCAATCTTTCCGCCTTGGTCATCTTTCCCGATGCCACGGCGGCAACCTCCTGAAAGATCCTTTTCCCCGCAGACTCTACCGTCTCTCGGCCGCGAAGGACCTGGCTCACATCCATGTCCATGTTGCACCTCATCGTGAGGTACGTATCCCGGTTCGCGGTGATCTTGATGACAGGCCCGATAGGCGAACCGCAGGGAGTTCCTCTTCCTGTAGTAAAAACGACCACCTGGGAGCCTGCCGCCACCATCCCCGTGAGCTGCTCAATGTCGTGGGCCGGCGTGTCCATGTAGACCAGCCCCTTTTGTGAGGGGCGGGACGCATAGGAAAGAAATTCCTCAATGCGGCCCCTTCCGCCCTTATAAACGCAGCCCAGGGATTTCTCTTCCAACGTGGTGATGCCCCCTGCAATGTTGCCCGGGGCAGGGTTGCTTTCCCGGATGTTCTGCCCAGAGGCAAGGGCCCTGTTCTCCCACCATGCCGCCGCATCGAGGATCTTTTTCCCTATCTCCGGTGTCCTGGCCCTTTGTGCCACCAGATGTTCGGCGCCTATTAGTTCGGGGGTTTCAGAAAGGATCACGGTAGCCCCCTCCGCTATGAGCATATCCGAAGCTATGCCCACCGCAGGATTCGAGGCGAGGCCGGATGTGAAATCCGAGCCGCCGCACTCAGTCCCCACTATAAGCTCTTTGAGCGGTATCGGTTCCCGGGCAGCCCGGGCGCTCTGGCTCAGCATCTCCTTCACTATCCGCCGCCCCTTGAAGACCGTTTTCCTTGTGCCCCCCTCTTCTTGGATGACAAGCGCTTCAACCCTTTTGCCGGTGCGGGCGATCTTCTTTTGGAGCTCCGGTGCGGCATTTTCCTCGCATCCGTTCCCCACTACAAGGACGGAGAAAACGTTCGGGTTTGCGCCAAAGCCGGCAAGGGTTCTCCTCACAATGCCTCGGTCTTCCGCCATTTGACCGCACCCCAGGATGTTGGGGAGGCAGACAACCCCTTTCAATCCTCTCGCAATGGCCTGGGCTGCGCCCTGGGAGCACCCCACGCTGGGGATCACGAGAACAAGGTTCCTTGTCCCCGCCGTACCGTCCTCTCTTCGGTACCCCTGAAATATCATTAAGCCTCTCCCGGTGGGCTGATCACGTTATGTATATGTACATGTTCTCCGCGGCCTACCCATGAAATGGTCAGGCCGATAGGCTCCCCGTACTTTACCACGGCCGCACCACGCTTAAGTTCTTCAAGGGCGAATTTATGGCCGAGAGGGATGTCCGACGCAAGCCTTATCCTCTCCGTGTGCCCGTGGGATCCTACAAACACCACAGATCCCGCTTTTAGAGATTCGAGCGCTGTGGCCACATTGTCCTTTTCGTTCAACACGATCGCCTTTGTTCTTCCTGCCATATGTACTGTCTTGACCCTTCCTTTTTTTGGCCGAAGAGGGCCCCTCAGAAAAGCTGGGTTGTACCCCCATCCACGGGCAGCGTAACGCCTGTAATGTACGATGCCGCATCGGAGCACAGCCATACGACGGCCTCCCCGATCTCTGCAGGCGTGCCCATTCGCCGCATCGGTGTCGTAGAGATGTACCACTCCTCACGCTCCGGGTGTTTCTTGCAGAGGTCATCTACAAAAGGGGTGCGCACTGCCCCGGGACATACCGTATTCACGCGGATACCTTCTTCTGCATGCTCAAGGGCAGCCATCTTTGTCAGGCCGATGACCCCGTGCTTCGCGGAACTGTACGCCGTTGAACCCTTGTTCGGCTTTAACCCTGCCGCGGACGAGACGTTTACAATGGCCCCCTTGCCCTGTTTAAGCATCTGGGGTATTTCGTATCTCATGCAGAGCCACACGCTTTTCAGGTCCATATCGATCACCTGGTCCCATTGGTCTTCCGGAAATTCCACCAACGGGACCCTGATTCCCGCTATGCCGGCATTATTGCAGGCATAATCAAGCCTCCCATAGACATCGACGGTTCTGTTGACCAGCTCCTCGACCTGGGAGGACTGAAGCAGGTCGGCCCCGATGAAGATCGCTTCGCCGCCATTTTTTTTGATCATGGAAACGGTCTCTTCGCCGTTGCCGCTGTTCCTGCCGGTAACCACCACCTTCGCACCCTCGCGCGCAAATACCAATGCTACGCCGCGCCCGATCCCTGAGCTTGACCCTGTAACCAAGGCAACTTTACCTGCCATATGCTTTGTCATCACGATCCCCCTTTCCGTTGTTAATTACGTTGAAAAAACAATCCGGCGCAAGAAGGGCACACAAGGTCTTCGCGCAAAGCCCGTTAATAATGGATCGCCAACCCACCTGATTAATGATATATCTTACAATATATCAATTGAAAATACTAAACGAGGGGAATCTTGTCAAGCTATATTTTATGTGTGGCCGGCCGTAAGGCCTTGCGGGCATGGCCGGTGGGTCTTCTGGCTTTACGGGGGCGGCCGTAATCCACGGCTTTATCCCTCAACGGCCTTCAGGTCCAAACAGGGTATATTGATATATCATAAAATATATCATTATTACGGTCCGCTGTTTCCCCCGACAAACGGGAAGAAAAGGATAAAAAGTATGCACGGTCCAGCGTTGCTGCGCGGGCATGGAGTTTCGTCGGTAAACCATGAAAACATTGACTTTAAAGGGATATGCGTTCATAATGGAATTGTTTGAAAAATATTTTTTTAAGGGGGTGATGGCTTGACAAATGCACAGATCGTCAAATTGGCTCACGATAAGAAGGTAAAATTCATAAAGTTATGGTTTACCGATATACTTGGTTTCGCGAAGAGCTTTACCATTACCATTGACGAGCTCGAAAACGCACTTAACGAGGGTATGGGCTTCGACGGTTCTTCGATCCAGGGGTTTGCCAGGATAGACGAGAGCGACATGATCGCGATGCCCGACACGTCAACCTTTGCAATACTTCCCTACAGGCCGAAGGACAGCGCCGTTGTGGCGAGGATGTTCTGCGACATACATGAGCCCAACGGTATGCACTACAAGGGCGACCCGCGATATGTGCTGAAGAGGAACCTGAAGGTCGCGGAAGAAATGGGCTTCGACACCTTTTATGTGGGCCCGGAGCTGGAGTATTTCTACTTCAAGTCCGACAAAGAACCCGAAACCCTTGACCTGGGAGGATATTTCGACATCACAACGCTGGACGAGGCGACAGATCTAAGGAGGGACACCATACTGACGCTCGGAGAGATGGGGATAACGGTAGAATACAGCCACCACGAGGTTGCCCCGTCTCAGCACGAGATCGACCTCCGCTATGCCGAAGCCTTGAAAATGGCTGACAACACGATCACCTACAGGATCGTGGTCAAGGAGGTAGCGAGAAAATATGGCGTGTATGCGACGTTCATGCCCAAACCGATATTCGGGGAAAACGGAAGCGGCATGCACGTTCACCAGTCCCTTTTCAAAGGAAAGAAAAATGCATTTTTCGACGCCAAAGACAAATATTTTCTCTCTGACGTTGCCAAGTGGTACATAGCGGGCCTTCTTAAACACTCGAAGGAGATCACCCTCGTAACGAGCCAGTGGGTAAATTCATACAAAAGGCTTGTTCCGGGCTATGAGGCGCCGGTGTATATCTCATGGGCACAGCGCAACCGGTCGACCCTTGTCCGGGTCCCCCAATACAAGCCCGGCAAGGAAAAGGCCACGAGGGCGGAATACAGGAGCCCCGACCCTGCGTGCAACCCCTATCTCGCATTTTCCTGCATGCTGCGGGCAGGGCTCGAAGGGATAAAGAACAAATACCCCTTGCCAAGCCCGATCGAGGAAGACGTGTATGAGATGTCGCAGGAAAGAAGAAAGGCGCTGAAGATCGAATCGCTGCCGGGAAGCCTCTACGAGGCCATAGAGGCCGCCGAAAACAGCAGGCTCATACGGGACGCCCTCGGGGACCACGTCTTTGAGAAGCTTATAGAAAACAAAAAGATCGAATGGGACAGGTTTAGAACCCATGTTTCGAGGTACGAGGTAGAGACATATCTTCCCATACTATAGAACAGGAAAGGGACGTGCGGAAGGGGAGTAGGGCCGCCTCCCGGGTGAGCGCCATTTACGTTCATACGCAAAATATTGTGATTGTGAGGAAATAACGATGATAGTGAGAAACTTTAACGACCCAGAGGTGCTGCAGACCACCTACATAGCCCACCGCGGCGCCGTGGCGAGAATGGTTATGACGAGCGAATTCCTACAAGGCATTGAATTTCTCGCTTACGCGATCCTTCCGCCGGGCAATACCATTGAGGAGCACATAGACCCCCTTGAGGAGATATACCTGATCTTCAAAGGGGGAGGGATCATGCAGGTGGGAAAAGAAGAAAGAGAGGTAAAAGAAGGCGACGCCGTTTGGATCCCTGTTGGCGAACCTCACAGCCTGCGGAATACGAAGGACGAAGAAACCTTCGTGCTTGTGATCGCTGCGTACACATAGAGGCAGGAACAGGCAAGCCCCCTAACTGAGGTAACTCCTTGAATATTAAGCCGGGAACGCACATTGCCATTACGGTAGACATGGATCCCTTACGGGAGACTATCGACGTTAAAAGCTCCACGGTCCATGATATCGTTGACGGAAAGATCATAGCGGCGCAGACAGACCCCCCTCTTCTGAAAAGCTACCTGAACAAGAGCATCTACATAACCTACCTTGAGAAAGAGGCGGGAAAACCGGTGCGGTATGGTTTCCCGGCAACGGTGCTGGAGTTCATAAACGATTACAAGCTGACCTCTTCGGAGGCGGCGCCGGCGATAGCCCTCGTACAGGAAGCAGAGATCGAACAATGTAACCTGAGGATGTTTTACCGCTTGGAGCCGCCGAGCAACAGCGGGCTTGATATCTACATTGGGGGAGAAAAGGTCAGCATAATTGATATCTCCATTGGCGGCGCGAACGTAAGCCACAGCAGGGGCAGCCCTCTCCATGCTAACGATACCGTAAGGCTTGTTCTGAGCATTGGCGGCGCAGAAACGAAGATCGATGCCCAGGTGTTAAGGGTAAGGGAGCCCGAGAGCGACAGGCTGAAAAAAAGCATCGAGCTCGTATCGGTATATTTTATCAATATGCCCGGCAACACAAAGAACGCGCTGAGCAGAAAGATAAGAGACATTGAGCGGACGATGCGGTTCGAGAACAAGTTCTATAAGGACGGTATATAGTATATCGTATATAGCAACTGCGTCAGAAGGCGCATGGGGGCAGTGAATAGCCGTCAGCTGTCAGCGCACAGCAGTCAGCAACAAACCCGTAAGGCGTGAGGCGTTAGGCGATCTAACCCCCTTACGGCTTACGAATCACGCCTCACGGCATCCATTGCAATCTCGATATACGGTCGTGCTGATTGTTTCACGTGGAACATTCCCGGCGGCCTTTCTCCCTTCACGCCTTACGACTTACGACTAACGACCCACGGATGCCTTGACGCGGGCCATGGGCCGCCGCGTCAATCCGGATGATTCCCCGCAGCTTGCTGCAGGGTGACATATATTCCCTCTCCCCTCGCGGGAGAGGGTCAGGGTGAGGGGGCATCATCTTGCTGCGGGGTAGTTCATTCTCCGTACTCTTCAAGGTAGCGTTCGATGTATTCGGTCACCTTTTCGTTCGGCCGGTACACGCCGAAATGCCCTTCGCAGAGGATGTCGGCCTTGAGGGCAAGGAGCCTTTCCATGGAC
>JAGOOA010000017.1:29148-31186 GCA_017992765.1 Syntrophorhabdaceae bacterium
AAGGCACAAACAGTCTAAAATCCTGAAGGTTTTTTATCAAGATTTTTTATCGCCGGGAGCGGGAATCCCTCGGCCGGAAGCGGCAGCGGGGCCGGGTTGGTCTTGACACCCCTTGGCCGGCGTTGTATTATCAATAGAAAAAGGAGGAACCCTTATGAAGATAAAATGGTATGGCCACGCATCATTTAAGATAACGACGGAAAAAGGGGTAAGGATCATTATTGACCCTTACGAGTCCGGTATTTTCGGGGGTGCTATCGCCTACGGAAAGGTTGCAGACGAAGCAGATATTGTCCTTACAAGCCATGACCACGAAGACCACAATTATATAAAGGACATTCAGGGAAAATTCAAGCATATCAATAAGGCGGGAGCGCACGAAGAGAAGGGCGTAAAGATACGGGCCATCCCGTCATATCACGACACCTCAAAGGGGAAAGAGAGGGGGGAGAACTTGATCTTTATCATCGACGTTGACGGGCTGACCGTAGGGCATATGGGAGACCTCGGCCACGTCCTTGAAAAGGACATCGTGAAGCAGATCGGCAAGGTCGACGTCCTTCTTGTGCCCGTAGGGGGCTTTTACACCATCGATGCCAAAGAGGCAACACAGACCATGAACGACCTGGCCTCCCTTGTGACGATACCGATGCATTATAAAACGGAAAAATGCAGCCTCCCGATAGCAGGGGTCGAAGAGTTTACCAAAGACAAAAAGGGCGTACGGAAAACTGGCAGCCCCGAGGTTGAGATCACGAAGTCCAACCTTCCGAAATCGCAGGAGATCGTTTTGTTGCAGTATGCCCTGTAGAGATTCCCGCGAGGGCCGGAGAGCAATGAAAAAGCTTTTTTCGAAGGAAGAGATAGACGGCGCGGTCAGAAGGCTTGCCTCATTGATAGAGAAGGACTTCGAGGGCGAGGACATCCTCTTTGTCTGCCTCCTGAAGGGCTCTTTTATGTTTACGTCCGACCTGCTGCGCTGCATAAGAAACCCGTCCAGGGTGGATTTCATGCGTGTAGCGTCGTACGGGAATGCCATGCAATCGAAAGGGGCGATATCGATCACAAAAGACCTGGAAGAGGACATTGAAGGCAAAAACGTGGTCATTGTGGAAGACATTATCGATTCAGGGATAACGTTGAGCTCGGTCAGGGATTTGCTCAGGAAAAGGAAGCCGAAGGCGCTTAAGATCTGTGCGCTTGTTGACAAGAGGGCGCGCAGGGAGGTGGAGATAGAAGGCGATTACGTAGGGTTTACGATTAACGACGGCTTCATCGTGGGGTATGGGATCGACTACGCGGAACTTTACAGGAACTGCCCGGAGATATATGTCGTTGAAGAAAACGAAAATGCCGGATAGCGCCTGGCCGGAAGCCCATGGCTCATAGCGGCAACAGTATCCGGTACCGGACGCGCAAGGAAATAACGTGTTCTTAACGGCAAGAACGTTACTGTGCGCTGCGCTCATCGCCCTGGTTTCCGTGAGCGCGTCGGCGTTCCGGAACGAACCTGACGGATACGGCGGGATCGCTTGGGGTACAAGCATTTCGGCAGTAAAGGGCATGAAGAGGGTGGGCGCCAGGCCCGGTTTCCCTGACAGGAAAATATACGTAAGGCCCGGGGATGCGCTGCGCTTCGGGCATGTTGACCTGAAAGGCATCGAGTACGAGTTCTTAAGGGGAAAATTCCGGTCGGCGACCTTGAAGGTAAAGGACCTTGCCCGCTATATGGCCCTTAAAAAGGAGGCCTTCAGGCGCTTTGGCCATGGCCGGGAGCTGCACCCTTTCGCAGAGAGGTATTTCTGGGAAGGGGAGATCTCGAAGATATACCTTATTTCAGCCTTTGACCTCTCCTGAGACGATGCCTACGGGGAGGGCCTCCTCGTCATATCGTCAAAGAAGGCCGTGCGCTAACCGGCGATCAGCCGTCAATCCTTGAAACTTTAAATTCTAATATCGAAGCACTATATGTGAAACAATATCGAAATTCAAATATCAAATGCTCAAAACAGATACAAGGTCGCTTACGTTTTGAATT
>JAGOOA010000017.1:31286-50823 GCA_017992765.1 Syntrophorhabdaceae bacterium
ATCAGCTTTCAGCGATCAACCAAAAGCTTTTTTGTTTCATCTGACGGCTGTGTGCTGACTGCTGACGGCTATATTCTATTCACTGCCTTGTAAGGGTATTTACTGTTTTACGTATACGAGATCCGTTGCGGAGAAGCTTGTCCCCTTTTTCGGCTTGGCCCAGCTTGCGTCCACACCAAAAAGCTCAACAACCTCAAGCTCGCCCTTGAAGCTCCCCTTTTGCCTGCCGAGAGGGGTTTTTGTCTTGGTATCCAGTATCTGTTCGCCGGGGGTATATACCTCAAGGATGCCGCCCTTTTCGAGGCCGGACAGCCTTCCGGCGTTCAGGTAGACCTTTCCTTCCTCAATGGATGCGATACGGGCATGCCAATCAAGGGTGAGAACCGCCTTAAGGAGGTCGTCGGCGATTATCTCTATTGCCAGGTCGATCGACTTCATTTTCGCCTTCTCAGAGCTCATGTCTCCCCCCTCCCGCGACAGGAAGACGGGGTTTCTTCCGGAGAGCTGCTTCAGTATCGTTCCCGTATCTGTATTGTAGACATCGACAGACAGCTTCGACATGGCGAAGGACGTTTCCTGCTGCTGTTTGCCCTCGATCTTTGACGTGCTTGTATATACGTCTGAAAGATTTGCCTTGAGGACCGCCACGACCCCAAAGACCTCATTGAGCGTCTTCAGATTTGCTGGTTCGGTGAGAATACCCTGTATATTCGTAGTGTTAGGGTCAATGCAAATGGTGGTGCCGGTGTTTTCAAGGCGAGAGATAAGCCGTTTTGTCGCCAGTTCCCCGAGGTGTTCTTCTTTATAGTTCGTCGTATCCGTTACCGGGAGAACGACGACCTTCCTTTTCATTTTTGGCGAAGGGTAATTGAAGTTGACCATGGCAAGGCCCGGCATGAAACCCATGCCAAGCGGGAAAGATCCCATCTGCATGGGGTATACCATCTGCGGCGCGATCCCCTTCTTCTTTAGCTCTTCCTCGAGCTTGGCGAGCCTTTTCTCCATCTCGTCCCGGTCCTTTTTCGACGCCGCCCCTCCGGACAAAAGCCCTTCGCCCAGGCCGGGAGAGTACTGGTCTTTTCTAATCCAGACGTATTCGGGCTCGTACGGTGAGACCATGTACCTTCTGTTTCTCGCATAGATGTATTCGACCCCGTCGATGACCTTAATGTCGCCGGGTTTTTGGTCGCCCACCTCCACCTTGTCCACCTTTTCCTTTTCGCCCTTGGCTTGCGAAGACTTCGTGGCTGTGGCAGGCTTGTCTTCCTTCTTTTTTGTAAAAGGCATGTAACTGCACGACAGGAATGTAAGTGCGAGAAAGAGAATGATATATTTTCGCATCGCGGTAATTATAAGTCAGAAAGGTTCGCAAAGTCAAATCGTATAAAAGAAAATCGACGCTACGTACCTTGCTTAAAAAGGGGCAGCGTAAAGCGAAAAACGCTTCCCTTGCCGGGCGCGCTCTCAACCCAGATCTTCCCTCCATGCGCTTCGACAATTGATCTTACAATAAAAAGGCCGAGGCCTGATCCGCTTTCCTTTTTTCCAAAGCTCCCTCTCCTGTACTTGTCAAAGATATAAAGGACCTCGTCCGCAGGGATCCCTATGCCTTTATCGCTGACCGACGTAACGATGAAATCCCCGTCCTGCCTGGCGCCTATCAAAACAGGGGATTCTTCGCCCGAGAACTTCATCGCGTTGACAATCAGGTTCACAACAACCCTTTCAACATATGACCTGTCGGCGAAAACGGGCGGGAGCGCATCCATTGCCGTAACGGCTATCCTCGGGCCGTACAGCTGGGCAACCTCTCTTAGCACCTCCGCTATATCCATGGCCTTGCGCGCCAGCTCAAGCCTTCCGGACTCGATCTTTGATATATTAAGGTAATTTTCAACAAGGTGATAGATCTTCGAGGTATTTTCCTGAACGCCGGCGATCTTTTCCCGCAGCGGCCCCTCAAGGTGTCCGTATTTTTCCTTCAGGATCCTGCTCAGAAAGCCGGTCACCGGCACCAGGTATGACTTGATGTCGTGGGTGATCGATGATATAAAATCGGCCTTGAACTCCTCGACCTTCTTTTCTTTTGAAATGTCCCGAAAAAGGACCACGTGGCCGGTTTCCTCGCTTTCAAGGATATATGGCGATATGTGTGCGTTCAGATATAAAGGCGATGAAGGGCCCTTGAACAGAAACTCCAGGCGCGTGGCCTGCTGGCCCGGTTCGATATGAACCTCTTCAAAGATCGTTTTATAGTGCCTGCCTATCGTCTGGTGCCTGTCAACGCCGGTTATTGTTTCCGCGGCCCTGTTAAAGTAGGTTACGGCCCCCTTGTCGTCCAACGTCATGATGCCGTCATCCATCGTCTCGAGAATGGTAAGAAGCCTTTTCCTGTCGTACTTTATGGTTTTTGATTTTGCCTCGAGGGCGCTGTTGATGGTCCTCATCGACTCGATGTTCTCGCCGATCGTCTTCTCCCGTGCCGCAATCGATTCGGCCATCTTATTCATCGATGACGCGATAAGCTTGAACTCCCTGATCGATATGTCTGTAACGTCTATACGGGACCTCGTGTCCCCTTTTTCTATATCTTTACAGGCGTCGACTATCCTGTTAAGGGAGGGCTTTATACCGGCGGTGATAAGGAACGCAACGATAATGACGGCGAGGGCGGAGAGGCACGATATGGTAATGAAGGTGTAAAGAAGTTTCTTTTTAGAGGGCACGAAAATGTTTTCGTTCACCGCTATCCCGTATGCCCACCGGGTGATCACGTTCCCATATCGATAGGGTTTATAGATGGTAAAATAGCCGGTATTGCCGATCAGGGTCTTGCCTATATATTTTTCACCCTTGCCGTAGATAACGCCTGTAATGTCTTGCCGCAGATCCTGTGTCTGGTCGCCGGCAACCTTAAAGATCGTGCTGAAGACACGTCTTTCTTTATAAAATATCGAAATGAAAACAGGCTCATCACGCTTTCTCGCCAGGAGACCCGATACGTTGTCGACAAAGGCGCTGCCGCCGTCGAGGACGACAAACCCCGTTATGCTGCCGGACGATCCGGACGTTTCCCTGAGGGGAACGCTGACGAAGAGCGCGGCGCGCTCGGCCGCGCCCGCCTTCACGAAGGTAAATCCCCTCGAGATGTTCTTTTGCGGCTCCTGCGGAGGCTGAACGTCAACCGGCGGATCGTGAGCCCCGTTGCTCACCGTAAGGGCGAACCGGCCCTTATTATCTGTAACATGAATGACGTCAATATTTTTTTCCTTGAAGGAATCCTGGAACAGCTGCCGGATCATCTTTTTGTTCCGCAGACGGAAGGCCTCTTTAAATCTGTTGTTTATCGACAGCAGCGACAGGTGCGTCTCGATGCCGTCGAGCTCCCTGTCGATGGCAAAGTTAAAAAGGTTTACATCTGAAGTGAGCCCTTTCTCAAGTTCGCTGACGGCAATCTGCTCTATGGAGGTTATGCCTGAGTAGGTTGTGATAATCGAGAGGATAACGATGAGGGCAACAAAGAAGACGAGTATTTTTGTAAAGAGCCTCATAATGCGCGGGGCGGAAAGTGCGATTGTCGGTTACGCCGGACCCACGGGCGATCTTTTATAATGGAGGTGACGGGGATTGAACCCGTGGCCCCCTCGTTGCGAACGAGGTGCTCTCCCGCTGAGCTACACCCCCGGTGTTCATAATATTATGTCATGTCTTCTTGAATATCAAGGAATATTCGATAAAAACGCAACACGTTGCAGACCTGCGAGGGAAGCCCCTTCTCGCCGCCCTTAAGGGAACGCCACTCGGCAAGCCATTGATGGGCGGGGCGCTAAAGCCCGAGGATGTTTTTGATGGTCTGTTTCAGCTCCCGCGTGTCTGCTGATTTGACAACGTAGCCGTCGGACACCCAGCTTGAAAGATCCTGTTTGAACTCACCATATGCGGAGCAAAGGACGACGGGCTGGTCCTTGTTCGCGTTCTTGATCTCATTCAAGGCCTGGATGCCGTCCATGCCTGGCATCTTAATGTCGAGAACGACGAGATCGAAGCGCCCCTTTTTGAGCTTGTCCAGCGCCTCAAGCCCATTCGAGGCAAGATCAACATCGAACCCTTCCTCTTCAAGCTCCTCTTTAAAAAGCAGCCGTATGTTCTCCTCGTCATCCACCACCAATATTTTTGCGTTCTTCATAAAAGCTCCTCTTTTGTTGTATGATTTTTTACCGGGAGGTATATGATGAACGTTACCCCCTTCCCTGCTACATTTTCCACATCGATGTGACCTTTATGGTTCATGATGATCTTGTTGGAGATGGCAAGCCCCAGCCCTGTCCCCCGCTCTTTTGTTGTGAAGAACGGGTTGAAGATGTTGTCGATGATCGCCGGATCGATGCCGCCCCCGGTGTCGGAAATAGAGATGGCAACAAAGGACCCGTTCTCGTATGCAGCCTGTTTTGTCTGTATTGTTATGGTGCCGCGGCCGTGCATGGCTTCATGGGCGTTTATAAGGATATTGATAAGGACCTGTTTCAGCTGCTGGCTGTCACAGGCAACAAGGGAAAGCCCCTGATGATAGGACCTTGAGATCTCAATCTCCTCCCAGGAGGCGTCTGACGTAAGGAGGTAGAGGACCTCGTCGAGATAGTCGTTGATGTTGCATGTCTCGGCAACAAGAGGTGTTTCTTTGACGTAGTTGAGGACCTCGTTCAGTATGGACTCGAGCCTGGTAACCTCGTTGAGGATGATGCGGATGTATTTGTTTTCTGTGCGGTCGATGTCAACCTGCCTGGCAAGCCTTTTGGTGAACCCCCCGATGATAACAAGGGGGTTTTTTATCTCGTGAGCGATGTTGGCGGTCATTTCGCCGAGGCTCCGGAACTTTTCCTGCTCGATCAACCTCTTCTGTGCGTCGTTTAGCTCCCTCACGGCGTCCCTGAGGCGGGTGTTCAGCAGCGTGTTCTCCAGCCCGCTCGATATGTAATTGGCTATTGTGCTTATAAGGTATTGCCCATCCTCTCCGAGGGCGTAGCTTTGCCCTGTCTTCTCGGCGCATATGGTCAGCGTTCCGAGGACGCGGTTCTTTGATGCGATGGGCGCCGAAAAGAGGGTGTACCTGAAGGAATCTTCATATTCGTCAGGCGCGCAGTCCTTTATCGATACTGCGCGGAGAAGCCGGGTTGCCGCCTCTTCCAGCTCTTCCACGTGGTCCTGGACGGAGGGCTCGATGGTCCCGTAGGTAAAGCGCTGGGCGTCGAGCTTCAGGAAGGAGTATCCCAGCATGATGGTAACGAATGTCGCATTCAGCGACTTTGCTATGACCAGGGCTATATTCTTCAGGAGCTCCCGGGGCTCCGCGTTGGATGTAAGCATCTTCCCCAGCTCTGTAAGCGTCGCAAGCTCGCTGATCCTTTTCTTGGAAGAGAGGATCAGCTCATAAGAACGGAGTATTCCGCCGACCTCCCGGGAAAGGATGGAGAGGAAGACCTTATCCGCATCGTGGAGGGTATCCCTGCTCACGGCGCACAGGGCAAGCACCCCGTAAAGGTAGCTGTCGTCGGCAAGAGGGAGGAACGCAAAAAGCTTATAGTTCTCGATCCTCCCGTCAAGATCGGGATAAAAGAGGCAGCCGAACCGGGGCGGGATGTCCCGCTTTGTAAAAAAGAGCGGCGACCGCTTCTGCGCGACGCTTCCCACGACCCCTTCGCCGACGTGGCAGCGATACTGGTTCAGTATTTTAAAAAGGACGCTTTTTTGGTTTGCGTACCTGCAGCTGAGCCTCCTGTCCTTGTCGAAGGTATAAATAATGGCCTCCTCTGCATTCATATCCCGGGAGATAATATTAAGGATAGAGGTTATGCGCGAAGAAAGCTCAATGTTCGAATGGGAGATCTCAATGATCTTCCCGAGAAGATCAACGGGATTCATGCTTTGCGATTGCTTTTTTATAGAGCCCGACATATTCTTTTGCGGATCTCTCCCAGGAGAAATCTTCTGTCATGCATCTCTTTACGAGGGCCGCCCAGGCCTTTTTGTTCCGGTATAGCGATAAGGCCCTTTCGACGGCGTCGAGCAGGGCCTCTTTTGAGTAATCATGGAACTTGAAGCCTGTCCCCGTGTCGGGCTGCGCCGTGTAGTCCGTGATCGTATCCTCAAGCCCCCCGACCCCCCTCACGACCGGCACCGTCCCGTATTTGAGGCTGTAGAGCTGATTAAGGCCGCAGGGTTCGTACCGGGAGGGCATGAGAAACATGTCCGCGCCGGCCTCCATAAGATGGGCAAGCTTGTTGTCGTAGGCTATCTTGAGGGAGAACGACTTGGGGAATTGTTTTGCAAGCTGCGCAAGGAGGTCGTGGTATTTCCGTTCCCCGGTGCCGAGCACGACATACTGGGCGCCGAGGGCGAGCATTTCTTTCATCGATGACCCTATGAGGTCAAAACCTTTCTGGTCGGCCAGCCTTGAGATGGTGGCGATAAGCGGAACGTCTTCCCGGACGGGCAGCTTGAAGGTGTCCTGGAGGGAACCCTTGCAGATCTTTTTGTTGGCCGGCTTGTCGGCGGTGTAGCGAGCCGGGATAAAGGAGTCTTTTTCGGGGTTCCAGTCGTTATAATCGATGCCGTTTACGATGCCGAAGAGGTCGTCCTTCCTCGTTTGCAAAATGCCGTCGAGGCCGCAGCCGAACTCTTCTGTCTGGATCTCCTCGCTGTATCTTTTGCTTACCGTGTTGACGATATCGGAAAAAACGATGCCGCCCTTGAGGAAGTTGATGTTCCCGAAGAACTCGATAAAATCAGGCGTAAAGTATTCCCAGCCGATATTGAGAAGGTGCATGTCGTAATGCCAGAATATTCCCTGATATCCGAGGTTGTGAATGGTGAGGAGGGTGGAAACCTTGCTGAGCACAGGGTCGTTCTTGTAAAGGGTCTTGAGGAATACGGGCGTCAGGGCGGTTTCCCAGTCGTTGCAGTGTATTACGTCCGGGACGTAGCCGGTAACTTTGATGGCTTCCAAGATGCTCTTTGCAAAAAAGACGAACCGCTCGGCGTTGTCAAGATAATCACCATCAGGGGTGCTATAGAGATAATCCCTGTAATAGTATTCGTCTTTTTCAACGAGATAGGCGGGAATTCCGTCGTATTCGCTTTCAACGATCTCCGCATCGATGTATCCCTGGGATATAGGGCAGGAGATCCTGTAGTTCTTATACCTCATGGGAAAGCCTTGTTCCTCGATGCCTTTGTGTTTCGGAAGGATGACCCTTGCCTCAACGCCGAGGCCTTTCAGGGCCTTGGGGAGCGCCCCCGTCACGTCTGCAAGGCCGCCAGTCTTGACAAAAGGGAATATCTCAGGCGATGCGATCAATATTTTCATGGTAACCCCCTATATCTGTGTTTCTTTAAGGTATTCCGTAGCCTCTTCGGGCGGCGTGGGATTGATATAAAACCCTGTTCCCCACTCGAAGCCGGCCATCTTGGTCAACCTCGGGATGATCTCTATGTGCCAGTGGTAGTGGGGCACCTGCCCGTTTCCGAAAGGAGCCGTGTGGATAATATAGTTATAAGGCGGTGAATTGAGCACCCTGTCGTACTTCTTGAGGACCGTGGAGAGCGTCTCGGCGAGGGCGAAATAGTCGTCCATCCTCTCGAAGGATGCAAAGTAGGGTTCATGCTTTTTTGGCAGGATCCAGGTCTCAAAGGGAAAGCGTGACGCATAGGGAGACAGCGCGATGCACTTATCATTTTCAAAAACGACGCGGACGTTGTCCTCTTTTTCCTGGGCGATGATGTCACAGAAGACGCACCTGTCTTTAAACTTGTAGTAGTTAAGGCCTCCGTTGATCTCCTCCACGACCCTCCGCGGAACGATCGGAAGGGCAATGAGCTGCGAATGGGAATGGTCAAGCGATGCGCCTGCCACAGAGCCCTGGTTCTTAAAGACCATGATGTATTTTAGCCGCTGGTCCCTTATAAGGTCCAGGATCCTTGCCCTGTAAGCGACAAGCACGCGCTGTATGCCCCCAATGTCCATGTGCGACAGCGTTTCGCCATGATGGGGGGTCTCGATTATGACCTCGTGCGCCCCTACCCCGTTCATTTTGTCATACAGGCCGACCCCTTCCTTGTCCAGGTTTCCCTCGACCCTGAGGGCCGGAAATTTGTTCGGCACGACCCTCAGGGTCCAGCCGGGCCCGTTCTGGGAGGAGCCGTCCTGCCTCTCCGAGTATACTTCAGGAGGGGTCATGTTCTCGTTTCCCTGGCAAAGGGGGCACATGGGAGCCTTGGCCGGCGGCGCCTCTTCGACAAAGAAGACGGGCCTCTTGCCTCTTTCCGTGGAAATGATGACCCATCTGTCAATAATAGGATCTTTTCTCAGCTCCGGCATGCGCTACTCCCTGATATTTTGACTTGGTTGGGTACACGTGATATGAATTACGAAAATGATACCCATAAAGGATAATATACCGACTCGCACTATCCCAATTATAACAGTGGGCTTCATCGTTGTAAATATATTAATTTTTCTGTGGCAGAAGATAGCCCTTGACGGGCCCGCCGGCGACCTGGTCTATAAATACTACGGGCTGGTCCCCCGGGAACTTGCGACGGCGGCAACGACGAGATGGGATCTTCTTCCTTACAACGCCCTCACGATATTTACGTCCATGTTCCTGCACGGGGGCATCCTCCACCTCGTGGGGAATATGCTCTACCTCTGGATCTTTGGGAATAACATAGAAGACGCCCTGGGGCATACGCGTTTCATCCTTTTCTACTTTCTCTCCGGCATCGTTGCGGCTGCCTTTCAGTTCTTCTATGACCCGGCCTCCAACGTCCCTATGATAGGGGCAAGCGGGGCAGTGTCAGGGGTCCTCGGCGCCTACCTGGTCCTTTACCCCCACGCGAGGATCAAGACCATCCTGATCATCATCATCTTTATCAAGGTCGTTGAGATCCCTGCGGTCTTGCTTTTAACGCTGTGGTTCCTCATGCAGCTCCTCTATTCGGGCATGGAAGGGATAGCCTGGTTCGCCCATATCGGCGGGTTCATCTTCGGGCTCGTGACGGCGAAGCTCCTCGTCAGGAAAAAACGACGAGCGTAACGGAAGAGCGGTGAATAGTAGATAGTATATCGTATATAGTGAAAGGCAAAGAAGAACGTTCGGCGTTGGGCGTTCGGCGAAAAATATAGCTCATGGCGAACTCGATACTGGATGCAGGTTCAAACCAGTTACAAGCGACGAGTAACGAGGGACAAGGTTTTCGCTGATAGCTGACAGCTGAATTTAAAGAGGTTGACGTGCAATGAAAGTGCTTCTCATCAACCCTTCCATCTACGATTTTGCCGCCTATAGTTTCTGGTCCAGCCCCCTGGGGCTCCTTTATATGGGGAGCATTCTGCGAAAGAACGGCGCGGAGCTGGCCCTCGTCGATTGTATGCGGGTCGTTGAAACGAAAAGAAAAGCGGACGGAAGGGCGCCCTTTGTAAAGGAAAAGGTCCTCAAGCCCGAGGCCCTGAAGGGTATCAGGAGACACTACAGAAGATATGGCATTTCACGTGAAACGTTGTCCGGGGAGCTCTCCTGCATCGATAGGCCGGACCTTGTCCTTATTACATCCATCATGACCTACTGGTATCCGGGCACGGAAGAAGCCGTGGGGGCCGCAAGGGAGGTTTTCCCCGGGTCCAGGATAGTTGTCGGCGGCATCTATCCGTCGCTCTGCGAGGAGCAGGCGAGGCAGCGGCTGCGCATGGCGGACCTTATCGTGAAGCACAACGAGATAGAAACGTTTTACAGATTTGTTGACGATGCACTGTCGACGACGCTCATGTTCAGGCCCTCGATATATGAGCTGGATGACCTCCCCTACCCCTGTTATGACCTCTATGACGATATACCGTTTGTGCCGCTTCTCACCTCCTTTGGGTGCACTTACCGGTGCACCTACTGCGCAACCCCGTATATGCACCCTGCCATCGTGCGAAGAAGCCCCCTCTCGGTATTGGAAGAGATACAACACTGGCACGGCCGTGGAGTAAAGCGGTTCGTCATCTACGACGACAACTTCCTGCACGAAAAGGAACGTTATGCAAAGCCTCTCTTGAGAGGGATAGCAGAGCTCCCCTTTCGTATCGATATATTTAATCCGAACGCAGTCAACGCGGCGCTTATCGATGAAGAGCTGGCAGGGCTTTTTTGTTCGTCGGGTTTCCGGGAACTGAGGATCGGCCTTGAGACAACGGATCCGGAGACGCAGCGGTCAACGGGCGGCAAGGTCAACACAAGGGTTTTCGAAAAGGCGCTGGCTATCCTCAGGAACGCGGGGTTTGATATGGAGACGGTGAGCGTCTATATCCTGGCGGGCCTCCCTTTTCAAAGGTGGGAAACGGTGAAAGAGGCCATCGACTTCCTCTTTGCCTTAGGCGTCAGGCCCTACCTGGCAGAATATACGCCGATACCGCACACAGAGATGTTCGAGAAATACTGCCGGTTTGCCCGCTACCCCATAGCGCAGGACGCCCTTTACCAGAATAATGCGCTCCTCTCCTTTGCGTGGGAAGGGTTTACCGAAAGGGACCTTCGCTATTTGAAGCAATATGTTAGAGAAAAAAGATCGCCCGGATAACCTGCCGGCACCCTACTGGATGAGGTAGTTCTGGAGCTTTTGATAGCTCACAAAGTCCGAGTCCACAAATGATGCCCCGACTTCTTTTGTGTCTTCTTCGGCAGGTATTACCCTGTGGACGGTGCATTGCATCTTGAGGGGGATCTTTTCGTTGGGCAGGGTAAAAAGGGTGCCGATGTTGGCCGCTTCGTCGACCTTGGCATCGTAAGGAATGAGGATCCGGATCCCGCCGAGGGATATATCAACGATGGTTCCCGGCTGCAGCGCCTGTTCCTCGGAGTTGCCTTTATACACAAAGGTCGGTAATGATACCGGCTTTCGCGGATAACGTCGCCTTTCCTTTTTAATGCTCTGCAGAACCTTTTTTTGTTTCAGAAAGTCATAGAGTATCGTCTCGATGACTGACGACAGGGAACGTCTTTCTTCGGCGGCGATCTTTTCAAGGGAAGCACGAAGATCATCGCTGGTGCGGAAACATATTGTGAGTTCCTTTCTCATTACCTTCACCCCTGCTTCTTAATTATTTTTTCACTTCTTAGGCCTCATTAAAAAGGCCTCTTATCGTAACAAAAATAGGGTACTTCGTTACCGTCCCACCACTAATAGGTTAACTTCCTCAGATATATTAATATGTTATACATACTAAAACAGCTTGTCAAGCATTTTTTTTATTTACCGGGGCTCACGTCGCCCCCTCCAGCAGCAAAGCGCGACCCGCAAGCGGGTACCCCGGCCCGTGAACTCGCTGCGGGGCAACATTGTCCCCTCTCCCCTGGCGGGAGAGGGTCAGGGTGAGGGGGCATGATCATGCCGTTTCTATCCTCTGATACCCCGCTGCTTGCCGCGGGGTAGTTCATTCGGCCGTCGTCGGCCGGCACCCGTTTTTTGATGAAAAATTTTCTTTATTCTATGATAAGATGTTTATCTGTCAGTGACCATGCGCGCATACATTATGTACGCGCCGATGCGTATTGTGAAAAGAAAGGATGAGCGATGAAGATATTTGTTACCGGCGGGGCAGGATATATCGGCAGCCATGTTGTGAAATTGCTGGGAGAGGCAGGCCACGATATCCTCGTCCTCGATAATCTTTCCACGGGGCATGAGTGGGCGGTATTGTACGGAAGGCTGCTGCAGGCCGACCTTGCCGATAAGGCAATTGTCCGTGACAGCCTCAGCGCGTTCAGGCCCGATGCGGTGATCCATTTTGCAGCATCGATCCAGGTGGAAGAGTCTGTGCGTGAGCCCCTTATGTATTACAGGAACAACGTGATCAACACCCTGAACCTTCTTGAGGCCATGGTCGAGACCGGCGTAACGCGCTTCATCTATTCCTCGACCGCCGCGACGTATGGGATACCCGAAAAGATGCCTGTCGACGAAACGGCGCCGCTTAAGCCCATCAACCCCTACGGCGCTTCGAAGGTGATGGTGGAGCAGGCGCTCACGGACATCGCCCAGGCAAAGGATCTCAAGTATGTTGCCTTGCGGTATTTCAACGTCGCCGGCGCTTCTTCTGACGCCAGTATAGGGCAGGCGTACGCGGAGGCAACCCACCTCATCACCCGGTCGTTGAGGGTCGTAAAAGGTGAGTTCGAAAAGCTCTTTATCTACGGGACAGACTATCCCACGCCGGACGGCACGTGTATCAGGGACTACGTCCACGTGGAGGACCTCGCCATGGCGCACCTTTTGGCCCTGCGCTACCTCATGGAGTCCGGCGCGTCGGATATCATGAACTGCGGGTACGGGCACGGCTTCTCTGTGCGCGAGGTCGTCGAGGCTGCGAAGATTGTGACCGGCGTCGACTTCGCCGTTGAAGAAACGGCGAGGCGGGCAGGCGACCCGCCCGCTCTTATCGCGGACAGCACGAAGCTGAGACGCACAACAGGATGGGAGCCGGCACATGATGACCTGCGACATATAATAAAAACAGCCTGGGAATGGGAAAAGAGACTTCCCCGATAAGGAGCGCTTATGAAACGGGCATTGATCACCGGCATTACCGGCCAGGATGGTTCCTACCTCGCCGAATATCTTCTCTCAAAAGGGTATG
Source organism: Syntrophorhabdaceae bacterium (assembly GCA_017992765.1). Classification (GTDB taxonomy): domain Bacteria; phylum Desulfobacterota; class Syntrophorhabdia; order Syntrophorhabdales; family Syntrophorhabdaceae; genus UBA5609. The sequence continues at coordinate 43,960 of JAGOOA010000017.1, forward strand.
AGGTCCACGGCCTCATCCGCCGCGCGAGCACCTTCAACACGGGAAGGATCGACCACATCTACGCCGACCCCCACACGCCGGGGGCGCAGCTCTTTCTACATTACGGCGACCTCTCCGACTCCGGCCAGCTCATAGAGCTCATCTATAACATCAGGCCGGAGGAGATCTACCACCTCGGCGCCCAGAGCCATGTGAGGGTCAGCTTTGATACCCCCGAATACACGGGCGACATTACGGGCCTGGGCACGACGAGGATCCTCGAGGCGGTCCGGCGAAGCGGCATTTCAACGAAGTTCTACCAGGCGTCGTCCTCAGAGCTCTTTGGAGCGGCGGTCCCTCCCCAGAACGAGAGAACGCCCTTCTATCCGAGAAGCCCTTACGCGGCGGCAAAGATCTACGCATACTGGATGGCGGTGAACTACCGGGAAGGATACAACCTCTTTGCGTGCAACGGCATCCTCTTCAACCATGAATCGCCGAGGCGCGGCGAGACCTTTGTCACGAGAAAGATCACCCGCGGCCTGGCGAACATCCTCGAGGGAAACCAGAAAAGGATCTACCTCGGGAACATCGACGCGAAAAGGGACTGGGGCTTTGCGCCGGAATATGTGGAGATGATGTGGCGCATGCTCCAGCAGGAAAGGCCTGACGATTACGTCATAGGCACGGGCGAGAGCCATTCTGTAAGGGAATTCATCGAGGCCGCCTTTTCCTATGCGGGGGTAGAGATCGTCTGGCAGGGCGAGGGGACAGAGGAAAAAGGGATCGTGGGCTCCGTGAGCTCCGCCCCGGCCTCAGGGCTGCGGACAGGGAGCACGGTCATCGAGATCGATAAGCGGTATTTCCGCCCCACCGAGGTGGACTTCCTTCAGGCGGACATCACCAAGGCAAGGACGACGCTCGGCTGGCAGCCCCGCATCACGTTCGTGGAGCTCGCAAAGACAATGGTCGACTACGATCTGAAGATGATAGGCATGGCCCCGAAAGGCGAAGGGATCGAGGCCTGCAGGACGAAAGGCTTCTGCTACACCGATCACGCCTACTCGTTCTACGAGAAGATACGGGAAGGGAAGTGAGGTCCGCCATGGATCTGCGGAACAAGAGGATCGCCGTCACCGGCGGAAAAGGATTCTTAGGGCAGCACCTTATCAGGAAGCTGAAGGAGCGGGGCTGCAGACATGTCGCCGTTGCAGACCTCCCTGAATTTGATCTGATCCATATAAGGGACGTGAGGCGCATGTACAGGGAGCTTAAGCCGGACGTGGTGATACACCTCGCGGCGAAGGTTGGCGGCATCGGCTTCAACCAGCAAAACCCCGCGTCGCTCTTCTATGAGAACGCCATGATGGGCATCCAGCTCCTCCACGAGGGATATGCCCGCCGCATCGACAAGTTCGTCGCCCTCGGCACGATCTGCGCCTACCCGAAATTCACCCCTGTCCCGTTCAATGAAGATGCTATCTGGGACGGTTATCCGGAGGAGACGAACGCGCCCTACGGCCTTGCGAAGAAGATGATGCTTGTCCAGTCCCAGGCGTACCGGCAGCAATATGGGTTTAACTCGATCTTTCTGCTGCCCGTCAATCTCTACGGGCCCGGGGACAATTTCCGCTTCGCGTCTTCACACGTGATCCCCGCGCTCATCCGGAAATTCCATCTCGCGCAGCTCCTCTCCCGCGGCGATTTCCAGGGCATTATTCGCGACCTCCAGGTAAACGGGGAGCTGCAACGCGAAAGCCGGACCATAAAGCGCAAACTGTTCGATACGAAAGCCGCCAGCGCCTTGTTAGGTGAATATGGAATATCCCTTTCCGGTCCTTCGCGGTCAACGCATCCACACGACGTAGCCGTCTCGATCTGGGGTACCGGCAAGGCGACGCGGGAATTCTTCTACGTAGAAGACGCAGCCGAAGCGATCGTCCTCGCGACGGAGAGGTACGACAAGAGCGAGCCCGTTAACATCGGCGCCGGATTCGAGATCTCCATCAAGGACCTCGTCGCCCTGATCGTGAAGCTCATGGGGTTCAAGGGCGCCGTCCTCTGGGACGCGACAAAACCCGACGGCCAGCCGCGCCGCATGCTCGACACGAGGCGGGCGGCAAAAGAGTTCGGGTTCAAGGCAAAAACGAGCTTCCACAAAGGCCTCAGGAAGACGATCGAATGGTACAGGCAACATGTTCAATGAAGGCCGCCTTGGGTTTGACAGGCAGAGGGAAAACCATTACAATGAAGAAGAGCGAGAGTGGCGGAAATGGCAGACGCACTGGACTTAGGATCCAGCGGGTAACACCGTAGGGGTTCAACTCCCCTCTCTCGCATTGCCTTAACTATCAATGGGTTAAGCTTTTTCCGTCTAATTGGCCCCCCACTTCTTTTGTTGATCACAACCGGACCGCAAGCATTGTTTTCTTTGGCGGCCCGGTATCCTCTGTGGACCTCAGAAATTTTCCCTGCCGCAAGGCCGGGGCTGTCACGGCCCTCTAAAAAATATTGACAATTATACCGTCATTTGTCATGATATATGACAACAATGGCGGCAAATAAAAATACCGACGAAAATATCCCATGGGTAGACAGGACATTGGACCTCCTGGCCATGGTCGGAAAGAAGTCCCATTTTTTGTTCGGGCCGAGGCAGACAGGCAAGTCCTCGCTTATCCGCCGCTCCCTGAAGAACGCGCAGGTATACGATCTCCTTGACGCATCGGTGTATCTGGATCTGAGCCGAAACCCGAACCGTATTGAGCAGGAGCTTGGCCCGAAGGGCCGCCTTGTCGTCATCGATGAGATACAGCGCTTCCCGGAATTGCTGAACGAAGTCCATCGGCTTATAGAGGCCAGGGGGATAACGTTCCTCCTTACCGGTTCGAGTCCGCGCAAGCTCCGCCGCGGTGGCGTCAACCTCCTGGGAGGAAGGGCGCGCACAAAGTATCTGCATCCGCTTACATGGAAGGAGCTCGGCAGCCGGTTCGACCTCGGAAGGGCGGTCGAGCGCGGACTTATCCCTTCGATATATTTTTCCGATGACCCGCGGGCCGATCTCGATGCATATGCAGGGGCATACCTGCAGCAGGAGATCATCGCCGAGGGCGCGGCGAGGAACGTGCCCGCCTTCAGCCGTTTCCTGAAAACGGCCTCGTTCTGCAACGGTACGATCGTGAACTTCACCAACGTGGCGAACGACGCCCAGGTGGCGCGCACAACGGTGTACGAGTATTTCGATATCCTCAAGGATACCCTGCTCATCTACGAATTGCCGGCATGGAGGAAGACAAAAAAAAGAAAGCCCCTTGCCTCCTCAAAATACTATTTTTTTGATACGGGCGTGGTTTCGGCGCTTCAGGGAAGGCAGATCCGCCCCGGCACGCCCGAGTTCGGCGAGGGACTCGAGACGTATATCATGCACGAGCTGACAAGCTACAGGGATTATGCCGCCGGAGAGCCCTTGAGCTACTGGCGGTCGACGAGCGGTTTTGAAGTCGATTTCATCATTGGCGACCACACCGCGGTGGAGATCAAGGCCAAACGCAACGTATCGCCCCGGGATGTGCGATCGCTCAAGGCGCTTGCCGAAGAAAAGAAGATGAAGCGCTGCATCTGCGTATGCCTCGAGTCGCGCGCGCGGAGATTCGATGGGATCACGGTCCTTCCCCTGAAGTCATTTCTTGAATCGCTCTGGAGCGGGGAGTATTCATAGGACCAACAAGGGGAGAGGGACTCCGGGATCAGGTCTCGCAATCCAGCAAATCATACGTTATGGCATCAACACCGAGAAAACTTGTCATTCGTATCTCGTTCCTCGCAACGCACCTGTACAGCATCCAGCATCGAGTAACGAGCACCCAGCATAAAGGCAGTCGGCAGTCGGTAGTCGATAGTAAAAAGCAGGAAACTCGTGAGTCTTATGGCATAAAAAATATTGGTTGAATATGACAATTTTACATATTAGTGAAAAATTGTCTTGACAAATTTACATATATGCATAAAATAGTCATATACAGATGATAGAGCGTATCGTTAAAACCTATCTCTTTGATCCCGAACTGAATGCCGGGAAGATGGTCTTTCTCACGGGCCCCAGGCAGGTCGGCAAGACCACCTTTGCGAAGGAATGGCTCAAAGGATCAGGCTTGGAAGACATGTATTTCAACTGGGACGACCCTTCGGTCGCCCGGGAATACCGGAGGAACCCTCTTGTGTTCGGGAACCTGATCGACGAAAAATACCGCAGGTCGCCCGTCCCGATCGTTTTCGATGAGATCCATAAGCAGCGGGACTGGAGGAATATCTTGAAAGGGTTGTACGATACGAATAAGGACAGGATGAGGCTCCTCGTGACAGGGAGCGCACGTCTTGGATTATACCGCAAAACGGGTGATTCACTGGTGGGGCGGTATTTCCTGTACCAGATGTTCCCCCTGGGATTGCCCGAGGTGGTTGCCGATCTCAGCAGGCTTGCCGGAGAGAGCGTTGATTTCTCAAACGGGGAGGGACTTATTCGCGCCATACGCTCCATAAACATTAAAGGGTGCGATGAAGCGCTTGGCCGGCTGCTGTCATATGGCGGCTTCCCCGAGCCTTTCAGCAAGGCATCGCAGCGTTTTTTTACGAGATGGCAGAGAGAATACAGGACGCTCCTGACAAGAGAGGACGTGAGAGACCTTTCACGGGTCTCCGACATCAGAGGCATCGAGCAACTGGCGGAGGTCCTTCCTTCGAAGGTAGGTTCACCCCTTAGCATTAATTCTCTCCATGAAGACCTCGGATACCACTATGCGACAATCGTTAACTGGATCAACATCCTGGCACAACTCTATCTCCTTTTCACGGTCCGCCCGTGGCATAAGCGGATTACCAGGTCCATTAAAAAGGAAGTAAAGCTTTATTTCCTTGATTGGACAACTGTACCCGATACCGGTTACAGGTTTGAAAACTTTATCGCCGTCACACTGCTCCGGATGGCGGCAAGGCTCACGGAGACCGGCCTCGGTACATATGAGATAATGTATGTGAGGGACAGAGAGAAGCGCGAGGTGGACTTTGTCCTTGTAAAGAACAATAAGCCTGCCGCCCTTTTTGAGGCAAAGGAGGGAGATGCGGGCATCAGCCCCGCAGGGAGATATTTCGCGGGGAAGATTGGCATCCCCTTCTATCAGATAGTTAACAGGCCCGTAAAGGCCGAGGCCTTTCCGGGCAACTGTTTCATCGTTCCGTCAACAGATCTCTGCATGCTCGCAGGATAAGGCCTGTTCCCTTTGTGCGTGACGCCCTTGCCTTTTCCATGCTGACAATTGACATTTGAAGGGCTGGCCCGATATGTTCCCGACCACGACCGCCCGGTCAGTTGAAGATCCTCTGTGCCAGCCAGTAGATCCCCATTCCGACCACAACGGTGCCCCCGAGAGACCGCGTCTTAAGCGCGAAAATGAGCGTGGGAACTGCGGCTGCCAGCTCCGGTTTAACGATATCGAGATGTCTCGGGCTGCCTCCCGTAACAAGCGCGGGCAGAATAAGCGAGCCCAGGATCGCGACAGGGATGAGATCGAGCCACGTGGTGAGCCATGGCGGGAGTCGTTTCCTTGAGAGGAAGAAGAGCGGGAGGAAGCGGGGGAGGTAGGTGACCGCTCCCATGCAGAGGATGAGAAGGAATATATTGCTCATGGTTGACGGCTCATATGCCTTTTTTCTCCGCTCCCATCTTTCTGCTTAAAAGCAGCCCGGCTGTGGCGGCGGCGACCGAGGCGATGATCACGTACGAGTTGCCCGGTAGGACGAGGGAGACGAGGACCGCAGCGATGCCGGAGACAAGGGCGACGATCACGTAGACGGGGCCGCGGAGCTGAAAGACGAGGAGGCAGATGAGCATGGCCGGGAGGGCGTAATCGATGCCGAAAGACCCGGGAGGGATCAGCGACCCCCCGAGCCCGCCCATGACGCTGCTTGCGAACCAGGCAAGGTTCGAGACGTGGTTGACGACGAGCGCATGGCGCCAGCCCCAGCTTCCCTGCCTGAAGAGGCCCATGTTGAAGGCGAAGCTCTCGTCCGTCACGCCGTAGCCGAAAAGGGCGATCCATCCTTTGCCGGCCCCGCGCAGGTGGACGGCAAGGGCCGAGCTCATGAGGAGGTGTCGGAGGTTCACGGTGAAGGTCGTAATAACGACGGGGAGAAAGCCCGCGCCGGCATCGAGCATGGACACGGCGATGAACTGCGAGCTGCCGGCGAAAACCACGAGGGACATGAAGCCGATCTCGACGATGCCGAGCCCGGCCTTCTGGGCCACCACGCCGAAGGCGAGCCCTATGGGGAGGTAGCCGAGGCAGATCGGCCAGGCCGCCCTGGCGCCTTCACGCACCACCGCCCAGCTCCATTTTTCCGCGCTTCTTGCCGTCGCCCCCGGATCTTTCATGCTTAAGTATACACATTCTTTTTGCTTAGATGGTAGGATTCAATGGACATATGCCATGAAAGTTGTCACCGCAGGCGGCATATGCACATAGATCGCCGGAACAAAACGCCCCCCGGAGAACATCGACGATCGACTATCGAGGTCAATAATTATAGAAAATTGTTTGAATTTTTCATTTTGTTTTTATAGAATGGTTTTAAGGGGTTCAGCGTAAGTATCGAGCAGGAGAATTGTTTCTGTAACTCTCAGTTCTTCGCTCTATGCTGTTTTTATGATGGGGGATGATCCTTGCAGCAGGAAAATAAGCAAAAAAACAGATAAGAAAAGACCTGGCTCCAAACGTGGATCGAATGCAATTTCCATTGAAGGCGATTGAAAGCATCTTTCATAATAATTAACATATTGTGTTAACAATTATGTTGACAATGTACCGGCATGAAGATATACTTTAGAACAAA
>JAGOOA010000051.1 GCA_017992765.1 Syntrophorhabdaceae bacterium
CCATCGAAAGGGCTGATGCCGGGCACTGGCTGATGCATAAACCACATCCGGTGCAAAGATCGGGGTCGGCCTGCGGACGCATAAGGGTCTTGCCGTGAAGCATCGCCTGCGTGGTTTCATTGCGGCAGGCTGCTTCCCCGCCCAGGGGAGGGAGTTTGAAGCCACGAAGCCGCCTGAACGTGCCGATGATCTCGATCGTGCTGCGCTCGTAATCTCCCAGGCCCGCCTCTTTTGCCTTTTGAAGGAACCGGAGCTTGCCGGGGTCGCACCCCATCATCCTCGCCATAACGGCGTCGAGGGCCACGGCGTTGTCGGACGCCAGGATCAGGCCTATGTCCCTGAGATCGGAACTCGCCGGCCCGTTACCCTCCATCCCGACCACTGCGTCAACGATGAAGAGGTCGGGCACCCTGAGGCGGAATACGTCAACTATCATTTCGTGGAAGCGTTCAGGGCTGCCCGCTGCCTTGTGCAGCCTTGCCTTCTGGGCCCCCGGCAGGAAGCCGTAGCTGTTCTTGATCGCCCCGGTCATAACGGTAAGGCCGTGGGTCTTGAATTTCGGCAGGCTGATGATAATATCGGCGTCCAGCACGATCCGGGAGAGGCTCACGAAAGGCATGAAGTCAGGATTAAAGCCGACCCGCTGCGAATCGTTCCCGATGTTTTGATAATAGCCCTTCGATGCCTCCATGAGGCCCGTCCTTTTGAAGGCCTCCTCGTTCGCGCCATAGCCGAAAATGCCCGGATTGTCCCCCACGACAATGGAGGCCGGCCCCATCGATTCCACCTGGTCCACAACGGCACGGAGGACCGAAGGGTGGGTGACGATGCCTTCCTTCGCCTCTGAGGCGCGAAGCGCGTTCGGCTTTATGAATACCTTTTTTCCCTTAAGCTTCAGAGTAAAGAGATCGAAGGCCCTGACTACCGCCTTATGAACGTTCTCGTATGTTGCCGGATGGATCATTACCTTTGCCACGGGCGAACACCTCTTCTTATCATACTATAAATTGTAGTTTTTATGCTATTATACATATACAGACCCTGGAGGGAGGTGCAGCATGGAAGATATCTTTAAGGAGATCGGCCCCGAGGGGCTCGTGGACAACCCCTTCAAGCTCATCGGCAAGGACTGGATGCTGATCACCGCGGGGACGAAGAAGTCGTTCAATACGATGACCGGAGCGTGGGGCGGGCTTGGGGTAATGTGGGGCAAGAACGTGGCATTCTGCGTTGTGCGGCCCACGCGGTATACCTTCGAGTTCATGGAGCGGTCGCCGCAGTTCACCCTCTCCTTTTTCGATGAGCAGTACCGCGACATCCTGACATACTGCGGGACCAAATCCGGCAGGGAAGTCAACAAGGTAGCCGGGGCGGGGATGACTCCGGTCGTCGAAGATAAGGGGATATATTTCGCCGAGGCGAGGCTGGTATTGATGTGCAAAAAGATCTATTTCCAGGACCTGCGGCCGGGCAATTTTTTAGTCCCGGAGATAGAGGAGTTCTACCCGTTGAAGGACTACCACCGGATGTATGTCGGTGAGATCGTGCAGTGCCTTGCGCGGTAAGGGGGCAACCGTGACACGCTACGCAGGAACAACAAAATTATTCATCCTCATCGCTTTGTTATTGATGCCGATATCAATATTCTGCACGCTACCGGCATATGCCGCAGGCCCCGTGCCTGCCGATTTCGTCGATATCCATGACATGATCCCGTCGATCGTGCTCGACATCAGGTATTATACCGCCCACAATTTTGTCGGAGAGCGGGTCGACGGATATAATGCCCCGAAATGCATACTGACGAAAAAGGCAGCCGGCGCCCTTGCCAAAGTGCAGGAAGAGCTGGCGGCCTACGGTTTTTCACTTAAGGTCTACGACTGCTACCGGCCAAAGCGTGCAGTGGCACATTTTGTCAGATGGGCGAAGGACATAGGCGACACGAAAACGAAGAAGGAATTCTACCCCACCGTTGACAAGCGGAACCTTTTCAGGGACGGATACATCGCCGAAAGATCGAGTCACAGCAGGGGCAGCACCGTTGACCTCACGATCATACCGATCCCCATTCCGGCCCAGGAGCAGTATGTCCCCGGGCAGGCACTGCATGAGTGCTACCTGCCCGCAGAAAGACGCTTTAAGGACAACGGCATTGACATGGGAACGGGATTCGACTGCTTCCACGAACTATCCCACACGGCGAACGGGGAAATAGGGGGCGCCCAGCGCATAAGCAGGCTGCTGCTCAAGACCCTCATGGAGAAGAACGGCTTTGTCAACTATGACCGGGAGTGGTGGCATTACACGTTAAAGGACGAGCCCTACCCCGATACCTATTTTGATTTCATCATTGAGTAGGGTCTTATCCGCCCTTTTATCTTGACAATCTTGTTCTGCTTGTACATATTATCACAAAACCATTGCGCAGGCGCGGCCTGCCATTGACAAGGGTTGGTTTTTACTATACTATTTGTTTTTTATTACCTGAAAAGTACATTCTTATGGATACGGCAAGAAATCCCATATCCCAGGAGGAGAATGGTTTTTACGGCATCGATGTAAACAACCGTAAATGCCGCCTCTGCCTATATTGCGTACAGCTTTGCCCCGCAAAGGCGATCAAGCTGGAAAAGGACAGTATCAGGATCATTCCCGAGCGATGCATACTGTGCGGGAGTTGCATCTCGGCATGTCCCCACCAGGCAATGAGCTACAGGAGCGGGCTCAGTGACGTTAAGAAGATCTTTTTGACCAATGAAAAGACGATCGCATGCCTGGACCCTGCTTTCCCGGCGGTGTTTGACATGGGAACGCCAAGGCAGCTCGTCACTGCCCTGAAAAAGCTTGGTTTTTCAGAGGTCTGGGAAGGCGCCTTCGGCGCCGAACTTGTTAGCCAGGCCTACAGGGAACTCCTCCACAGCACCTTGGACCAAACGATCATCTCGTCGTTTTGCCCGGTTATCGTTTTTTATATACAGAAATATCTCCCACAGCTCGTGCCGAACATCGCGCGGATCGTGTCCCCCATGATCGCCATCGGAAGGGTTGCCAGAAAGATCAAGGGCGAGGGATGGAAGATCGTCTATCTCACCCCCTGCCTTGCGCATATGAGCGAAGCGTCATCACCCGAAGTTGCAGGTGCGATCGACCACGTGGTGACCTTCCGTGACATTAAAAACATGCTCGATGAAGCGGGTATCGACAGAAGATCCCTGGAGGGGTCTGACTTCGATGGTCCGAGACCTTTTCTTGGCAGGATCGTGTCGGTTATCGGCGGACTGAACCGCACTATGGGAGATAGTTTCGACGTGCTTGACGACGAAAAAAGCATGACATATGGCCGGAGAAGGGCGATCGGCGCATTGAACCAGCTTGCCAACGGCTACATTAAGGCAAAATTCCTGGATTTTCTCTATTGCTCCGGCTGTGTAGACGGCCCTTTTGTTGACCGTGAATTGTCGGTAGTCGGCAGGCGCCAGATCGTAGTGCGCTATGCCAAGGCAGAGATGGAGAAACAGGATGTTTCCAAGGTGCTGGCAGAACTTGACAGCTATGCGGGTATTGATCTGAGCCGTGAATTTACTGCCATGGAGCAGAAGCTGCCCATGCCGACAGAGGAAAAGATACGGGCTGTGCTTAAGAAGATGGACAAGATGATGCCCAACAGAAACCTGGACTGCAGGGCCTGCGGATATGCTACGTGCCGTGAAAAGGCGATCGCAGTCGCACAGGGTATCACAGAGGCTGAATACTGTCTTCCATACCTTCTGGAGCGGAGCAAAAGGATATACCAGCAGCTTGAAAAGTCTCACCACGAATTGCAGATTTCCCATCAGGAACTGGAACAGGCCCAGTACCAGCTCATAAGGACGGAGAAGCTCGCAGCCCTCGGGCAGCTCGCCGCGGGTGTGGCACATGAGATCAACAACCCTCTCGGAACGATCACCATCTACGCCCATATCCTCATGAAGGGCATGGAGCCGGACGACCCAAGGAGAGAAGACCTGGCGCTTATCATCAGCGAGGCAAACCGTACGAAGGAGATCGTTCAGGGCCTTTTGAGCTTTGCCAGAGAGACGAAGCTGAAGCCCGGCGAAACGAACATAAATGAGATCCTCGAAGATACGCTGGGGCTTTTGGTGAACCAGTCGCTTTTCCACAACATCAAGATCAAGAAGGTGTTCGCACCTGACCTGCCGAACACGTTCGCCGACGCGACGCAGCTCAAGCAGGTTTTTCTCAACATCATCCTCAACGGCGCCCAGGCCATGGAAGGCAAGGGGAGCCTGGCGATCTCCACGGCTCATGAGAAAAACCATATCAGGGTCAAGATCCGCGACAGCGGCCCGGGCATCCCGCCCGAGAACGCGAGGAAGATCTTTAACCCTTTTTTTACAACGAAAGAAAAGGGGACGGGGCTCGGCCTGGCGATCTCTTACGGGATCGTCGAGCGGCACGGAGGCACGCTTGACGTGGAGACGGAGCTCGGAAAGGGAAGCACCTTTATCGTTTCTTTGCCGATCACGGCGGAAGGGGCACATGAAGAGGCAACAACCAAAAAAGATTTGGTTCAAACTATAAACACAGGGAGAAAGCACTATGGCCAAAAAACCAAGAATCCTCATTATTGATGACGATGTTGACTTCATTGACCTGAACAAGGCCGTCCTTGAGAACAACGGGTACGAGGTTGTAACGGCATTTTCAGGCCGCGAGGGGATGGACAAGGTCAGGTTCGAGCAGCCGGACCTTATCATCCTTGACCTGATGATGGAAAAGCATGACACCGGGTTTACCTTCGCAAAGTCGATAAAGGCAGATCCCGTTTACAAAAAGATCCCCATCCTGATGCTCACGTCGGTTGCGGGCGAGACGGGGTTCGGATTTTCCCAGGATCAGGACGGCTACTGGATGAAGACGGATGACTTCCTGAACAAGCCGGTGGCGCCGGAGGACCTGGTGAAAAAGATCGGCGAGCTCCTGGAAAAGGCAAAACAGTCAGAGTAGCGATCTAAGGAAGGGCAATGGCAGAGGCCGCGAACATACTCGTCGTTGATGACGAGAAAGGTATCCGCGAGGGGTGCCGGAGGATCCTGACGAGCGAGGGATTTGCCGTCGATGTGGCGGAAAACGGCAAAGAAGGGCTCGACATGGCGAAGGCCAAACCTTACGACCTTATGCTCATCGACCTCATGATGCCCGTCATGGGCGGCATTGAACTGATGGAGCAGGTGCGGCAGCTTGACCCGGAGATCATTATGATCGTTATCACCGGCTTTGCAACCATTGAAACAGCGGTCGACGCCATGAAGCACGGCGCGTACGATTACATCCCCAAGCCCTTTGCCCCCGACCAGCTCATGGCGGTACTGAACAGGGGGCTGGAGACAAGGCGGCTGCGCCTCCAGGCAGAACAGCTGCGCCAGGAAAGGGACCAGAAGCTTCTTGAGATCGCAGGCGAGAAGTCAAAGCTCCATACGATCATGAACTCCATGGCAGACGCGATACTCGTGATCAACAGGGAGCACCAGCTGGTGCTCTGGAACCCGGCGGCCCTCAAGACGCTTAACCTGGCCGGGCAGGTGCAGCTCGGCAAGGATATCGCCGAGGTTATCAGGGAGAAGAATCTGCTCGACGTTATCAGCAAGGCCTTTAATCCCGATTCCTCCCAGTATACGATGTTTTCCGAGGAGGTCGAGATCGCGGAGCCCGAGCGGAAGACGCTCATAGTCAGCGTGGCCGCCGTGCGGGATGAAAAAGGACAGGACCTCGGCGTTGTGAGCACCTTCCGGGACATTACCGCCCTGAAAGAGGTGGAGGAGGTAAAGTCCCAGTTCGTCCGGATGGTCGCCCACGAGTTGAGGGCGCCTCTTGCCGCTATCGAGGGGTACCTGAACGCCTACCTTACGGGCGTAGCGGGAAAAGACCCGCAGTTCAACCGCCAGATGCTCGAACGGGCAAGGCTCAGGAGCAAGTCGCTCATCGAGCTGGTGAACGACCTCCTGCAGTTCGCGCGGCTGGAATCAAAGCGCGCAGAGAGGAAGAAAGAGCTCCTTGACATGAAGGAGGTCATTGAAAGCAACGTGGAGCTGCTGAAGAACCAGGGAGACAGCAAGGATGTGCAGTTCCAGGTTGATATCCCGGACAAGCTGCCCCTCATCGAGGCTGACCGCGCAGAGATGGACCAGTTGATGACGAACCTCATCTCCAACGCGATGAAATATAACGTGAAGAACGGCAAGGTGATCGTCAGCGCCAGGCCCGAAGCCCATTTGCTGCATATCAGCGTTGCCGACACAGGGATAGGGATCGAGGAGCAGTGCCTCCCCTGCATCTTTGATGAGTTCTACCGGGTGCGGGGCCCGAAGACCAGGTATACCACAGGCACAGGCCTCGGGCTTTCGATCGTCAAGAGGATCGTGGAATCACATTTCGGCCGGATAGAGGCCGAAAGCACGGTAGATAAAGGTACGACATTCACCGTCAAATTACCGCTGCGACAGGTGGATGCAGGCTAATGATAGAGAGAACGATATTTTAAAAAAAGGAGAAGTTATGGCGAAGAAAGAAATAAAACTCAACCAGATCATGGAAAAGAGGGCCCTGGCGCCCTCGATCACGCTCTTCAGGCTTCATGTGCCTGACATCGCAAAGAAGGTGAAGGCAGGACAGTTTGTGGTCTTGAGAGGGGACGATATGGCAGAGCGTATCCCCTTGACGGTGGCGGAATACGACAGAAAGAAAGGGCAGATAACCGTTATCTTCCAGGCGGTCGGGTCATCGACAAGGAAGCTCGAAAAGTTCGAGGAAGGCGACGCGATCCTGGACGTTGTCGGCCCGCTGGGAAAGCCAAGCCACATCGAAAAGTTTGGGACCGTAGTGTGCGTCGGCGGCGGCGTCGGCGTCGCGCCGGTGCTCCCCATCGCGAAGGCGCTTCTTGAGGCAGGCAACGAGGTGATCTCGATAATCGGCGCCCGTTCAAAGGATATGCTGATCCTTGAGGACGAGATGAGCAAGGCCAGCACGAAGCTCTATGTGGCGACCGATGACGGGACGTACGGACACCACGGTTTTGTCACCGACGTGCTGAAGCAGGTCATCGAAGAGAAGAAGAACGTTGTCCTCGTGGTGGGCATCGGGCCGATCGTGATGATGAAGGCCGTCTCCGATGTGACCCGTCAGTACAATATCAATACAGTGGTAAGCCTGAACACGATCATGGTCGACGGCACCGGCATGTGCGGCTGCTGCAGGGCAACGATCGGCGGCGAGACGAAGTTCGTCTGCGTCGACGGCCCGGAATTTGACGGACACCAGGTGGATTTCAAGGAGCTGATCCTTCGCGGCAAGATGTATGACCGTGAGGAGAGGCGGGCGATGTGGGACCACCAGTGCAAGCTCGAAGCGCAGGCAAAGGCGATGAAAAAATCGAGGGTCCGCGAGAGGATGCCCGAACAGAACCCGAAGCTGAGGATCCAGAACTTCAACGAGGTGGCGCTTGGCTACACCAACGACAATGCGCTCCGCGAAGCATCACGGTGCCTCCAGTGCAAGAACTCCCCCTGCGTCGAAGGGTGCCCCGTCAGTGTCCAGATCCCGGCCTTCATCAAGAAGGTAAAGGAAGGCGATTTCATGGGCGCCATCCATACCATTAAAGAGACGAACAGCCTGCCGGCGGTATGCGGCCGCGTCTGCCCGCAGGAGAGCCAATGCGAATCAAAGTGCGTTCTCGGCAAGAAGGGCCAGCCGATCGCGATCGGACGGCTCGAAAGGTTCGCGGCCGACTACGAGCTGGCGAAAGGCGACGTACGCGCACCGCAGAAAGCGAAGAAGACAGGAAAGAAGGTCGCAATCATCGGCGCAGGCCCCGCAGGCCTCACCGTAGCGGGCGAGCTTTCGAAAAAAGGACACGAAGTGACGGTCTTCGAGGCCCTCCACAAGGCCGGCGGCGTCCTCGTCTACGGCATCCCGGAATTCCGTCTGCCGAAGGCGATAGTCCAGCGGGAAGTCGACTACGTGGAAAAGCTCGGCGCGAAGATAAAGGTCGATACGATCATCGGCCAGACGACAACCGTCGACGAGCTCTTCAAACAGGGCTACGATGCGATCTTTATCGGCACCGGCGCGGGCCTGCCGTACTTCCTCAATATCCCCGGCGAGAACCTGAACGGCGTTTATTCCGCCAACGAATTCCTCACACGGTCGAATCTCATGAAGGCCTACCTTTTCCCCGAATATGACACGCCGGTCAGGGTGGGAAGCAAGGTCGCCGTCATCGGCGGCGGCAATGTGGCCATGGACAGCGCCAGGGTCGCAAAGAGGCTCGGCGCGGATACGGTATACCTCGTGTACCGGCGCTCCCGCGAGGAGATGCCGGCGCGTGCCGAAGAGGCCCACCACGCAGAGGAAGAAGGCATCGATTTCAGGCTGCTCACGAACCCCATAAGGGTCATCGGCGACGAGAACGGCTGGGTGAAGGGCATGGAGTGCATGCAGATGGAGCTTGGCGAGCCCGACGCATCAGGCAGGAGAAGGCCCGTTGAGATAAAAGGGTCAAATTTTGTGCTGGACGTAGACGTTGTCATCGTTGCGATAGGCCAGGGCCCGAACCCGATCCTCACACAGAGCACCCCGGAGCTCAAGCTCAGAAAGTCAGGGAATATCGAAGCTGACCTCGAAACAGGAAAGACAAGCATGGAAGGCGTCTTCGCGGGCGGCGATATCGTAACCGGCGCGGCAACGGTCATCCTTGCCATGGGCGCAGGAAGGGCGGCGGCCAAGGCGATCGACGATTACCTGCAGACGAAACAGAAATAGCCTCGTATCCTTTAGATCCGAAAGGGCGGAATCTTGCATTCCGCCCTTTTTTTGTTTATGGTATAGTGTACGCAAGAACCGCCAAGAAGGAGAGGATAGATGAAAAAGATCGTTTTGCTGCGCCACGGAGAAAGCACCTGGAACAAGGAAAACCTCTTTACCGGCTGGACGGACGTCGACCTTTCAGAAAAGGGCGTCGAGGAGGCAAAAGAGGCCGGCCGCACCCTGAAAGAGCAAGGATATATCTTCGACCTTGCCTTTACCTCTGTGCTGAAGAGGGCGATCCGCACGCTCTGGATAGCCCTTGACGGGATGGACCTCATGTGGATCCCCATCTATCATGACTGGAGGCTGAACGAACGCCATTACGGCGCCCTTCAGGGCCTCAACAAGGCGCAGACCGCGGAGAAATACGGCGAGGCGCAGGTAAAGCTCTGGAGGAGAAGCTACGATATACGCCCCCCGGAGCTCGACGAGAAGGACCCCCGCTATACCGGCCCTGACCCCCGCTACCATAACCTTAGAAAAGAACAGCACCCCCTCGCGGAGTGCCTCAAGGATACCGTGGAGCGCTTCCTCCCCTGCTGGCACGAGCGCATCGTGCCGGTAATACAATCAGGCCAGCGCGTCCTCATTGCCGCACACGGGAACAGCCTCCGCGCCCTTGTTAAATATCTCGACAATATCCCCGACGATGTCATCCCCGAGCTGAACATCCCGACGGGCATGCCGCTCGTCTATGAGCTGGACGATGAGCTGAAGCCTATAAAGAGCTATTATATAGGCGATCCGGAGAAGGTCAAGGCAGCCATGGAGGCCGTTGCGAACCAGGGAAAGGCGAAAAAGACGTAAAAGGCCTTTCCAGGGTTTAACCCAGATTTTCCATTAGGATTAGCACAGTGTCGAGCATTCCCCGCAAACACGCTGAACGAAGGCGGTGAAAAGTGAAAGGTGAATGGTGAATGGTAAGAGACAAAAGAGACAATCCTTGAAGGGTAAAGCGTTAGCAGTTTTAAACATTTTACCTTTTACCTTTCACATTTTACAGGGTTCATTGCCTCACGACGGTTTGCTAAAGGAACGCCCGACACTGTGCTAATGACTTATCCGGGTTTAACGCATATACGAGATCAGGTCCGGACGGTAATACTGCGCGTTGATCCTGTCCAGGTCCTGCCGGGGCTTGTCGTCGGTCCTGTTGGCGTACTCCTCGTAGAGCGACGGTGCGATCTTCGCAAAGGCGTCAAGCACCTCGGGGTCGAAGTGGGCTCCCCTGTTCTCCATGAGTATCTTCATCGATTCATCAAGGCTAAGAGGTTCTTTGTAAGGGCGTTTTGAGGTGAGGGCGTCGAACACGTCGGCGACGGCGAAGATGCGGGCTATCCTCGGTATCTCTCCATCGCGCTTGCTCTTGTCGTATCCCGAGCCGTCGTACTTCTCGTGATGGCTGCCTACGATATCGACCGCATCGCTTAGCCATGTCGACCGGTTCACGATATCGACCCCGTACCGGACATGTTTCTTCATCTCTTCAAATTCCTCAGGGGTGAGCTTTCCCGGCTTCATGAGAATGTTGTCGCTTATCCCGATCTTCCCGACGTCGTGGAGAAATGCGCCCTTAAGGAGTGCGCGGATCTCATCGTCGTCGAGGAGCAGCTCCTGGGCGATGCGCACCGCGTAGATGGTGACGCGGTAGTTGTGGATGTCGGTATCGCTGTCCCTTTTGGCAATGGTGCTCCCGAGGACGCTCAGGATCTCCATATTCGCGTGGAGGAGGTCGGCCGAAAGTGATGTTACCCTGCGGAGAAGCCGGACGATGACGGGATAGAGGATAAGCGCGGTGAGGAGCACGATGCCCGCCGCGATCAACGTCGTGAACAATAGTTCCTTCCGTGTCTGCGCGAGAACCTTAGGCGATATGACGAACACGCTTTCAATATAGGCTGCCCGCTGATCGGCGCTGTTTCTCAGCTCTGACGCGAGATGGATAAAAACAACATCTTTTCTGAGGACCTTCATTCTTTGCCAGACCCCTTCTCTGGCAAGCGAGGACCGGTCAAAACCCTTGGCCGCATAACTGCTTACCGCGGCGATGTGCGGATAGGCATCGTCGGTTGCCTTTGCGATCTCTTTGAAATCGAGATCCAGAATGCGCGTAAGAACAAAATGGCCGTCCCAGGTTCTCATCCTGTCCGACGCAGGCCTTTGCACTATCTGCCGTATCCTCTCGTGGTCGCCGAGCCCGGGCGCATCGAGGTTTTCCATGATGATCCACCTGAGCCGTTCCACCGCGGGCATTACCCGGTCCATTACCCGGTCGTCGACGATGCTGAATTGTATGAAGGCCACTACAGCGCTCAGTACGGCAGAGATGCACAGGGTCGCTATGGCGAGCCTGAGGATGAGCGTCCGGTGGATCGATCGTCTATATTTCATGCACCATCTCTTTGCTATATTTTTCAACATGACGGATTATTTTGCAACTGCAAAAACTCGCCTCCGATCAATTGATGCCCCGGCGCTTTCCTTCGTAGCACCA
>JAGOOA010000018.1:0-26233 GCA_017992765.1 Syntrophorhabdaceae bacterium
TCTCTGCTCTCTGCTCTCTGCTCTCTGCTCTCTGCTCTCTGCTCTCTGCTCTCTGCTCTCTGCTCTCTGCTGGTTGTCTTCCGTTGAAGTACCACTCACGATATGTTATAAAAAATCATGTTCGTTGATTCCCATTGCCATCTTGAGATGGAATCCTTTTCAAAAGACAGGGACCAGGTCATCGAAAAGAGCGTCGATGAGGGCCTGAAGTATATACTCACCGTCGGCACAGAAGAGCGTTATTTTGCGAAGGTCGTCGAGATCGTCAATAGCAACCCCATCGTATACGGCGCCATCGGGATACACCCTCACAACAGCACGGACTTCAACGGGAATGCCGCTGCAACGATCAGGTCCTATCTGAAACAGAAAAAGATCGTCGGCTACGGCGAGATAGGCCTCGACTTCTTTAAGAATTATTCTCCGAAAGACGTGCAGATGAAGGCATTCCGGGAGCAGCTCGCCCTGGCGGCAGACGAAGGCCTGCCGGTCATAATCCACTCACGGAACGCCCTGACGGAGACCCTCCAGATCCTCGGAGAGGCATACCGGAACATGCATGGCGGCGTGGTCCATTGCTACTCCTATGACCGCCAAACGGCGAAGCGCCTCCTCGATATGGGCTTCTATATATCGATACCGGGGACGATAACCTACCGCAGCGCCGAAGAGCTCGTAAAGGTCGTGGAATACATTCCCGGTGAGAGAATCCTCGCCGAAACCGATGCCCCCTTTCTCACGCCCCATCCTCACAGGGGCAAGCGGAACGTGCCCTATTTTGTGAAGCTTACCACCGTGAAAATGGCGGAGATACGGCGCCAGCAGGTTGAAGAGCTTGCTGCGACGATCTGTGACAATTTTATCAGACTATTTCTAAACGGTCAGGAGGTTCCTGCAGAATGAAGCCTGCGATCATCATTGTTGACATGCTTGAAGGCGGCTATGACAAGGAAAGGACGGGCACAAAAGAAGAAGAGAAGATCGTGCCCCTCGTTCGGGACTTTCTGAAGACATGCCGGCGCATCGGCATACCGGTTATATTCGCCTGCGACAGCTTTTTGAAGGATGACTTCATCTTCCGCGGAAGAATGAAGCCTTGCTCGCTGAGGGGGACAAAAGACACGCAGCCGTTGTCCGACCTTGAGCCGCAGCCTACGGACATCATCCTTGAAAAGAGGAGGTTCAGCGCCTTTTTCAAGACCGACCTCGATCAGACCTTAAGGACCATGCAGATCGATACCGTCGCTATCGGCGGCGTCAACACCCATTTCTGCGTCCTCGCCACGGCCTTTGATGCCGTGTGCAATGACTTCAACACGGTCATGCTGGAAGACCTGAGCGCGGCATACAAAAAAGAGATCCACGAGAACTTTCTCGATGCCTACCGGAATTCGGCGATATACCCGATCTTAAGGGTGATGCGCTCCTCAGAATTTCTTGAAGAAGCAAGAAAGGAAGCTGAGAGCGAAGAGCTGAGAGCGGAGAGTAAAAAAACCGTGAGGCGGGATGCGTGAGGCGAAGAAGGCCGTGAATCGTGAGGCATAAGGCGTGAGGAGAGAAAAACAAAATTCGATACTGGATGCTTGATGCTGGATACCGGTTTAAACAAGCATCGAGCATCCAGTATCGGGTTGTGGAAGAGGGCTAAAGTACAGGCGGCACCTGACAACAACGTTCCCGCTCCCCTTGCGGGAGAGGGCCAGGGAGAGGGGGCATTGGACTTTGATATTGTTTAGGATTTAGGATTTCGAATTTAGAAATTAGGGGTAAAGAATAAAGTAAATGCCCATGGAAAAGAAGGTTTCGCCTACTCTACCGCATAATAAGAAAGACCCGCAGCGGCGGCCGGTGCGGACCATCTATATTCTCCTTCTGGCAGCCGTCGTTGTCCTCGCCTTGCTCATCACCGGGTACCGCATGAAGGTCGCGCTGGAGCCAAAGGCGGTCTTCATGGCCCCCGGCACACAGACGGTTTCGATATTTTTCCCCTCCCAGAACAAGCTGATAGAAAAGAAGCTTGATGTGAGGAGCAACATTTCCGATACGGAAAAGGCAGAGATGATCATCAATAAGCTGAAGCAGGAGAAACACCTCCCGCAAGGCTTCACGCTGTATGAATCGGCGACAGACGCAGAGGGGGTCATGTACCTCAACGTCTCAAGGGACATCATGAACGATAAGCCGTCCACAATGAAGGAGATACTCACCGTCTATTCGATCGCCCATTCCTTCCTCGCCACTTTTAAAGAGGCCCAGAAGATCCTTTTTCTCGTGGACGGCCAGCCTCTCTACACGTTGTGTGGTACGCTTTACACATACAAACCGATTGAATTTAACCCTGATCTATTGGAGGACTAAATGATCGACCCAAAACTTATCCGCGAAAACATCGGACTGGTCAAAGAAAGCCTCGCAAAGCGGGGCGCATCATTCGATATTGAAAGGCTCATGGGAGTTGAAGAAAAACGGAGAAGGCTGATCCAGGAAACCGAGAAGATGAAAAGCGAAAAAAATCTCCTCTCCGGCGAGATCGCGAAGCTGAAAAAGGCAGGCTCCAATCCCGTTGAGAAGATAGAGCACCTGAGAACGGTGGGGAAGAACATAGAGGAGATGGAGCTGTCGCTGAAGGCAACGGAAAAAGAGTGGGAGGACATGATCCTCGTCATACCGAACATCCCCCACGACACGGTCCCCGTCGGCGCCGGCGACGCAGACAACCAGGTGGTCAGGTTCTCGGGGGAGAAGCCTCACTTCGATTTCGACCCCCTTGCGCACTGGGACATCGGCGAAAAGCTCGACATCCTTGACTTCAAGAGGGCTGCAAAGATAACCGGCTCCCGCTTCACCCTCTATAAAGGCTACGGCGCCCTTCTCGAGCGGGCCCTTATCAACTTTATGCTCGATATCCACACGACAAAGCATGGATATACGGAGGTCCTTCCGCCTTTTATGGTAAACCGCGTGACGATGACGGGAACAGGCCAGCTGCCGAAATTCGAGGAAGAACTGTTCAGGCTCGACGGGCTCGATTACTTTCTCATACCCACCGCCGAGGTACCGGTCACGAACATTTATGCCGACGAGATCCTCAGGGAAGATGAGCTGCCGCTGAAATACGTCGCCTACACCCCCTGTTTCAGAAAGGAAGCGGGGGCGCACGGAAAAGATACGAGAGGGCTGACCAGGCAGCACCAGTTCAACAAGGTCGAGCTCGTAAAATTCACCAGCCCGGAAAGCTCCTATGACGAGTTGGAGGGGCTCCTCCTCGATGCCGAGGACATCCTCAAAAGGCTCAATATCCACTACAGGGTTTCCCTGCTCTGCACCGGCGA
The DNA here is from genome assembly GCA_017992765.1 of Syntrophorhabdaceae bacterium. Lineage (GTDB taxonomy): Bacteria > Desulfobacterota > Syntrophorhabdia > Syntrophorhabdales > Syntrophorhabdaceae > UBA5609. The sequence continues at coordinate 3,333 of JAGOOA010000018.1, forward strand.
CCTCGGATTTTCTTCCGCAAAGACCTACGATATAGAGGTCTGGCTCCCGGGACAGAACATCTACCGCGAGATATCATCATGCAGCAACTTTGAAAACTTCCAGGCACGGAGGGCAAAAATACGGTACAGGAAGCAGGGCGGGAAGACGGACTTTGTCCACACCCTTAACGGGTCGGGCCTCGCCGCGGGAAGGACGGTCATGGCCGTTATGGAGAACTACCAGACGGGGGACGGGGCCGTTATTGTGCCGGAGGCCCTGAGGCCCTATATGCAGGGCATCACGAAAATACCGGCGCCTTAGCCAGGAGCTTATCGATTATCATGATAATAACCGGGTCTTCCTCGGTCTCCCTTATGTCCGTCAATAATTGTTTTGTGTTTTCACCAAAGAGCGAATAGAAGAACTCTACCGCTTTCAACCGTAATTGCCTGTCGCCTATCTCGTTCAGCGTATTCATGATCGCCATCATTGCCTTCTTCTTCCCCGTAAGCCCTATCCCTTTTATCACAAGGTCCCTGATCTCCAGGACGCTCTCCTGTTTCAGATGGCCCAGAAGAGGGTTGATCATGTTCCTGTCCTGGATATCGACGAGCAAGGCAATAGCCCTTTTCCGTTTTTCTATATCATCGGAATAGAGGAACTTCAAGACAGGCTGCACGTCGATCCCCTTGCCGTCTTTTTTTGCCTTTTCGAAAAAATGGGAGGCATCCTTCAGAATATTAACGGCGCTGGCAAGGATAAGCCCCATCTCTTCCTTGGTGAAGATCATATGGTCTTTCCACTGCTCAACGGCATTCAGTGCGCCCTCATCAAGGAACGTTTCGTTGACGAGAGAATTTTTCAGGATGTTCCTCACCCTCTTTTTCTCCTCGAAAAGATCAAGCTCAAGGACCTTGTACAAAGGCTCTCTCAGGTATCTGCTCGTCAGGGAATAATAGTTCTGCCCGAGGGATTCCGTCTCCTTAACGATGTCTTTCTCTTTCAGAAAATTTATGTGGCCGAGGACGCTGTTGTAATGCAGCGAGGTTTCGTAAAGGATGTTTTCGATCGTATACCGCTTGAGGATGTTCTCATGCTTATCGACAAAGATGGAGAGGATATTCCTGAATTCGAAGGTGTCCTTTACGCCTTGCAGAAGGTCCGAGAGGACTTTCTCCATGCTCATGTTCGAGTGGAGAAGCTCAAATTCGATAGGCTTATAATATTCGCTTGTATCCCAGAAGACCTTTTCCTCTCCATAGGCATCAATGGCCTGCGCGCTATCCAACGGCCTCACCTCGCATATCGCAGAGGTGCTGACGCCGCGGAAGCTCTGGTACCATTCAAAGAACGTCCCCCTGTCTCCGGAGATCACCAGGTATACATTTTTGTGGCCCGTGCAGAACGCAAGAAACCTTTCCAGCTTCTCCTTCTCATCAGGCTTCATATATACGAGCCTTTCGCAGCCGTCAATGATAAAGAAACAAACGCCTTTCTTGTGAAGCCCGGCGCAGATCGAGACGATGTCCATCGTTTTGTAATCCTTGACGCCGCTTCGCTTGCAGATAACGTCACGTATCTCACCTGTAGGGTTTGACCAGAGCTCGCAGTAAAACACGTTGGGGCTCATCGTAAGGACCTGGGGGACAAGGAATGAATTCAGCAGCGTCGTCTTCCCCGTGGACGCCTCGCCTACGACAAGCACGCAGCCGAAATCGAAGAGCTTATCCAGGATCAGCGAAGCCTCGTCCCATCTCTTGAAGGGCGGCCCGCTGGAATCGTCGTAGGGGGAAAATTTCGGGATCTCAAAGACATCCCTCCCGCAGTAAAAATCTCCCGTAATATCCCAGAGGACCTCTTTATACTGAAAACCGAACCGGCCGTTGACGTTGTTCTTGAATTTGTCGAACATGTTCCCGATATATTTTTTTGCGTTCTCAAGGACGTGAAGTTCATAAGGCGTCTGCGCGTTATACCTGATCGATATTATTCCTTCCCTGCTGTCGATATCAATAACCGCTTCATTGGGCCGCAGTATCAGCTGGGGGTCGCTGTATCTTTTCAGCTCCAGGCAGCGGATATCGGAGTAGAACATGTCGGCCAGGAGGTGGCAGAAATTAAAGATGCATTCGAACACCTTTGTGTTCCTTATGATCGCCTTGGAGTGGTTGTCCGTGATCTCCCACTCCATTGGGATCTTTTTTACAATATGGGAAAAGGTCAGGTGGTTGACGATCTCTACGGCGCTTTCCGGTATATCGAACCTTCGCGCTATCTCGTAGCTTAGAAAGACTTCCTTGCACGGCACATCCAGGCTGTTGAGGATATCCCTGTTCAACGTCCAGTCAAAATCCCTGACGTGGCCTGCATCGTGGAGATAGATCAAACAGAGGAGCGCGAAGATCTCGCCGGAGAACATCTCTTCCGTACGGTCTTTTGGATCCGGTATGATCCTCTCGGTCAGCCTCTGCAAGACTTCAACATGTTCTTTTATGGGTAATTCGATACGGGGAAAGACCGTTTCTTCACAGAATGCCTTTAGGTTAAGAAAACGCCTGTGAAGCTTCAGCTCCCTCTCTTTTTCCTTGAGAACATCTTCCAGCTTTGCCTTCATAACAGGCTCCGGAACGTATGCGTACTAACCGGGAAGATCTTTTCTGTATGCCGCGGGGATATCGGGCTCCATAAAGAGGATCAACGGATCTGTCTTCTCCAGATAAACACGAGGGGGCTTGCGATAAATATCGATGAGTATGTTCCTATAAGCACTCCGATAAAAAGTGCAAAGGCAAAGTCAAAGAGGACCTCGCCGCCGAGAAAAAGTATTGCGCCTATGGTGACCGCTGTCGTCAATGACGTTATGAGGGTTCTGCTCAGCACCTCGTTTATGCTGAAATTGATCACCGTAGCAAGATCGGACTTTGCCTTCATCTTGGCCATGTTCTCCCGGATCCTGTCAAAAACAACAACGGTATCGGTGAGCGAATATCCCGCTATGGTCAGAAGCGCGGTAATAAAGAGGATATTCATCTCCATGTTGAAGATGTAGAATATGCCCAGCATGGTAAGGACATCGTGGAAGGTGGCGATCGTGGCCGCGATCCCGAAGATAAAGGTGAACCGCCAGGCGATATAGATAATGATGCAGACGAGGGCAATTACAAGGGCAACGATGGCGTCCTTTTTTAACGCACGCCCAACGGTTGAGCCGACCATGTTGCTCCCGATGATCTCGAACTTTTTGTCTTTCAGGTTTGCGGCGATGTCTTTGCCTATTATGTCCTGGACCTTCTCTTTTTCAGTGTCTGTCATCTTCGTCTTGATGAGGAACTCGTTCGTGCCGCTTATCTCCTGGATCTGCACGTCGCTCAGGCCGCTTTCGGTAAGGGCGCCTCTCAACTCTCCTATGGATACCTTCTCGCTGAATTTGACCTGCAGCTGTGTACCGCCCGTGAAATCTACGCTGAGGTTCGCCTTCCCCAGAGAGACCATCACGAAGCCGATGCAACCGAGCACAACTAACACCAGGGAGAGTATGAAGGCCTTGTTGCGCAGCCCGATAAAATCAATATTCGTCTTTTTCACTATCTCTACGAACTTCATCAGATGCTCAAGCTCCTTGGTTTAAACTTCATAATGACCCAGTCAAATATCGCCTTCGACCCGAACACGGCGGTGAAAAGGTTGATGACAACCCCGATGCTCAGGGTAACGGCAAACCCTTTTATCGGGCCCGTCCCGAACGTGAAGAGGATAAAGGTCGTAATAAGCGTCGTAATGTGCGAGTCAAAGATCGTGACCCACGCCTTTGCAAACCCCGCGTCAACGGCCGCCCTCACGGTCTTCCCGAGGCACAGCTCCTCCCTGATCCTCTCAAAGATAAGGACATTGGAGTCGACGCCCATGCCCATCGTCAGGATGATGCCTGCTATGCCGGGCAGCGTCATCGTCGCCTTCAGCGCAGTAAATGCGCCGAGAAGGTAAAGGAGGTTCAGGAAGAGCGCGATATCGGCAATTACGCCCGAGAAGCGGTAATAATAGATCATAAAGAGGATAACGAGGATGGCGCCAAGCAGCGCCGCCTGTACGCCTTTTCTGATCGAATCCTGCCCCAGCGTTGGGCCTATGGTGATGTTCTGTATTACCTTGACCGGGGCCGGGAGCGCGCCGGCGCGGAGCACGATAGCAAGGTCCTTTGCCTCATCCATCGAGAAGCCGCCGGTGATCGACGCCTTGCCGCCGGAGATCCTCTCTTTGATGACCGGCGCGGAATAGACCGTGTTGTCAAGGATTATGGCAAGCCTCTTTCCAACATTCTCGGCGGTTATCTTGTCGAATATCCTGGCGCCCTCGCCGTCAAACTCTATCGCGACGTAGGGCTCATTGTTGAACTCCCCGCCGATCTTCACCTTTGCGTCAGTCAGCAGCTCCCCCGTGAGCAGCGCCTGCCTCTTAAGGAGCATCGGCGTGGTCGTATAAATGCCCGTCTCCCTGTTCCTCGACCTCATCGTAAGGACCTCGCTGCCTTCGGGAACGGACCCGCCCTGGAACCTCGCAATGTTATCTTCGTCCACCAGCTTAAATTCAAGCTGGGCGGTTTTGCCTATCAGCTCCAGCGCCCTCTGCGGGTCTTTAACGCCCGGCAGCTGCACGAGTATCTGGTTCTCCCCCTGCTGGACGATGACCGGTTCTGTGACCCCGAACTGGTCTATCCTGTTCCGTATCGTCTCCAGCGCCTGCCTTACGGCATTTTCCTTGATACCGATGATCTCTTTGTCGGGCAGGATGAATGAAAGGCGAAGCGTGTCCCCTTCCGCCTTTGACCCCCCTGCCTTCAGGTCCGGGAAATCTTTGCCTATGAGGTTGTAAAGCTTGTCTTTCTGTTCCGGCCTCACTGACACGGAGAGTGTTCCATCGTGCCTGTCCAACGCGAGGAACCGGACCCCGTCACGGATCATGGCGTCCTTCAGCGCGCCGAACTTCCTGTCGATCATGTTCTGCATCAGCTTTACCGTGTCAAGCTCAAGCAGCAGGTGCATGCCGCCCTTCAGGTCGAGCCCGAGATGTATCTTGTCCGATGGGAGATACTTTTTCAATGTTCCCTGCGGCTCGAAAACATTCGGCAGGCAGAATATGACCGATATGACCAAAAAGATCAGCACCAGGATAAATCTGAGTTTCAACGATTTAAGCACTTATCGCCCTCATGTTCAGGATTGACAAAAAATATATGCAAATTATAATCATATGACGATTTTGTCAAGAGAAATATGTCACAAAGTGAGTTGGATACTGGTATTTAGCTGTCAGCTTTCAGCTATCAGCTATCAGCATAAAACCTTGTTTGTTTTAGCTGACTGCTTGATGCCGGATGAGAAAAACGGTTCATGGCAAACTGGGTGCTGGATACTGGTAAAAACCGTGAGCCGTAATGGGTAAGGGGGAGAGCCCGATACTCGATGATCGAATCGATATTTGATGCTGTCTGCTGATTGCTGATAGCTGACGGCTGATCGCTCTTATTTCGTAAACCCGAAGAGCGGTTGACCCCGTACCGAGTAAAGGCTCAGTTTGCCGTTATCGATCCTGAAGATCATTACCGTAGAGCCCTCGTCGCTGCGGCGTTTTCCTGTCTTGAGAACCGTATAGCTTCTGTCAAAATTTAATGCGACAGATACCTTGTCCCTGTAGTCAGGGGTTACGCTGTTGAGGGTATAATGGATGCTTATATCGTGGAGGGCGCTGAAGTCGTTCTGAACCGACTTTTCATATTCGACCTTTTCACCGGTAAAGGAATCATCCACGCAAGCCATGAAGCTCCCTAACGCCTTTCCCTGGTATGCCCCGATCATGCTGTCCAGTAAGTCTTTTACGGCATTATAGAGAGACCGGTCGAGGATGGTGATCCCCTTGAAGGTGTCCTCGATATTGTTTGTATTGCCCTTTGCATCGGTGATCCGTATGAAAAGACCGTAGGTGGTGCCTTTCTCCGCCCTGAAACTGTACCTGAATGTATTCTTTTTTGTTGACCTTGCCTTCCGCCAGGTGCCTTTATTGTCAATGCTTACTTCAACCGTCTTCACCTTCGCGGTATCCGCCACCTTGCCCGTTATGGAGACCCTTCCTCCTGACAGCGGCTCTCTGAATAAGGTTATCTTCTTTTCCGTCTCGGGCGTCATCTTCTTATTTATATACAGGTATTCAAGCCTGATATCGTCCGGCTTTTCCGATGAAGCCGCCGATAGCCCTGCGGGGCCGGCAATATGGCACAACAGAAAAAGAAAAACGATACAAAAGATCCCCGGGATGATCTTGCGCAACATTTTTCTCCCCTTCACCCTATCCGCCCGCCATCTTAATACTGGAGGTTCACGCCGAGGGTTACGCTGTTCTCCCTGAAGCTGCGCGACTGTGTAGAGAAGCGGAAGTCGTTGACGAAGCTTCTCAGATAGAGCATGCCTTCGTTGAACTTTTTGAGAAAAGGCGGCCTGTAGTAGACATTGAAGCTGCCGAAGGTCTTCGTGCTGTTGTCGGTGCCCGCGGCGGTCTTTTCAAGTACGTTCTGCCCTATCCTGAAATCAGAATTAAGTTTAAGCTTCAGGAGCTCAAAACCCATCCCGAAAGAATACTCGTAGATCCTGTCCGTCTCAAGTGCAAGGTCGTCCCTCGACGTCATACCGCCAAGGTACACCACCGGCTTCACCACGTAGGCCTCTCCTATCTCATGCCTGCTGTTGAGAGACAGGTTGTACGTATATTCCTTTGCCTGCCGCTGATCGCGCTCGGTGCTGTAGATCGTGTAGCCCACGTTGGCATCGCTGTCCACGGGGCCGAACCTGTCCCGGTAATTCAAGGTTGTCATGTGGTCTGCCGTGCTGATGCCGGACCCGTTGCCGGCGCCGAATTTCCTGTCGTACCTGTACGCGAGATCGGCCGTCGCAGACTGCCTTCCCAGAAGGTTCTTGAAGGTGAAGCCGACCTCCGGCGTATAGCTGTCCGTCCTGTATGCCTTCTGGCCGTCGAGGTTGTCCCTGAACCACAAAAGCCCGAGGTTCAGCATGATGTTCTTTGTCATCGTGTAGCGCCACTTTGATTTGATCTTTTCCCGGTCAGGGGTGGCGGAGCCAAGGATCGACTGGAACTCCGTGGAGACCCTTTCATATTCGAGCGACACCCTGCTCGGACCTCCTTCCCCTACCGCCTCTATCCTGCTCGCCGTCCCGTGCGTCCTGTCTTCATTCTGTCCTCCCAGCGAACTCGGCGACATCGTTGTGCGGGACGTTGAGAACTCTCCGCGGAATGCCAATCCCGGTATGGGCTTGTATTCGGCATCCACGGTATAGTTGTTGCTGTCGTAAATGGGATCGGTGGACATTATCCGTGTTCCCGGCCTGTCCTTTGCCTGCACGTAGCTGATGCCTGCCCAGATATTCGGCGAGAAGTTCTGTTTGATCCTCATCCCGTAGGCGGTCCGCTCTATGGCCCGCGTCTCGATCCCTCCCCAGATCGTGTCCCACCGCGGCAGCACGTAGCCGTATACCATGGTGATCTCCGGAGAATTTTTTTGCTCATTAAAATACCTGTATGAAGCGCCTTTCACTGCCGTGCTGAGAGAATATTGCGAGAAGGATTCGAAGGTATCGCCGGCATTCACCGTGTGGATCTTGTTCGTCATCCTTCCCTGGATATTCGTCGGCGAGAAGGTCGCGACGTCGTTCCTTCTGTCGTCGGTAGCCTTGAACCCGAGGTTAAAATTATATTCGAGCTCCCTGACGGTCCCGTTCCCCATAAAGCCGAAGATGTTCAGGTACCTAAACCCCCTTGTCAGCGACGATGAATCGTCGCCTCCCGGGCCGGTTATGTCATTATAGGTATAGGAGAACTCATTTGAGAAATGAACCTCGTTGTCGGCGGCATAGGCAGGATCAGTCGATGCGAGGAACAGGAAGATGAGGAGGCATGAGAAAAAGGCCGCAGGCACCCTAATGGGGAGACTGGTACAATGTTTTTCTGCGTTGACAGATGTCATCATGAATATCCCTCCTGTATCCATTAGAATGTCCTCGAGCCGTTCGGCTGGTATTTATAGCGGATCGTTGTTGTGCGCGGCGGGCCTGCAGGACAGGGCGCATCATTGATGACCTCGACGACGGCATATTTGCCGTCGGCCAGCTTGAGCGCGTAGCTATGCCCTATTGTAATGGGGGCGATGGCGCCGCCGATGCCGTAGCCCGACGAGGGAACTTCGGTTATGGAATCGACGCTTTTTACGCCGAGGTCCTGGGCAAAGATCCCGACGTTCATCCGCAAGCCGGGACAAAAAAGCATAATATCTCCGTTCATCGGAGGAGGGGTAAGGATCTCGTTCGTCCTTGTGTCGGTCGAGAACTTGAGCCCTTCGGTGCCGGCAGCCGTCATATGGAGCGTCACCGACTTAGCCTGCGTTGTTGTTGTCCCGCCCTCTTCCACGAACTTCACCGATTCCTGGTAGGGCAGCTTTTTTGTATCGCCTTTGTTGTCCACAACGATCACTTCTGTACCTGAGCTCTCGGAGACCGTCCCCTGCGCCACGTTGGTGGAGTCGCTGAGGCCGAATATGAGGGGCCACTTCATGCTGTAGATCTTCGCCCCCCTGTCTCCCATTGTAAAGGTCATCTGCGTCACGGCATTATCCTGGAGGGTCCTGCCTGACTTGACGGACGTTACCTGCCTGTTATAATTGAACGTCACGAATATCTTTCCCGATGTATCAACGGTGACGTTCGTCAGCACGTACCTCAGCATAATGTTGTCAAAGGCGCTGAAATCCTTCCGCACGGCCCTGTCCAGGAACGTCTTGTCGCCGGTAAAATCATCGCTGACAAGCGCCATGAACTCCCGGGGCTTTTCCCTCTGGTAGGCATCGATGAGGCTGTCGAGGATGCTTTTCACGATGGCCTGTACATTCTGCGTGGAGACCACCACCTCTTTGAGGGTGCCTTCCACATTATTTGTCTTCCCCCGCGTATCCGTTATTTCTACATATATCCTGTAAGCCCTGTTCAGCTCGGGTTTGAACCCATATTCAAAGGCGCCGTTGTCGCTCAGCTTCATGTCAAGCCAGCTCTGTTTGCCGTCCGTGGTGACACGTGCGCTCCCGATCTTGTTCATGCCGGCAGTCGCCTTCCCCTGTATCATCACCATGCCGTTCGGCAGCATCTCCCTGAAAAGCATCACCTTTGTCCCGGTTTCGCTGAAGCTCACCTTGTTGAGATAGATATACTGTAGCTCAACGCTATCTTCTGAAGCCCCGAAGATCCACCATTTTGCATGGCCGTCAGAGGCAAAGGAAAAGAGAAGAAAAGCAAGTAGCAGTATCCTGCCGCACAATTTCATTAAAAACCTCCTCGCCGTTTCTGGAGTATATATTCTATTATTACAGTGCGGGACAAAATGTAAACAAATATTTCGTCCCGAAAGCATTTCATTGCGGTAATGAACTACCCCGCAAGCAGGCCACGAGGCATCAGAGAATAGAGACTGCATGATCATGCCCCCTCACCCTGACCCTCTCCCGCGGGGGGAGAGGGGACAGTGTTGCCCCACAGCACGCTGAGGGTGATCATTCGGATTGAATAGCCAATGACGGAACCACAGTACATCCTTCCACCTTCCACCTTTTACCTTTCACCTTTCACTTTTCACTATTTCACCGACAGCAGCTTCCCCCCGAGGGTTTTCGAGATCTTCGGCTGGCCCGACTGGTCTATCGTGACCTCTTCGTTGATGCTCGATCTCTCCTCGTGCTTGAGGTTTTTCTTATAGATCTTGCTCGTGATGGTGACATTGTAGCTCACCTTGTATTTCGTCTCATTCACTTTGCTCACCTGCATGTTCTGGATGTTGAACTTCACTTCGTCGAACATGGTGAACACCTTCTGCAGGTTCCTCTGAAGGTCGGAAACGCTCCCCCCATCGCTGGATCCCCACTGGCTGCTTAGGCAGCGCACCACCCCCGAGGTATTCTTCGATTCATAGGCCTGCTTGAGCTGGTTGTAGAGCTCTTTCACCTTCGGGGTCATGTCAACCGCCTTCTGAGCGCTGCTTGCAGGCTGCAGAGAAGCCATGGGCCCCATGACGGGCTGCTGCGGCATGGAGCCGGCAGCGCCCGGCCTCGGCTGCTGTGTAGAGGTTGCCTGTGAGGGCATGGAGCCTGTCGCGCCTGGCTTGGGCTGCTGGGCGGAAGATGCCTGTGAAGGCATGGGAGGGGCTGCGGCGGCCTTCGGCTGCTGTGCAGAAGGTGGCTGTTGCGGCGTGCCAGGTCCGGCAGCGGGCGGCTGTGCCTTCGCCGGTGCTGCCGGCTGCGGGGATGTTCCCTGCTGAGGAGGCGGAGATTGCGGAGGCGCTGCGGCTGCCGGCGCCGTCTTTCCTGCAGCCGGGACCGAGGCGACCTGCATTGCCCCCTGCGGAGGCGCTGCCTGGGGAGCGGGCTGTGCTGCCGGTGCTCCTGGCTGTGCCGCAGCAGGACCTGAAGGAGGCGTCTGGGGCTTCGCGGCAGATCCTATCTGCGGAGAAGTCGCCTGGGGAGCACCTGCAGGCATACCTGCCGATGGTGAACCTTGAGGCTGTCCGACCGGCTGAGCCGGACCCTGCGGCATACCCGCAGGCTGCCCAGCTGCCTGGGCCATCACCGGCCCGGTGCCCGCTGGCTGTGTTCCTGGAGCCTGCGTCTTTGTTCCCGCAGCTTGTGCCTGTCCTGACGGAGGCGCCTGTGGTGATGCAGCCTGCGGCTGCATTCCTGCTCCCGGCCCTCCCTGTGCGGTCATGGGGCCCATGCCTGCGGGGGGTGTCCCGGCGCCTGTCCCCGCCTGTTGTCCCGGTTGTCCCGGCTGTCCCATTTGTCCAGGTTGGCCCGGACGGCCGGCCTGGCCGGGCCCGGACGGCATGGTCGTGCACTTGCCGTTCGTATACACCCCTCCCTTGGCCAGGCACTCGTTCTGTAGCTTCATCTCAGCCTCGGCCTTGGCGTAATCGATGGCCCGCTGTTTCGCTTCCTGGGCGGTATGTGCGTTGTAGCGCTTCACGTGCTCGTCGACCGCCTTTACCAGGTCGGAGGACGCCGTCTTGATCGCGGCATTCCTGTGGTTCGCCGCCAGCCCTTTGGCCGTATCGAGCGACACCGCCACCGACTGTTCGTCGGCATTTGTCTTCATCTCTATATCCATCGCAAAGGCGGTGCCGTTCCTGAGCGCTGTGCCCAGCTTCTCGTCGAATGTGCGGTTCCTGATGCCTTCTTTGTATGTGTAGGTTCCGTAGGAGCTTGTGGGGATCGCCTTCACGTCGGCCGCCATCTTCGCGATCCTCGACGCATAGACGACGTTGCCGTCCACTATGGCGTAATCGGGCGTGTCTATGTAGTAGTTCCTCATCTCCGCGGCCTTCTTCTCCAGCATGGCCTTGAGCCCCGTATCCCCGTTGGGGTCCCACTTGGCGATGCCGGTCTGCGCGACCTCCTTCAAAAGCGCGTCCGCGGCGGCGTTCGCCTTCGCCCTGTCAAAGAGGTCCGTGGATGACGGGGAGGGTGCAAGGAATATGCGCCTGTTGGAGCCGGAGCTCCCCTCGGTTGCCATCGCTATGGAGACCATGGCGGCGTTCACCGAACCGCCGAATTTGTACAAAGGAGTGGAATACATCTGGACCGCATCCTGCCAGTATCTCACCTTTCTCTGCAAGCTCTCGAGATAGAGCAAGTCGTCCTGGATGCTCGCAAGCTGCTTTTCGTTCTCGGCGGCGATCCTGCTCTTCATCGCGGCCTCGACCTCCAATGCCAGCTTCTCCACCTCCTTCATGCCGTTGACCCTCTTCTCCATATCGGTCAACACCTGCGCCTTCGGGTCGGACTGAAGCTTCAGGGCGTAGATCCTCTCCTTTGCTTCTGTGAGCTCCTGCGCGTACCGTTCCTTTTCGACGAGGTGCTTCTTGAGACGGTCCGTATACTCCATTGCCTGTCTCAGGATCTCGTTCAGCCGATAGGAGCTGTTGCTCTCGTTGGCGATCTTTCTCTTTATATCTTCGATATAATTGAGCACCGCCGCCCCGTTCTCTCCCCACGCGGGGAACTTCAGCTTCGGCAGCCCCAGATACCCGCTGTCCATCTTCATGTTCCGGAGGCCGTTCAAAAGCTGCTTCGTGCCCTCTGCCGTATTATTATAATTAGCCGGGACGCTCACCGGGGGGGGATAGGCAGGATATGTCGGATACGCGGCCGGGATGCTTCGATCGACCGCCGCCACCTTATCCAGGGCCTCTTTCTTCAGCTTCTCTATGTCGGCGAACCGTGCCCGCTCCTCATTCGCCAATCTGCCGATGGCCCTGACCAGGGCATTGTACTGAAGCTGGACATTGCCGGCATAAAGCCCCCGCTTTGCATCGTAGTTCTTTCTTTCCGTTTGCAGATCTTCGTACGGCTTCCAGGCCGTTCTCTCCCAGGCCCTCATTGCATTCGCAGCGTCATTGAGGCATTTGCGCCAGTTCGGGTCCCTGTCCCTCGCCTGCGTATAGCCGCCGCATGCGGCGCTCTGCGCCTCCAGGGCCTTCCTCTGGTTCTCTATCGCCTGGTTTATGGCATCGCGCCGGGAGACATATGTAGGATGATAATCGCCTGGCGGATTCTCTTTGTTGTACTGCTCCTCAAAGGCCTTGTACTTTTTCGCGGCGTCTTCCGTTATGATCTTTGCCTCGGTCTCCATGTCCTGAAGGGTCTTTGCCTGGTGCAGCCTCATCGCGGCCTCATCGATACCGATAAGATTCGGAGAGACCTCTGCCAATGAGAGCGAGGTCTTGTATTGAGGCGTAGATGCCTGGGTGGCGAAATCCTGCTTAAGGGTACTGGGTATGTCCTTGAGCGCCTTTGCCACATCGTTCCATGACTGCTTGAGCGCTGCCTTCGTTTCCTTCTTTTTCTGGCCGATAGGGCCTGTATCGGGGAGTATCCTCACGTAGACCCTCACGAAATACCCGATCCTGTCCCGGATGTTGTACAGGTCGTCCCACCTTTTATCTCTTTTCGCATTGGCGATCGCCTGCGGCAGCTGCTTTGCGTACGCATCGATCTCGGGGAGCCGTTTTACCGCCTCTTCGACGCTCACGGCAAATTTCTGGAACTCGGGAGTAAGCTTCTTGGAGGCCTTCTCGATCTCAAAGAACGCCTTCCGCATGATCACTTCGCTCTCGGCCGCCCTCGCGTAATCGTTCAGCCGCTTCAGGAGGCCGGCGATCCAGGTCTCTATCTCCTGCCTGTTCTTGAACACCTCTGCCTGCCCGGCCGTGTCATAGCCTCTCCCGCCGTCGACAGCGATGGCGCTGAGATTGTCCCAGGCAGACGGCTCGGGGAACTCCCTTCCCAGCTCTTCCGATACGTATGCCTTGAGCCTGTTGCGCCAGCTCGTATCGAACACCACCTTCCTGAACACGTACTCTACCGACTGCTTCGTGACCGGTATCGGGTCGCTTTTGTCGCCGAGCTGCCTGCCCGTCCTCGGCTTCAGCACCGGGTCGCTCTCGATGGCGCCGTAGAGCGATTCGATGTCGCGGGCGATGCGCGTGGACTCCACCTGCGCGTAGGACTCCTTTGTGATGGAATAGGCGGTCAGCGCCAGCTGGAAGGTCGCCGTGGAGAGCCCGAGGTACTTCAGGTAGGCCTGGCCTGACGATTCCCACCCGGCGACCTCGGCCATAATGGCCAGGACAGATTCCTCGCCCGCTCCGTACATATCCCCTGAGGCCGCTTTCCGTGTCGCGCTGCCTACGGTGGCGGCGAACCCTGCGATCTTGTTGATCTTGTCGATATACGGCTCAAGGCGCTGGCCTTCTTTCAGCGCGTCGAATGCGATCCCGTAGCCCGTGCTGTAAAGGGACGCCGCAGACCCGTACATGGACTCATATACCTCATCCTCGTCGGCCCTGCCTGTCCCGGGAACCGCCAGCATGCAAAATACAAAAAAAAGCGCCCAGAGTTTCACGGCGCGCCCCCTTATGAACCGGACTTTGCTTGGCCTAACAGATCGTTCTTTTCTAGCAGATCGTTCTTTCATAGGTATTACACTCCTCGGCAAAATGATGCCCTTTGCTCATATGCGATTTTTTTTGGATGAAACGAAATATCCCTATCCCGGATGACTTCAAAGTGTTTTCATATGTTTAACATAGGGTATATTTTTTGGCAAATAAAATTTTGGGATAATTATTGCCTCGGGTAGGGCCGTTTACTAAGCTGTATTTATTGCGGATCTACTGATCGAGCACCTGTCTGATCTTCTCGAGAAATTGGCTTGCGATGATCGGCTTTGTGACGAAGTGGATATCTTTCTCGAAAATTCCCTTTTTATGGATAATATCAGCCGAATACCCGCTCATGAAGATAGCCTTTGCGTCCGGCTTGATGCTCTTCACTTCGTCATATACCACCCTTCCATTCTTTTTCGGCATGATCACGTCTATTATGGCCAGATCGATGCGGCCCCGGTTGTCCGCGAACCGCCTTACCGCATCTTCGCCGTCCGTCGCTTCAATAATTCGGTAGCCGTGCTGTTCGAGCAGCTCTTTTGCAAATGCCCTCACGCCCGCATCATCCTCGCAAAGGAGGATCGTTTCGTTCCCGCCCCGTACCTCTTTGGGCGCCGGCGCCGCTTCTTCCGCCTCGTTCTCTGTCCCGGAAAAGGGCAGGTATATTCTGAAGGTTGTTCCTGCACCGGCTTCGCTTTCCACGTCTATATACCCATTATGCTGCTTAACAATGCCGTAGACGATGGACAGTCCGAGGCCCGTGCCCTTCCCTACCTCCTTGGTGGTAAAAAAGGGTTCAAAGATCCTTTCGGAAACCTCTTTGTTCATGCCGGCTCCATTATCCGAGAGAACGGTGAGGACAAATTTGCCGGGCTTTCCATAATTGTGCGCCTTGATGTACACATCATCTATCACGGCAGCAGATGTCGCGATCCTGAGCCTTCCGCCTCCCGGCATGGCGTCCCTCGCATTTGCCGCGAGGTTCATCAGGACCTGCCCGATCTGGCCTGAATCTGCAAATACCGTAAGATCCTCTTCGCTGAATGAAGTCACCAATTCCACGTCCTCGCCGATGAGCCTTTTGATAAGCTTTTCAAAATCCCTGACAACGGAGTTGATATTGATCGTCCTGGGGGCTATGAGCTGTTTTCTGCTGAAGGCAAGAAGGCCCTGGGTAAGGTTGGCCGCCTTTTCCGCCGCGCTCATGATGGGCTCCACGTATGCCCTGAAGGGGTTTTCCTTTTCCATTTTCATCTGCATGATCGCGCCGTACCCTATGATGGCAGTTAAGATGTTGTTAAAATCGTGGGCAACTCCTCCGGCGAGCTGGCCGATCGCCTCCATCTTGTGGGACTGCTGAAGCTGTTCCTCCAGGCGCTTGAGGTTCGTTATATCAAGAACGGACGCTATACTCCTCTTTGTGCCCGGAATGACCGCTACTGTAATGATGACATTTTTCTTATTGCCATCCCTGTCCGCGATAACCGATTCATAGCTTCCGGGGACGCTCTCCGGGTCTATTCTCCTCAATTGATGGTATTCCAGCATCTTTTCTTTATAGTTGTCATCGATAAATTCGGTCCAGCTCTTTTTGCCCTCCAGCTCCTTCCTGCTGCAACCGGTAAGGCGCTCGAATTCCGTATTGGCAAGCAGGATCGTCGTATCTTCTTCAACGATTATGCTCGCCGTGCCCGTGTTTTCGAAGATAGCCCTGTACATATTCTCCGACTGGCGAAGCGCTTCCTCAACCCTGAAGCGTTCCGAAAGCTCTTCATGCAGTTTTTTATTTGCAGCGGCGAGTTCGGCAGTGCGTTCTTCTACAAGCTCTTCAAGGCGCTTATAGTGGGCGGCAAGCTCTTCGTCCCTCTCTTGAATGGTCTCCAGCATCTCGTTAAAGCCGCTCGCGAGGTAGCCCGCCTCGTCCCTGCCCGCCACATCGGTCCTGAGGGTGTAGTCTTTTTCCTTCGATATGACCGCCATCAGCGTTGTAAGCTCGGCGAGCGGCTCCGTTACCACCTTCTGCAGCCTCGACGACAATACGTAGCTCCCGAAGAGCGCGCACACCGTTATCGCCAGGAGAAGCAGGGCATAGCGGACCACCATCGCATAGAACCCTTTGAGGTCGGACACGATATATATTGTTCCGATTGCCTCTCCTTCAAGCACAACCTTCCGGAATACCTCGAGCCTCGTTACGCCGAAGGAATATCCGTCTCCGGGAGGCAGCGCGAAATCCGCACCGCCATCAAACCCCGTCCGCCTGTATTCGGAAAATACCTTGCCTTCCCTGTCGTACGTCGCGGCATAGACAATATTCTGAATCGAGCTTAAAACCTTCATGGTTTCCGTTGATTCTTTTCTATCGCCAAAAACAAGGGCTGCGCTGTTCAGCTTCCCGATCGTATTCGCCACGGCGATCAATTCGCTGACCATGGACCTTCTTACCGTGAAGTATTCGTAAACAACAAAGACCGCGGACGTCAGAAGGAGCGCAAAGGCAGTGGTTATTACACACATGTATATAAGCTTCTGCTTGATCGGGACATCCCGGAAGAACTGCTTTCTTCTCATCGCCTTCGCCTACTCATCCTTGACGATGCGCGCCAATCTTAAAAGCTGTGAGCTTATGCTGAACCGTGCCTCCCTGGCCGCATCGAGGTTGATCTCAAACCGTATCTTTTTATCTTCGAGATAAAAATTTATAATAACGCCTCTTTGGGCAAATCCTTCAGTATCCCCCACGGTGAGGATGCCCTTTCCTTTCACTGCCTTCAGGGCCTCCCGCAGGCGACCCTTCTCTGAATTGCAGATAAAGAGCACATGGCAGCCCCTGAATTCCTCCGTTGACCTTGTATATTTTACAGCAAACCGCCTTCCCTTCACCACCTTGTCCTTCAGCTTGGCCAGTTCGCTGTCGAATGGGCCCGGGCCGAACATGCAAACGTTGACAACGCCTTTGCCTTCCCCCTGGGATCCGTCCGGCCAGTCGACAAATTTCACAAAATTATAGAGGAACGCAGCCTTGACCTCATATTCGCTTACCGCCTTTTCCTCTCCTGAGGCGGAAAAAGCGCTCAGGACAAGGCTCTCAAAGAGGAAGAAGAGCGCAATGAAAAATATGTTCCTTTTCTTTTCCACCATCAGAACCTGTATGTGAATTTCAGCCTGAAGGTCCTGCCATCCTGCTCGATGGCGTTCTGCATGATGTCCTTCGAGGCAGGGTCGCTGTATTTTTGATCGAAGAGATTATAGACGCTTGCAGAGACCACCATATCATTAAAAAGCTTTCCGCTGTTCAAGGTCAGGTTGGCGACCAGGAAGCCGCCGGCGTCGCTTCCGTTGAGGGTCTTTCTCGGCCCCGTGTACTGGACCTCTATGCCGGTTGAAAGCTTATCCCTGATAAGAGGGAAAGAGGTGTTGAGCTTGACGAGGTGCTTCGGGGAGTTCGTAAGGGATGTCCCGGTCTCTTTATCTTCTGTTTCGGTAAACGAATAGCTGACGCGGCTTGTGATCTCTTTAGCCCACTTGCCTTCAATCTCCAGCTCAAAACCCTTGCCTGTCACATCGCCGGCATTCCGGAACACCAGGAGGCCGCTCACGGGGTCGGTGACCTGGGTGATCAGGTTTTTCATGTCATAGTAAAAACCCGAAACAGTGAAGCGGAAGTTCCTGAAATACTGCTCAAGTACTACCTCATACGTCCGTATCGTTTCGGGGTCAAGGTCGGGATTTGCCTGCTGGGCAATATTTCCATCGTTGTAGTAAAGCTCGTATGTATTGGGGGCGCGGAAGGCCTCGCCGTAGAGGAATTTCAGGGTTGTGCCGTCAAGGGGGTTGTAGATGAGCCCTGCCCTCGGGTTGATCCTCCCCCTGAAGTCCTTGTAATGGTCGTAGCGGGCGCCCGCATTGAGAATAAGGTTATCCAGGATGGTAAATTCGTCCTGGAAGTGCGCGCCAAAGACATAGGATCCCCTTTGTTCGCTCAGGTATGATGCATAGGGGCTTTCGTCATAATTGCGCTGGGTCTGCACGAAGTTGTCCTGATATTCAAGGCCGGCAGTCAGCTTGTGCCGCTCGAAGACCTTTCTATTGTATAAGATCTCGCCCCCCCACAGCTTTCCGATGGCAACATCTCTATTAAGGGTGACAGGAGGGTAGTCGAACATGTAGCTCCCGTCGTACCGGTAGTAATCATAGAAGAACCGCAGCATCAGGGCATGGTCGTCATCGAATGTCTTTCTGTATCTCAGGTCCGCATATCCCTGCGCGTCTGTCGAATCGGTTCCATCATCTCCCAGAATGGCATTCCAGGCGCCGGTAGGGATGCCTTTCGTTCTCGATACATACCCCCCCTGAAAGGTAAGATCGCGGAACTGTACGTTCGCGAAGACGCTTCCATACCTGTCGGCATCGGCATTGTCGGAATCCCCGTTGTTCGTTGCGGGGGCATCGTATTCCTTGAAATACAGGTTCGGGCCTTTGCTCCGGTAGTAAGACCCTGAAAGCAGCACCCCGAAATCATCCCTGAACTGCTTGCCGAAGGTGGCGCGGCCTTTATAGGCATCAAAGCTCCCCGCTTCGGCCGAGACCTCCATGCCGTTCACCGCCCGGGCCTCTTTTGTGATGACGTTGACGACCCCGAAGAAGGCGTTGCTCCCGTAGATGGAAGAACCGGGGCCGCGCACGACCTCAACGCGGTCTATGAGGTCCACGTCGAGGATGAACTCCGTCCCTATCGCCGCCGTATCGTAGATATTGTTGTTGATCCTGTGGCCATCGACAAGGAGCAGGATCCTGGAATTATAGTCGCCGGGCCGGGAGAACCCCCGGGTACCCACATAGTGATAGTTCCTGTCATAGGTTACATAAAAGCCGCGGACGCTTTTGAGGATATCTGCAAGCGTGCGGTACCCGTATTGCCGGATATCTGCGGCGGTGATGATGCTTACCGATGACGGCGCCTCGGTGACCTTCTGTTCCCGTTTCACAGCCCCGTACACGGTATCGACCTCGATCTCCATAAGGGCCTCAAGGGGTAATGCCGTCAGATCTTTTGTTGCGCCGTCAGGCACGGCCCCGGCAATAGCCGGCAGGGCAGTAAAACAAAAAAAGACAGCCCCCGCAAAAAGAACAAAGATTCCCCTTGTCATATCGTGCAACCGGTCAAGGCTCATGATACCCCCCTGATGTACTGGCAAAAACATACTTGTGGCTTTCCCTTCATATGGTAAACATACATAATTTGTTTATCGCACTCCAGAAAATTATCTATAGTATCTATGGTATCTATATCATTCCCCCCTCACCCTGGCCCTCTCCCGCGAGGGGAGAGGGGACTTTAGTGGCACTCCCGCGAGGGGTAACAGGAACCCTTTGGGGTCAACTCTTCAAATGTCAATTGTTTCCCCTGATACCCCCTCACCCTGGCCCTCTCCCGCGAGGGGAGAGGGGACTATAGTGGCACTCCCGCGAGGGGAGAGGGGACAATGACACCATCACGCAGGGAGCGTAAGCGACACGACGATCCCCCTCCACTGAACGTTGAACATAGAACGTTGAACGGATCTTACAAGGGGAAAGGGGTGCTGCTGCCGGGAAAAGGGCCCCGAAAATCTATTGATTGATTTTTTTTGGTAAACCCATTATAGTAGTATGAAACGTGCGACCTTACATCTCACAAGAAAAATGCACCGGGTGTAAGGAATGCATATATATATGCCCCTATGACGTATTTACCGATGAGGACGGCATTGTCAGCATACCAAGGCCTGAGGATTGCATAGAATGCGCATCATGCGTGGACAACTGCCCAGAACATGCCATCTACATGGATGATTAATGAAAAACAAGGTGCTCCTCGATAAAAAGGCAGTTGAGCGGACCGTAACGCGGATGACCCACGAGATACTTGAAAAAAATCAAGGATGCGCATCGTTAAGCCTCATCGGGATCAGGACGAGAGGCATCTACCTCGCGAACAGGCTCCAGAAGAAGATAGAGGACATTGAAGGGACGGCGCTCCCCGTCGGCATCCTTGATATAACGATGTACCGCGACGATATCAGCAAGCTTAAATCACCGGTCATTAAAAAGACCGATATACCCTTCGACGTGAACAACGGCACCATCATCCTCATCGACGACGTGATGCACACGGGGAGGACGACAAGGGCCGCGATCGACGCCATCATGGACCTCGGGCGGCCAAAGAAGATCCAGCTCGCCGTCCTCGTCGACAGGGGGGATCGTGAGCTCCCGATACACCCCGACTATGCCGGCATCCACTACACGGCAAACCCCGAAGAAGAGGTGCTTGTGAGGCTCCACGAGGTCGATGGAAAAGATGAAGTGGTCATTGTGAGATCATAGATGAACTGGGACAAAAAAGACCTTCTCGGGATCAAGGAACTTTCGAAGGAGGAGATCTTGCTTGTCCTCGACACCGCAGAATCCTTCAAGGACATATCGAAGAGAGAGATCAAGAAGGTCCCGACGCTGCGGGGCAAGACCGTTATTACGCTCTTCTATGAGCCGAGCACCAGGACAAGGACGTCCTTCGAGATAGCGGCAAAAAGGCTGAGCGCCGACACGATCAACATCTCCTCGAGCACAAGCAGCTCCGTAAAGGGCGAGACGCTCAAGGATACCGCCCGGAACCTCGAATCAATGCGTCCCGACGCGATCGTCATCAGGCACAGCATGCCCGGGGCGCCCCACATGCTCGCGAAGATACTCGACTCCTCGGTCATCAACGGCGGCGACGGCGCCCATGAACACCCTACGCAGGCGCTCCTTGACCTCTTCACCATCCGCGAAAAGAAAGGCCGGATAGACGGCCTCAAGGTCGTTATCATCGGCGACATCGCCCACAGCAGGGTAGCGCGGTCGAACTTTTTTACGCTCCGTCATTTTGATACGGAGATCGTCTGTTCGGGGCCTCCGACAATGATCCCTCCGGACATAGAGAGCCTCGGGGTAAGGACGGAATGGGACATGAACAAGGCGGTGAAGGGCGCCGATGTCATCATGATGCTCCGCATCCAGAAGGAGCGCGGGGGCATCTCCTTCATCCCCTCCGTAAAAGAGTATGCAACGCTCTACGGGCTGCGGAAGGAACACATCGAGAAGGCAAAAAAGGACGTCATCATCATGCACCCCGGCCCGATGAACAGGGGCATCGAGATCGCCGACGAGGTTGCCGACGGCCCCTATTCGGTCATCCTCGACCAGGTAGAGAACGGCCTTGCAGTAAGGATGGCCATCCTCTACCTCCTCATAGGGAGGGAGGCATGAAGATCCTCATCAAGGGAGGGAGGCTTGTTGACCCCGGCCAGGGGGCCGACGCAAAGCTCGATATCCTCCTCAGCGGAAATATCGTTGAAAAGATAGATAAAAATATCCCCGAAAAGGGCGCCGGCATGAAGGTGATCGACGCCGCCGGCCACATCGTCGCGCCGGGGCTCATCGATGTCCATGCCCACCTGAGGGAACCCGGCTACGAATACAAGGAAACTATCGGGACAGGGACGATGGCAGCGGCCAGGGGAGGATTTACCTCTGTGGTCTGCATGGCGAACACCGACCCCGTGAACGACAACAAGAGCGTAACGGAATATATCGTGAAGATGGCAAAGCTGGAAGGCGCCTGCCGGGTATTGCCCTGCGGCGCAATATCGAAGGGCCTGAAAGGAGAAGAGCTCTCAGATATCGGGGAGATGTACGAGGCGGGCATTGTCGCCCTTTCCGATGACGGGAAGTCCGTGAAGAACGCAGGCCTTTTGAGAAAGGCATTTGAATATGCGCTGCTTTTTAACATCCCCGTCATATCCCACTGCGAGGATGATACCCTTTCGGGAGGCTTTGTCCACGAGGGCGCCGCATCCGTGAAAAGCGGCCTTGACGCGGTCCCGTCGATCGCGGAAGAGGTGATCGTGCTGCGCGATATCGCCGTAGCTCGCTACGTCAACGCCCCGGTTCATCTTACCCATATCTCGGCGCAGGGAAGCCTCGAGGCCATCGCAGCGGCAAAAAGCCAGTACAGGAAGGTCACCTGCGATACCTGTCCCCACTACTTCAGCCTTACCGATGAGGCGACGCTCGGTTTTGACACTAATACAAAGGTCAATCCGCCGCTTCGTTCACAAAGGGACGCCGATGCCGTCAAAGAGGCGCTGCGCGACAATACCATCGACATCATCGCCACCGACCACGCTCCCCACGAGTTTACCTCAAAGGACGTGGAGTTCAACCTGGCGACCTTCGGGATCTCAGGGTTCGAGACGGCCTTCGCCCTGTCCCTTGCCCTCGTCCATGAAGGCGTCCTGACCCTGAAGGAGCTTCTCGGAAAATTTACCGTCAACCCCGCCGGGCTTCTCAACATCCCTTACGGTACCCTTGCGCCGGGCAGCGCCGCTGACCTCATCATCTTCAACCCCGCCATCGAATGGACCGTCGATACGACGCAGTTCCTTTCGAAGGGGAGGAACACGCCCTTTAACGGCTGGAAGCTGAAAGGGAAGAACCTCCTCACCATCGCCGACGGCAAGATCGTCTACCGCGACCCGCTGCTTAAAAAGGCATAAGTACAGCTAACAGCTATCAGCACACAGCGATCAGCAGTCAGCGTCGATGATCGATTATCGATAATCGATCATCGAGAATCCAGTGACCAGCATCAAGCAACGAGTAACGGGCAAGACTTAAAGCTGTTACCTGTTGGCTGAAAGCTGATAGCTGATAGCTGTAATTTCCCCCTTAACTCTTTCCCCCTCTGTCCGATAACCTATTCAGCGATGAAGGTGTTTTCAGCCACCTTCATTACAGGCAACCGGGGTATGAATATAAAAACCAGAAGGAGATCAAAGGAAACAGTGTATTT
>JAGOOA010000018.1:26333-32874 GCA_017992765.1 Syntrophorhabdaceae bacterium
CCCTTAACTCTTTCCCCCTCTGTCCGATAACCTATTCAGCGATGAAGGTGTTTTCAGCCACCTTCATTACAGGCAACCGGGGTATGAATATAAAAACCAGAAGGAGATCAAAGGAAACAGTGTATTTTTCAGCCACTTGCTCAGGAACCGGGTAGCCCTATGTTCGTGATAGTCGGTTCTATCATCGTTCTGGGGGCGGTAATAGGGGGGTTCATACTGGAAGGCGGGCCTATGCCCGTCCTGATCCAGCCGGTCGAGCTTCTCATCATCGGAGGCGCTGCACTTGGCGCCCTTATCATTTCGACTCCGAAAACCCTCCTCGGCAAGATCATCAAGGCCATCCTCGGCACTCTTAAGGGAGGCAAGGTAAATAAACAGATCTATCTCGACCTCCTGAAGCTCATGTACGAGATATTCCAGGTCACCAGGAAGGACGGGCTCATCGCCCTCGAATCGCACATCGAGCATCCTGACAAGAGCAAGATATTCGCCAATTACCCCAAGATCCTGAAAGAACACCATCTTATCTCATTCATGACCGACACCTTCCGGCTCATCGTCCTCGGCGGCATTGCGCCCCATGACATTGAGACCCTCATGGATATGGATATCGAGACCCATCACCACGAAGGGACAAAGCCGGGGATGATCCTGCAGAAGATAGGCGATTCGATGCCGGGGCTCGGCATCGTTGCCGCTGTGCTCGGGATCGTCATCACCATGCAGGCCATTAACGGCCCGCCCGAAGAGATCGGCCATAAGGTAGCCGTGGCCCTTGTGGGAACTTTCCTGGGAATATTCCTGTCATACGGCTTTATCCAGCCCCTCGCCACAAATCTCGACCTTGCCGCAGAGGAAGATTCAAAGGTCTACGAAGCGATCAAGGCAGGGGTCATCTCGCTGGCAAAAGGGTTCAACCCCATCGTGTCCGTTGAATTTGCGAGACGGTCGATCCCCAGCGATTTCCGGCCCTCTTTCCAGGAGATGGAGACCTTCGTAAAAGGCGTTAAAAAATGATGGACGACCACAACACCCCTGTACGGATCATTGTAAAGAAGAAAAAAGGACACGGCGGCCACCACGGAGGGGCGTGGAAGGTCGCCTACGCCGACTTCGTGACGGCCATGATGGCGCTCTTTATCGTCCTGTGGATCATAGGCCAGAGCAGCAACGTAAAAGGGGCCATCGCCGCATATTTTAAAGAGCCGGGGGTATTCAAGCACACGACGAACCGCACGGGTGGCGTATTCGACGGGTCATCGGGCCCCATACCGGCCAAAACGGAAACCATTACCGGCGAGCTGGAAAAGCTGAAGCTGGAAGGAAAAAGGATCGAGGACGCCATAGCCGCCACGCCGGCATTTGACAAATTCAAGGACAAGATAGAGATCCAGGTTACGAAGGACGGGCTCCGCATTGAGCTGCTGGAGAATTCAACAGGCCTCTTCTTTGATATCGGGAGCGCCAGGATAAAACCGGAGACGGTCCAGCTCCTGAAGCTTGTCGCAAAAGAGGTCGGCCGCCTGCCAAACCAGATAATCATTGAGGGGTACACCGATGCCCGGCCTTACGTGACCCCGAATTACTCAAACTGGGAGCTCAGCACGGACAGGGCAAATATGGCGCGCAAGATCCTTGAAGAGAACGGGGTCAAGAAAGACCAGGTCGTCGGGGTAAGGGGTTTTGCCGACAGGAGCCTTAAGATCCCGGAAAAACCCCTCGACTTCGCGAACAGGCGCGTCAGCATCCTCGTGGAAGTCCAGAAACAGGCAGCGCCCGACCCCGATAAAAAAGCCCAGGATCCCCCAAAACCAGGAAAAAAATGACAGAACAAAAAGAGATCAAGATACTGCTCGTCGACGATGATCCGGTATTCCGCAGGGCTATCGGCAAATACCTGTCAAAATATCCTGCATTCGAAGTATTCGAGGCCCCTGACGGCGAGGAAGGCTTCAGGGCTGCGAAAGAGATCCAGCCCGACCTCATCATCAGCGACTACTATATGCCGAAAACAGACGGCATTGAGTTCTGCCGCAAGGTAAAGGGCGACCCGGCGCTCTCCTCTGCGATATTCATCCTCCTTACCGTCGAGAAGGAGGTTTCCCATAAGATCAAGGGGCTTGAGCAGGGCGCTGACGACTATATCGAAAAGTCAACGTCTGCCACGGTATTGATGAGCAAGATCAAGGCATTCCTGAGGATCAAACACCTCCAGAACGAGCTTCAGGAAGAAAAAGAAAAGCTGGCCGATGCAAATGAGCTTCTTGAGAAAAATTTCAAGGAGCTCACGTCGATACTCCTTAAGATCATCGACTTCCGCGTCCCCGGGGCCGCGGACAGGGCATGGGAGGCAAAGGAGGCAGCAGAATATATCTGCGCAAGGCTCGGGATCAGGAATTCCGAGAAGAAGAAGATAATCTTCGCCGCCCTGCTCCATGAGATCGGCAAGGTCGGGCTGCCGGACCACCTCGTCGACAAGAACAAGGGCGGCATCACAATGGAAGAACAGGTCGCCTTCAACCAGTACCCGGTCATCGGGTCGATGATAACCTCCACCATTTCAGGCTTCAAGGACGCCGCCAATGCCGTCTACTACCAGTATGAAAATTTCGACGGCTCAGGCCAGCCGGAAAGCCTCCTCGGCGAAGAGATACCTGTTGGGGCAAGGATACTCCGCGTAATAGTCCTGTACGAGGAACTCATCAAAGAGGGCAGATCTGCAGAGGATATCATCCTGGAGATGAAGCTTGCCGTGAATAAGGCCTTAGACCCGGAGATAGCATCGCATTTCATTGATTTTCTCATTGAAAAGGACGCAAGCCAGTCAGCGAACAAGCAAAGGGTCAAGCTCGATGAGCTGCAGCCGGGGATGGTGATCGCCGAGGACATCTATTCCTCAAGCGGCCTGAAGCTTCTTCCCAAAGGCGTCACTCTGCAGGAGCGGATACTCCAGGTAATTACAGAGCGGAACAGGCGCGACCCGATCATAGGGGCGATATATATCCTGAAACCGGCTGACAACCCATAACAAATCGTATTTCGTATGTCGTATATCGTATATCGAAAAAAAACAAACTATTGAGCACAGACTACCGGGCAGATAGGTCTCTTTACGGTGACAAAATGCTTTAACTATTTGTTATTGTTTTAAGTTACGAACTACGATATACGATATACTAAGTATCGGCTATGAGCTGAAGTACTCCCTCGCTGTTTCCACGTCCTTCGCTATGCGGGCCTGCAGCTCATCTATGCCCCGGAACTTCATCTCCGCGCGGATGCGCTTATGGAAGTACAGGTAGGCGTCTTTCCCGTAAACGTCTTCGGAAAAACCGAGAATAAACGTTTCCACGGTCAGCTCCCGGCTGTCGTCGAACGTCGGGTTATAGCCGATGTTCGTCACGGATGGATATCGCTTCCCGCCGACCCCCGTTTCTGTTACGTACACACCTTCCTTCGGGATAAGCTCAAAAGAGGTTGCAAGGTTGATGGTGGGAAAACCGATCCCGGCGCCCCTGCTTTTGCCCTGGACCACGATGCCGCCGATCATGTGAGGCCTTTCCAACAGTTTTTTCGCCCTGTCGACATCGCCTGCGGCGATCATCTTCCTGATCCTGTTGCTCCCCACCCTCTCGCCGTCAACGGTCACCGGCTCAACAACTCCGAGGTAGATGTCGTAATCCTCGGAAAAACCCCGGAGCATCCTTACGTCCCCTGCCCCGTCTTTTCCGAACCTGAAATCGTGCCCGACGATCACCCCTGCCACACCGATCCTCTTTATCAGGATATCCGTAATGAACCTCGCCGCTTCTATCCCCCTGAACTCATCGTTAAAGGGGACGATAAGCAGCACGTCGATACCCGTCTCCTCTACCAGCCTTTTCTTCACATAGAGCGGCGTAATGATGCGCGTGTACTTGTCCGGCCTCAGGACGCTCATCGGATGCGGGTGGAAGGTCATGAGCATCGACGTCCCCGACAGTTCTTTCGCCTTTTGCTTCACCCGTTCTATGATCTTTCTGTGGCCTGCGTGTATCCCGTCATAGTTGCCGATGGTAAGGACCGGCCTCGTAAACCTTTCCGGAATATCGAGGGATTCAAAAATTTTCACTCACACCTCTTGACTTATCGGCCGTATCCATATACTTTATTAGCCGATAGTGCCGAAGTGGCGGAATTGGCAGACGCGCTAGATTCAGGGTCTAGTAGGCTCTAAGCCTGTGTGGGTTCAAGTCCCGTCTTCGGCATTTTTCTTTTTATTATAATAAATTATACATAATATTTCATTAAATTTATCACTAATAGCATATAACATCAAGATATTTTTAATACCTTTGCCCCTCTTATCCTCTTCTCCTTGAGATCGGTGAGCGCCTGGTTCGCCTCTTCCAGCCTGTAGACCTGCACCTCGGGCCTGATGGGGATCTGCGCGGCAAGCTCAAGGAATTCCTGTACATCCTGTCCGGCGACATTGGCCACGCTCTTGATCTCCTTTTCCAGCCACAGGTGCTCCGGGTAATCGATCTTCATGAGCGCCTCTTTATCAGGCTCTTCCTTGCGGATCGCGTTGATGACGAACCTGCCACCTTTTTCCATATTCTTCAAACCGTCAACGATGGTACCCCATACGGGCGTAGTATCGATGGCACGATGGAATCTTTCCGGCGGCTCATCGGACGTATCGCCGGCCCAGTATGCCCCCAGCTCCTTTGCAAATTCCCTTTCCCCGGCGCTCCTCGCGAAGACGAGTATTCTTGAATTCGGGTACCTGTACTGCGCCATCTGGATGACGAGGTGCGCAGAGGCCCCGAAACCGATCAACGCCAGGACCTCCCCGTCCTTCATGCCGGTCAGCCTCAGAGACCTGTACCCTATCGTCCCGGCGCACAAAAGCGGGGCCGCCTCAAAGTCGGTAAAGGCTTCAGGTATCCTGTAGGCAAAATCCTCCCCGACCGTAGTAAATTCTGCATAGCCGCCGTGGGCGTCTCTGCCCGTTGCCTCGAAATCGTCACAGAGATTCTCGTTGCCTTCGAGGCAGAACTTACAGGCGCCGCAGGCGGAATGGATCCACGAGATCCCCACCCTCTCCCCTCTCCGGAACCGTGTCACCTCGCTTCCCGTCTCTGCTATTGTCCCGATGACCTGGTGGCCCGGGATCATGGGAAACACCGGCGGCGGCGTCCTCCCTTCGATCTCATCCAGCTCGGTATGGCAGACGCCGCAGACCGACACCTTCACCAACAGCTCCCTCTCTCCCGGAACGGGCACCGGCATATCCACAAGGCCCAGCGGCTTCTTATCCACGTCAAGCCTGCAGATCCTATTGATCACCATCGCTTTCATGCTAAACTCCTTTAGTTGAGGCTAAGGTTAAGGTTGAGGAGAATCAGCATTACTTAACCTTAGCCTCAACCTTAACCTGCTCTAAGCTGTTTCATTCATGCTCCCGCTTCTGTATCCCTCCAGGTCGAGGGCGATGTACATGAATCCGTATTCCCTCAATCTTTCCGCAACGGCGTCCCTGTTCATCATGATCTTTTCAAGGTCGCCCTCCGCCACTTCGATCCTGGCAATGCTTCCGTGGCACCTGACCCTTGCCTGCCTTACGCCAAGTTCTTTTATAAAGCGCTCCGATCGTCCCACCTTTCCCAGCAGCGCCCTGTCTATCGGCGTCCCGTGGGGAATCCTCGTTGCGAGGCAGGCATCGGAAGGCCTGTCCGCCGTATGGAGCCCAAGCGCCCTTGAAAGTTCACGTATCTCTTTCTTTGTCAGCCCTGCCATCTGGAGCGGACTCGCGACGCCTTTCTCACGACATGCCCTGTTCCCTGGCCTGAAATCGGATATATCATCATAGTTTGAACCTTCGGTTATATTATTTATTCCTCTTTTTTTTCCTATAGTTATTAACTCATCTATAATAATTTTCTTACAATAATAGCATCTATCTATTGAATTATTAACGAAATTAATATTATTTAACTGGAGCGTATCGACGACCATATATTCCGCGCCAATGGTCTTTGCGATCCTTCCGGCCTCCTGAATATCTTCATCAGGATAGATCGGCGACGAGGCGATGACGGCAATGACATTCGCTCTGCCGAGGACATCGACAGAGACCTTCAAAAGGAGGGTGCTGTCCACCCCGCCCGAACAGGCAACGATGACCTTTTTAAGGCCTCCTATAATGCCCTTGAGCTTCGCGTATTTCAGGTCAAGGTCCACCTTGTAGCATATGTTATTTCATGGCATGGTAATTGTCAAACAAGAATAGCTGAGAGCTTAGAGCAAAGAGCTGAGAGTTTACACTGAGACTGCCACGTCGTTTTGCCCCTCCAAAGACAGCTAAAACCTTTTTCAGTCATATTGCCGAAGGCAAGTTACTTTTTTATAAACTCTTCGCTCTCTGCTCTAAGCTCTCAGCTATTGTTTGCTTTTTCTGGACATTTTTGATGAGAAAGTGTAGAGTATACGCTCATAACATCGTTCCATAAGAGGGCTAAAAATGACTGAAGAAAACGTTCAAAATACCATACCTGAA
>JAGOOA010000018.1:32974-44238 GCA_017992765.1 Syntrophorhabdaceae bacterium
AGCTCTCAGCTATTGTTTGCTTTTTCTGGACATTTTTGATGAGAAAGTGTAGAGTATACGCTCATAACATCGTTCCATAAGAGGGCTAAAAATGACTGAAGAAAACGTTCAAAATACCATACCTGAAGCAGATACTAATGCAAATACTGCCCATGGCGCCGAAGAAGAGGATTTTGCCACCCTATTTGAAAAGAGCAGCGCCGGCTCCCGCAGGCTCGATCCAGGCCAAAAAATAAGTGCGAGGATAGTGAGCGTCTCTGGAGATTATGTCTTCATCGACCTTGGCGGGAAGAGTGAAGGCGTAATAAACATCAATGAGTTCTTAAAAGAGGACGGCACCTACCATGTAAGCGAAGGCGATACCATCGACGCCTTTTTTGTAGCCTTCTCGGACGGCCTGAAAAGATTTACAAGCCGCAGCAAAGGGTACTCGACAGTAGACCTTCAGGGCATCCGCAACGCTTATGATGCAAACCTTCCGGTCAATGGGAAGGTCACCGGCGAACTTAAAGGCGGTTTTGAGGTCCATATCGGCAAGGTCAGGTGCTTCTGTCCCTTTTCACACATTGACCTGAAAGGCGAGCGGAAGTCCGAGTCTTACATCAACCAGACGTTCCCCTTTAAGATCCTTGAATATAAGGAAAACGGGCGCAACGTGATCCTTTCCCGGAGGATGCTCCTCGAAGAAGAACAGCAGGAGAGGGTCGAAAAGTTCAAGGAAAGTCTCCAGGTAGGCATGGAGGTTACGGGAAGGGTCCGTGCGATACAAAAGTTCGGCGCCTTTGTCGATCTCGGCGGCATCGACGGGCTTATTCCCACCAGCGAACTCTCGTGGAACCGTGCCGAAAGGGCAGACAGTCTTCTGTCGACAGGCCAGGAAGTGACCGTAAAGGTCATTGCCATTGACTGGGAAAAGAACCGCCTTACCCTGAGCTTGAAATCTATGCAGCCCGACCCGTACGCAAGCGCTGCCGATAAGTATCCCGTAGACAGCGTGGTCAATGGCACCGTTGTCCGCCTTGAGAGCTTCGGCGCCTTTGTTAACCTTGAACCAGGCATAGACGGGCTCATACCTATCTCAAAGTTCGGCACCGGGAAACGTATAAAACATCCTAAAGAGGCCGTGGAGGTAGGGCAGCAGGTAGAGGCGCGCGTCATTGACATCAACGCTGCAAGCAGAAAGATAACGCTCTCCATGGAACAGAAGATCGACCTCGATGCGATACAGCTCCCCTCTGTCAGCGATATCGTCCATGGAACCGTGGAGAAGGTGATACCTGCCGGAGTGTTTCTCAAGATAGGCGACTATCTCACCGGATTCATCCCCAATTCAGAGATGGGAACGCCGCGGGGAACCAACCACAACCGCATGTTTCCGCCAGGCACCGGGATGCAGGCCATAGTGACAGAAATCGACAGGAACCGGAAGAAGGTCACCCTCAGCAGAAACAAGGTGGACGAAAGGATAGAGGAAGATGCCTACAATTCTTACAGGGACACCGTGAAAAAAGAAGAGCAGGCAACAGGCGGGCTGGGCAGCCTCGGCGACCTGCTCAGAGAGAAGTGGGGAAGCCTGTAACGGTAATAACCCGTAAGGCGTCAGGCGTAAGGGGACTACTAATCCGTATATCGCCGTTCGTATATCGACATGTAAAGAAAACGTTCGGCGTAGGGCGTTCGGCGAGAAAAGCGGCTCTTGTCTGATAGCTCATGGCTCATAACAAATAATCACCAAACACCAATAACCAAGCTCCACTTAATCACCAATACCCAATATTTAATAACCAAACAGGATACCTTATGGTTTACATTTGGTGATTCGGTCATTGGGTATTGGGTATTAATTGGTTATTGGAGCTTGGTTATTGGTTATTCACACAATACCAGTGGGAAAATCTAGAACGATACATGGATGGCGTATCTTCGATTATACGTCGTCGGGCATCTCTTTGAGCTGGGCGAGGGAGAAGACCGGGCCGTCCTTGCAGACGTATTTGGACCCGATGTTGCATCGTCCACAGAGGCCGATTCCGCACTTCATCCTCTTCTCAAGGGTCGTTATGATATCCTCGTCTTTGAACTTAAGCTGCGCCAGCCCCTCGAGGACAAATTTGATCATGATCGGCGGTCCGCACGTGATGGCTACCGTATCATCAGGCGACGGGGCGACTTCCTTCAGCACCGTCGGCACAAAACCTGTCCGCTTGGTCCATCCGGGATATTCATTATCCACCGTAAGGATGAGGTTCACGTCAGACCGCTCCTCCCATTCCTTAAGCTCGTCCTTGTAGCAGAGGTCGGGCGGTGTCCTTGCACCGTAGATTATTGTTATATCCTTGTAGTCCGAGCGGTTGTCAAGCATGAAGAGGATCAGCGTCCGAAGCGGCGCAAGACCGATCCCGCCGCCGATGAAAAGGATATTCCTCCCTTTCATTTCTTCATAGGGGAACCAGTTGCCAAGAGGGGCGCGTATGCCCACCTGGTCACCGGGATAAAGGTTATGGATCGCCGCGGTAACCTCTCCTGCCTTCATGACGCTGAACTGGAGGTATTCCATCCTCGTCGGCGGCGAATTGATGACGAAGGTAGACTCGCCGGCCCCGAAGACCGACAGCTGGCCGACCTGTCCCGGCTGGAAGGTGAAGCCCTTCATCTTCTCGGGGTCGTTGAACACCACCTGGAAGGATTTTATGTTCGGCGTCTCTTCGACGACCTGCAACACCGTTGCGAGTTCCGGCAGGTATGGATTCTTTATATCAGTCATTTTTTGCGCTCCCTGCTGTCTGCTGCATCTGCCCGCCCCCTCCAAGGTCGTTCACGATCTCGCTGATATCCACGGAAACAGGGCAGTACCTGATGCATCTTCCGCAGCCGCAGCATGCTATCGCCCCGTCGTATTTCTCTGGATAATAGACGAACTTGTGGCCTACGCGGTTCTTGAACCGCTGGAATTTTGTCGGCCTCGGATTGTGGGTGCTCGCCTCGAGGGTGAAGTGAAAGAACATGCACGCGTCCCAGCTCCGTATCCTTTCGCCTTTCCCGAATGTCTGCTCATCGGTAATGTTGAAGCAGTAGCAGGTGGGGCAAAGGTAGGTGCAGGCTCCGCAGCTCACGCATTTGCTCAAGGCCTGTTCCCAGAACGGGTCGGCGTCGAAAAGTTCCGGGGATATATCCGGCCTTCCCTCCGCGAAGGGGTTCTTCACTGCCTCGTGGGCCTTCTGCTGGACCTGTTGCGCATCCTTGAGGCGGGAGCTGCCGTCTTCTATCATCGGCTTATTGAGGATCGCCTTTCCCTTCTCCGTGACGGGCTCGATCAGATAACCGTCCGGAAGCTCCGTCAGCATTGCGTCTGCGCCTTCCTTGCTTGCCGGGCCGCCTCCGACGGCAACGCAAAAGCATCCCGGGAAAGGGGCCGTGCAGCTCAGCGTAACAATAAGCGTGTTCTCGCGCCGTTTCATATAATAGGGGTCGGGCGTATCGGTATTGATGAACACCCGGTCGTAGATAACGAAGCCCTTGGCGTCACAGGGGCGCGCTCCGAAGATGACCGTGCCCGGGGCATCGATGCCGGCCTTTAATTCAACGGACATCTTCTGATGGTCCTCGGGGTCTTTCTTGTGCTCGAACGTAAAGAGCGTCTCGCTCTGAGGATAGATGACCGACTTCGGAGGGGTATTCGCCGGCCTTTCAAGGCACAGTTCCCGCTCTTCGCTGAAAGGACCGAAGACTACGGTTTCCCCTTCAAGGATGGGCGCGTAGACGATGGCGTCCTTCGCGAGCTCCTTGATAAAGTCCTTTATCTTTCCCTTGGGAAGGTAACCTGTATCTGGCATCAGATCTTGTGCTCCTTGATCTTCACTTCATCAACGTTAAAGGTGAACATCGGCGGCCTATCGTCGGGATTGACCCCGGTCTCGTAATTGAAAAGCTCTTTCATCTCGGCGTTGATCTTCTTCTTTATCTTCGAAACAGGGATGTCCATGGGACAGACCCGGTCGCATTCGCCGCACTCGACGCAGCGGCCTGCAAGGTGCAGGGCATGGATCATGTGGAACATGAACTTCTCCTGCAGGGAGAGCTTCTGGCTGATCCAGTGCGGCTCTCGCGTCTCGGCGATGCAGCTGTCCTGGCAGATGCACATAGGGCACGCGTTCCTGCACGCGTAGCAGCGGATGCAGCGGCCAAGTTCCTTCTCCCAGTAAGCCTTTTTCTCTTCCAGCGTCTTCGCCTCAAATTCGCGTATATCCTGGTAGACGCTTTCCTTCGGCTTGTCCGATGTGATCGGGTCGCCGGCGAGGTAGTCGTAAACAAGCGGTGTCGGATACTGGCAGGTCGAACATTTATCGGGGCAGGCATCGGCAATTGCCAGTGTTTTTTCGCCTTTCGATGTCTTCACGACAATATTTCCGTTGTTATCAAAGGCAACATCGGCAACAGGCTGATACCCTATCTCCTTCAGCACCTTCTTCACGCTCACTACCCCTGTGCATGGAACGCCTATGATGACGACCTTTTCCCGGTCGATGAGTCCTTCCTGCATATACTGCACGATCGTCCTGCTGTCGCAGCCCTTGACGACGATGCCCACCTTCTTCTTGTTCAGGGAGGGCAGGTAGCTTGTCAGGTTCTGCGCGCACAGCGGGCTCCATATGGCCTTGTCGATCTGTTCGGGCTTGGTGATGAAGCAAGGCGTTGCGTGGAGGGCATCGAAACCGCCCTGCCAGCAGATCACCGTCTCAACGTCCGGCAATATCTTCGCGATCGCCTCTCTCACTTTTTCAGTGCTCAACCTTCATTCTCCTTCTTTGCATGCAACGGGCCGATCTGGTGGAGCCTGTTCGTGAACTCGGTGACCACCTGCTGCCATTTCTGCCCTTCAGATGCAGAAACCCATGTATAGTGAAACCTTCTTTCATCGATTCCGATGAAAGGAAGGAGCCTTTTCAGCATCTCAAGCCTCCTGCGTGCATAGAAATTGCCGTCCGTGTAGTGGCAATCTCTTGGATGGCATCCTGAAACAAGGACGCCGTCGGCGCCGGCAAGGAGGGCCTTTACGACGAAGAGCGGGTCCACCCTGCCCGAACAGGGCACCCTGATAATGCGCAGGTCCGTGGGCTGTTTGAACCGCGCCACGCCGGCCGTATCCGCACCACCGTAGGAACACCAGTTGCAAAGAAAACCTACGACCCGAAGTTCCTTTCCTGTTAGCTCTGGCATATGGCATTAACCTCCGCTAAGAGCTGGTTGTCGGTAAAGTGCTGAAGCTGGATCGCGCCGCAGGGGCACGTGGACGTGCAGACGCCGCAGCCGGCGCAGACCGTCTCGATGACCTTTGCGACCTTCTTGCCGTTCCTGAGCTCTTCTTCCTTGATGGCCTGGAAAGGACAGGTCTTGACGCACTTCAGGCACCCGACGCAGGCGTTGATGTTGACCTGTGCGATCGCCGGGTCGGATTCGAGCATGTCCTTCGAGAAGAGCGACAGCACCTTGCTTGCCGCAGCGCTCCCCTGGCCCACTGAAGCGGGAATATCTTTCGGCCCCTGGCATGCGCCTGCGAGGAATACCCCCGACGTGTTCGTTTCTACGGGCCTTAATTTGGGATGGCTTTCAACATAGAAGCCGAACGTATCGTAGGAGATATGGAGCTTCTCCGCCATATTCGCGGCGCCCGGCGCCGAAATTACCGCTGTTGCGAGGACGACGAGGTCCGCCTCTATCTCAACCTGTGTGCCAAGGAGCGTATCCGCCCCTCTCACCACCATCTTCTTTCCCTTCGGGTAGATCCTCGAGACGCGGCCCCGGATATATTTCACGCCGTAGTCTTCCTGGGCCCTTCTCGTGAACTCGTCGTACCCTTTCCCGGGTGAGCGGATATCCATATAAAAGACATAGGACTGCGAGTCGGGCACATGGTCCTTTGTGAGGATCGCCTGCTTTGCGATGTACATACAGCAGAAGTTGGAGCAGTAGGGCACTCCGAGCGACTTGTCCCTCGATCCGGCGCAGGAGACAAAGACGACCGTCTTCGGCTCGGCCTGGTCGGACGGCCGCAGGATGTGGCCTGACGTGGGCCCCGAGGCATTGAGGATCCGCTCGTACTGGATGCCCGTGATCACGTCGGGATAGCGCCCGGCGCCGTACTCTGGGAACTTATCGAGGTCGAAAAGCCCGTATCCGGTTGAGACAACGATCGCGCCGATGTCCTCGGTGACGATCTCGTCCTGCATCTCGTAATTGATCGCGCCCGTAGGGCATATCTTTGCGCAGACGCCGCATTTCCCTTTCGTGAACTGCCTGCAGAACGTCGGGTCGATCTTTGCCTTCTTGGGGATCGCCTGCGGGAACGGTATGTTGATCGCCCGCGTCGGGGCAACCCCGAAGTTGAAATGATCGTAAGCGTTCCTGGTGGGGCACTTCTCCATGCATGCGCCGCAGCCCGTGCACTTCGTCCAGTCAACGTAGGTCGCCTTCTTCCTTATCTTGACCTGGTAGTTGCCGACGTAGCCTTTTATCTCCTCGATCTCCGAGTAGGCGTAGAGCTTGATCTTTTCATGCTGCGCCACATCGACCATCTTGGGCCCGAGGATGCATATCGAGCAGTCTATGGTGGGAAACGTCTTGTCAAGCCGCGCCATCATCCCGCCGATGCTTGGGCTTTTCTCGACAAGGACCACGTCCAGCCCGCCGTCGGCGCAGTCAAGCGCCGCCTGCATCCCGGCAACTCCGCCGCCGATGACCATGACGCGCTTGTTGACCTTGAACGACGACGAGTAGAGCGGCTTGTCGTTCATCACCTTCGCAACGGCCATCTTTACCGCCTCGATCGCCTTGTTGGTATTGAGCTCCTTGTTCTCGCCGATCCACGAGATATGCTCCCTGATGTTGGCCATCTCAAAGTAATACCGGTTCAGCCCTGCCTTTTCGACGGTCTTCCTGAACGTGTTCTCGTGCATCCTCGGCGAGCATGCGGCGACAACGATCCTATCGAGGTTCTCCTTCTTTATCGCCTGCTTGATCTCTTCCTGTCCCGGCTCAGAGCAGGTGTACATATAGTTCGTGGCATAGACGACGCCCGGCAGCTTCCTCATCTCGGCGGCCACTCTCGCCACGTCAACAGTTCCCGCGATGTTATTTCCGCAATGGCAAATAAAAACACCAACGCGCATAGGTCAGTTCCCCTCCGTTTTTGCCGCTTCCGCTTCTTTCGGTTCTTCTTTCATTGCCTTTGCCTTTGCCGGCTTTTTTGCCGCCGCGGCCTCAGCCTCTTTCATCTTCCTGTATTCTTCAACGGGCATCCTCGATCTTATAAGGTGATCGGCGCCGACTACCAGCTTGTCGAGCTCCATCTCGTCGGAGGAATACCCGTAGGCAAGCCCCATGATCTGCGTAAAATAAAGAACGGGGATGTTGAACGACGAGCCCATGGCCTGGTTCACCTGCTCCTGACGGAGGTCAAGGTTCTGCTGGCAGAGCGGGCAGGCAACGGCGATGCAGTTCGCCCCTGCTTCAACGGCCATGGAGAGGACCTTATACGCCAGCTCGTTCACCATCGACCGCTTGGGGACGCCGAACGCGGCGCCGCAGCATTCTGTCTTAAAGGCATAATCAAGCACCTCTACGCCGAGGGCCGAGATGACCTTGTCCATTGCAACGGGGTTCTCCGGGTCATCAAACTGGGCGATATCGGGCGGCCTGTTGAGGATACAGCCATAATAGGCCACGACCTTGAGGTCCGGCAATGCATGGGTCACCCTGTCGGCGATCGCCTCAAGGCCGATGTCTTCGTAGATAACCTGCAGTGACGATTTGGCGGTAACCTTCCCTTCGTACGGTTCGTCAAGAAGCGCGTTTACTTCGTTTTTAAAGGATTCGTCGGTGGTCATACCGATATGCGCCTTTTTCAGCACAGTCAGGCACGACGGGCATGGCACCGTCACGGTGCGGGTATTCATCTTTTCAATGATAGCAAGATTCCGTGCGGCAAGGGCCGCGGCGAAGACATGGTCAACGGTATGGGCCGGAGTTGAACCGCAGCAGCTCCAGTCCGGTATCTCTTCAAGCTTTACTCCCAGCGCCTCCATAACAAGCCTGAGAGAGGTGTCGTATTCCTTCGCGGTGCCCTCGAGGGAACAGCCGCTGTAATAGGCGTATTCTTTTTCAGCCATGTCTTTTAGCCTTTTTCTGGAAGCGTTCAAAGATCTGTGCGACCTTGTCGCTGCCTTTTATCTTCGTCGGGAAAAAGTGGATCTTCCCCTTTGTCAGCACCTTTGGCCCCAGGTCTGCATCGGCGAAAAGATGGCCGGACCTCAGGTTGTACATGAGGAGCGTGCCCACCTCGTAGATCCGGCCGAACTGCTTCACTGAGTCAAGAAAGGAGTCGTAGAAAAGCTTTATATCCTTTTCGGAAACCCTGCCTTCTCTCCGCGCGATGATCCTTAATGTATCCATTATGTGCGCAACATCTATCTCGCAGGGGCATCTCGTCGTACAGGTCTCGCAGGTCGCGCACAGCCAGATCGCCTTTGAATTGAGGATGGTATCTTTCTGCCCGGCCTGGAGAAGCCGCATGACCATGCTCACGGGATAATCGAAATAATTTGTATAGGGACAGCCTGCAGTGCAGTTGCCGCATTGATAGCAGAGAGAAGGGTTCTGTCCGCTTTCTTCCTTTACCTGCTCTATGAATTCCCAATCGACTTTATTGCTTAAATTTATTGTGTCCATATTGTATTCTTAATTGTATTTTTAAAAAAACAACCTGAACAAAAAATGTAAGCATTATCTATCATGAATTTCATAAGATTGTCAACAACCATTGTAAAAATAATTGTTCACTATTAAGAACGATAATGAGCTTATGGCAGATTTTTACTAACTCATAGCTCATAGCTCACGGTTCATAGGGAAGAATCTAAAAGGAACAGCCTATGGATACTCGTCGCTCGCGTCCTCTTTGGCGCATCGGATCTACCCTATTTTAACGTTGAACATGGAACATAGAACAGATTCTTACGGTTTCCGTCCGTTCATTCCCTTCCATCTCGCAAAGAGGGAGTTTTCGATCTCAAGAAGGTCCAGTATCTTTCCTGTGGTGTGATCCAGCAGGTCGTCTATGGTGCGCGGCGAGTGGTAGAACGCGGGGATAGGCGGCAGGATGATGCCGCCGAGGTCGGCAACCCTGCTCATAAGCTCAAGGTGGCCTTTATGAAGCGGCGTCTCCCGCACCACAAGGATCAGCCTCCGCCTTTCTTTCAGGACAACGTCGGCGGCCCGCACAATAAGGTTGTCGTTATACGAGTGGGCTACGCCGGAAAGCGTCTTCACCGTGCAGGGAACTATGACCATCCCATCTGTTTTGAAGGATCCGCTCGATATGGAAGATGCGAGATTCTCCACATCGTGGACCTGGGAGGCAAGCCCCTCCACATCCCCGATCGCGTAATCCGTTTCAATAAGTATGTTCTTCTTCCCCGCATCAGAGAGGATAAGGTGCGTTTCTACCTCTGCGTTCTTTAGCGCCTCGAGCAGTCTGATGCCATAGATGACCCCTGTCGCACCCGTGATGCCGACGATTATGCGCCTCACCTTTTTGATACCTCCGCGATGATCCTTTTTGTAATCTTCCTGCATAGATCGACGATAAGCTCGATGTCTTTCTTTTTCAACCCATCCCAGTGGATGCCGGCGGCGACCACCGCCCTTTTGTTCAGCTCTTTTGAAAGCTCCTCCGACATTGCCTTTGCCACCACGTCTTCCTTGTGGCCTACATGGGTAAAGACAGAGCTGGTCGAGCTTATCTTGTGCGCGTCCTTGATGCTGGGCCTTGGCTGCGCAATAGCGACAGCGCCTATGTGGGCGCGTCCGCCGGTGAGAGCGACAAGGACGTCGCTGCCGATCAGCATGGTGTGCGCCGATACCGCAAAAGGCCCTTTTTGCTCCGTGATGTCAAAAAGATCCATCCTGTTATTTTACCTTTTCTGCGTGGTTTTTCTCTATCTTTTTTATCATCCCGTCGAGGATATCTACCGCCCGCTCCGCAAATGCCGTCTCGCTTATGTGGACGTCCATCTCCTCAACGGGGATACCCGTCCCGAGGATCTTCTTCAACCTGTCAACAAAGACCCTGTCGGCATCAGGATCGAAAAGCTCCATTCCGGGCTTGTCGGCCTCGGACCATCCCCTCCCCGGTATAAGCACATGGGCCGGCCCCCGCGACCTGTTGAGCTTCTCCCCGATGATCTCCGCAAACCTTACCATTTCATCCTTCTCCATGCGAACACAAAAACGCGTGTCGTGTGCGTGGATCTTTCTCCCCTTCAAGGCGTCCGGCATTGGGTAATAGGGGCTGAAGACGGCATTGTCGAGGCCGCCGGGCGCGAGAACGAGCGGTATGCCCATTTCCCCTGCCATCTCGAACCGCTTCTGGCCTATGCCCCTGCAATACCCTCCATACATCTCGTCCGCCAATTCGTGGGGGGTAAAATCAAGGACGCCGGCGAGCAGCCCCTGCCCTACCATCTCTTCCATTGCCATTCCGCCGACCCCGTTGGCATGAAACCCGATCATCTCGTATCCCTTTTTTCCAAGGAACGGCTCTGCGTTCAGCGCGCAGGCAGAGTTGACGCCGTAGGCCGTGACTCCCACCATGGGTTTCCCCTGTTTGACGGCGGCCCCCAGCTGCATCATCCCGCATACCGCATGGGCCGCCTGCGCGAGTATGCGACGAATAAATTCGTTGGAGCCCAGGATGTCTGCTACAGAATGGAACATGACGATGTCTTTTGTGCCTATGTACTCCCTGATGTCGCGGGACGCGACGGTTGAAACGACAACCTTCGGAAGGCCGAACGGCAGCGAGCGCATGATCGATGTCACTATCGCCGTCCCGGTGCCGCCGCCCATCCCGAAAACACCGTGGAGCTTTCCCTCATCGAACAAACGCCTCGCCAGGACGGCCCCGCCTTTCTGCATTGCCGCAACGGCGGCCGAGCGGTCTTTTTTCTTCATAATATCTTCAAGGTCATACCCGGCCGCAAGCGCTACATTTTTGCTCGTAATGTCAGGATCAACAAGCGGCTTTCCCAGGGTTCCCGTATCCATCAACACAGGCTGCACGCCAAGGCCCTGAACACAACCCCTCACATATTCCGCCTCCCTTCCTTTCGTATCAAGCGTCGTGATGATGAGCAGATATCTTTTCATAACAGATTCCCATGCTGCGTTTGGCGTAGGAGAGGAAGCCCGGCCGAATCATTCACCCCCCC
>JAGOOA010000018.1:44338-48261 GCA_017992765.1 Syntrophorhabdaceae bacterium
TCAGATCTTCAGCTTTATGGGCGTCGTTGCCCTCTCGAACAGAAGCTCCATGCCGCTCTTCTTGCCCAGTACCGACTCTTTCTTCTTCTTGCCCCACACGCTCTCCGGGCGGGCCTGCACGAGAAAGATGCTTTCCGGGAATGGAAGGCTTCTCGAGATGGACCACTCTACGTCCTGGGGGCATCCGAAATGGGCTTCGACCTTTTTTGCGAGCCTCGTGAGCTCCAGCACCTCTTTATCTTCAAGGCACTGCCTTTTCCTTTGGTCCGGTGGCAGCTCTATATATTCCATCTCTTTTGTTTCAGGGTTGTAGATGAATTCGCTCCCTTTATCTGAAATGACCTTTTCATCTATCTCCAGGGTGATCTTATCTACCAGGTACCTGTCGGGCGTCACGTTGCCCGAGACGACCGCCTCTCCGTAGCCGAAGCTCCCTTCGATCGCCACCTTTGACTCGTCGCCGTTCACAGGGTTTACCGTGAACATCACTCCCGCGGCCTTTGCGTCAACCATGGTCAGCACCGCCACGCCTATCGGGTCGTAATGAAGCGGCAGGTTGAGCCTTGCCCTCGCGATGACGGAGCGGGTGTTGAACGTGCTCGACCATACCCGTGTCACATTCAGCACCACATCATCTGCCCCGCTTACGTTCAGGTATGTCTCATACTGGCCAGGGTGGCTCGTCGGCCCTGCCGAACGCGTCGCAACATATATATTTTCACAGCCTGCAATCCTGCACATCTCTGCGTAGTATTCTTTTATATTCTTTTCCATATCAGGCGGCATTTTTACCGATTCAACCAGAGCTCTCATTGTATTCGACGCCTCTTCGTATTTCAAGGTGTCGGCAACATTGTTCGGGTCAGCGTGGAAGGTATCCAGAAATTTTAATAAAAGGTCCGTGGCCTCCGTCTCTTTCATGAACCGGGAATATGCCTCAACACCGAGGGCGAAGCCCGGCGGTACGTGGAACCCGGCCTTTGTCATCTCTCCAAGGTTGGCGCACTTCTTTCCGACAACATTATTGTCCTCCTGCCCAACCTCTTTCAACCAGTAGATCCATTTCTCTGCCATGATAATTCCCCCTTCTTTACTTCATCCTTTTTTCTTCGTAAGGGGTTGGGAGCGCTGCAACGGCACTCCCAACCCGCCTTGCTTACAAAGCCTATATCCTCTTAACGATCGTGACAACACCCGTACTGCCGTCGACCTTGATGATATCGCCTGTTTTTATTACCGATGTGGCGATCCCCGTACCGGTCACAGACGGCAGGCCATACTCCCTCGAAACAATGGCAGCATGGGATGTGAGCCCCCCGATGTCCGTTACGGCCGCCTTTATCTTTGTAAAGACCGGCGCCCATGAAGGATTGGTGCAGGGGGCAACCATGATCTCCCCTGCCTCCAGCTTCACGACGTCTTCAAGGAGCTTGAGCACCCTCGCAGGGCCTTCGGCAACTCCAGCTGATGACGCAAATCCCTTGATCTCGTTAACGTCCTTGGATGCCGTCTCGGAACCCTTCAGCCATTCGGCCACTTTGTCCGTAGTGACCCCCCAGAGCATGACGGTGAACGGCTCGGAAACCTCTTCCGGCGGCACGCCAAGCCCCGGCGCCGCCATCCATTTCCTCGCCGCATCAAGTATCTTCTCCCTCTTCGCCGCCTTTTCCATCCAGAATTTACCCCTCGTGGGGGCGCCTTCGCCCAGAGCCCACGCAGTTGCCAGGTCTTCGAGCAGCATGGGCACTTCAAATCTGTTGAAGAGGAATATGTCGTCCGTTTTCTTCAGCACGTTGTTCTTAACAAGGACATCTCCGAATTCCCTGATCTTTTCGAACCAGATCGTATGGAGCCAGTGCTCAACCCAGAAGAGGTGGTCTTCGGCATACCGGTAGATCGTCCTTACGACCTTGTATGCATCCTCAAAAGACTTCCTGTCATCGTCTGTCTTTATAAGGGCCTTGTACTCGCTGACGATCCTGTCCCTTTCCTCGCTGATCGCCGTGAGGGACCTCTCTATCTTCTCTCCCTTTTGGAGCCTCTCGACGTAGCTCTGCATATAGCTGAAAGGCACGTCCATCTTGTTTGTCCAGCTTCCCTCGAAGTGGTACCAGCCGCTTCCGCAGGATACGAAGAACCAGGGATTTTTGATCCTCTCGAGCTCCTCGATCCATACCCTCCCGGCATCAATACTCCTTAGTTCTTCCATCTTCTTATCGGCAGGGATGTTCTTTTTCAGGATCTCGGCCACGGGCGGCTGCCCTGCTGCCAGCCTGCTTAACCGGCACAGCTCTTCCTCCGGGCGGAACATGGATACCTCGGCCCCGGCGACCATTTTTCCGATGGTGCTCTCTTTTATGCCGGGGAATAATTTCCGCGCCGTGTCCACAAACATGAGATACCCGAGGTAGGCAAGGTTCAAATACTCAAAATGGTACTGCCATGCCTTGAATATCTGGCTAATGATGGTATTGAACGCCTCTATGA
The DNA here is from genome assembly GCA_017992765.1 of Syntrophorhabdaceae bacterium. Taxonomy (GTDB): domain Bacteria; phylum Desulfobacterota; class Syntrophorhabdia; order Syntrophorhabdales; family Syntrophorhabdaceae; genus UBA5609. The sequence continues at coordinate 46,826 of JAGOOA010000018.1, forward strand.
TCTCGTATGCCTGGGTATAGCCTCTCGGGGCCGGGAAGATCTCGGAATCGGGAACATATTTGTCAAATTCCTTTGGTATCTTGAGCGATTCCATCTCCCTTCCCAGGGCCTGGAACTTTGCAAGCCACTTGTCCCACAGCGCATCGTAGTTCTCAAAAACGTAAAACACCCTTTTCTGAAAGCGCTCCGCCTTCTCTCCGATCACCTCCGGAGGCGGCGGCTCCACCGCCGTAATATACATGTAGCACCCGAGCATCCTCTGCGCTACGCCCTGTGCCGGCGGGATACAGAAAACCCTTGTGGTGAACTGGGAAAGAGATATCTGCCATGCCTCCTGGAAGATATCGTCAAGCGGATACATGGGCTCAGGCGCGTGGATCTTGTCCTGATACCAGAAATGCTTATTCTCCCAGGCTTCTCTGTCCTTGCTGAATAGACGCTGGGGCGGGTACATCTCTTCCCAGCCTTCGAGCTCCGGTGGTAGTACTACCTCTGACGCGTACGGAAACTTCTTTGCATCTGCCATAATTACCCCCTTTTTTTTGTTTGTACCGTAAAAGAAATCACCTCCCTTCAATTACGAATCACTCTGCAACATCAGACCATAGTATGGTTCCCCTTCCTAAACTTTAAACCATCGCGGCTCATCAAACCGCTCGGTGCAGCGGATGATCCTGCTCATATAGTTGGTCGCGTACTCGTTTTTAAGCCTCAGCGATATCTTTCTGAAATCCTCATTCGCGAGGAGCCTCCCGATGTCTATGGAATCGGCAAAGGTAAACTCTGCAATGATCTCGCTGAACCCCCCGAGGACAACGTTCCAGCCGCCCGTTACTTTAACGTAATCGATCTTCTCCATGGCCGGGATATATTCATTGACAAGAAACTCCGCGTACGACCTCTTTACCCCGGGCCTCAGATCGTAATATTGGTTAAACTTCCACACGCCCTTCTGAATTGTGTACTTCCCCTTTTGGGCGGCGCCTGTGGGCTCCAGCACGTACCTCCTCAAATTGTAGACGTACTTCCTCAGCTCCTTCGCAAGGTTTTTAAACGTCGTGTCGGTAAGGGCCTTCAGGAGCTCGCCCATCTCGTTGACGCTGTGGACCGCGATGACCCGCGGTCCAAAGCCCACTTCCACATAAAAACCGCCTACGGAAATGATCCCGATCCCCGTAGTTTCGGGTATATATACTTCAGTAATAAACTTCGCATACTCCTCTTCCTTTCCATGAATGATATCCCAGTTCTGAATGAGCAGTATGGACATGATCTCTCTACTTCTTATCCTTCTCCTGCAGCGCCGTGTACAGCCTCTCCGCCGTCACGGGGAGCTCGGTGATGCGCACGCCGACGGCGTCGTAGATGGCGTTCAGGATCGCAGGGATCGTGGGCATGATCGCCCCCTCCCCGACCTCCTTCGCGCCGAAGGGGCC
>JAGOOA010000052.1 GCA_017992765.1 Syntrophorhabdaceae bacterium
TCCTGTCAACACAATACATCCTCTTTGAAACCGTTGGCAGGCTCTACGTAAAAGGGGTCAATAGCTGTATGGGAAAGGTCGAAGAATCCCCTCCCCCGAATCCTTAGGCTTCACCCTCAAGAGGCAGTGCGGCGTAAATTACCCTGCATTTAATGGTAAAAGGGTGCGTACGCTATCTCGAAGGATCCGGCAAAGAGGAGCGCATGCGGTGATCACGATAAACAAGATAGACATACAAGAGGTTGAAGGAAGCCCCGATGCGATGGGTACGGCCTGTGCCTACCTCGTCACGGACAACGGCAGGGAGTTCACCATTATCTACAGATCCCATATCCACGGCAGCAGCCTCTCTCTTTACGGCGAGAAGGGGTCCCTTTACGCGGAAAGCGAAACCGGCACGGTACACAACCAGGTGGTGAACCTCGGCGGCGCCTGCGGATTAAACATCGATGATACGTTGATCGAGGGATTGTCGATCCTGGCGCTGCGCGGCGTCGTCTTCGCCGCTCAGAACAAAATAACGGGAGAGATCACGCTCACCACAGAAGGACACAAGCAGAACATAAAAGACCGCATATCGTAGTTCGTATATAGTATATCGAGGCTCCCGAGAGAACGTTCGGCGTGAAGCGTTCGGCGTTCGGCGAGCAAAAAGCGGAACACCCGTAAATCGTAAGGCGTGAGGCGATTAAACCAATTGTACCTTACGGGTTTACGCCTTTCACTCTCCGCTCTCCGCTCCATGCTCTCCGCTGCCTTTCTCCCCTTACGACTTACCCCTTACGACTTACGAGATTTTTCTTTACCTTTCACCTTTCACCTTTTACCTTTTACCTTTTACCTTTCACCTTTCTCACGATATACTATATACTGTCTCTAACATGAAAAAGAGAAAACACAACATCTCGCCGCCCTTTGATGAAAAGACCATCACCAGGATCCTTGCCCGGGAAGGGCGTCCGATTAGCCTCAACGATCTTGTCGCCGGCCTCCGCGTCGGCAGGAAACACAGAAAAGAACTGAAGCGGTTCCTGGGGGACCTCGTTGAGAAAGGTTCGGTGGTGAGGCTGAAGAGCGGAACATTCGGCATACCGCGGGAGATGAACCTCATGGCCGGAACGCTCTGGTGTACGAAAAGCGGGAACGGGTTTGTCATCCCTGACAAGCCAAATGAAAAAGATATCTTTGTTCCGGCACGATCCATCAAAGAGGCGCTCCACGGCGACAGGGTCATCGTACGCATCGAACACACTGCGAGGGGGCGCAAGGAAGGCAAGATCGTAAAGGTTGCCCACCGGAATATGCGGAATATCGTAGGGTTCGTACAGGAACAGAAGGGCCTGTTCTATATTACTCCCGAGGACGAAAGGATCTCCCATCGTTTCATCGTCAGCTCGTACCCGAAAAATAAAAAGATAGGCGATGGCGACATTGCGGCTGCGAAGATAACGAAGTTTCCCGAAGAATGGAAAAGCCCTGAATGTGCCGTCGTCAGGATATTGAAAGGCCTGGACAGCATCCCGTCTATAGCACAGTTCGTGGAGTATAAATACAACCTGCCTCTTCGGTTCAGGCAAAAGACCGAATCAGAGGCAAGGTCCATGAGATTAGACGACGAGATCGAACAGGACAGGACCGACCTGAGGATGCTGAGGCACGTCACCATCGACGGAGAATACGCAAAAGATTTTGATGACGCCGTCTCTATCACCAGGACAAAAGGCGGCTACACGCTCTATGTCTCCATTGCTGATGTCTCCCACTACGTTCTTCCATCATCGGGCATTGACCGGGAAGCATACGAAAGGGGCACCAGCGTATATTTTCCCGGAAAGGTCCTGCCGATGATCCCCAAGGCGCTCTCCAACGTCCTTTGCAGCCTGAACCCTGACGAGGACAGGCTCACCATGACAGCGACGATGCACTTTACAAAGGATGGGGATCTCACAAGAAGCGCCTTTCACAAATCGATCATCAGGAGCATGAGGAGGCTCACCTACAATCAGGTCGAAGAGGCGCTCAACGGCGACAGCAGAACATGCGCACAGCTGGCTGATATTATGCCCGACCTGGAGCACATGAGGGAGCTTGCCTTTGCCCTCAAGGAAAGGAGGGCGAGGAGAGGCACCCTCGATTTCGATCTGCCGGAGCCGGAGGTGGTGCTCGATATCGAAGGCGGCATCAAAGATATCCTCCGGTCGCAGAGGCTTTTCTCGCACCAGATCATCGAGGAGTTCATGATCGCCGCGAACGAGGCGGTGGCACGCCATCTCTTTCAGAAAAACCTTCCCGCCATATACAGGATCCACGAACCTCCTGACAAGGAGAAGCTGCGGGACTTCGAAAAGCTTCTCTATACGCTCCCCGTCAACAGGCAGTGTAAAGACCGGAGGACCTTCCTGGCACAGATACTCGAAAATGTTCACGGGACGGATTATGAATTTTTTATCAACAGGGTGCTTCTGCGTTCCATGAAGCAGGCACAATATTCGCCGGTGAACAAAGGGCACTACGGCCTTGCCTCGGACTGCTATCTTCACTTTACATCACCGATCAGGAGATATCCGGACCTTGTATGCCACAGGATCCTGAAAAGCACCTTTAACGGGCGCAGCCCTTACAGCGAAGAGCAGCTCGGCGAGATGGCCATTCATCTTTCAGGCAGGGAGCGCGTAGCGATGGACGCCGAGAGGGAGCTCGAAGACAGGATCAGGATACTCTTCATGAAGGACAAGCTGGGAGAGGCGTACGAAGGGATCATCTCCCACATCACATCCTTTGGATTTTTTGTGGAGCTCCTTGATATCTTTGTTGAGGGCGTCGTCCTCCTGTCAGACCTCCGGAGCGACTACTTCATCTTCCAGGAAGAGAAGTTCAGGCTCATTGGGAGGAGGACGAAGAAGATATTCCGCATCGGCGACAGGGTGAAGGTAAGGGTCGTCCTCGCCGACGTGGAACGCAAGCGGCTCCACTTCGAGCTTGCAGGAGACTAAGCTCCGGACAAGATCTCAAAAAATTACCCTGACCTCGCAATGCGAAGCATCAGGTCGATCAACCGGCTGGAAAAACCGTATTCATTATCATACCAGGCAATGACCTTGGCAATACGGCCGCCTATTGTCTGCGTACCGGGCAGATCAACCACGGCCGAATGTGCATTCCCGTTAAGATCACAGGAGACGAGGGGCTCTTCTTCGCAGGAGAGTATCCCTTTCATGGGGCCCCCGGCATAGCTCCTGAACGTTTCGTTGACGCTGTCCCGGTCAACCATTTTTTTTACGGCAACAACGAAATCGATAAGCGAGACATTCGGCGTCGGCACCCTGATCGAGATGCCCCTTACCCTGTCGCGGAGATGGGGCATGACCTTGGAGATCGCCCTGAAAGCGCCGGTTGTCGTGGGCGTTATGGAAACGCCCGCCGCCCTGCCCCGTCTCAGATCCCTGTGCGCCTCGTCAACAAGCGGCTGGTCCTTCGTATATGCATGGACCGTTGTCATGAAGCCGGATTCAATGCCATATTCCTCGTCCAGCACCTTGATAACCGGAGCAAGGCAGTTTGCCGTGCAGGAGCCCATAGAGATTATGCTGTCTTTCTCCATATCGAAGACGCTGTCGTTTACGCCGGGGATGATGGTCACGTCGGCATTATCCGCCGGGGCCGATATGATGACCTTTCCTGCGCCTGACCGGATATGCCCTTTCGCCCTGTTCCCGTCTGTAAATTTTCCCGTGCTTTCCAGAACGACGTCCACCCCCATCTCTTTCCAGGGCAGCCTTTCGGGCTCTGTTATGGAAAACGTCTTTATCCTTTTTCCGTTGACGATCAGGTCATCCTTTTCATAGCCGGCTTCCCCTTTGAAGGCCCCATGAACCGAATCGTACTTCAATAAACATGAAAGGGCCGGCGCATCCGCCAGGTCGTTGATCGCCACAAAATCGATCTCTTCTTTCCCGCATCCAATCCTGAGAACGCTCCTCCCGATTCTACCGAACCCATTAATAGCTACCCTGATCGACACCGAACTTCTCCTCTTGATATATTCACATCTCCTCTTCAATTATTAGTAAGCGGAAATGACTAACAGGCTGCCCGGAAAGATAATATGGCGGAGGGAGTAGGATTCGAACCCACGGGGCGCTTGCACGCCCAACGGTTTTCAAGACCGCCGCTTTCGGCCGCTCAGCCATCCCTCCGAAAATATCAGCTGAGAGCTAAGAGCATAGAGCGAAGAGTTCAAAAAATTCGCTTCATAAAAAATGGTATGTTTATCTCTCAGCTCTCTGCTGTTGTTACCATCTTATCAAAGAACTGCCCCAGGTGAGGCCGCCGCCGAATGCAGTTAAAAGAACCAGTCTGTCCTTCGCAATGGTGCCGTCCCGAACGGCCTCGTCAAGGGCTATGGGCACCGTCGCAGAGGATATATTACCATATTTCTCGATGGTCATGTAGATCTTCTCCATCGGGGTTTTCAATTTCTTCGCCATGCCCTGGAGGATGCGCAGATTTGCCTGATGAGGAATAATGACATCTACGTCGTCGATCGCATAACCGTTCGCAGCAACCGCTTCTTCGCAGGCCTCCGAGAACCTGTTCACGGCGACCTTGAAGGACTTGTTCGCCTCTATCATCTTCAGGAAGTGAAGCCCCTGGTCAACGCTCGCGTAAGAGATGGGCGTCGTCTTTGAGCCTCCGCCCGGCATAAGGAGCGTGTCGCCGCCTGCGCCGTCGGTGTGGATATGGGTGGACAGGATCTCCGCGCCCGCGCCTGTTTCGGTGATAACAACCGCCCCTGCCCCGTCGCCCCAGAGGATGCAGCTTTCGCGCTCCTTCCAGTTCACCACCCTTGTCATGATCTCGCCGGCAACGACAAGCGCCCTTTTGTTCGTACCGCACCTGATCATCCTGTCGGCGACATGTAGCGCAAAGATGAAGCCGGAGCATGCCGCTGTTATGTCAAATGATACGGCATGATGGCATTGCAGCTTTGCCTCAAGCCAGTTCGAGCCCGCGGGACAATGTGTATCAGGCGTGATCGTGGCGAGGATAAGAAGGTCGATGTCGTCAGGCTTCACCCCCGCGGCGTCCATGGCCCGCTCCGCAGCAACCTTACAGAGATCGGAGGTCGCCTGTTTCTCATCGGCGATCCTCCTTTCCTTAATGCCGGTCCTTGTGAAGATCCATTCATCGGACGTATCCAGGAATTTCTCAATATCGAAATTCGTCATTACCTTTTCGGGAAGATAGGAACCCGTCCCGATTATTCCAATTCTTTTCATTAAATTCCCCTGTTCAAGCAATGAAGGGTTCCGGAAGCTATGCACCCTGAACCCTTTTTAGTGACTAAATAGAACAAAAAAGGCGGATAATTGTCAAGAATTTAATATGGCACAGGGCTCGCTGTGAATCCTAATATCGAAGCACTAAACTCTGAACAATGTTGAAATGAAAATATCAAATACATGTTGCCTGTGTTTTGAATTTTGAACATTCGAATTTGTTTAGGATTTAGAAATTCGTATTTAGGATTTGTGATGAGCCGTGGGCTGCATTAATTCCTTGACATACCAGCCATATCTTTTTAAAACATGTTGGCTGCCGATGAAATGAAAAAGCACAAACTCCTTACAATAGCCGGGCTTCTGATCAGCATCGTTCTCCTTTATTTTTCGATGAAGGATATACGGTTCAAGGAGATCGTCGATACCCTTAAAAACGTCGATCCCCGCTTCGTGTTCATGCCCACAGTCTCTATCTTCGCCGCCGCCACGCTTTGCTCGGTCAAATGGACAAGGATCGCGGGGGGGAATGTAAGGTTCGCCGATTCCTTTACCGCCCTTATGATCGGCCTTTTCATCAACAACGTTCTTCCCGCACGGATAGGGGAGATCGCGCGCGGCTATGTCCTGTCAAAAAGGACGGGCGTCTCTCTCACGTACGGCATCACGACGGTCATCATCGACAGGATATTCGACCTTATAGGGCTTTTGCTCATAACGTTCGTCTTCTTCCCGAAGCACAGCCTCCCTCCAAGGGTCTCCCAGGCCATCTCCATACTCGTCCTCGCGCTCTTCGTCCTCATCACGCTCATGGTGCTTTTAAGCAGGGAAAGGTTTGCCGGGGCTATTGCCAAAAGGCTTTCAACGGTAAAAAGGCCGGCCTTTTCCAAATTCGGAAAGAGGCTTATCGAGATCCAGGAAAATCTGAAGAGGATAGGCTCCCCCTTGAATCTGCTTGTCCTCGTCCCTATCGCCTTTATTACCTGGCTCTGTATGGCCGCAGCGCTCTATTTCGTTCTTAAGGCCCTGAATATCAATATCAACCCCATGTACATCCCCTTTATCTGCGTTCTCCTCAACATGGGCATCACAATCCCTTCTTCTCCCGGATATTTCGGCCTCTATCAATTCCTTCTCGTATACCTGCTCTCCATATTTGACGTGCCGAAGCATGAGGGTTTCGCCGCCTCGATCCTTTTCCACGCCTCATGGTACATCCCTTACAATATTGTGGGCTTCATCTTCCTCATAAAAGAGCACCTGAAGATAAAGGAGATACAGAAGCTGGAGGAAGATTAAACCCTGAACTGCCCTACCAGGCTCTGCAGCTCCTTTGACAGGTTGGCAAGCTGTGCGGATGCCCCTGCGTTCTCCTGGATCCTCTTCGCCGTGTCCTGCATCACCTCTGAGATCTGCTGGATGTTCGTTGCGATCTCGTTGGTCGTTGCGGTCTGCTCCTCAGAGGCGACGGCGATCTGGTTGATCTCGGTCGTAACGGTATTCACCTGCTTCAGGATGTCCTTCAGGGCATCGCCGGATTTCGACGCCTCTTTTGCGCCCTGTTCCACCTCGTCCTCCCCCTCTTTCATGGACACAACGGCGTTCTTCGTCTCGGACTGCATGGCCTCGATGGTATCGCCGATCTCCTTGGTCGCCTCGGTGGTCCGTTCGGCAAGCTTGCGCACCTCGTCGGCTACGACGGCAAAACCCCTTCCGTGCTCGCCGGCTCGCGCCGCCTCAATGGCGGCGTTCAGGGCAAGGAGGTTGGTCTGGTCCGCGATCTCATTGATGAGCCCCACCACTTCGCCGATCTGCTCGGAGCGTGTCCCAAGTTTCTTGATGATGCCGGCGGACTGTTTTACCCGTTCGTTGATCCTCGTCATGACGGAGATCGTCTCCTGGATGATCTCCTCGCCGGTCACCGCCGAGGCGTTTGCCTTCTCGGAGCTCTTGGCGACCATGACGCAGTTCTGTGCGATCTCCGAGGATGTCGTTGACATCTCTTCGCTCGCTGTTGCCACGGAGTTCACCTGGGTGGCGGCCTGTTCCACGCCTGCCGCCATCTGCTCCGCCGCGCTGTCGAGGGTGGCTGCCGCAGAGGATACGTCGCTGCTGCTGTTTGCCACCTTCGTGATCGTCTCGTGGAGCTTGTCCACAAAGACGTTGAAGTGCCGGCTCATCTCCCCGATCTCGTCTGTCGCGTGGATGTCGATGCGCTTTGTCAGGTCTCCCCGGGAGATGTCCTCGATGACCTCGATGGTCTTGTTGATGGGCCTCAGGATAAGCTTCGCCATGAAGATGCTGATGAAGAGCGACAGGGCGATGGCGATGACCATGACCGCGATGGAGATGACCAGTACACGGGCAAAGCTCTTCTGGGAGAAGTCATAGCTCTCCTTGCTGAGCTTGTTCTCGAGGGAGAGGAGGTCCTGAAGCGTCTTGTTGAGCACCTGGAACTTGTCGTCGGCGGCCATCATCATCGTTGTTGCAAGGCTGAAATCTGCAGACACCATATCGACCACCTTAAGAACCGTCTGCTTATACCCTGTTAATTGCTCCAGGGCTATCTGGTAATTTTTCTTCTGCTCGGTATTTGCATCGGTCAACTTCAGGAATTTCCCGACAGCTGCCCGGGACTGTTCGATCGTCGCTATTTGGCTCTTTGCAAGATCATCTATCTTTTTATCGTCAAAGTTCGCATTGCTCCAGCTGATAAGCTTGTATATGTTGGCATGGACGTTCTGCACATCTGCAAGAACCTTTGCGGACGCCTGGTATGCGCCGAACCTCGTGTTGAATATCTCCTTGATGGCAGATTGCTGGCCCATAAGACCGATATACGAGACAATGCCGAAGACTATTAATGACGACATAACAACCAGCGGCGACAGAAGCAGCTTCTTGTGCATCTTCAGATTGTTCAGGTAATGTGTCATTGTCCCCCTCCGTTTGGCTGACAGAACAAAAAGTCTCAACCGTTACTTGTATGTTCCGCAGCAGACGATGATATCTTCAGCCTTCTGGATGTATGTCGTTTTGCTCTCAACCTTCTTCGTTTCCGGATTAAGGTACTTGTAATCGACCCAGCCTAAGCCTTTCGTCTTGGCAAGCTCAACGATCTCTTTTCTGAAAAGCTTTCCGTCGCTGTCAGGAACATCGGCGAGGTTCTTGCCTATCAGTTTCGCATTCTTCGGATGCGCAACAACTGTCGCGGTCATGTCATAAGCAAAAACATAAGTCTCGCCTTTATCGAACTGTCCTTTCGGCTTGCTGAATTCCGCCAGAGCCTTGGCCTTGCCGTTTGCTTTCACAAAAGCCACTGCCTTATCTACAAGACCTTTCGCATCATCTTTAGAACCTGCATCACAAACAGCTACTACTGCCCCTATGAGAAAAACTGAGATCAGCAATCCAAAAACAATCTTTTTCATGATCCACCTTCCTTTTCAAGTATTTTATACATCACACTTTACATGTATACGACTGATTACCTGTTTCATTTAGTTTTTTCACTTGCCATGACCTGTTTCCGCTCTTTTCGCCCTTGCCATGAGCCATCAGCCATGAGCTGTTTTATCTAAACCCTGAACTGCCCTACCAGGCTCTGCAGCTCCTTTGACAGGTTGGCAAGCTGTGCGGATGCCCCTGCGTTCTCCTGGATCCTCTTCGCCGTGTCCTGCATCACCTCTGAGATCTGCTGGATGTTCGTTGCGATCTCGTTGGTCGTTGCGGTCTGCTCCTCAGAGGCGACGGCGATCTGGTTGATCTCGGTCGTAACGGTATTCACCTGCTTCAGGATGTCCTTCAGGGCATCGCCGGATTTCGACGCCTCTTTTGCGCCCTGTTCCACCTCGTCCTCCCCCTCTTTCATGGACACAACGGCGTTCTTCGTCTCGGACTGCATGGCCTCGATGGTATCGCCGATCTCCTTGGTCGCCTCGGTGGTCCGTTCGGCAAGCTTGCGCACCTCGTCGGCTACGACGGCAAAACCCCTTCCGTGCTCGCCGGCTCGCGCCGCCTCAATGGCGGCGTTCAGGGCAAGGAGGTTGGTCTGGTCCGCGATCTCATTGATGAGCCCCACCACTTCGCCGATCTGCTCGGAGCGTGTCCCAAGTTTCTTGATGATGCCGGCGGACTGTTTTACCCGTTCGTTGATCCTCGTCATGACGGAGATCGTCTCCTGGATGATCTCCTCGCCGGTCACCGCCGAGGCGTTTGCCTTCTCGGAGCTCTTGGCGACCATGACGCAGTTCTGTGCGATCTCCGAGGATGTCGTTGACATCTCTTCGCTCGCTGTTGCCACGGAGTTCACCTGGGTGGCGGCCTGTTCCACGCCTGCCGCCATCTGCTCCGCCGCGCTGTCGAGGGTGGCTGCCGCAGAGGATACGTCGCTGCTGCTGTTTGCCACCTTCGTGATCGTCTCGTGGAGCTTGTCCACAAAGACGTTGAAGTGCCGGCTCATCTCCCCGATCTCGTCTGTCGCGTGGATGTCGATGCGCTTTGTCAGGTCTCCCCGGGAGATGTCCTCGATGACCTCGATGGTCTTGTTGATGGGCCTCAGGATAAGCTTCGCCATGAAGATGCTGATGAAGAGCGACAGGGCGATGGCGATGACCATGACCGCGATGGAGATGACCAGTACACGGGCAAAGCTCTTCTGGGAGAAGTCATAGCTCTCCTTGCTGAGCTTGTTCTCGAGGGAGAGGAGGTCCTGAAGCGTCTTGTTGAGCACCTGGAACTTGTCGTCGGCGGTGCCCATGAACATAGTCGCCGAACTGAGATCGCCGGAGGAAAGATCAATAACCCCCTGCACCGGCTTCTTGTACTCTGCGAGTTGCTCGAGGGATGCCTGGTAGAGCTTCTTTTGTTCCCCGGTGATGCCCTTTGAGGCAACGATCTTCTTGATGGTCTCAGATGTCTTATCGATGCCCCCCAATTGATCCTTACCCAGGTCATCGATCTTCTTGGCATCATAATTGGCATTCGTCCAGCTGATGACCTTGTAGACGTTGGCATGGACGTTCGCGAGGTCGTTGCTGATATTGGCCGATGCCTGATATCCCTTAAATCTGTTATTGAAGATGTCATTGATCGCCGATCTCTGGTTTATGTTCCCTATATAAGATACAATGCCGAATATAACGAGGAAGATCATAACGCAGAGAGGGGACAGGAGCAGCTTTTTCGACATCTTTAAGTTCATGAGGTACCCTTTCATAAAGCCTCCTATTTACTGTTG
>JAGOOA010000053.1 GCA_017992765.1 Syntrophorhabdaceae bacterium
CCGATCCGGATCATCACCGAAACCGCCTGGCATAGCCTTTTCGCCCGCAACATCTTCATTCAGGCGCCGCCTGAACAGCTCGTCAAACACGTGCCGGAGTTCACCCTGATCAATGTACCCAATTTCAATGCCGTTCCGGAACTTGATGGTACCCATTCAGAGGTGTTCATAGTTATCGATTTCGGAAAAAAGTTAGTGCTTGTGGGCGGCACCCAGTACGCCGGAGAGATCAAAAAATCCATCTTTACCGTACTCAATTACCTGCTGCCCCAGCAGCATGTGCTTTCCATGCACTGCTCGGCGAATATCGGCAAGGCGGGCGATGTGGCCATCTTTTTCGGGCTTTCGGGAACGGGGAAGACGTCTCTCTCGGCAGACGCGTCGCGCACCCTGATCGGCGACGACGAACACGGCTGGAGCGACCGGGGGGTATTCAATTTTGAGGGTGGATGCTACGCCAAGATGATCAAGCTCTCCGCAGAGGAGGAGCCGGAGATATATGAATGCACGCGGCGCTTTGGAACAGTGCTTGAGAACGTGGCGTACAATCCCGTGACAGGCAGGCTCGATCTCGATGATGATTCGCTTACGGAAAACACCCGGGCAGCCTATCCTATTTCCCATATACCCAACGCCACCAGGAACGGTATGGGTGATCACCCCAGGAACATCATCATGCTTACCGCGGATGCTTTCGGCGTATTGCCGCCCCTGGCCAAGCTCACACCGGACCAGGCCATGTACTATTTTCTTTCCGGGTACACGGCAAAGGTTGCCGGCACGGAAAAAGGCGTTACAGAGCCCCAGGCAACATTCAGCACATGCTTCGGCGCCCCCTTCATGGCCCTATCCCCCACGGTTTATGCCGAGCTGCTTGGGGAAAAGATCGCCAGGCACAAGGTGAATGTCTGGCTGGTGAACACCGGCTGGGGCGGCGGGCCATACGGCGTGGGAGAGAGGATAAAGATCTCCTATACCCGTGCCATGGTCAACGCGGCGCTGAACGGAGATCTGGACAACGTGCCGACAGCGAATGATCCGGTCTTCGGCGTAGCCGTGCCGGGTTCCTGTCCCAACATCCCGAAGGAGGTCCTGAACCAGCGCATCACCTGGAACGATCCTGAGGAGTACGACGCCCAGGCGGGCAAGCTTGCCAACATGTTCATCGAGAACTTCAAGGAATATGCCGGCAAAGTTCCTGCAAGGGTGGCGGCGGCCGGACCAAAAATATGACGCCTGAGCGCTGAAACGGGTGGGTGAAGCCGCAGCCTCAGAGGACCTTTCCTTTTCTTTTATTTCCTCACTTCCCGCGCGATGCCCTGGTAGCCCTGGATCGAACCGTCGGACCCCTTAAAGGGGGTACCGTTGAGCAGGCAGGTCATCACGGTGCCATCTTTTTTCTTCAGCTTTACTTCGAAATAATCGATGAAACCCTGTTCCTCGATTGTCTTTATGTACATCTTGCAATCATCCTTGTTCAGGTACGTGTCGATGGCGCGGAGCTCTTTTACTTCTTCCTTGGTATAACCGAAGAGCTTCAGGAATGACCGGTTCACATCGGTGAGGTTCCCTTTCTTGTCGGTAATGAATATGGCATCCATTGAGTCTTCGAAAAGCGTCCTGTATTTTTTCTCCTTTTCTATAAGGGCATGTTCAAATTTTTTACGCTTCGTAACATCCAGTATAACGCCCAACACTTCAATGATGCGCCCGTGTTCCTTGATGGCCGTTGTGCTTATATTTGCCCATGATATGCCTTTTGCCGTCTGGAAGGGGAATTCATAGGGAGGGACTTCTTTGCCCTTCACCGTGTCTTCAAAATGTTTTTTGACGTTCTCCCGGTCTTCCGGGGAGACCACGTCAAAGAGGTTTTTGCCAATGTACCATTCCCGCGGATACCCTGACCTCTGAACGACCACGTCGTTCACGAACGTAAAACGCCCTTCTGTGTCAAAGATGAGGATCCCGTAATGCATATTCTTCAAGCTCGACCTGAAGCTAATTTCGCTCTTCCCGATGAAATCTTCTGCTTTCTTGAGGTCGGTGATGTCCTGAGATGCTACCACAACGTGGGTGGCGAATCCCTTTGCATTGAAGTATGGGGAGTAGGATACGCGGTAATACCGTGGATCCTGCCCGGGAAACTCGAGCCAGTTCTCATAGTGCACCACGCTTCCGGCAAAGCATTTGTCCAAATGCGGCTTGATGACATTTTTGAACATTGCTTCGCCCCAGATACTTGCCACCGTGTTGCCAATGAAATCCTTCCTGCTTCTTCCGTGGTCCCTGCAGTAGACATCGCTCGCAAAATCGTAGACATAGGACCTGTTGATGAGGGTCATGGAATCAAGCACGAAATTTGATTTGGGCTTATCTTTGGCTTCCTTTTCGTTTTTAGTCGGTTCCGTCATGTTCTGTGATGCATTTTCAGTTTTTTTCAAGCCAGTCCTCCTTATAAAAATGGGTTAAGAACAGACATTCTATATTAAACTGGTGCTAATGGCAAAAAAAAAATTCCAAAAATCTTGCCCCTGCCCCGTCCTGCCCTACCGCTCTACATTGACCATTGATATTTTTTAATCGAGCTGCAGGCTGGTCCTGCTAATGCCGTCCGGAAGCGTAGTGGACCTGAACCCCATTCTCTTGCTCAGCCTCAGCATCTTGTCGTTCTCCGTGAGCACTATCCCGTATATCTCCCGTAATCCCTTATCCCTGGCGATCCCTACGACGGCATCGAGGAGCTTCTCTCCCAGGCCCTGCTTCTGGAATTCATCGTGAATAAGGATGGCGAATTGGCCTTTTCCAGAGTCCGGCTCGACGATAAGACGGCAGCCGCCTATGATCCTTCTGCTGCCCTCTTCTTTCAGTTCCGCCGCGATGGCGATCTCCCTGTCGTAATCTATGTTGCAGAAATGCATAAGCATCCTGTGGGTGATCTCCATGACCACGAAAAACCTCACCCTGAGCGTCTCTTCCGACAGCGAGGAGAGCATCTCTCTTACCAGGGGCTCGTCTTCTGCCCTCAGAGGCCGGAGCAGCACGTCCCTCCCGTCACGGATCTTCCAGGGTATCGTATAACGGGACGGATAAGGCATGATGATGAGATGCGGGTATTGAACAATGCCCTTTTGGTAATCTTTATCGACCTGGATCGCCGTATGCGTCGCATAAACCTCCCCGCCGGCCGTCACCGCACACTCTATCTCTATCTCGGCGATCTCCGGAAAATCAACGATGAGCTTTGCAAAATTTATCAGGACCTCCTCCATGCGTTTCGCCGCCGGCCCTCCGGCCGCGGAAAATTCTGCTTCCTCTATCAAACGCCTCGCAAGCACCCGGTTAAGCGGGGGCAATCCGACGGCAAAACCACTTCGGCCTTTTATTCCGCCGGTCATGCATATCAAGAGGATGGCCACCCCAAAATCAAGGTCTCTCAACGACCTCAAGGCCCATTCATCGACAACGCGTTCCGGTGCCGCGGCATTCCCGCCCTGGCCAAGGTCTGCCGAAACGGGAATGCCGTAATTCTTGAGAAAACCGGCAGACTCATCCGGGGTCAGGACATCCCTTTGATCCCTAACGGCGTCACGGAGGACCCCTCTCAGGTGGGTTGTCAACATCATCTCGTTCTCAGGCGCCTCTTCCGGCGTCTCATATAAAAGCTCGATGCCCCTGTGGTATTTGAGCATGTAGATGTAGGCCCTGACCGCTTCCTCCGGCGTCCCGTAGACCGGCACGTTTGCCTCCCTGAAAACCTCAATACCCTCCCGGGAGTATTGGTCGCCCATCCAGACGGCGACAACCGGTTTTGCGGCCTTCGACAAACAACCCACCAGCCTCTTTGCCAGCTCTCCCGGGGCAGCATGAGAAGCGGGTGCATATATGATGAGGGCGCCGTCCACGCCGTCATCTTTCAAACACACATCGGTTGCCTGCGCATATCTCTCCACATCTGCGTCCCTTGACAGATCCAGGGGGTTGCTCCTGCTCCAGGAACAGGGCATGATCCGGTCGAGCTTCTCCATGCTGGCTTCAGAAAGAACCGCAAGCCGCCCTTTCTGTTCCACGAGAGCATCAAAGGCGATGATGCCGATGCCGCCCGAATTGGTGATCACCGCCAGCCTCGGCCCCCTGGGGAGGGACCTCGAAATAAGTACTTTGGCCGTGTCAAAAAGATCGTCGGTCTCCTTTACCCTGACTATGCCGGCCCTTTTGAACGCAGCGTCGTATACCGCGTCATTTCCTACCTTGATGCCTGTGTGGGCGATGAGCGCCTCCGTGCTCTCAGGGTACCGTCCAGGTTTCAGGATCACGATAGGCTTGTCTCTCGCGAAGCAGCGGGAAGCGCTTATGAACTTCTTTGCATCCTTTATACGCTCCACGTAGAGCATGATGCTTTTTGTGAAATAGTCTTCCTGGAGAAGATCGATGATGTCAGAGAGGTCGACATCTACCATTGAGCCGAGAGACGCAAACATGCTGAAACCTATCCTGTTGTAAATCCCCCAATACAACATGGCGGCGGCAATGGTACCGCTCTGGGAAACAAACGCCGTGCTTCCCGGTAAAAGATCTGCCTCGAGAAAGGTGGCGTTGAGGCCAATGCGCGGCAGAATAACGCCGTTGCTATCTGGTCCGATAACCCTCATGCCGCACCTTTTTCGTATTTCCCATATCCTCTCCTCAAACCCCTTCCTTTCTTCTATAGAACCCTCAGGGCCAGGAGAGATGATGATCGCTCCTTCCACGCCTTTATTCCCGCACTCTTCCGTCGCAGAGAGAACCAGGCCATCGGGCGCCACGATCACAGCAAGGTCGATGTGTTCATCTATGTCAGATACAGAGGATAAACAATCGAGGTCCAACACCTTTCTTTTGTTCGGGTTGACCGCCCATACCCGCCTCTCTCCCGATGAGAGCAGGTTGTCAAGGATCGATCTTTCGCGAGAGCCTGCCTGGTCATCCGCTCCAATGAAGACAACGGTTTCAGGGTTGAGCATTTTTCTCAGATCACCCATATTCCCTCCGCAGCGCTTTTCATCCATTTTCCTGCAATTGCAGGTATTCTGCAACTATTTTTCTTGAGCTGAGACCGGGGATGCACCTTTCCCCGCCCGGGGTCGCAGGGGGACATCCTTCAGTACTTCAATCCGGGTCACATCCTTGCTATTGAACAATTGAAGAATGTCCCCCTGCTCCCCCTGCTTCGGATTCACCCGATCAAAGAATTTCCTTGCATTTTTATGACCTCTGGATGAAGATTAATCAACACAAAGTGGGTGCCCGCAGAATAGCGTGAATACAGATTGCTTGGTGCTTGCAGCGCTGCACATTTCATTACGCTTTATTGACTGTTAGGCCTCTTGCTCTTGCATGAGAGGTTCAATATTGTTCAGAGGTGACGGACATGATAAGCGGGCGGTCAATACTTACCATAACAAATGAGATAGCCTATCTCCATGCGATCCAATCATTTGCGAGGGAGCTCGCAAATGAGATCGGATTCGGGAAAGATGATCAGGAAGCGCTCCTTCTTGCCCTTGAAGAAGCCGTAACCAATGTGATCGAACATGCCTTTGAGCCGGCCGAACGAGCTGCCTTCCAGATCATCTTTGAACCATCGACGACGGGAATAAAGGTCATTATAAAAGATAAAGGCCTTCCTTATGATCCGGATCGTATCCCCGGATACACGGAACCTGATACTATTGGGGACATACCTTCCCATGGCCTCGGTTCTTATATCATGAAGAAATGTGTCGATGAGGTATCCTTTATCAATCTGGGAAAGGAAGGGAAAGAATTGCACCTCATAAAACATCTCCCGGAGAAAAGCATCGCTGAATATGACGAAGCATCGAGATCGGAACCGGCCCTGGAGCACAGTGAAGAAAGTGTTTCTCCAGCTCAATTGCAGGAAATTGAGGTGAGGTTGATGAGGCCTTCCGAGGCCGTGGAAGTCTCCAGGCTGTTCTACCGCACGTATGGGTATTCTTACTTCTCGGATGTGATGTATTACCCCGACAGGCTCGCCGAACTTAACCGGCAAGGTCTTCTTATCTCCATCGTTGCGGTATCCGGCGAGGGCGAGATCGTCGGGCATCAGGCCATGATCAGAGGCGCTTTGACCGAAACGATCTTTGAGGCAGGAAGAGGGGCGGTGAAGGCAAGCCTCAGGGGCCACAACCTGTTGCTGAGAATGATGGAATTTCTTATCGATAAAGCGAAGGCCGATGGGTTTAAGGGCATCTATGGAAAGCCGGTAACGGTTCATGAATATTCGCAGAAGGTGACGGGGAGAATAGGCTTCAAGGACTGTGCAATACTCCTTGGATGTGCGCCTTCCGATATAGCGTTCAAGGGCATAGCCGGAAAATTCTCCCAGCGTGGTACATATGTGTACTGTTTTATGCCTCTTGTCCGGCTGCCAGTTGCTCCCGTCTATCTCCCCTCCCATCATGAGGCCATTTTACGTAAGATATACTCGAATCTGGGACTAAGTAAGGATTTCACAACATCAAACCACAGTGTTCCGGAAAATGATCTTTCCATTATGAGATCGAAGATCATTCCCGAAGACAATATCGCCGAAATAGTGATCCACCATTACGGGAGGGACTGTGTTGCAGCTCTTCGACGCCTCCTCAAGGATCTCTGCGTCAGGAAGATAGACCAGATCACCCTGTTTCTGAACCTCGGAGATCCCGCCACGGGCCTCATGTGCGAAAAGTTTGAAGAGCTTGGTTTTTTCCTGTCAGGCATGATCCCCTGCCTCCACTTCGAGGATACCCTGATGCTTCAGTACCTCAATAACATTGTACTCGACTATTCGCAGATAGACGCTTACTCCGATATGACGAAAGAAATGCTTGCCTACATAAAGGAAAGAGATCCCAACAAGGAGGGGTCAGGACAGTGAGAGAACGCGTCTTCACGCCTCCCCGCCTGACAGCAGAGGATTCTCAAGATCTGTCAAATATCAAGGGCTGGCCCCGTTGACCAGATAATCTATATATGCAAAAAAGTATTATTTAATGATACTAATTGCATACGATAGCTGTTATAACGCGCTTGGGCTCAGGTCTTGCAATCATGCATCTTTTCTTACTCTATTCTATTCGCCCCGGAACTGCGTCCCCGATCAGCGATCGGTTGGAAGATCCGCTTATTTCTAAAGCTGCGTTAATGCTTTCTGCAGCAGCGCAATCATGTTTTGGGCAGCATCATGGTTCAGCGTTATCCCTTTCTTGGTGGGGATCCACTCCTGTTTATCATTCTCAAAATGGATCCGGCAGTCGATATATTTCCGCTCTTTGTATTCCCGGATCTGTATCAGTATCTTCTCTGTTTCACTCCTGGGTATCTCACCTATCAACACGTTGGTTTCAGGCATATGTGCCCCCCTTGATATTTTTTCAGTCTACTTATATCTACATCTTTTTCCGCCAAAGTAGAAATGTTTTTTCTACTGACAATCCCCTTGTTTTGACCCCTCTACTTTGCACAGCATTTTGTGCCGGCAACGGGCGTGGGACAATTGACATTTGAAGAGCTGACCCTAATTCCACAGACTACTTACAGGGCTTAATCGGCAAAAATGGCTTCGAATTCCCTCGGAGATATGATCCTGGTCCTGCCGTATTTCTTCATGACGAGCAGGTCTTCGTCCCCGGTCACCAGAAGATCAGCGTCAGCTGCGAGCGCGCATGTAAGGATCTTGTTGTCGTCCTTATCTCTGCAGACGGGTTCTATCGGGTCCACCTTGCGAATGATCTCTTTTGTCGCTTCTGACAGGACGGCACGTACATCGTATATCTCCTGCCGCGACAACCCAAATTTTTTACTGAGCACCTTTTCAAATTCCCGGATAATGTCCTGGCTCAGGATAAGATCGCATTCTCCCTTACGGGCCCTTACAAGAAGCTTTGAACAGACGCCTTCGGTGAGAAAGGCGGCTATGAGGACGTTCGTGTCAAAGACCGCCTTCACGAGATCGCCTTGAAGACGTCTTCATCAGTGATCACCTTCGCGGCCTTCGCCTTTTTAGCCAGGCGCTTTCTTATATCGCTGAACCTTGTCTCCCAGAGGAAGATGCTCAACGATTCTTTCACGATGTCGCTCTTGTTCCTTCCTGTGGCCCTGGCAAAGGCATCCAGCTCCTCCGCCATCTGCTTAGACAGGCTTACCGACAATACTGATCTCATGCTCACTACCTCCCTCTGTATTACAATACACTACACATTCGATGCTGTCAAGGGATTGCACAGGTCGGCCCTCGGCAGCGCAGGGGGGACGTTCTTCAATTGCTCAATAGCAAGGATGTGAAGGGCCAAATTGAAATACTGAAGGACGTCCCCCACAGGTCCGTCCCCCACAGGTCTCGCCAATCTTTAGGAGGGGATACTGCTATTGGCGTGATTGCAAAACCTGGCATCAAGGGAATCTGGTCTTTCTGCATTTGTCTCCCCCTGCAGAGGGATCAACTTCCTCCCCGAACATCTCCAGATGAAATTTGGTGTTATTTAAACTGCTCGTAAAATATCTCTTCCCAGAACAAGGCATCCGAATCCCCCTTTACCTCCCCGGGGGACAGTATGATCCCCGAGCTTTTTTTCAGGCACTCTTCAACCTGCTTATTGTACGCTTCGCCGGCCTTTTCTTTCAGCGACTGCAATTCCTTTTCATCCATCATTTTGATCATGGTCCATCTCCTCTTATTTTACCATCCTTTCAGTAGGGCATTTATCCATATGTGTTGTAAGACATCACCTGGCTACAAGATACCTCTCTTTCAGCCTCTGGTATTTCGGGTCGTCCCGCAGGCTGTCGAGGTCGGCGTCCTTCTCCATGTACTCCTCGTCGTTAAACCCCTTCTGGAAGGCCTTCTCCAGGAACTGTAGGGCTGACTTCTTCTTCCCCTGTAGTGCATGGATGCAGGCGATCGAGTAATAGGCCCACATGAGGTCCTTGTTGAGCGCAAGGGCCCTTTTGAAGGACTGCAGCGCCTCCTCATTGTTCTTCATCCGTGCAAGCACCACTCCGAGGTCGTAGTGGGCAAGGGCGTAGTTCTTGTCTATGGTGTTTGCCCGTTCAAGCGCCTCTTTCGCCTTCTCGAGCCTTCCCAGTTCCATGTAAGCGTTCGCGAGCATGTCGAGATATTCGACGTCTGTCGGCGCAAACTCCAGCGCCCTCTGGAAATTCACCAGCGCCTCCTCGTGTTTGCCCTGTTTGAACTGTGCCAGCCCAAGGTTGTAGTAAGTAAACTCGAGAAGCTCCACGTTCCGCTGCAGGCACTCTTCCGCCTCCGCGTACCTTTCCTGGTATATGTATGACACCGCGAGGTTCGCGGTCGACCATAGCCCGATGTTGCTTTCCTGCCTTTCCATATAGGGATCCTCCCGGAGTGCTTCCTTGCTGGACCGCTCGCATTCCTTGTACTTGCCCGTATCAAGAAAGATCCGGCTTAAGCCATGGTGCGCGAGGCTGTTGTCGGGGTCAAGCTTGATCGCAGAGGCGAGGAAGGGGATCGCCTTGTCGTATCTCTCCATCGCCATGTAGACGTCTCCCACATCGTAGTAGCTCCTGGGGTTCCGGGGGTGGAGGCGCAATGCCTCTCTGAAGGCTTGAAGGGCTTTCCCGAGCTCCCCGTCCCGGTACAGGGCATAGCCCAGGTTCGCCCAGTAATAGGCCTCGTCGGACTCTTCATCGAGCACCGCACGGAACTCCTCAGCGGCCTTTTCTGGCTGCCCCATGGCAAGGTAAAGGCGCCCCAGTATGGTATTCGCTTCCACATTTTTCGGGTCCCGCTCGAGGACCTGGCGGAGGGTGGCCTCCGCCTCGGTGAACTGTTCCATACGGAAATACGCATCCGCAACCACCAGATACGACCACGGCTCCTCCTCATCGCATTCGATGGCCTTTTTCGCCCAGCGGAGCTGGCCTTCGAGGTCTCCACGGCGCGCATATACCTGTGCCAGAAAGTTGTGGTTTCGTGAGGTCACCTCGCCCATACCGATACTTGTTCGGAGATGCTTTTCAGCCCTCTTCAGGTCGTTCAGCCATAGCAATGCCAGGCCCAAGATAGAATGCACCGACGAATCGTCGGGCGTGATGGCGAGAAGGTGCTCCCCCACTACCCGCGCCTTTTCCCATTGCTGGCTGTTGATCGCCTCGATCGCCAGATCCCGGAAAACGTTGATATCCCGCTCTTCCCTCTTTTCCATCTT
The DNA here is from genome assembly GCA_017992765.1 of Syntrophorhabdaceae bacterium. Classification (GTDB taxonomy): domain Bacteria; phylum Desulfobacterota; class Syntrophorhabdia; order Syntrophorhabdales; family Syntrophorhabdaceae; genus UBA5609. Next base: position 10,227 of record JAGOOA010000053.1, read on the forward strand.
ATACCCCCGAAATTATTTGTTTTTCCTATAATTATTATACTTCAGGCCGCTGACAGCAGGGTGTCGGAGAGGAAGCTGAGAGCGGAGAGCAGAGAAAAGGAGCAAGGGACAAACAACACGTGAAAGGTAAAATGTGAAAGGTTACGTCAAGAGAAACTAATGAGATAACCCTTTGTCGCTCGCCTCCTTGTCTGTGTGTGAATCAAGGATACAGATCTG